>NZ_CP023067.1:0-636875 GCF_002288525.1 Sinorhizobium sojae CCBAU 05684
TTGGAAGGCGGCAACATGCAGATGAATTTGGCGACGGCACCTGAAGGAATTCAGGCCGGAAGCAATCAGTCTCAGGCGGCGGGGGAAAAACAGGGCATGCGGCATGACGCACTCTTCGAGCGGGTAAGTGCGCGTCTGAAAGCCCAGGTCGGTCCGGACGTCTTCGCCAGCTGGTTTGGGCGTCTCAAGCTTCACTCCGTATCGAAAAGCGTCGTGCGCCTGTCGGTGCCGACGACATTCCTTAAATCCTGGATCAACAACCGCTATCTCGACCTCATCACCAGCCTGTTCAAGCAGGAAGACGGCGAGATCCTGAAGGTGGAAATTCTTGTCCGCACGGCAACGCGCAGCCAGCGCTCGGCCGCTCATGAAGAAACGGCGCCCGCCGCAGCCGAACCGGCACCGGCGCCGGTCCGTCGTTCCGCGTCGGCGCAGCCGGTCGCCATCGCTGCCGCAGCGGCGGTCGCCGCCGCGCCGAAGTCCGCCCAGGCGCCGCTTTTCGGTTCGCCCCTCGATCAACGCTACAGTTTTGACAGTTTCGTCGAGGGCGCGTCGAACCGGGTTGCCCTTGCTGCCGCCCGCACCATCGCGGAGGCCGGCGCCGGTGCCGTCCGTTTCAATCCGCTGTTCATCCATTCGAGCGTTGGTCTCGGCAAGACGCACCTCCTCCAGGCGATTGCGCTTGCGGCGCTGCAGAGCGCGCGCGCACCGCGCGTCGTCTACCTGACGGCAGAATATTTCATGTGGCGTTTCGCAACCGCGATCCGCGACAACGACGCCCTTTCCCTAAAGGAATCGCTGCGTAACATTGATCTTCTGATCATCGACGACATGCAGTTCCTGCAGGGCAAGTCGATCCAGCACGAATTCTGCCATCTCCTGAATATGCTGCTCGACTCGGCCAAACAGGTGGTCGTGGCGGCCGACCGGGCCCCGTGGGAGCTGGAATCGCTCGACAGCCGCGTTCGCTCGCGCCTGCAGGGTGGCGTGGCGATCGAAATGGAAGGGCCGGACTACGAGATGCGGCTGGAGATGCTGAAGCTTCGCCTCGAGGCGGCGCGGCAGGACGATGCCTCGCTCGAGATTCCCCAGGATATCCTCTGCCACGTCGCGCGCAACATCACCGCGAGCGGCCGCGAGCTCGAGGGCGCCTTCAACCAGCTCCTCTTTCGCCGCTCCTTCGAGCCTCAGCTCTCGATCGAGCGCGTCGACGAACTGCTCGGTCACTTGGTCAATGCCGGCGAGCCGCGCCGTGTTCGCATCGAGGACATTCAACGCGTCGTCGCAAAGCACTACAATGTTTCGCGCCAGGAACTGGTGTCGAACCGCCGCACCCGCGTGATCGTCAAGCCGCGTCAGATCGCCATGTATCTGTCGAAGACGCTGACGCCACGCTCTTTCCCGGAGATCGGCCGCCGCTTCGGTGGCCGCGACCACACCACCGTGCTCCATGCGGTGCGCAAGATCGAAGAGATGATTGCCGGCGACACGAAGCTCAGCCACGAAATCGAACTCTTGAAGCGGCTGATCAACGAGTAGAACATGGGCATGTGAGCGGATACCGCTCCAACAAGTAAGCGCAATTTACAAGGGCCCGGTTTCGCCGGGCCTTTTGCTGGGCATGGGCTTGGGGCGGGGGCAACCTGTCTCGCAGGGAATTGCACCCGGAGCGCGCTCCAGACTTTTTTTTCACCTCACTTGTCGGCTATCACTGGGTTCTATTCGTCTTTCAGACCAGAGCGGAGAACTCTCGATGCTTTATGCGGTGCTTTGCTACAACGATGAAAATGTCACCAGTGCCTGGAGCAAGGAGGAGGACGACAGGGTCATGCGCGATCTGACCGCCGTCCAGAGCAAGTATGTCGATGCCGGCAAGCTTGGGCCGGTTGCGCGCCTGCTGCCGACAACGGCCGCGACGACCTTGCGCCACACGACCGGCGAGACGATCGTGATGGACGGTCCCTTTGCCGAAACCAAGGAGCAACTGCTCGGCTTCTATTTGATCGAGTGCGAGTCGCTCGATGAGGCTCTCACCTTCGCCCGCGACTTGAGTAGCGCCAATCCGAGCGCCGGTTCCTACGAGATCCGCCCCCTTGCTCTTTACAAACCCGGCGAGCTTCCATCATGACGGACACGGCCTGGATCGACCTCGCCCTCACTTCCGCGCGCCCGCAGGCGATGGGGGCGCTGCTTCGCTACTTCCGCAATCTCGACTTTGCGGAGGAGGCCTTCCAGGAGGCGTGCATCCGGGCCTTGAAGACCTGGCCGAAGAATGGCCCGCCGCGTGATCCGGCGGCCTGGCTGATCTTCGTCGGCCGCAACAGCGGCATCGACAAGGTCCGGCGCCAGGCGCGCGAGACGGCATTACCGCCGGAGGAGCAACTCTCCGATCTCGGCGACCGGGAAGAAGAGCTTGCCGAACGCCTCGACGGATCGCACTACCGCGACGACATCCTGCGGCTGCTCTTCGTCTGCAGCAATCCGGTCCTGCCGGCGACCCAGCAGATCGCGCTTGCGCTTCGCATCGTCTCCGGCCTTACCGTCAGACAGATCGCCCGCGCCTTTCTCGTCAGCGAGGCGGCGATGGAGCAGCGCATCACCCGCGCCAAGGCGCGTGTCGCGGCCGCGGGCATTCCCTTCGAAACGCCGGATGCCGCCGACCGCGCCGAGCGGCTCGCGGCCGTGGCAACGATGATCTATCTCGTCTTCAATGAAGGCTATTCGGCGATGAACGGCCCGGACGGGGTCTCCGCCGATCTCTGCGACGAGGCTATCCGATTGTCGCGATTGCTGCTCCGGCTGTTTCCCGCCGAGCCGGAGATCATGGGACTAACGGCGCTGCTTCTTCTTCAGCATTCGCGTGGCCGCGCCCGCTTCGATGCCGATGGTTCCCTCGTTCTTCTGGAGGACCAGGACCGTCGGCTCTGGAACAGGCAGATGATCGCGGAAGCACTGGCGATGATCGACAAGGCGATGCGCCATCGCCGCCCCGGACCGTACCAGATCCAGGCGGCGATCGCAGCCGTCCATGCCCGCGCCGAGCGGCCGGAGCTGACCGATTGGGAGGAGATCGATCTGCTCTACCAGGCGCTCGAACGGCTGCAGCCGTCGCCGGTTATCACGCTCAACCGTGCGGTCGCCGTGTCGAAGCGCGAGGGTGCCGAGGCGGCACTTACGATGGTCGAGCCTCTGGCTGAGAGGCTCTCCGGCTATTTCTATTTTCATGGCCTTCATGGTGCGCTGCTCAAGCAATTAGGGCGAAACCGCGAGGCTCGCGTCGCCTTCGACCGCGCGATTGCGCTTGCCACCAATGCCGCCGAGGCTGCCTATATCCGCAAGCAGCTCGACCACTTGGCGGACGATGCGGCCACTGCATGTCTCCGTAAATCGTTCCCGATTTAGGAAAAAAGCAGCAATTCTACCGCGACCCTTTCGCGTCCGTGGGACGCGCCGCGCTGTAAGCGCCCTGGCGGGAGAAAGAACGATAAAATTCACACACCCCTGTCGGGGGGCCGGCCTGTCCATTCGTCCTTGGATCGAAACCAGCCCGGAGGAATAGAAAATGACTGCCGCGACCGACATGAAGCCCGCCGACGAACGCGAACTGGTGCTGATCCGGTTGATCGACGCGCCGCGCGACAAGGTCTATCGCGCCTTCACCGACGCCGATCTCTTGAAGCAGTGGTTCGCACCCCTGCCGTGGACGATCACGGAAGCGGAGCTCGATGTCAGACCGGGCGGCACCAACCGTTTCGTCATGCGCTCCCCGGAGGGCGAGCTCTACCCCAATCAGGGCGTCTATCTCGAGGTCGTGCCGAATGAGAAGCTCGTCATCACCGACGCCTATACGGAAGCCTGGAAGCCTTCTGAAAAGCCCTTCATGACGGCGATCCTCACCTTCGAGGACGAAGGCGGCAAGACCCGCTACACGGCCCGTGCCCGCCACTGGAGCGCTGCGGATCGGGAGGCGCACGAAAAAATGGGCTTTCATGAGGGCTGGGGTCAATGCGCCGACCAGCTTGCGGCCCTCGTTGCGAGAGTTTGAGGCCGGGCCGGCTCGCCACGACTCCGGCTTTCATCAGGACGAGGAGAAGAACCATGTCCGATATCGGGAGCAGAACCGCCATCGCGGAGATTCGCGCGGTCATCGACGATTGGGTGTCGGCGATCTGCCGCAAGGATGCAGTTTGCGTTCTCGCCCATTGCAGCGAGGATTGCCTCATCTATTCGCTGGCGCCGCCGCTTAAGGCACCGGAAACAGGCGCCGAGGGGCTCGAGCGCTGGTTTGCCACCTGGAGCGGGCCGCTCGGCTATCAATTTCAGGACCTCGAGATCGTCGAGAGCGGCGATGTCGCCTTTGCCTTGGGCCTGGCCCATCTTTCCGGCGAGAGCCGGGACGGGGGAAAATCCACGCTCTGGTACCGACAGACGCTGGGCCTTAAGCGCATTGATGGGGCGTGGAAGATCGCACATCAGCACGAGTCCGTTCCGTTCTACATGGACGGAAGTCTGAAGGCGGCGGTCGATCTCGACCCAGGCTCCGCGGTCGAATGGGACGCGCCTTCGAAACCGCCTATGGCCGGCGTCATCGCCTATCTCACTGCGCAGGACGCGAATGCCGCCGCCGAATTCTATGGCCGCGCCTTCGGCGCCAGGGAGGAGGGCCGCAAATATGCCGGGGACGGCAAGCGCCTTATCCACTGCCACCTGACGATCAATGGCGGGGCGCTGATGCTGAATGACCCCTTGCCGGAATACGGCTATCCCTGGAAACCGCCGGAAGGCTTCGTCCTCCATCTCGTCGTCGACGATGGCAATTTCTGGTGGAAGCGTGCAGTTGCCGCCGGCGCGGAAGTGACGATGCCCCTGGAGATCGCCTTCTGGGGCGACTATTACGGCCAGCTTCGCGATCCCTTCGGCGTCAGTTGGGCCATCGTCGCGCCGGTGAAAAAGGACCACTGATCCCCCCGTCAGCAGGCGAGGTCGGCGACCACGGCATCCAGGATCAGCATGCCGGCCGGTGTGCAGCGCAGGCGCGAATTGCCGAGCCGCTCGATAAAGCCGTGCTCGATCAGGAACCGCTCGCGGGCGGGATCCGGATCCCGCCCGGAAAGCATCTGCCAGCGGGCGAGATCGACGCCTTCCCGGAGCCTCAGTCCCATGAGCAGCAACTCGTCGGCCTGCGCGTCGTGGTCAAGCAGTTCCCGTTCGGCGATGCCGTCGCCGTGTCCTTCGACACGCCTCAGCCATTCTTCGGGATTGCGCTCCGTTGCCGTCGCCATCTTTTCGGTGCCGACGGCGAGGCGTCCATGAGCGCCGGGGCCGATTCCAGCATAGTCACCGTAGCGCCAGTAGGTGAGATTGTGGCGGCTTTCCGCGCCCGGCCGCGCATGGTTGGAGACCTCGTAGGCCGGCATCCCGATCGCTGCAGTGATCTCCTGCGTCGCCTCGTAAAGCACGGCCGATTGCTCGCCGTCCGGGACGATCAGCTTGCCCGCCTTGTGCAGTCCGAAGAAGGGTGTGCCCTCCTCGATGGTGAGCTGATAGAGCGAAAGGTGATCGACGGCGTAGGAGACGGCCTCCTTCAATTCGCGCTCCCAGTCCGTGACCGTCTGGTTCGGTCGAGCATAGATCAGGTCGAAGGACATGCGCGGGAAGATCTCGCGCGCGAGCCTTACCGCCTTCAGCGCATCCTCGACATTGTGCAGCCGCCCGAGGAATTTCAGGTCGCGGTCGTTCAGCGCCTGGACGCCGAGCGAGACGCGGTTGACGCCGGCCGCCCGATAGCCGTGGAAGCGGGTTGCCTCGACGCTCGAAGGGTTGGCTTCCATGGTGATCTCGATGCCGTCCGGCATGTGCCAATTGCGGGCGACGCCATCGAGGATCGCCTGGACCGTCGCCGGCTCCATCAATGACGGCGTGCCGCCGCCCATGAAGATGCTGGTCACGGTCCTGGGACCGGAAAGCGCTCGAACAGCCGCCATTTCCTCAAGGAAGGCGGCGACGAAGCGCTGCTGGTCCACCGGCTGGTGGCGGACATGGCTGTTGAAGTCGCAATAAGGGCATTTGGCCGCGCAAAACGGCCAGTGCACATAGACGCCGAATCCCGGGTCCATGCCATCACCGATCGCCGAGAGCGGAGCCGCTTGCATCGTTTTCATCTCAGGCGCCGAGGCAGGTCTCGGCAAATAGCTTGAAGGCGCGGGCGCGGTGCGACAATGCCTCGGCGTCGCCCGGATTCCAGCCGTGCTTCTCTTCCGCGCTCATCTCCCCGAAGGTGGTATCGAAGCCCTTCGGCTGGAAGACCGGATCATAGCCGAAGCCGCTCGCCCCGCGGGGCGGCCAGACGACACGGCCCTCCACCTCACCGCGGAAGAGCTCGACATGTCCGTCCGGCCAGGCCAGGCAGAGCACGGATACGAAGCGCGCTGTGCGGCTTTCGGGCTCTGTCGCACCTTTTTCCCGAAGCGCCTTCTCGACTTTCTCCATCGCCATTGCAAAGTCGCGGCTGCCGTCTTCGCGTTCGGCCCAATTGGCGGTATAGACGCCGGGCGCCCCGCCAAGGGAGTCGATGACGAGGCCGGAATCGTCCGACAGCGCCGGCAGGCCCGAGGCTTTCGCCGAGGCGAGTGCCTTGATCGTCGCATTTTCCTCGAACGTCGTGCCGGTTTCCTTGGGCTCGACGAAATTGAGGTCGGCTGCCGATTTCGCCTCGAAGCCGAGGGGACCGATCAAATCGCGGATTTCGCGGATCTTGCCGGCATTGTGGCTCGCGACCACAAGGGTCTTGTCAACCAGTTTGCGCATGCTGTTCACTTCCGTTCGGGTCAATTTCTGGCCCAGAGGCCAGGTTCCGCGCATTCGAGGCTATTGCCGGCCGGATCGCGGAAATAAAATGAGCGAGCGCCGTTCGGCCAGCGGATATCCGCTTCGATTGCGATACCGACTGACTCGAGCGTCGCCTTCCAGGCGTCGAGCGCTTGCGGCGCGACACGGAAGCACATGTGGCCGTTGCCCTTCGCGCCGTGCGGCGGCACGGGAAGCGCGCCCTCGGCGGGCGGCTTTACGGTCTCCGTCGGATTGAAGATCAAGAGCACTCCGTCGCCGCAGCGGAAGAACACATGGCGGTTGCCGACACGGGTGATGCGCTCAAGCCCGAGGATGGTACCGTAGAAGGCCTCCGCGCTGTCGAGATCGTCTGCGTAGAGTGCGGTTTCGAGAATACCTTCGAGCGCTGGAGCCAATGACACGCCTCCTCATCAATGCACGGCTATTGCATGTCTCCCTAAATCGACCTCGATTTAAGCACGACATGCAGCAATTCAAAGTGCTACAGCGACCTTTCCGCGTCTGATAAGACGCGAGGCGCTGGACCTGATCCTCAGCCGGCGATCGCCTGTTTCTGCAGCCCTACGAGCTCGGCAATGCCGTCTTTTGCAAGCCGCATCAGAGTAGCGAACTCTTCCTCGGTGAAGGGCTTGCCCTCGGCCGTTCCCTGGATCTCGACCAGGCCGCCGCCGCCGGTCATCACGAAATTGGCGTCGGTTTCGGCAGCCGAGTCCTCGATGTAATCGAGATCGATGACCGGCTGGTTGGCGAAGATGCCGCAGGATATGGCGGCGACATGGTCCTTCAGAACCTTCTCCACCTTGATCATGTTGCGCGCTTCCATCCACCTCAGACAGTCGTGCAGCGCGATCCAGGCGCCGGTGATCGAAGCAGTCCGCGTGCCGCCATCCGCTTGGATAACGTCGCAGTCGATCGAAATCTGGCGCTCGCCAAGGGCCGGCAGGTCGACCACCGCGCGAAGCGACCGGCCGATCAGGCGCTGGATCTCCTGCGTGCGGCCGCTCTGCTTGCCGGCCGCCGCTTCGCGCTTCATGCGCTCGCCGGTCGCCCGCGGCAGCATGCCGTATTCCGCCGTGATCCACCCCTTGCCGCCATTGCGCAACCAGGCGGGAACCTTATCTTCGAGGCTTGCCGTACACAGGACATGCGTGTCGCCGAAACGCACGAGGCACGAGCCCTCCGCATGCTTGGAAAAATTGCGCTCGAAGGAAACCTTGCGCATTTGGTCGGTTCGTCTGCCGGATGGCCGCATCTCTTGCTCCTGTACTACCTTGCTCAGCCTTCTAGATCATGGCGCGGTCAAAGGGAACCGGTTGATGTCGGGGAAGCGAGGCGATTTTTCCCTTTTGCCATCGGATCGGAGCATCACTATATTCGCACGGAAACCAATGACTGCTACACGGAGTGACATGGTACAGCGCAACCCTGAAAAGAAGGGGATCGCATCGACGCTGGACGAACGCTCCGGCGAGATTTTCCGCCGCATCGTGGAGACTTATCTCGAAAGCGGCGAACCGCTCGGTTCACGCAATCTGTCGCGGCTTCTGCCGATGTCGCTCTCGCCGGCTTCCGTGCGCAACGTCATGAGCGATCTCGAGGATCTCGGACTCATCTATTCGCCTCATGTCAGCGCCGGACGGCTGCCGACCCAGACGGGCTTACGCTTCTTCGTCGATGCCTTCATGCAGGTCGGCAGGCTCTCCCCGGAAGACCAAGCCTCGATCGAGCGGCAGGTGCGCCCGGGCGACCGCGACCAGCCGGTGGAGAGCCTGCTTACGGAAGCGAGCCAGATGCTCTCCGGCATGTCCCGCGGCGCTGGGCTCGTGATCACGACGAAGAGCGATCCGGTGCTGAAGCACGTCGAATTCATCCGCCTGGCGCCGACCAAGGCGCTCGCCGTCCTCGTCGGCGAGCACGACCAGGTGGAGAACCGGATCGTTGAACTGCCGGCCGGGATCACGAGCGCGCAACTCACCGAAGCCGCAAACTTCGTCAATGCCCATCTTGCCGGCCAGACCATCCCCGAATTGCGATCGCAGTTGGAAAAGCTCAAGGAGACGGTGCGCGGCGAGCTCGATGCGCTGTCGCAGGATCTGGTCGAACGCGGGCTGGCGATCTGGTCGGGCAGCGAGGGTGACGGTAAGCCGGCGCGCCTCATCGTGCGCGGGCGTGCCAATCTGCTCGAGGGTGTGGAAGGCGGCGAGGACATCGACCGGCTGCGCATGCTGTTCGACGACCTCGAAAAGAAGGACAGCCTGATCGAACTGCTCGAGCTCGCCGAAAGCGGTCCGGGCGTGCGCATCTTCATAGGCTCGGAGAACAAGCTTTTCTCGCTTTCCGGATCGTCGCTGATCGTCGCGCCCTATCGCGACGGAGACGACCGCATCGTCGGCGCGGTCGGCGTTATCGGGCCGACAAGGCTCAACTATTCGCGCATCGTCCCCATGGTGGATTACACGGCGCAACTGATGTCGCGGCTGTCTCGCTGAACCTGTGCGTTGCTCGATCAGCCAATTGGACCCTTGATTTTTCGGGCTCAAACCTCGATATCGGCTTCGAACCCACTGCATCATCCTTAGACGGATTCTTGATTTGAGGACAAATCATGCAGCGTTTCAGAACGTTCAAGCAGAGCGATTTCCGCTGGTTTGATGATGCCGAAGAGATGACAAGAGAAGAAATTCGGAGAACGTCATGACCGACGAAACGAACAAGTACGGATCTGGGGCCGAGGCGCCGGATGAAAACGTGAAGGCCGCTGAGCCGGAAGCGACGGAAAAACCGGAAGCAGCGGCCGCGCCAGATCCGCTGGAGCTCGCCAAGGCGGAGAATGCGGAGCTACGTGACAAGTATCTTCGTCTTGCCGCCGAGATGGACAATCTGCGCAGGCGAACCGAGCGTGATGTCAGGGATGCCAAGTCCTATTCTGTCGCGGGCTTCGCGCGCGACATGCTGGCCGTGTCCGACAATCTCCGCCGCGCCCTCGACGCCATTCCCGCGGATGCAAGGGAATCGGCGGATGCGGGCCTTGCCGCGCTGATCGAGGGCGTCGAGATGACCGAGCGCTCCATGCTGGCCGCGCTTGAGCGCCATGGCGTGAAGAGGCTCGATCCCACCGGGCAGAAGTTCGATCCGAATTTCCACCAGGCGATGTTCGAGGTCCCCAATACCGAGGTTCCGAACAACACCGTCGTGCAGGTCGTCCAGGCGGGCTACACGATCGGCGAACGCGTGCTCCGTCCCGCAATGGTCGGCGTCGCCAAGGGCGGTCCGAAGGTGGCTCCGAGCGAAAACGAGACGCCGGCGGCCTAACGAAGGACGCATGACGCTGCAACGCGTGCTGGAAAGAGCGCGGCTGAAGGGCCAGACTTCAAGACTTCGAAGCGCCGCGCATCCCGGATGCGCGGCGCTTTTCGTCTCATGCGTCGCAGTGCCTCGGGAGAGCCATGTCAGGGCGATGCGCGCTCAGCCCGCCTCATCCAATTGCGGAACGTCGGGAAGAGATTTGCCGCTATTGCCGCCAACGGGAGCGTGTTGGTCGCGGTACAGGCTTTGCCCGTGGCGGCCTCAGGCGGCGTGCGAGGTCGTGTCCTCGTTGAGAAGCGTGTAGATGGCGCTTGCGGAATCGCTCGCCCGCAGCCGTGTGACCATGTCATGGTCGCGCAGCACGCGTGCAATGCGCGATAGCGCCTTCAGGTGGTCGGCGCCGGCGCCCTCCGGCGCAAGCAGCAGGAACACGAGATCGACGGGCTGGTCGTCGAGCGCCTCGAAATCGACCGGCGTCTCGAGCCGGGCGAAAATGCCGACGAGCGAGGAGAGATCGGCAAGCTTTCCATGCGGAATGGCGATGCCGTTGCCCACGCCCGTAGAGCCGAGCCGCTCCCGCTGCAGGATTACATCGAAAATTTCCCGCTCGGGAAGACCGGTGAGTTTGGATGCTTTGGCCGCCAATTCCTGGAGGAGTTGCTTTTTCGAGTTGGCCCTCATGGCCGGGATGATCGCATTTTGATGCAGCAAGCCTGCCAATGCCATTCTTCTGTCCTCATTCGCCGGTAGAGCCAGGCAACTTCATCACAAATGTGCAGCAATGGCTCTAACCATCTTTGTCCCGGCGGGTCCCATTCACAGAAAAGTAACTCTTTTCCACCACACCGTCGGCGCTTTCGGCGGGAAGGCCGGTTCGCCCGGCCGTCCCGCCCTGCTCATGCCTTGATATTGGCTGCGTCGATCCAGCCAATATTTCCATCGTTCCTGCGATAGACGATATTCAGGTCTTCCTTTCCGGGGCTGCGGAACATCAGCACCGGTTCGTCCGTCATATCGAGTGCCATGACGGCATTAGCGACGGTCATCGTTCTCAGTTGCTTCATGCTTTCGGCAACGATCGTCGGCGCGTAGTCCTCGGGAACTTCCTCGTCTTCAAACGGCACCGAGTCCATCACCCGATAGGCAATCTCTGCCTGGCCGTTGCCGTTGTGGTGATCCTTGAGCTTACGCTTGTAGCGGCGAAGCCGTTTTTCGATGCGCTCCGAAGCCGCATCGAAAGCCGCCTGTGGCTCGTTCGCCTGGCCGTTCGCCTGCAATATCACGCCTGTATCGAGATGAAGTTTGCAGTCGGCGCTGAAGCGCGACCCGGATTTTTCCACAGTGACCTGGCTCGAATATCCTCCGTCGAAATATTTGGTGACGGCCTGGCGTATCTGCTCGCCAATGCGCGAGCGAAACGAATCGCCTATTTCCATATGTTTTCCGGATACACGCACACTCATGGAGTTTCCTCTCTCGTTCGTGAATTGCGTATCCAGTCTATTCCAACCGTCTTCGTCATCCAAGCATTTCAGCGAGCACGATGGGCTTTCCGGAGTGCGGTTGGTGTTCTCCGGAAATTGCGGCGGCCTCATATCCGCTGCGACGCAGGGAGTCAATCGCGACCGCGAAAATAAACGGTGAAGGAGCGCTTGCGGTTCCATGTGTCGGTTGCAAATGACTGATTACTTTTGAGTACGATTTGGCGCCGAATGTAGTGCGTAATGCACGGGTCAGAAGCCGGCGGCCTTGGCGAGCGCGCGCTTTTCGCGCCGCCGCTGCACGGAAGAGGGGATATTCATCGACTCGCGATATTTGGCAACGGTCCGGCGCGCGATGTCCACGCCGGTCTTCTTGAGCAGATCGACGATATCGTCGTCCGAAAGCACGGCGTCGGCGCTTTCCTCGTTGATCATTGTGCGGATGCGATGGCGAACCGACTCCGCCGAGTGGGCGTCGCCGTTTTCCGCCGAACCGATGGAGACGGTGAAGAAATACTTCAATTCGAACAGGCCGCGCGGAGTCAGCACGTACTTGTTCGAGGTGACGCGACTCACCGTCGATTCATGCATCTTGATTGCGTCGGCGACTATCCTGAGGTTCATCGGCCGCAGGTGATCGACGCCGTTCAGAAGGAAAGAGTCCTGCTGCCGAACGATCTCGCTCGCCACCTTTATGATCGTCCGCGCTCGCTGGTCGAGGCTGCGCGTCAGCCAATTAGCGTTCTGCAGGCATTCGCTGAGAAAGGCCTGTTCGGCGCTGTTTTTCAGGCTTCCGCGCGAGATTTTGGCAAAATAGTCGTGATTTACGAGAACGCGCGGTAATGCGTCGGGATTGAGTTCGACCAGCCAGCCGCCGTCAGGGGAGGCGCGCACGACGACATCAGGGATGATCGCTTCGGTGATGCCCGTCTCGAAGCCCGTGCCCGGCTTCGGGTCGAGTTTGCGGATTTCGGCGAGCATGTCGACGAGATCCTCCTCGTCGACCCCGCAGAGCTTCTTGAGGCTTGCGAAGTCGCGGCGCGCCAGAAGTTCGAGATTGGCGATCAGCGCTTCCATGGCCGGATCGAGACGGTTGCGCGCCCGCAATTGGATGGCAAGGCATTCGCTGAGCGAACGCGCGAAGACGCCGGGCGGGTCCAGTTGCTGTAGCGCAAGAAGGACGCGTGTAACGTCCTCTGTCATTGCGCCGAGCCTCGTCGCAGTCTCTGCCAGATCGGCATGCAGATAGCCCGCTTCGTCGAGCTGGTCGATGAGATGCTGGGCGATCAGGCGGTCGCCGGGCGCGCTCAGCGCAAAAGGAAGCTGTTCGAGGAGGGTTTGCCGCAAAGTCGCCCGGCCCGCGACGAAATCGTCAAGGTCGTATCCTTCGCCATTGTCGCCGTCGCCCGCCCCTGGCATCGATTTCCATTGGCCGAGCAGTTCCGGAGCGTCGGCGCGCTGCGCCACCGTGTCGTCTGGAAAAACATTGGCGAAATCGGAGTCGAGCTCGACGCTGAGCCTCTCGCTCGAGCGTGAGGTGGCGCTGTCGTAGAGGTCTGCCTGGCCCGTTGCTTCTTCTTCGAAACCGTCAGAGCGGTCGGCGGCAGGCGACGCGGCCTCGCCGCGGTCCTGGTCGACGAGCGCTTCCTCGCCGGCCTGAAATTCAAGCAGCGGATTCTTCTCGACTTCCTGGGCGATGAATTGCGTCAGCTCAAGATGCGTCATCTGAAGCAGTTGGATCGACTGCATCAGTTGCGGCGTCATGACCAGCGACTGAGACTGCCGCAAATGTAGGCTGGCGGACAAGGCCATGCTGACGCGCTGCTCCCGTCAATTTTCCAGGGCCCATGTCTTCTCCGGACGGGCCATTATCGTTTGGCCCAAAAATTGCTTAATACTTGGATTTGGTCAAGCGCCGCGGCGCCTAGGGCGGCCGAAATCGTCGTCCGCGGGGATCAGAGGCTGAAATTGTCGCCGAGATACAGCCTGCGCACGTCCGGATTGGTGACGATGTCGTTGGCCCGGCCATGCGTCAGCACTTCGCCCGCATGGATGATGTAAGCGCGGTCGATCAGCCCAAGCGTTTCCCGCACATTGTGGTCGGTGATGAGAACGCCGATGCCGCGCGAGGTGAGATGGCGCACAAGGGCCTGGATGTCGGCGACCGAAATCGGATCGACGCCGGCGAAGGGCTCGTCGAGCAGCATGAAGGTCGGATCCGTCGCAAGCGCGCGGGCGATTTCCAGGCGCCGCCTTTCGCCGCCGGAAAGCGCAATCGCCGGCGATTTGCGCAGGTGCGTGATCGAAAATTCACCAAGTAGTTCGTCGAGCTTCTCCTCGCGGCGGTCGACATTCTTGTCATGGACCTCGAGCACGGCGCGGATGTTCTCCTCGACCGTCAGCCCGCGAAAGATCGAAGCCTCCTGCGGCAGGTAGCCGACGCCAAGGCGCGCGCGGCGATACATCGGCATGCTCGTGACGTTATTGCCGTTGATCTCGATCGAGCCTTCGTCGACGGGTACGAGCCCGGTTATCATGTAGAAGCACGTGGTCTTGCCAGCGCCGTTTGGCCCGAGCAGACCAACCGCCTCGCCGCGGCGCACGACGAGCGAAACGCCGTTGACGACACGGCGCGAGCGATAGGACTTGGTCAGGCCGCGGGCGATCAGTGTGCCCTCATAGCGCGCCTTATCGACCGTCCGCGCAGCTACGGTTGCCGCCGACGGCTTCTTTGCCCGTTTGCGTTTGTGAAAAAAGGGGAACTGCACGAGCGGGTCTATATCAATTCTGCTTGCGGGACTGCGGGTCGAGCTGAATCTGCACGCGGCCTCCGCAGGCCTCGAGCTGAGCCTCACCCGTATCCATCTGCACGTTCAGCTGGCAGCCGACGAAGACGTTCTTACCCTCAGACAGCACCACTCGATCGCCCTTGAGCACCAGTTCTTGCGTCGTGAGGTTGACAGAGCCGCTGTCGCCCGTCGCCTGCTGCGTGCCGGAACTGAGAAATACGCGGTCGCTCACCTCGATCCGGTCTATATCGGCATTGCCGCTCGTGACAGTGGCACCGCCTTCAGCCTTGTAGAAAACGGTCATGCTGCCGGCCTGCAGTGTCGTCGTGCCCTGAACGACCTTCACATTGCCGGTAAAGATCGCCTTGCTCTCCGGATCCTTGATCTCGAGCTTGTCACTCTCGATCTGGATCGGCTGGTCGTTGGACAGCTGCATGCCCCGCATCTGGCTGGACGTGGCCTGGGCAGCTGCGCCGGAGACGATCGCCAAGGCGCCGATGGCGGCAGCCGCGAGACCGGCGGAAAGCTTGAAGAAAACGGTAGATCTCGCCGACATGGGAGCACCCGGTCCTATTTATTTGCGTTCTTGCGGATGGCGCTGGGTTCGACGTTGACCCGTACCATGCCCTCGAATGTTACGATACGACCCTTATCTGTCATTCTCAGCGTCTGCGCAATGATCGATCCACCGTTCATGCTGATCGCGATCGGCCGTTTCGATTCCATCTCACCGGCATTGATGTCCAGATAGGCCGACTGGAAATCGGCATTGACGCCATTATTCAGGGAAATGGTGAAGGGTGCGTTCATGTCGAGCGTGTTCGCGCCCCGGTCGTATATGCCGCTTCTCGCGTCGACGGTCGCGATCAGCGTGTCGTTGACCGGCATGGCGGCGTGAATGTTCTGGAGCGTGATGAGATCCGGGTTCTCGATGTCCTGGAGCGCGCGCTGAGCCTTCATCGAATAGCTGATGCCCTGCTTGTTACGGCCGGAGATCGCCGGATTCTGCATGACGATCTTGCCGTCCTCTATCGTTGCGGTATCGAGCGTCAATTCCTCGGGCAGAAAAGCGCGCACGAAGGAAACCGCCATGAAGATCAGGGCGATGGCACCGGCGAGGAGCGGCAGAACGATCTTCAGTCGCCGCACACGCGCGGAGTGCCGCGCCGCCGATGCATAGGCATCGCCGGTGGCTGCGCCCGAATTGCCGAAGATTTCGGGAAATCGCGCTTCGTTCAGCATGAAAGGCCGTCAAACTCCATTGGGTCTCGGCAATGCCCCAGTGACCCGCTTTTATTCAGTGTCGTAAGTCACGGCGAATATGGTTCTTTTGTTGCTGTCCGGCAATGGAGCGACAAAAACTTTGAAACGCCGCGCGAAGCGCCGGCCGGGCTTGCAAGTGCCGCCGACAGCAGGCATCTAGCCTGTCGCGGTTCGCGCAGATAGCATGTTACTGAGGAAACTGACAGAACCCTTGCAGAGGAAATCGGGAGATAGATATGGACGAACTCGCCATCGCCGATCGCCGCCGCCTGCGACGAAAGCTGAGCTTCTGGCGCTGGGCGACCGCCATCGTTCTTCTGTTCGTCGGCTTTGCGCTGTTTACCTATTCCGGTCTGGGCGAGACGGGGGGGCGCGCCCGCGACCACGTGGCACGCGTTACCATAACGGGCGTCATCCAGGACGACCGGGAACTGGTCGAGCGTCTCGAGAGGATCGCCGACAGCAAATCCGCCAAGGCCCTGATCGTCACGATTTCATCGCCGGGCGGCACCACCTATGGCGGTGAAGTGATCTACCGGGCCATCCGCAAGGTCGCGGCCAAAAAGCCGGTGGTCTCCGATCTCAGGACGCTGGCCGCTTCCGCCGGCTACATGATCGCGCTCGCCGGCGATCGTATAGTCGCCGGCGAGACCTCGATCACCGGCTCGATCGGCGTCATCTTCCAATATCCGCAGATCATGGAGCTGATGGACAAGCTCGGCGTATCGCTGGAGTCGATCAAATCACGTCCGCTCAAGGCCGAACCGTCTCCGTTCCATCCGCCGAGCGACGAGGCGAGGGCGATGATCCAGAGGATGATCAACGACAGCTACGACTGGTTCGTCGATCTGGTCGCCGAACGGCGCCAGCTGTCGCGACCGGAAGCGTTCGCGCTTGCGGATGGCCGCATATTCACGGGCCGGCAGGCGCTTGAGTACAAGCTTGTCGACGAGATCGGCGGGGATGAAGAGATCAGGGCCTTCCTGGCCGAGCGCAAGGTGTCGGAGGATCTGCCCGTCGTCGATTGGCGAGCGCCGGGCGGCACCTTCTCGTTCGGGCTCGCGGGACTCGCCACCGATCTCCTCAAGATATTGGGATATGAGGCTTTTCCGGCGATGAACGGCCTCGAAAAGCTCGGCGGAGACAAGTTGTTTCTTGACGGTCTTGTTTCGGTTTGGCAGGTTGAAGCTCAATGAGGAAGGCGAAATATGCTGGCCTGCGCGAGGGGGGCTGTATCCCGCAGGTTGGACCGGGCCTTCGAACGGCACCAATCGGACAGAACAAGCAAAAAGACGAAGGGGGCGACAGTGATCAAGTCAGAACTGGTGCAGATTGTGGCTGCGCGCAATCCGCATCTCTATCATCGCGACGTCGAAAACATCGTCAATGCGGTCCTCGACGAGATCACGGATGCGCTTGCCGCCGGCAACCGCGTCGAGCTGCGCGGCTTCGGCGCTTTCTCGGTCAAGAACCGCCCGTCCCGTTCGGGCCGCAACCCGCGCACCGGCGATGCCGTTTTCGTCGAGGAAAAGTGGGTGCCCTTCTTCAAGACCGGCAAGGAGCTGCGCGAGCGGCTCAACCCCGGAATGAACGGCAAGGACGAGGCTTGACGAGCGATCCTGCGCGTCTTGCGTGTTAAGCAGCGCTCAAGAAGCGGGGCTGAGGCAAAACTGCGTGCCGCGGTCCGCCGGCATGCTCCATCTAATCGCAATCGAGTCGGAGCGGGTGAATGCTCAAGAAACTCATCAACATCGTCGTTTTCGTGCCTTTGGGGGTCATTCTCGTCATCCTGAGCGTCGCCAACCGCCAGACTGTGACCTTGGCACTCAATCCGTTCGATCCGGCCGACAGCGTGCTTTCCGTCTCAGCTCCCTTTTTCGTGTTCCTGTTTCTCGCCGCCATTGTCGGTCTGATCCTCGGGGCCGCCGTCACCTGGTTCACCCAGGGGAAACACCGCCGTCGCGCGCGCAACGAGGCCAATGAGGCCCAAAAGTGGCATAGAGAGGCCGAAAAGCAGCGCAGCGAGGCCGAAAAACTGGCGCAGACGACGCTGCCGGCGCCGCAGAACTGAGCGCCGCCCCGCTGTACATTTTGAACTGCTGCATGGCTGTGGCGCGTCAGCCCGCCGCTTCGCTCGGGTCGCTGACGGCCACGTTGAGATTCGTGAAGAACTGCTGCGCGAGTTTCTTGGCTGTCGAATCGATCAGCCGCGATCCGAGTTGGGCGAGCTTGCCGCCGACCTCGGCCTTGACGTCATAACGCAGCACCGTCTCGTCGTTTTCCTCATTGAGCGTGACATCGGCACCCCCCTTAGCAAAGCCGGCCATGCCGCCCTTGCCTTCGCCTGATATCCTATAGCTCAGGGGCGGGTTCAGATTGGAGAGCGTGACATGGCCATTGAACGTCGCCGAGACGGGGCCGATTTTGACTTTGACGATGGCGGCGAGTTCCGTCGGCGATTTCATTTCGAGCGACTGGCAGCCCGGAATGCACCGCTTCAGAATATCCGGGTCGTTCAAGCCTCGCCACACGGTCTCGCGGCTGGCCGCAATACGTTCCTCTCCTGTCATCTCCATGACCATCGCCTCCCTTTTTGCTCGCGGGGCAGGGGTGGAAAGTTGAACACGCCTTACCTCGTCCCGCTTTCACGCGATCTTCGCAAATCGGAAACGGCTTTGCCAAGAGCATTTCCCGGTGCTATTGCACCAACGAGCATGTCGCGCGCCCGATAAGCGGATGCGCCGGGTAGTTGAATAGGGTTCAAGGGTAAGCGCGTGAAGGAAAAGGATCGGAGATCAAAGAACGCTTCGGTCACCGCGGCAAAGGGCCGGGGGGCCGAGGCGCGCGGCGGTCGCCAGGAACTGCGACATCCGCCCGCGAGGAACGCCGGTCCGAAGGGCAAGGCGGGTGGACCGCCGGCCGGAAAGGCTCTGCTGGAAAAGGCGGGGCGGCCGGAGGCGCAGCCCGCGCGTCCGGTCAAGTCGAGACAAGGCGACAAGCCGGCCGAAACCGTGCCGCTTATACTAGAGACCGCGGCGGCTGCCGGTTATCACCTGATCGACAGCGGCAACGGGGAAAAGCTCGAGCAGTACGGTCCCTATCGCATCGTCCGACCGGAGGCACAGGCGCTGTGGCCAAAGTCATTGCCTGCGGCCGTGTGGAACGAGGCGGATGCCATCTTCACCGGCGACACGGACGAGGACGGCATGGGGCGCTGGCGCTTTCCCCGCGAGGTGCTCGGGGAAACCTGGCCGATGCAGCTTCTCGATACGGATTTCCTCGGCCGTTTCACCTCGTTCCGGCATGTCGGTGTCTTTCCAGAACAACTTGCCCATTGGTCCTGGGTGCGGGACCAGGTGGCCTCGGCCGACCGACCGCTGAAGGTTCTCAATCTCTTCGGCTATACCGGGGTAGCCTCGCTGGTCGCCGCCAAGGCGGGCGCGGAGGTCACCCATGTCGACGCCTCCAAAAAAGCGATCGGCTGGGCACGGGAAAACCAGGCGGTGGCGCGCGCCGAAAGGCTGCCGATCCGCTGGATCTGCGACGACGCGATGAAGTTCATCCAGCGCGAGGAGCGCCGCGGCAGCCGCTACGACATCGTCCTGACCGACCCGCCGAAGTTCGGCCGCGGCCCGAATGGCGAGGTCTGGCAGCTCTTCGACCACCTGCCTGCAATGCTGGACATCTGCCGGGAGATACTCTCCGACGGGGCGCGCGGTCTCGTGCTGACGGCCTATTCGATTCGGGCAAGCTTCTATTCGATCCACGAACTGATGCGCGAGACGATGCGTGGGCGCGGCGGCCGGGTGGAATCGGGCGAGCTCATCATCCGCGAGGGCGGCCTCGATGGCGCGAGCCCAGGCAGGGCGCTTTCCACGTCGCTCTTCAGCCGCTGGGTACCGAAATGAACAAAGAGAGAAACGATCACGGCCAGCGTGTCGGCCAGGTGAAGGAGGTCACAAGCCTCGTTAACCCGGTCATCAAAGATATCCGGGCGCTTTCGCACAAGAAGCATCGCGACGAGACGCATGCCTTCATGGCGGAAGGGCTGAAGCTGGTGATCGACGCACTCGATCTCGGCTGGAAGATCAAGACGCTCGTCTACGCCAAGGCAGCCAAGGGCAAGCCACAGGTCGAGCAGGTTGCGGCCAGGACCGTCGCAAAGGGCGGGCTTGTCCTCGAAGTGAGCGAGAAGGTGATTTCAACGATCACCCGGCGCGACAATCCGCAGATGGTGGTCGGCATCTTCGAGCAGCGCTACCGGGCTCTGAAGGACATCCAGCCGCAGGAAGGCGAGACCTACGTGGCCCTCGACCGCGTGCGCGATCCCGGCAATCTCGGCACGATCATCCGCACCGCGGACGCCGCCGGTGCTTCCGGCGTCATATTGGTGGGCGAGACCACCGATCCGTTTTCTCTCGAAACCGTGCGCGCGACGATGGGCTCTGTTTTCGCCATGCCGATCACGCGGGCGAGCGCGGAGGACTTCGTCAAGTGGCAGAAGTCGGCGGGTGTCCGCGTCGTGGCGACGCATCTCGCAGGCTCGGTCGATTACCGCACGATCGACTATCGGTCGAGGCCGGTCGTCCTGCTGATGGGCAACGAGCAGGCAGGCCTGCCGGTGGAGCTTGCGCGCGAGGCCGGCGCACTCGCCCGGATTCCGCAGGCGGGGCGCGCGGATTCGCTCAATCTCGCCATTGCCACCGGCATCATGCTGTTCGAGGCGCGCCGGCACCTCCTATCCCTGGACGGAGCATGATGAGCGGACACCAAACCCTGTTTTCCCGGCCTTTGCCGATCACGCTCTTCATCGTCATTGCGGTTGCCGCCGACCAGCTGCTCAAATATTTGGTCGAGGCCTTCCTCCCCTTTCAGCAGGCGGTGCCGGTCATGCCGCTGCTCGCGCTTTACCGCACCTACAATTACGGTGTCGCCTTTTCGATGCTTTCCGGCATGGAGGGTTGGTTCATCGTCGGCATGCGCCTGGCCGTCGTCGCCTTCGTCCTTTGGCTTTGGCGTCGTACGCCGAAGGATCGCTTCTTCGCCCATCTCGGCTACGCGATGATCATTGCCGGCGCGCTCGGCAATCTGGTGGACCGGCTGCTGTTCGGCTATGTCATCGACTATATCCTGTTCCACACGGACAGCTGGTCTTTCGCCGTCTTCAACCTCGCGGACAGCTTTATCACCATCGGTGCTGGCGCGATCATTCTTGACGAGCTGCTGCAGGCGAAAAGAGACCGCTCGCTAAAACTTTAGCGATGCGCTGAAGCCATTCGGAAGTCTTGCGCTGCTAGGTTGAGGCATGAGCAATCCTTCACGATTTGAACAGCGGATCAGGATCACGGCCCGTGGCGGCGCGCCGTCCGCCATTCGCATTCTCTGCGCCTGCGCAGGTGTGTTGGCCGCACTTGCCGTTCTCACGATCGGCCTCAGCGTCAATCTTCATCTCTTGCCGGCGATTGCGGCCATCGGCGGTCTGTCTGGCGCCTTCCTGCTGCTTTCCCGCGAAAACGAGCCCCGATGGGAAATGGCGGCGTGGAACGAGACTGGCGTGCCGGAAACCCCGGCCTTGCTTTCGACCATCCATGACGCACTCGGAGATATCGCCATCGTCCGCGGCATGGACGGCAGGATTGTGCAGGCGAATGGCGTTTTTCATCAGGTCCTGCAGCGCCCCGATGTGAAAGGACACACCTGCGCCTCCCTTGGCCTGACCTTCGAGCCGAAGCCGGATCCCGATCATTTTCTCGTGCGCCTGACAGCGGCGGACGGGGAGCGTCTCTACGACTGGCATGACGTGATCGTGCGCGAGCCGGGCCGGGGGCGGCTGTTGCGACACAGCATTGCCCGCGACGTGACGGAGGAAGCGAGGACGGCGCGCGAAAGGGAGGAGGCGCGCCACCGCGCCGAGGAGGCGAGCCAGGCGAAATCGCGACTGCTTGCCACCGTAACGCATGAGATCCGCACCCCGCTGTCCGGCATTCTCGGCATGAGCCACCTGCTCGGCCAGACGGAACTTTCGGCCGAGCAGAGAAACTATCTTGCCGACATGCAGCAATCCGGCCATGCGCTGGTGCAACTGGTCGAGGACCTGATCGACTTCTCCTCGCTTTCCGCCGGGCGGTTCCAGTTGCACCCATCCCGCCACGATCTCCGCCTGGTGATCGAAAACGTCGTGGAAATGCTTTCCCACCGGGCGCATGAGAAAGGCATCGAGATCGGCGCGACCGTTGCGTCGGACGTGCCCGCCTCGATGATCTTTGACGCGGCGCGGCTGCGACAGGTGCTCTTCAACGTCGTCGGCAATGCCGTGAAATTCACGCAAACCGGCGGCGTTTTCGTCTCTGCGGACATGGCCGAAGGCATGCTGCGAGTCCGGATCGACGATAGCGGGCCGGGCATGTCGGAGGACGAGGTTGCCCGCGTTTTCGAGGAGTTCGAGCAGGCCGGCGACGAGGCCCAGCGCGCCAAGGGAACCGGTCTCGGCCTGGCGATCTCGCGGCGGATCATGGAAGCGTTCGGGGGCTGCCTGACGGCATCGAGCGCAGCCGGAAAGGGAAGTCGATTCGAGTTGCGCTTCCCGATGGAAGGCGCCGAGCCCTCCTCGCCGATCCGGAACGGCGTGCTCGCCGGCGCGCATGTCCTGGTCATGGCTCCCCAAGGCCCGGCATCGGCTGCGCTTGCCGCGACCATCGAAACGCTCGGCGGTTCATGTCATCGCGCCCCGACGCTCGATGCAGCCCGAGTCGTCGTTGCGAACGTGCTCGACAATCGCCTGTCATTGACCGCCGTAATCGTCGACCATCGCCGGGCGGATGCATTCCGAGAACTGCTTTCGCTTCAGCCGGCGCTCGATCGCCTCAGGCTGCGAAGAATATACCTCATCAATCCGGAAGAGCGCAGCAGCCATCCGGTGCATCGCCTGGGCGGCTACGAGGCATGGCTGATTCGGCCGTTGCGCGAAAAATCGCTGGTGGAGGTGCTGCTCGGTCGCCTGAGGGGGATCGAAAGCCGGGACGCGATCACCGACAACAGGCCGGTGCTCCGGGAAACGCCGGCGACGGCCGAGGCTCCTAAAGCCAACCAGCACGTCATCCTGGCCGAGGACGATCCGGTCAATGCATTGATGCTGCGAACGATCCTCACGCGCAATGGCCATGCCGTGCAGCACGTCGCGGATTTTCCGGCGCTTGAAGCCGCTCTGCATGAGCCCGGTGCCAAGAGGCCAGCGCTCGTCGTCACGGATCTCAACATGCCGGGCGGCGATCTCTCTGCCACTCTGAGACAGCTACGCGAAGGAGCCGCTTTCGAGGACCTGCGTCGGCTTCCCGTCCTTGTGCTGACGTCCGACGGCCGCGGCGATCTTCACAAGAGCCTCATCGCCGCGGGTGCCGACGCGGTGCTGACGAAGCCCGCCGAACCGGAGCGGGTCCTCGCCGAAGTCGCACGGCTCATCGAGGCCGGCAAGGCCTAAGCAGGGTCCGAAGGTGTCACGCGGGTTTCCAATCAGGACCCGCCTCGATACAAGGAGTTAAGTGGACGAAGCGTCGGCCTGCCAACACGAGGCCGCCTAGGGCTTGCCCACCAACCCTGTGTCACTATCTTGTTGCACAAACGTGTTCTAAGCCCGGCAGAAACTGACGATTCGGGGTGACACGGAATGACGATCGAGCTTTTGGAATCGACAGGCGTGGTAGAGACTTCGCAAGCTTGCCTCCGCAAGACGATTGCCGTCCCGACGACGGACGTCCTCGGTCGCATCGCCAATCTCGAGACGAGGCTTGCTCGCTCCGCCTCCGAGGTCGATGCGGCACAGGCGGTGCGCTACAGGGTCTTCGTCGAGGAGATGAAGGCGCAGGTCGCACCGGAAGCCGACTTGCACAAGCGCGATGTGGATAGCTGGGACGCGGTCTGCGATCATCTGCTCGTGCTCGACACTTCGATCGAAGGCGATCCGGAAGAGCAGATCGTCGGCACCTATCGCCTGCTGCGCCAGGATGTCGCCGAGCGGACCGGCGGTTTCTATTCCGCTTCGGAGTTCGCGATCGACACGCTGCTCGCGCGCCACCCCGGCAAACGCTTCATGGAACTCGGCCGCTCCTGCGTCCTGCCGGAATATCGCACCAGGCGTACGGTCGAGCTGCTCTGGCAGGGCAATTGGGCCTATGCGCTGAGGCATGGCGTCGATGCGATGTTCGGCTGCGGCTCCTTTCCGGGCGCCGTTCCCGAGGAGCACGCGCTTGCCCTTTCCTTCCTGCACCACAATGTTCTCGCCCGGGACGATTGGGCGGTCGCCGCGCGGCCCGAGCTTCACCGCACGATGGACCTGATGCCGTCCGAGGCGATCAATCCGAAGAAGGCACTGGCGGCCCTGCCGCCGCTCATCAAGGGCTATATGCGGCTCGGCGCCATGGTCGGCGACGGTGCGGTGGTCGATCACGCCTTCCGCACGACGGATGTACTGATCGTTCTGCCGATCAGCAATATTTCTGGCCGTTATCTCAATTACTATGGCGCTGACGCGGGACGCTTTGCCTCCTGACGTATTTTCTGCGGATTTACGTGTTCGGCTCCGGGCGAATGGCGAGAGCGATCAGCAAATCACAGCCTCCGCGCAACCGGCTATCTCCGGTCGGTTTTCTACGAAGCAGAAATAGTATTAACCAGTTGTTAAGGATGTATTTGACTTTCAACCTCGAAAGAGGGAAGTGTATCCCCGTGGTTGGGCCGAATTTCATAAAGCGAAAGTGTAAAACAGAAGGGAAAGATCGCAAGACTCGACTCGAGGGGCGGAGTCGCGATGAATTCCCTCTCATTTTCATAACGTAAGAAGCGGACCTCCCATGATATATTGAGCCCACTTCCGTTGCGGCCGAAGTGGGCTCTTATTTTTGGGGGTAGGCTGTGCCGTTACTGTGCAATCGCTCGGATCGTCTTGAGACAGCTGCGGTATCGTCCCGAAACGATCCAGTTCACGTGCCGGCGTTATAAGCCGCGATCGCCGCCATATTGACGACGTCCGAATCTTTTGCCGACATCGATACGATCTGCACGGACTTGTCGAGGCCGACGAGCAGCGGGCCGATAACGGTCGAGCCGCCGAGTTCCTGGAGCATCTTGGTCGAGATGGAGGCCGAGTGAAAGGCGGGCATCACCAGCACGTTGGCGGTGCCGGAGAGGCGGCAGAACGGATATTGCTCCATCACCCGGCCGTTGAGCGCGACGTCGGCCGCCATCTCGCCGTCATATTCGAAATCGACGCGGCGCCTGTCGAGGATCTTCACGGCCTCGCGCACCCGTTCGGAGCGCTCGCCGGAGGGGTGGCCGAAGGTCGAATAGGCGAGCATGGCGACGCGGGGCATGTAGCCCAGTCGCTTGGCGAGCCCGGCGGCCTCCTCGGCGATGTCCGCCAGTTCCTCGGCAGTCGGCATATCGTGCACCGCCGTGTCTGCAACGAGCACCGTGCGGCCTCGGCAGAGCGCGATCGATACGCCGATGACCCGGTGGCCGGGCTTGGCGTCGATGCAGCGGCGCACGTCCTCGAGCGCCGTCGAATAATTGCGCGTCAATCCGGTGACCATACCGTCCGCGTCGTCGAGCGCCACCATCGAGGCGGCAAAATGGTTGCGGTCGTTGTTGATCAACCGCTGCACGTCGCGAAAAAGGTAGCCCTTGCGCTGCAGTCTCGCATAGAGGAAGTCCGTATAGGCGCCGACGCGCTTCGACAGCCGGGCATTGACGATTTGAATGCCGGGCCGGTCGAGGTCGATGCCTTCCCGTTCGGCGGTTTCGCGCATCTGCTCTTCGCGCCCGAGCAGGATGGCGGTGCCCAGCTGCTGGTTGGCATAGGCGATGGCCGAGCGCATCATCTGCACTTCCTCGCCTTCGGCAAAGACGATGCGCTTAGGCTGGCGGCGGACGCGTTCGTAGATGCGCTGCAGGGTCGAGGCGATCGGATCGCGTCGGGCGGAGAGCTGCTGTCCGTAGGCGTCCATATCCGCGATCGGCTTGCGGGCGACGCCCGTTTCCATGGCCGCCTTCGCGACCGCCATCGGGATGGCCGAAATGAGGCGCGGGTCGAAGGGCACCGGGATGATGTATTGCGGTCCGAAGCGCGGCCGATTGCCCTGGTATGCTGCGGCGACATCGTCCGGCACGTCCTCCTTGGCAAGGCGCGCGAGCGCTTCCGCCGCGGCGATCTTCATCGCATCGTTGATCGTCGAGGCGCGCACGTCGAGCGCGCCCCGGAAAATATAGGGAAAGCCGAGGACATTGTTGACCTGGTTGGGATAATCCGACCGACCCGTCGCAACGATGGCGTCGTCACGAATTTGGGCGACTTCTTCCGGCGTGATTTCCGGATCTGGGTTGGCCATCGCGAAGATGATCGGCTTCTCCGCCATCGAGCGCACCATTTCCGGCGAAAGCGCGCCCTTTGCCGAAAGGCCGAAGAAAACATCGGCCCCCTTGACCGCCTCGGCCAGCGTCCGCGCCTTGGTCTCGACCGCATGCGCCGATTTCCACTGGTTCATGCCGTCGGTCCGGCCCTTGTAGATCGTGCCCTTGGTGTCACAGAGAATGATGTTGTTCGGGGCGAAACCCATTGCCTTGATGAGTTCGATGCAGGCGATTGCCGCGGCGCCCGCCCCGTTGCAGACGAGCTTCGTCGTCTTGAAGTCCCGGCCGGTCAATGTCAGCGCGTTGATGAGGCCGGCGGCGGCGATGATCGCGGTGCCGTGCTGGTCATCGTGGAAGACCGGGATATCCATCACCTCGCGCAGCCGCTGCTCGATGATGAAGCAGTCCGGCGCCTTGATATCCTCGAGATTGATGCCGCCGAACGAAGGGCCGAGGAAGCGCACGCAGTTGACGAATTCATCGACATTTTCCGTGTCGACCTCGAGATCGATCGAATCGACGTCGGCGAAGCGCTTGAAGAGGACGGACTTGCCCTCCATGACCGGCTTGGAGGCGAGCGCGCCGAGATTGCCGAGGCCGAGGATTGCCGTGCCGTTGGAAATCACCGCAACCATGTTGCCGCGCGCGGTATAGTCGTAGGCCGTCTGCGGATCCTCGGCGATCGCCTTGACCGGAACGGCCACGCCTGGCGAGTAGGCGAGCGACAGGTCGCGCTGGGTCGCCATCGGCTTCGTCGGAGAGATCTCCAGCTTTCCGGGGCGCCCCTGGGAGTGAAAATCGAGCGCCTCCTGGGCGGTAACGCTCGTCATCGCGCGATCGGACTTGTCGGTAGCCGGCATGTTTCCTCAACCTCCTGTGGGCGACCCTCCTGGTCAGCCTCTTTGGTGTTGTCGTCTATAAATCCTTGCGGATAGTGTGACATCTCTTTTTTTGGAACAATCATGAATTTGCTGACCGATCCATCGAGCCAAACGGGTGAGATATTCTCTGTGTCCGATCTGGCGAGCGAAGAGAGCCGCTCCTCAGCCACGCCGATGATGGAGCAGTACATCGAGATCAAGGCGAACAATCCGGATTCGCTCCTGTTCTATCGCATGGGCGATTTCTACGAGTTGTTCTTCCAGGACGCGGTCGAGGCTGCGCGTGCGCTCGGCATCACGCTCACCAAGCGCGGCCTGCACATGGGCCAGGTCATCCCCATGTGCGGCGTGCCCGTGCATGCCGCCGACGACTATCTGCAGAAGCTGATCGCTCTCGGCTTCCGGGTCGCGGTTTGCGAACAGGTGGAGGATCCGGCGGAAGCGAAGAAGCGCGGCAGCAAGTCGGTCGTGCGCCGCGACGTGGTGCGCCTGGTGACGCCGGGAACGATCACCGAAGAAAAGCTTCTTTCGCCGTCGGAAACGAATTACCTGATGGCGCTGGCCCGAATCAGAAGCGGCTCTGAACCGGCCTATGCGCTCGCCTGGATCGACATTTCGACCGGCATCTTCCGCCTGGCCGAGACGGCGGAGAGCCGCCTGCTTGCCGACATATTGCGCATCGAGCCGCGCGAACTGATCCTGCCTGACACCGTCTTCCACGATCCGGAGCTGCGTGCGGTTTTCGAGGTGCTCGGCCGCGTCGCCGTACCCCAGCCGGCCGTGCTCTTCGACAGCGCGACGGCGGAGAGCCGCATCGCCCGCTATTACGGCGTCAAGACCCTCGACGGGTTCGGCAGCTTTTCGCGAGCCGAACTTGCGGCAGCCTCGGCGGCCATCTCCTATGTCGAGAAGACGCAGCTCGCCGAGCGTCCGGCGCTCGGTATTCCGGAGAGGGAAAGCGTTGCTTCGACCTTGTTCATCGATCCGGCCACGCGCGCAAATCTCGAACTGGCGAAGACGCTTTCCGGTGCCCGCGAAGGAAGCCTCCTGAAAGCGCTGGACCGGACCGTAACCAGCGGCGGCGCACGGCTGCTCGCCGAGCGGCTGATGTCGCCTCTGACCGATCCAGATCGGATCAATCAACGGCTGGATTCGGTCGAGATCCTCGTCGATCAGCCAAGCCTTGCCATGGATGTCCGCGATGCCCTGCGGCGCGCCCCCGACATGCCGCGCGCCCTGTCGCGGCTCGCCCTCGGTCGCGGCGGCCCGCGCGACCTCGGCGCCATCCAGGCGGGCTTGCGCGCCGCGAAGGCCCTGTCCGCACTGCTCGCGCGCGCCGAGCTCTCGGTTGAGCTCGACGAGGCGCGAGGGGCGATCGCCGCCCTGCCGGGGGAATTGCTCGCCTGTCTCGATGCAATGCTTGCCGAGGAACTGCCGCTCCTGAAGCGGGACGGCGGGTTCCTGCGCGAGGGCGCGAATGCCGAACTGGACGAGATGCGGGCGCTGCGCGACCAGTCGCGCCGCGTCATTGCTGGTCTGCAGCTCAGATATTGCGAGGAGACGGGCGTCAAGTCGCTAAAGATCAAGCACAACAACGTGCTCGGTTATTTCATTGAGGTGACCGCCGGCAATGCCGGTGCAATGACCGACACGGATGCGGGAAAAGCCCGTTTCATTCACCGCCAGACCATGGCGAATGCCATGCGCTTTACCACCACCGAGCTCGCCGATCTCGAAACCAAGATCGCCAACGCCGCCGACCGGGCGCTGGCGATCGAGCTCGAGGCCTTCGAGGCAATGACGCGCGCGGTGGTCGCCCATGCTGAGGCCCTCAAGGCGGCGGCGCTGGCGCTGGCCGCCATCGACGTCTCTGCCGCTCTCGCCGTGCTCGCCGAGGAGCAGAACTATGTCCGACCGGCCGTCGACCGGTCTCGGATGTTCGCCATCGAAGGCGGCCGTCATCCGGTCGTCGAGCAGGCGCTGCGGCGCCAGGCGGCAAACCCGTTCGTCGCCAATGGCTGCGACCTGTCGCCGCCGGACGGCGAGAAGACCGGTGCGATCTGGCTGCTCACCGGCCCGAACATGGGGGGTAAGTCGACCTTCCTGCGCCAGAACGCGTTGATTGCTATCATGGCGCAGATGGGCTCCTTCGTGCCGGCGGCCGCCGCGCATATCGGCGTCGTCGACCGGCTATTCTCCCGCGTCGGCGCCTCGGACGACCTCGCCCGCGGTCGCTCGACCTTCATGGTCGAAATGGTTGAGACGGCGGCGATCCTCAACCAGGCGACCGATCGCTCGCTGGTGATCCTCGATGAGATCGGCCGCGGCACGGCGACTTTCGACGGACTGTCGATTGCCTGGGCGGCGGTCGAACATCTGCACGAGGTCAATCGCTGTCGCGGCCTGTTTGCTACCCATTTCCATGAATTGACGGTGCTCTCCGAAAAGCTGGGGCGCCTGTCCAATGCAACGATGCGGGTCAAGGAGTGGGACGGCGACGTCATCTTCCTGCACGAAGTCGGCCCCGGTGCCGCCGATCGGTCCTACGGCATCCAGGTCGCCCGGCTTGCCGGCTTGCCGGCGTCGGTCGTCTCGCGGGCGCGCGACGTGCTTGCCAAGCTCGAAGACGCGGATCGCAAGAACCCGGCAAGCCAGCTGATCGACGACCTGCCGCTCTTCCAGGTCGCGGTGCGACGGGAAGAGGTGGCAAAGGCTGCCGGGCCATCCAAGGTCGAGGACTCCTTGCGCTCTCTCAACCCGGACGACATGACGCCACGTGAGGCGCTCGAGGCGCTCTATGCGTTGAAAAAGGAGCTCGCCAGCCGTTGAACCGGGCTTGCCGGTGCGGGATGATTTTCCTGTCCATCGACCGGCAAAAAGGCTATACAGCGCCGCGTGACTTTCTTCGAAAGCACGCGGTAGTGCTTGAAAAGCTGCATATTTCCGGCCTCGGCGACATCCCGATCCGAACCCATGCAGGAGCGCTTGCGCATGGAGCGAACCACATATTCAGTCGGACAGGACGCCTCTCGGCACTTCATGGCCAGCCACGCAACTTCTTTTCCCGAAATTCTCGATATAGCGGCGCTTCGGGCGAAGTGCAGTTTCATCGCATCGGCCCATGCCGAGCAGCGTCAGCCGATGCGCCAGGCCCTGCTCGCAGCCTTCAGGCAGGCCAACACTGAAGGCCGCGCCAAGGCACGGGAACTGCTTGCCGCCGATGGCGCCGGCATCAAATGCGCCGAGCGAATCTCGTGGCTGCAGGACCAGCTGATCACCGTTTTGCACGATTTCGCGCTGAACGAGGTGTTCGACGCTGCCAAGGCGCCGGACGCTGCCCGCATCGCCGTCGCTGCCGTCGGCGGCTACGGGCGCGGTACGCTGGCGCCGGGATCCGACATCGATCTTCTCTTCCTTCTGCCCGCCAAGAAGGCCGTTTGGGCGGAGCCCGCGATCGAGTTCATTCTCTACGTGCTCTGGGATCTCGGATTCAAAGTCGGCCATGCGACCCGGACGATCGAGGAATGCATCCGGTTGTCGCGCGCCGACATGACGATTCGCACGGCGATTCTCGAATGCCGCTATATTTGCGGCTCGCAATCACTGGCCAGCGATCTCGAGGCGCGCTTCGATCACGAGATCATCCGCAATACGGGCCCCGAATTCATCGCCGCAAAGCTCGCCGAACGCGACGAGCGCCATCGCAAGGCGGGCGACACCCGCTACCTCGTCGAGCCGAACGTCAAGGAAGGCAAGGGCGGCTTGCGCGACCTGCACACGCTGTTCTGGATCGCCAAATATTTCTACCGGGTCAAGGATCCGGCCGATCTCGTCAAGCTCGGGGTCCTGTCGAAGCAGGAATACAAGCTGTTCCAGAAGTCGGAGGATTTCCTCTGGGCGGTGCGGTGCCACATGCATTTCCTCACGGGAAAGGCGGAGGAGCGACTCTCCTTCGACATCCAGCGCGAGATTGCCGAGGCGTTGGGCTATCACGACCATCCCGGCCTGACCGCGGTCGAGCGCTTCATGAAGCATTACTTCCTCGTCGCAAAGGACGTCGGTGATCTCACCCGCATCTTCTGCGCGGCACTCGAAGATCAGCAGGCGAAGGACGCGCCGGGAATTTCCGGCGTCATCAGCCGGTTCAAGAACCGCATTCGCAAGATCGCCGGCACACTCGACTTCGTCGATGACGGGGGACGCATCGCGCTTGCGAGCCCCGACGTTTTCAAGCGGGATCCCGTCAATCTCCTGCGCCTGTTCCACATCGCCGACATCAACGGGCTGGAATTCCATCCCAATGCGCTCAAGCAGGTCACGCGTTCGCTGAGCCTGATCACGCCGCAACTGCGCGAAAGCGAGGAAGCGAACCGGCTCTTCCTGTCGATCCTGACGTCCCGGCGCGACCCGGAGCTGATGTTGCGTCGCATGAATGAGGCGGGCGTACTCGGCCGTTTCATTCCCGATTTCGGCAAGATCGTCTCGATGATGCAGTTCAACATGTATCATCACTACACCGTGGACGAGCATCTCCTGCGCACGGTCGATGTTCTCTCGCGCATAGAACGCGGCCTGGAGGAACAGGGGCATCCGCTTGCGGCCACGCTGATGCCGGGCGTAGAAGACCGTGAGGCGCTCTACGTCGCGGTGCTGCTGCACGACATCGCCAAGGGCCGTCCGGAGGATCACTCGACCGCCGGTGCGAAGGTGGCCCGCAAGCTCTGCCCGCGGCTGGGGCTTTCGCCAAAACAGACGGAGACGGTGGTCTGGCTGGTCGAAGAACATCTGACCATGTCGATGGTCGCGCAGACCCGTGACTTGAACGACCGCAAGACCATCGTCGATTTCGCTGACCGGGTGCAATCGCTCGACCGGCTGAGAATGCTGCTGATCCTGACGGTTTGCGATATCCGAGCCGTCGGACCGGGCGTTTGGAACGGCTGGAAGGGTCAATTGCTGCGCACGCTCTATTACGAAACCGAGCTTCTGCTTTCCGGCGGCTTCTCGGAACTGTCGCGCAAGGAGCGCGCCAAGCATGCCGCCCATCAGTTGTCGGAAGCGCTCAAGGACTGGCCGCGCAAGGAACGGGACGGCTATGTCCGGCTGCACTACCAGCCCTACCTCCTCACCGTCGACCTTTCGGACCAGGTCCGCCACGCCGAGTTCATCCGCGAGGCGGACCGTGCCGGCAAGACGCTGGCGACCATGGTCCGCACCCACCAGTTCCACGCGATCACTGAAATCACGGTGCTCTCGCCGGACCATCCGCGCCTGCTGACGGTCATCGCGGGGGCCTGTGCCGCTGCCGGCGCCAATATCGTCGATGCGCAGATCTTCACGACCTCGGATGGCCGGGCGCTGGACACCATCCTCGTCAACCGCGAGTTCCGTGTGGACGATGACGAGACGCGCCGTGCTGCGAGCATCGGCAAGCTGATCGAGGATGTGCTCGCGGGCCGCAAGCGCCTGCCGGAAGTCATCGCCAGCCGCACCCGGACCAAGAAGCGCAACAGGGCCTTCACGGTGACGCCGGAGGTGACGATCAGCAATACGCTGTCGAACAAGTTCACGGTCATCGAGGTCGAAGGCCTCGACCGCCCGGGCCTCTTGTCGGAAGTCACGGCCGTGCTTTCCGACCTCTCCCTCGATATTGCCTCGGCCCATATCACCACCTTCGGCGAAAAGGTGATCGACACTTTCTACGTAACCGACCTGGTCGGCCACAAAATCACCAGCGAGAGCCGGCAGATCAATATTGCCGCCCGCCTCAAGGCCGTGCTGGCGGGCGAGGTGGACGAGGCGCGGGCGCAGATGCCTTCCGGCATCATTGCGCCGGCCCCCGTTGCACGCCCGTCTCAAGCATCCAAAGCGACAAAAGCCGAAACATGAGCCTGGTCAAAAAGTTCGCAACTGTTGGCGGCGCAACGCTCGGTAGCCGCGTCTTCGGCTTCGTACGCGAAACCTTTATGGCGGCGCTGCTGGGCACCGGGCCGGTGGCCGACGCCTTCAATACCGCCTTCCGGCTGCCGAACACTTTTCGCCGGCTCTTTGCCGAGGGGGCCTTCAATTCGGCCTTCGTGCCGCTCTTCGCCAAGGAGATCGAGGCCCGCGGCATGGATGGCGCCAGGCGCTTCGCCGAAGAAGTCTTCGGCGTGCTGTTCACCATGCTCCTGCTTCTGACAATCGCCATGGAACTGGCGATGCCCTTCATTGTGCGCGAACTGATCGCACCGGGTTTCGCCGACGATCCGGCGAAATTCGCAAGCACCGTCACCTTCGCGACCATCATGTTCCCCTATCTTGCCTGCATGTCGCTCGGCGCGATGATGGCGGGCATGCTCAATTCGCTGCACCGCTATTTCGCCGCCGCGATCGCGCCGGTGTTCTTGAACTTCATCCTGATCGGCGTCCTCGCCTTTGCCTGGTACAGCGGTCATGACGCCATTGCCGTCGGCTATGGTCTTTCCTGGGGCGTGATGGCGGCGGGGCTGGTTCAGTTCGCGATCGTCTGGTTTGCCGTGCGCAATGCCGGGATGCGGATCGGATTCCGGCGTCCGCGGCTGACGGCAAACGTCAAGCGGCTGCTGGTGCTCGCGCTGCCGGCGGCGATCACCGGCGGCATCACCCAGATCAACCTCTTGATCAACACCAATATCGCCTCGGGAAAGGCGGGTGCCGTTTCGTCGCTCGTCTACGCCGATCGCATCTACCAGCTTCCGCTCGGCGTCGTCGGCATCGCGGTCGCGACAGTGCTTCTGCCGGAGCTTGCGCGCGCGCTACGCGCCGGTAACCTCAACGAAGCCTCGAACCTGCAGAACCGTTCCGTCGAATTCACGCTGTTCCTGACGCTGCCGGCGGCGGCGGCGCTGCTCGTCATGTCGGAGCCGATCGTCCGGCTGCTCTTCGAGCGCGGCAGGTTTTCGCCGGAATCGACCGTCATCGTCGGGCAAATCCTGGCGATCTACGGCCTCGGACTGCCGGCTTTCGTGCTGATCAAAGCCTTCATTCCCGGCTTTTTCGCGCGAGAGGATACGCGTACGCCCATGATCTTTGCCGCCATATCCGTGGCAGTGAACGTATCTCTCGCCTTGACGCTCTTTCCGTCGCTCGGGGCAAGCGGCATTGCGATCGCCGAGATCGCCGCCGGCTGGGCGAACGCGCTGCTGCTCTTTTCGACGCTCGTCTGGCGCGGGCATTGGGGCCGCGACATTCCTCTTCTCACCCGAATCCCCCGCCTCGTGGCAGCAGCCGCGATCATGGCGCTGGCCCTGCATCACGCGATCGGCTGGCTGGCCTTTCCGCTTTCCTCCGCCGCATCCCTCCCAATGCGCGCGGCGACCGTCTGCGGCCTCGTGCTTGCCGCAATGGCGATCTATTTCGCCTTGGCCTTCGGCCTCGGTGGCGCGAGTCTCGGCATGATCCGCCGCAACCTGAGGCGCAGGGCCGCGGCGCCGCAGTCGGCCGCGGGCGAAGGTCCGGACGCGTCGTGAAGCAGACCGTCGCGCGTATTGCCATTCTCGTGCCCGACTATGACGAGGGCATCGTCTTCTATTGTGGCCGGTTGGGTTTCGAGCTGATTGAGGATACCGACCTCGGCGGCGGCAAGCGCTGGGTGCTGGTTCGTCCGAAGGGAGCGAGGGAAACGGCTTTGCTGCTCGCCAGGGCCGAGGGCGAACGGCAGCAAGCGGCAGTCGGCAATCAGACCGGCGGCCGCATCGGGTTCTTTCTGTTCACCGACGATTTCGCCCGCGACCACGTCGCGATGCTGGCCGCAGGGGTCACATTCCTGGAGGGGCCGCGACACGAGCCCTACGGCACGGTCGCCGTGTTCGCGGATCCGTTCGGCAATCGCTGGGACCTGCTGCAGCCGGCGTGACGTCACGGCGCATTTCAGCCTCTTGATTGCATCGGGCGTGCCGTGCATAAGCGCGGCGGGTATCAACTGGCCCTCCACAAGCCCGATTGGGGACGACATGAACGAATTCAAGCCGCTCGTATTTTCCGGCGTTCAACCGACCGGAAATCTGCATCTCGGCAATTATCTGGGCGCGATCCGCAAGTTCGTCGCGCTTCAGGAGAGCCACGATTGCATCTATTGCGTGGTCGATCTCCACTCGATCACCGCGCAGCTCGTACATGAGGACCTGCCCGGTCAGATCCGCTCGATCGCCGCCGCCTTCATCGCTTCCGGCATCGATCCCGAGAAGCACATCGTCTTCAACCAGTCGGCTGTGCCGCAGCATGCGGAGCTCGCCTGGATCTTCAACTGCGTCGCCCGGATCGGCTGGATGAACCGGATGACTCAGTTCAAGGACAAGGCTGGCAAGGATCGCGAAAACGCCTCGCTCGGCCTGCTTGCCTATCCGAGCCTGATGGCGGCCGATATCCTCGTCTATCGCGCGACCCATGTTCCGGTCGGCGACGACCAGAAGCAGCACCTGGAGCTGACCCGCGACATCGCCCAGAAGTTCAACATCGACTTCATGGATCACATCCGCCGTGGCGGCTACGGCGTCGACATCCTCGTCGGCGAGGAGCCGATCCACGCCTATTTCCCCCCGGTCGAGCCCTTGATCGGCGGCCCGGCGCCGCGCGTCATGTCGTTGCGCGACGGCACCAAGAAAATGTCGAAATCCGACCCCTCCGATCTGTCGCGTATCAACCTGTTGGACGATCCGGAAACGATCGCCAAGAAGATTCGCAAGGCGAAGACCGACCCGGACGCGCTGCCGAGCGAAGTGGAGGGGCTGAACGGGCGTCCGGAGGCTGAGAATCTAGTCGGGATTTACGCGGCGCTTTCCGACAGAACGAAGGAAGAGGTTCTTGCCGAGTTCGCCGGGCAACAATTTTCGGTCTTCAAGCCGGCGCTCGTCGATCTCGCCGTCGGTGTGCTCGCGCCGATCACCGGCGAAATGCGCCGCCTGATGGACGACACGACCCATATCGACGCGATTTTGCGCAAGGGCGGCGAGCGCGCACGGGCGCGGGCAGAAAAGACGATGCGCGAAGTTCGCGAGATCATCGGCTTTTTGCAGTAACCGGCGAAAATGAGATCTTGCAGGCGGCGTGCGGCGATGTAATGTTCGCCGCATGGTTTCGACCCGACTCTCAAGACTGGAAGGTCATCGCCGCAAATTCATGGCGGTGATCGACGACACGCCCGAATGCAGTCGCGCCGTGCATTATGCCGGTATGCGCGCGAAGAATTCCAATGGCGGCCTAGTGCTGCTCTACGTCATCGCCGATGGCGACTTCCAGCAATGGTTGGGCGTGGAGGAGATCATGCGGGCGGAGGCGCGCGAGGAGGCCGAGGCGACGCTCGCCAAGGTCGCCCAGAACGTGCGAGAAACGATCGGCATCGAGCCGGAAATCGTCATCCGCGAGGGCAGTGCCACGGAGGAGATCCATGCGCTCATCGAAGAGGACAGGGATATCGCCATCCTGGTGCTGGCGGCCGGCTCGGCGAAGGAGGGTCCGGGGCCGCTGGTGTCGTCCATTGCAGGAAAGGCGGCCGCCTTCCCGATTCCGGTGACGGTCATTCCCGATCTTCTGACCGATGAGGAAATCGACGCGTTGAGCTGACGGATTGCGGTCGGTGGCGCTTGCGGCGCTGCGCCGAAGCTCCTATATTTTTGAACTATTCTAAAGAGCCGGTCGAGGACCGCTCCCGGCCGCAATGGAGACGGAAATGTTCATTCAGACGGAAGCCACACCGAATCCGGCCACTCTCAAGTTCCTGCCGGGCAAGGTCGTGATGGAGAGCGGTACGGCGGAATTCCGCAGCGAAGAGGATGCGCGCGCCGGATCGCCGCTTGCGGCGCGGCTTTTCTCGATTCCTGGCGTAACCGGCGTCTATTTTGGTTATGACTTCATCACGGTCAGCAAGGAGGCGCAGGAGTGGCAGCACCTGAAGCCTGCTATCCTGGGCTCGATCATGGAGCATTTCATGTCCGGCCAGCCGGTCATGTCCGGCGCGGGTCGCGCCGAAGAGACCGATGAGGAAGGCGAGTTCTACGAGGAGAGTGACGAGGCGATCGTTGCAACGATCAAGGAACTGCTTGAGACGCGCGTGCGCCCGGCCGTCGCCCAGGACGGCGGCGACATCACCTTCCGCGGCTTCAAGGACGGTACCGTGTTCCTCAACATGAAGGGCGCCTGCTCCGGTTGCCCGTCATCGACGGCGACGCTCCGCCACGGCGTGCAGAACCTGCTGCGCCATTTCGTGCCGGAGGTCGAGTCGGTCGAAGCCGTCTGATCGAGTTCAGACGGACGGTATGGGATCGAGCGGTTCCGCTGACGGGCCGCTCTCCTTCCAAACATCGGTCGCGGCGAGCCGCCCGCTCTCATGCGATCTCGGGAGTACCACCGGCGAGGCCCGCTGCTTTACGGTCGAGCCGCCCCGGCGGGGAAGAGGGCGCCCTTACCACGGTTCGGCGAGGGGCGCGGGGAGGCATGTCGGCTCAAGATGCTTGTTCTTGCAATTGATACGTCCGGGACGGGCTGCGCGGCTGCCGTCTATGACAGCGTCGCCGGAGTGGTTCTGGCGCGGGCGGAAGAGGATATTGGGCGCGGCCATGCGGAGCGCCTGATGGCCTTCGTCGACGAGGCCTTGCGCGCCTCGGGCAGGCGGCTCGAGGATATCGACCGGATCGCGGTGACCATTGGTCCCGGCTCCTTCACCGGCATCCGCGTCGGCGTTGCGGCCGCACGCGGACTGGCACTTGCACTCAGCAAGCCGGCAGTCGGCGTCACCACGCTCCAGGTCATTGCCGAGAGCGCCCGAAGGAGTGACCCTGGCCGGCCGGTGCTTGCAGCGGTCGATGCGAAGCGCGACGAGGTCTATGTCCAGTCCTTCGATGCGCTTGGTCAGCCGGAGGCCCCGGCAGAACCCCTGCCGGTGGGCTTGGCGCGCGAGCGGTTCTCCGGCTTCGCCGGCGTCGTCTGTGGTACCGCCGCGCATCTCGTCACCGCTCCCGTCATGGCGGGCGAGGTAAGCCACAAGTCGGACATGATCGACATCGCCGTCGTCGCCCGATTGGGTGCTGCGGCCGATCCAGCTTCGGCCAAGCCGAGGCCGCTTTATCTGCGCGGCCCGGACGCGAAACCTCAATCGGGGTTCGCGGTGACACGGGCCATTGCGGGATAGAGGCAATGTTGAAGTGACGGCGAATTCGGTGCGTCGGCGACGACGTACCGCGCCGTGGAGCCGGATGCGCAGAATCGACGACGATGAGTTTTACCGACTATTTCACCCGCCGCGCCGAATTCGATATCTTTCCCCTGGAGGAGGCTGATCTTGAGGCAGCGGCGACGCTTCATCGTCACCGTTTTGCCGCGCCCTGGACCGATGGCGAAATTCACGCGCTTCTCACGCAGGACACGGTCTTCGGTTTCGCGGCACGCCAGACGAGCGCCGGCTTCCGCCCCTCCTTCGGCGGCTTCGTTCTGTCGCGTGCCGCCGCCGGCGAGGCGGAAGTCCTGACGATCGGTGTCGACCCGCGCTTTGCCCGGTCCGGTCTCGGCTGGCGGCTGATGCAGGCCGTGATGCGCGAGGCGCTCGTCAAGGGAGCCGAGGCGCTCTTCCTCGAAGTCGACGAAACGAACGAGGCGGCGATTGGGCTTTACCACAAGCTCGGTTTCGCGAAAGTCGGCGAGCGCCGTGCCTATTACCAAGGGCCTGCCGGCGCGCGCACCGCCGCGCTTGTCATGCGGCTCGATCTTCGCTAGTTCCCTGCGACGGCGATCCCAGCCCACGTCCGTGGATCGGATGCAGGCCGAGGCAGATTTCGTATGGGCGCCGCGATGCCGCGGGCCGGCGGTCGGAAAGTTCACGGATGGTCAACTGGCTACGGGTCGCATTCTACGGCATCCTGCTCCTCGTCGTCTCCGTCGTCCTGATGCCGGTTCAACTGGTATGCGTTCGGTTCGACCTGATGCCGCGCCGCTTTCTGCCGGGTGTCTGGCATCGCATCGCCTGCCGTCTGCTCGGCATCCGGGTGCGGGTGCACGGGTCCTTGGAGCGCCGCCGCCCGCTGCTCCTCAGCTCCAATCATGTCTCCTGGAAGGACATCCTCGTACTTTCGTCGATCGCCGACGTCGTCTTCGTCGCCAAATCCGAGGTCAAGGATTGGCCCGTCTTCGGTCTTCTGGCCCGCCTGCAGGCCTCCGTCTTCATCGAGCGCGAGCAGAAGCGTTCGGCCGGCCAGCAGGCGAATGAGATCGGCCGCCGCCTCGCCGATGGCGAGGTTGTGGTGCTCTTTCCCGAAGGCACGACATCGGACGGCAACCGCCTGCTCGAGATCAAGACGTCGCTGTTCGGGGCCGCAGCCTCTGCGGTGCCGCAATCTCCGACCGGCATGGTCCATGTCCAGCCGGTGGCGATTTCCTATACGGGCATTCACGGCATGCCAATGGGACGCTACTATCGGCCGATTGCGGCTTGGCCGGGCGACATCGGGCTGATCCCTCATCTCCTCGGCGTTCTTCGGGAGGGGGCGCTCGATGTCGAAGTGGATTTCGGCGAGGCCGTGGACTACGACCGACGGTCCAACCGCAAGGAAGTGAGCCGCACCGTCGAGCAGCGGATCCGCCGCATGTTGTCGGACCGGTTGAGGGGACGATCGGCAAGCCGCGCGCAGGACGCCGCCTAAAACGCGCCGCGATCAAACGTACACGTGCGACGCGCTTTAGGTCCTTGTTTTGTGCATGTCGTTGCCCCCAAAACCGCTGCACACTTTTTGGGCGACATGCATTACAGCGCCGCGCGTCATTTCAGACGCGCAAAAGTCTTTGAATCTGCGTATCGAGGAGTCTGCGCATCGAGCTTTCCGAAAATCGGGTACGATTTTCGGACCAATGCGATAAACGCTCTTGCAGCGCGGCCGCGGTCCCCTGCGATTGCCGTACTGCCAAGCCACGGCGCAGTTGCCACACCCGAAAATGCTTCAATTTTCGGCCGCTTTGAACTAAAGAACCGCGCATGTCCCAGGAATCCGCCCTTCTGACCACAGCGCCCGTTGCGGGCGACGACCACGTTCCGGTGCGCAAGGTCTTCGTCAAGACCTATGGCTGCCAGATGAACGTCTATGATTCCGACCGCATGTCGGATGCGCTCTCGCGTGACGGTTATGTCGCGACCGACGCGGTGGAAGAGGCGGATTTCGTCCTGCTCAATACCTGCCATATCCGCGAGAAAGCCGCTGAAAAGGTCTATTCCGAACTGGGGCGATTGCGCGAACTCAAGAAGGCGCGGGCGAGCGAAGGCCGCGAAATGGTCATCGGCGTCGCCGGCTGCGTTGCCCAGGCCGAAGGCGACGAGATCCTTCGCCGTGCGCCGGCCGTCGATCTCGTCATCGGCCCTCAGACCTATCATCGCTTGCCCGAGGCGCTGAAGCGGGCGCGTAGCGGCGAACGCGTCGTCGAGACGGAATACGCCATCGAGGACAAGTTCGAACATCTGCCCCAGCCCGACAAGGCAAGGACCCGCGCCCGCGGCGTCACCGCCTTCCTGACGGTGCAGGAGGGCTGCGACAAGTTCTGCACCTTCTGCGTGGTGCCCTATACCCGCGGCGCAGAGGTGTCGCGGCCGGTGGCCCAGATCCTTGCCGAAGCGGAAAAGCTAGTGGAGGGCGGCGTCCGCGAGATCACCCTGCTCGGCCAGAACGTCAATGCCTGGCACGGAACGGGCCCGGACGGCCGCGACTGGGGGCTTGGCGACCTTCTGAGGAGCCTTGGAGAAATCGAGGGGCTTGCGCGCCTGCGCTATACCACGAGCCATCCGCGCGACATGGACGACAGCCTGATCGAGGCACATCGTTCCATGGCGAAGCTGATGCCCTACCTGCACCTGCCCGTCCAGTCCGGGTCCGACCGGATCCTCAAGGCAATGAATCGGCGCCATACGGCCGCCGAATATCTCGCCCTTGTCGAGCGCATCCGCGCCGCGCAACCGGACCTCGCGCTCTCCGGCGATTTCATCGTCGGCTTCCCGGGCGAGACCGACGAGGACTTCGAGGACACGATGCGCCTTGTCGAGGGCGTCGGTTATGCACAGGCTTTCTCGTTCAAATATTCGAGCCGCCCAGGCACGCCGGGCGCGGAACTCAAGAATCAGGTTCCCGAGGATGTGAAGGCCAAGCGCTTGGAAAAATTGCAGATTTTGCTTACGCAGCAGCAGCGCGACTTCGCCGCCGTCTGTGTCGGAAGGGAGATCGATCTGCTTCTGGAAAAGCCGGGGCGCCTGGCCGGCCAGCTTGTCGGACGCTCGCCCTGGCTGCAGCCCGTGAATGTTGATGCAAAGCAATCGCAAATCGGTGACATTATCAGGGTACGAATCACCAAGGCCGGCTCCAACAGCCTGTTTGCCGAGATGATCGAATAGCGCGGTGCCCGGCAATGGAGTTCAATGGGAGCTTTTACGCCGGTAAAGTGTTAAAAGAGTCTGCGCGCTGCCGTCCAGGCGTGGTGCTGCAGATCAAGAGCGAGGAGCCCGAACCGCTTGAACGGACACGAGATGATTTCATCCTCATCGCGCCAATCGAAGACATCCGCGACAGACGCCAATCACTTCGTGCTTACGTTCGAGAACAACCGGTTCGCCAGTGAACTCTTCGGCCAATTCGACCAGAATCTGAAATTGCTTGAGGAGCGGCTGCGCATCCATGCAAGGCCGCGGGGGAATTCCGTTGCCATCTCCGGCGATGTCGTGGCGACGAACCAGGCGCGGCGCGCGCTCGATTACCTCTACGGACGGCTGCAAAGCGGCGCCGCCATCGAGACATCCGATGTCGAGGGCGCGATTCGAATGGCGGTTGCGGCGGATGACCAGCTGCAATTGCCGACGATGGAGCGCAAGGCCAAGCTGACCATGGCGCAGATTTCGACGCGCAAGAAGACGATCGCCGCGCGTACGCCGATGCAAGATGCCTATATTCGCGCCATGGACCGCTCTGAGCTCGTCTTCGGCGTCGGTCCCGCCGGCACCGGCAAAACCTATCTCGCCGTCGCGCATGCCGCTCAGCTTCTTGAGCGTGGGGCGATCGATCGCATCATCCTGTCGCGGCCCGCGGTCGAGGCGGGCGAGCGACTGGGCTTCCTGCCAGGTGACATGAAGGAGAAGGTCGATCCCTATCTGAGGCCGCTCTACGACGCCCTTTACGATATGATGCCCGGCGACAAGGTAGAGCGGGCAATATCGGCCGGCGTCATCGAGATCGCGCCGCTCGCCTTCATGCGCGGCCGCACCCTCGCCAATGCCGCCGTCATCCTCGACGAGGCGCAGAACACGACCTCGATGCAGATGAAGATGTTCTTGACCCGCCTCGGCGAGAATGGCCGGATGATCGTGACCGGCGATCCGAGCCAGGTCGACCTTCCGCGCGGTGTGAAGTCGGGCCTCGTCGAGGCGCTGCAGATCCTGAAGGGCGTCGAAGGCGTTTCGGTCATCCGCTTCAAGGATGCGGACGTCGTGCGCCATCCGATGGTGGCACGCATCGTAAGGGCCTATGAAAGCCATACGGCCGTCCATGACGAAAGTGAGCAAAGCGATCGCTGACGATCGCGGGCGACCATGACGGCTTTGCATATTCAGATCAGCGTCGAGGAAGGAGACTGGCCGTCGGAGGACGAACTGCAGTCGTTTTCGACAGGCGTCCTCGAGTCAGCAGCGGATTTTCTGGCAACGGAAGAGGGGCAGCCATTCCCCGCCTTAGCGCCGGAATTGTCGCTGGTCTTTACCGATGATGTGTCGATCAGGGCGATAAACGCGGAATGGCGCAAGCAGGACAAGCCGACCAATGTCTTGTCGTTTCCTGCCTTTCCGCTCGCTCCGGGCAAGATGCCGGGGCCGATGCTCGGCGACATCGTCGTCGCCCATGAAACGTTGAAGCACGAAGCGGCCGAGTTGGGAAAGCCCTTCGAGGAACATTTGACCCATCTTCTCGTCCATGGATTCCTGCATCTTTTCGGGTATGATCACATCCAGGACGACGAAGCAGAAAAAATGGAGGGCCTGGAGACTCGCATTTTGGCGCGTCTTGGCCTATCTGACCCTTACGGGGACCGATCCCCGCGATGACAGTTGGAACGATGAACGACTTCAAGACACAGCCGGTCACGGTTGCGAATGAGGAGGCGGAAGCCTCCAGCGAGCCCGAGGCGGGCAGTAGTACCGCCGCCCGACCAGAGGGCAGTAAATCCACAACATCCTTCTGGGGCCGAGCTGCACGGCTGCTGCGCGGAGCAAACGTGTCGAGCCTGCGAGAGGATCTCGCAGATGCGTTGATGATCGACGCCGCGAGCAACACGGTGTTCTCGCCTGAGGAGCGGGCGATGCTCAACAACATCCTCCGCTTTCGGGAGGTGCGCGTCGAGGACGTCATGGTGCCGCGCGCCGATATCGAAGCGGTGGACCAGAGCATCACCATCGGCGAGCTCATGGTCCTCTTCGAGGAATCCGGTCGCTCGCGCATGCCGGTCTACAGCGAGGGTCTCGACGACCCGCGCGGCATGGTCCATATCCGCGACCTTCTCGCCTATGTGACGAAGCAGGCCCGCAATCGCCGCCGCAACGGCAAGGCGTCGGCCGCCACGGCTGGCGAAAAGGGCGAAAGGGCGCCGCGTCAGCCGAGGCTCGGCTTCGACCTGTCTCGCGTCGACCTGAACAAGACGGTCGAAGAGGCCGGCATCATACGTCAACTCCTCTTCGTGCCGCCCTCGATGCTCGCCTCGGACCTGATGCAGCGTATGCAGGCCGCACGCATCCAGATGGCTCTCGTCATCGACGAATATGGCGGCACCGACGGCCTCGTCTCGCTCGAGGACATCGTCGAAATGGTGGTCGGCGACATCGAGGACGAGCATGACGATGAGGAGGTGATGTTCGCCAGCACCTCGGACGACGTCTACCTGGCCGATGCCCGTGTCGAGCTGGAGGAGATCGCGAAGGCGATCGGCCCGGACTTCGACGTGCGCGAGCAGATCGAGGATGTCGATACGCTTGGCGGCCTCGTCTTCGCATCGCTCGGCCGGATTCCCGTTCGCGGCGAGGTGGTGCAGGCTATTCCCGGCTTCGAGTTCCAGATCCTCGACGCGGATCCGCGCCGCGTGAAGCGCGTGCGCATCATGCGCAAGCGACCGGCGGCCCGTCGGCGACTGGTCAAGACCGAGAGGGAGGGCGTGCCGGAGACGTTCACGCCAATTGGCGGCGGTCAGACCGGCGTGCAGCCTCCACCTCCCGTGGAGTGATCGCCGCCTGAGATTGCGAAAATGTCTCGGCCTGCCGGAGCATGGGGCTCAACGCACATGCGTGCGCGCCACCGCTGCGCGACTTCCCGGGTCAATGGCTGACGTCTTCGTCCTTCTGTTTGGCCGGCTGGGGTGCATATTCCGGCGGGTGCCGATCGATCTCGCCGCGGAGCGTGATCAGGTCGATGAAATGGTCCGCCTGACGGCGCAGGTCGTCGGCAACCATCGGCGGCTGGGTCGACATGGTCGAAACTACGGAGACCTTGCGTCCCTTGCGCTGCAGGGCCTCGACGAGCGTGGTGAGGTCGCCGTCGCCGGAGAAGATCACAATATGGTCGGCGACCTCGGATTGTTCCATGGCGTCGATCGCGAGTTCTATATCCATATTGCCCTTGATCTTGCGCCGACCGTGGGCATCGGTGAATTCCTTGGCCGGTTTGGTGACGACCGTATAGCCATTGTAGTCGAGCCAATCGATCAAGGGGCGGATAGAGGAAAACTCAAGGTCTTCGATCAACGCCGTGTAGTAATAGGCGCGCAGCAGGTAGGCGCGCTTCTGGAATGCGCTCAGCAATTTGCGGTAATCGATGTCGAAGCCCAGGCTCTTCGACGCTGCGTAAAGGTTGGCGCCATCGATGAAAAGTGCGATCTTTTCGCGGGAATCAAACATTGTGACTCCTTTGTCACTCAACATACCCGGTCCCGGCGCCCAAGACTGATCGCCGCAGGCGGAGTCGAACGCCTGATGACGACATGGTACGCAAGAATGGGAAAACCGATAGCTGCGCTCCAGCATATTTGGCAACTGTGGTTAACCCGTATCAATCTTATCTCAACCGCCACGCGAAGTCATCGGCGCAATTGCTACGTCTGACAGGATAGCGGCCGCTGTGGCGGGACAAGCCGCCGTTTTTTTGGAAAACTGCCGCCGATCGATTCGGTTCTTCCCGTGCGGCTTTTCCGGCCGCCGATTGGAGTGTCAATGGAACGACTGGCAGGTAAAATCATCCTCCTTTCCGGAGTATCCAGAGCATTTGTCGGCTTTCTCGCCGGCCTTGTGGCAATGTTCGCCCAAGCGCCTTTCGGGATCTTTGCGGCGGCCTTCCTGTCTTTCCCAATTCTGGTCTGGTTGATCGATGGCGTGGCCCCCGATCCGAACGAGAGCCTCGTCCGGCGCCTGCTGCCGGCCGTTTCGATCGGCTGGAGCTTTGGCTTCGGCTATTTTCTTGGTGGTTTATGGTGGCTCGGAAACGCCCTTCTCGTGGAGGCGGATGTCTTCGCCTGGGCGCTGCCGCTGGCGGTCATAGGACTCCCTGCTTTTCTCGCGCTCTTCTATGCCTTCGCCGTGCTCGTGGCCCGCTGTCTCTGGTCCGACGGTGTCGGCCGTATTGCCGCGCTTGCTCTCGGCTTTGGCCTTGCGGAATGGCTGCGCAGTTTCCTCTTCACCGGCTTTCCCTGGAATGCGATTGGCTATGCGGCGATACCGATGCCGCTGATGATGCAATCGGCAAGTGTCGTGAACCTCGCAACGATCAATATGCTGGCCGTCTTCGTGTTTGCGGCCCCCGCCCTCGTCGGTACGGGCAAGGGAGCACGCATCGGTCTTGCCGCCGCCATCGCACTCTTCGCCGCGCATATCGGCTTCGGCTACTACAGGCTGACCCTGCCGGCACCGGCGGCGACGGAACCGCCATCGACGGTGCGGCTGGTTCAACCGGTCATCGACCAGGCGAAGAAGCTCGACGACCGCGAGCGCGCCGCAGTTTTCGAGGAGCATCTCGCGCTGACCGCCGCGCCGGGGGAGGAGGGCGCTAAAAGGCCGGACATCGTGGTCTGGCCGGAAACATCGATCCCCTTCATCCTGACGGACAATCCCGACGCGCTGACTCGCATCGCCGAGGTTCTCGGTGAGGGGCAGATCCTCATCACCGGCGCTGTTCGCGCCGAGGATGCGGGCGCCGGCCTGCCGCCGCGCTATTACAATTCGATCTATGTCATCGACGACCGCGGCCAGATCGTCGGCGCTGCCGACAAGGTTCACCTGGTACCCTTCGGCGAATATCTGCCGTTTGAGCAATTGCTTTCGTCCTGGGGCCTGAGTTCCGTCGCCGCCTCGATGCCCGGCGGCTTTTCGGCGGCGCGAACGCGTCCGCTGCTGACGCTGCCGGGGGGCGGGACGATATATCCGCTGATCTGCTATGAAGCGATCTTTGCCGACGAGATCGACGGCAACGGCCATCTGGCCGACGCGCTCTTGAACGTTACCAATGATGCCTGGTTCGGCGATACGCCCGGTCCCCGCCAGCATTTTCACCAGGCGCAGCTCCGTACCGTCGAAAGTGGGACGCCGATGATCCGCTCCGCCAATAGCGGTATATCAGCAATGATTGATGCACGCGGTGTTTTAGTGGTAGGATTGGGATACAATTACAAGGGAGTTGTAGATACTACCCTACCGGGAAAAATGCTCACGGCGACTGATGCTATTACGCGCGGCCGGATTTTCTGGGTTGCGACGGGAATTCTCTTTTTGATTGCGTTTTTTTCTCGCAGAAGTTTCAGTCATCGGAAGAATTGACCAAAAACCCCTAAAATTGCATAGTGGTTTTTACCATCAACCTCCACCTGCCGCTATAGCGCTGCCTTCGCGGGCAGCGTGCTTCTGATGCAAGGATAAGCAATGAGAGGTTGTGGCTCAATGAAACAGCGTGTTTAGGAACGCGAAAATGGTCGAAAATAAGAAGAAGCCGAATCCGATCGACATTCATGTCGGCAGCCGGATTCGCCTTCGCCGGACGATGCTTGGCATGAGCCAGGAGAAGCTCGGCGAGAGTCTGGGGATCACCTTTCAACAGATCCAGAAATACGAAAAGGGCACGAACCGCGTCGGCGCCAGCCGCCTGCAGAACATCGCCACGATCCTCAATGTCCCGGTCTCGTTTTTCTTCGAGGATGCCCCGGGGGAGGGAACCGGCGTACATTCCGGAACGGGGGAGCCGTCCAGTTCCAACTATGTGGTCGATTTCCTGTCGTCCTCCGAAGGGCTGCAGCTCAATCGCGCCTTCGTCAGGATTTCCGACCCGAAGGTCCGACGCAAGTTGGTGGATCTCGTCAAGGCGCTGGCCGCGGAGGCGGAGAGCGATTGAGGCAAACCCTTTGAGTAAACTTGAAAAAGCGGCCCCGGGCCGCTTTTTTCATGCGGTCGGCGCGTTCCGTGCCAGCACCCTGACGCCAGCCTCGCCAGAGATTGTGATGCCGATATAAACATATATTTATGTCGTTGTTCGCTTGTTTTTCGGCGGCAAAACCACTAACAGTTCGGGACGCTTCTTTCACTGAGGGGACTTCCCGCATGCGCGCAAACTACCTGTTCACGAGTGAATCCGTAGCCGAAGGTCATCCGGACAAAGTGTGTGACCGCATTTCCGACGAGATCGTCGATCTGGTCTACCGCGAAGCGGCGAAGTCCGGAGTCGACCCCTGGAGTGTGCGCATTGCCTGCGAGACGCTGGCGACGACCAACCGTGTCGTTATTGCCGGCGAAGTCCGCCTCCCGCCGAGCCTCCTGAAAAAGGACAAGAACGGCAACGACGTGATCAACCCGTCGAAGTTCAAGTCCGCCGCCCGCAAGGCCATTCGTGATATCGGCTATGAGCAGGACGGCTTCCACTGGAAGACGGCCAAGATCGACGTGCTCCTGCATTTCCAGTCCGCGCATATAGCCCAGGGCGTCGATAGTGCCGCCGACAAGCAGGGCGAGGAGGGGGCCGGCGACCAGGGCATCATGTTCGGCTATGCCTGCCGCGAGACGGCCGAACTCATGCCGGCTCCCATCTACTATTCGCATCGCATCCTGAACCTGCTCGCCGCCGCGCGCAAAAAGGGCGACGGCGAAGTCGCCAAGCTCGGCCCGGACGCCAAGAGTCAGGTGACCGTCCGTTATATCGACGGCAAGCCGGCGGAGGTCACCTCAATCGTGCTTTCGACGCAGCATCTCGACGAGAGCTGGGATTCGGCCAAGGTTCGCGCCGTCGTCGAGCCATATATCCTCGAAGCGCTCGCCGACCTGAAGATCGCCGACGACTGCACCTGGTACATCAATCCAACCGGCAAGTTCGTCATTGGTGGGCCGGACGGCGATGCGGGTCTTACCGGCCGGAAGATCATCGTCGATACCTATGGCGGTGCCGCGCCCCATGGTGGCGGCGCCTTTTCCGGCAAGGACACGACCAAGGTCGACCGCTCGGCTGCCTATGCAGCTCGCTACCTCGCCAAGAACGTGGTGGCGGCCGGCCTGTCCGAACGTTGCACCATCCAGCTCTCCTACGCGATCGGTGTCGCGCAGCCGCTGTCGATCTATGTCGACCTGCACGGCACGGGCAAGGTCTCCGAAGACCAAGTCGAAAGGGCGATCCGCAAGACTATGGACCTCTCCCCCACTGGCATTCGCCGCCACCTCGATCTCAACCGTCCGATCTATGCCAAGACGGCCGCTTACGGCCATTTCGGACGCAAGGCCGGCCGCGACGGCTCCTTCTCCTGGGAAAAGCTCGATCTCGTGAAGCCGCTCAAGGAAGCGATCGCGCTCGACGCTGCGGCGGTCAACGGCCGCGCCGCCTGACCTGCCAGCGGTCGGCAGGAATCACCCTCAAGGGAAAGCATCGGGCCACGGATCGATTCGGATGCGTGGTTCTGCTAAATCGGGGCGGATGCTCGCAAACGGGCATCCGCCCTGACTGTTGGAATGGAACGACGACATGACTGAACCGCGCCGCGCCAGAGCAACGGAGGCCTTCTACGGCCGCCGCAAGGGCAAGCCCTTGCGAGAGCGCCAGGCCACGAATCTGGAAACCCTTCTGCCGGTTCTGAAGCTCGACGTGGGCCGTCCGGCGCCTGCCACTCTGTCCGAGCTCTTCCCCGTGCCGGTCGAGCGGATCCGTCTGGAGATCGGCTTCGGCGGCGGCGAGCACCTCGTGCATCGCGCCGCGGAGGATCCGTCCACGGGCTTCATCGGCGTGGAGCCCTTCGTCAATTCCATGGCAAAGCTGCTCGGCCAGATTCAAACGCGGGGGATCAGCAATATCCGGCTTTACGACGACGATGCGACCCAGGTGCTCGACTGGCTGCCGGCCGCCTGTCTGGACCAGATCGATCTGCTCTATCCCGATCCCTGGCCGAAGCGGAAGCACTGGAAGCGGCGTTTCGTCTCGACGGTCAATCTTGACCGTATCGCCCGCGCGCTGAGACCCGGCGGCCTCTTCTGTTTCGCCTCGGACATCGACAGCTACGTCAACTGGACCCTCATCCATTGCCGCGATCACGCAGCCTTCGAATGGACGGCGGAAAATGCGGCCGATTGGCTGTCGCCATTCCCGGGCTGGCCGAGCACGCGCTACGAGGCCAAGGCCCGCCGGGAGGGCCGCAAGTCCGCCTATCTGACTTTCCGGCGTATTTAGCGCAGGTCGCATTGCCCTCACCCTAGCCCTCTCCCCGCAAGCGGGGAGAGGGGACACAGGCGCAATTTGCGGCTACTGCATGTCTCCTCAAATCGACCCGGTTTAAGGACAAAGACAGGTAGCAATTCAAAGTGCTACAGCGAATCTTTGCGCGTCTGATAAGACGCGCGGCGCTTTAGAGTCTACGCCCGCGAGCATGTGAACGGCCGCGGCACGGCCCCTCTCCCCGCCTGCGGGGAGAAGATCGCGGCGGCGGGATGAGGGGCGATGCCGCGACCAGATGAAGGGCAATTCACAGCTTCGGCACAGGGGCCAGCAATCAATGCAGGCTTACGGTGCGCAGATCGTCTTCCGCTGCTTTGAAAAAGGTGCTGGAACGATTGTCGGTCAAGAGGATCGGCGTTCCGTCGGCCGCAAACAGGGCCCAGAGATCGATGCCGGGGCCCATTTCAGGCGCTTCCGGGAAACAGCGGGAGACCTCCTCCGAACGCATCTTGCGGATATAGCCAACTTCGCCTGCGCCGAGATGCGCGAGGTCGTTCTTGGACAGCGATGTGCTGATGGTTTTCAGTCCCATGGTCGTGCTCCGTGGTCGCCGGCGCGGGAAATACCCGCCGGTTATCCTATTCTGGGACCGAAATGTTAATTTTCTTTACCATTTTGACCGGTTCGGGCCGCACGAGATCGACAGATAGAAGCCCGTTGCGCAATTCCGCACCGAGGACCTGCATACCGTCGGCAAGGACGAAGGTGCGCTGGAACTGGCGGGCTGCGATGCCGCGATGGAGATAATCCCTCTCGCCGGTTTCTATCTGGCGACCGCGGATGACGAGCTGGTTTTCCTCGGTCGTTACGTCTAGGTCGTCCTCGGAAAAGCCGGCGACGGCGAGTGTGATGCGCAAGCGTTCCGGTGAGCCGGCCGTGCCGTCGCCGTGAATGCGCTCGATATTGTAGGGAGGGTAACCGTCGTTCGCCTTGGCGATGCGCTCAAGGGTCTTTTCCATGCTGTCGAAGCCCACCAGGAGCGGGCTCGTAAAAGGCGTAATCCTGCTCATTCCTCAAGTCCTTGCGAGCTCAAGCGACCATCTTTAGGACCTGCCAAGCAGCATCCTGCCAAGCAATATGGTAGCTGTGCGCAACGAGTGCAAGCGGCTTGCCTCCGCCGCGCACGCAAATCATAGTCCTCCAGACGCGGGCCTCGAGCCGCGCCGTGGTTGTGGGTTTGGCGGCAAACCCGCAGGATCGAGATGGCAGGAGTGAGACAAGTGTCAAACGCGCGAAAGATCATCATCGACACGGATCCGGGGCAGGATGATGCGGCCGCGATCATGCTCGCCTTCGGCAGCCCGGAAGAGATCGACGTCCTCGGCATCACCACCGTCGCAGGCAATGTCCCGCTCACGCTGACGGCGCGCAACGCCCGGATCGTCTGCGAGCTTTGCGGCAGGACGGACGTGAGGGTCTTCGCCGGGGCTGACAGGCCGGTGGCGCGCCCGCTCGTCACCGCCGAGCACGTCCATGGCAAGACCGGGCTCGACGGCCCCGATCTGAGCGAGCCGACAATAGCGCTTCAGGACCAGCACGCCGTCGATTTCATCATTGCGACGCTCAAGGCCGAGGCGCCGGGCGCAGTGACGCTTTGCACGCTTGGTCCGCTCACCAACATTGCGCTCGCCCTCACTAAGGCGCCGGAGATTGCCCCGCGGGTACGGGAACTGGTGATGATGGGGGGCGGCTTTTTCGAGGGCGGCAACATCACGCCGGCGGCCGAATTCAACGTCTTTGTCGATCCGGAAGCCGCCGAAATCGTCTTCCGTTCCGGCATCCCGATCGTGATGATGCCGCTCGACGTGACGCACCGCGTCCTCACGCATCAGGTCCGTGTCGAGAAGATCCGCGCCATCGGCAGCCCGGCGGCGGTTGCGCTGGCGGAGATGCTGGAGTTCTTCGAGCGCTTCGATATCGAGAAATACGGCACCGATGGTGGGCCGCTGCATGACCCGACTGTGATCGCCTATCTGTTGCGGCCAGAGCTCTTCACCGGTCGCGACTGCAATGTGGAGATCGAAACGACTTCGGCGCTGACCACCGGCATGACTGTCGTCGACTGGTGGCAGGTCACCGGTCGCGAGCATAATGCCAGGGTCATGCGGCACATCGACGACGAGGGCTTCTTCGATCTGCTCACAGATCGTCTGGCGCGTATCTGAGTATTCCCCGGGGCGATGGCCCCGAATATGCAAACGGCGCCAATGGGCGCCGTTTGCTGTTTCTCCTGTTTTGGTCAGAACTCTTCCCAGTTGTTGTCCGCCAGGGCGTTGGCGCCGATGGTCCGGACCGGCGTGCGCTGCCTCGGGGCGGAGTAGCCACTACCTTGCTGCGGGCGGTTGTCTGCGGCGGAATGGGGACGGGAAGCAGAACCTTCGGCTGACCGCATGCGCTCGGCGGTGCCCCGCAGCCGATCGGCGGCGACCTGCGCCGGCTCCTGCTCCGCCAGGTGGAAGCGGGAGACGAGAGCGCTGAGCGCGCGGGCCTCGTCGTTCAGCGCCACGCTGGCCGCCGTCGTCTCCTCGACCATGGCGGCGTTCTGCTGCGTCACCTGGTCCATCTGGTTGACGGCCGAGTTGATCTCCTTGAGCCCGACCGCCTGCTCGGAGGCGGAGCTCGAGATCTGGCGGATCAGCCCGTTGATTTCGACCACCTGCTCTGCGATCTTTTCGAGCGCGCCGCCCGCCTTGCCGACCAGATCGACACCCTCGCGCACCTGGCCCGCCGAGGTGTTGATCAGCGTCTTGATCTCCTTGGCGGCATTTGCGGAGCGCTGGGCGAGCTCGCGGACTTCCTGCGCCACGACCGCAAAGCCCTTGCCCGCCTCGCCGGCGCGAGCGGCTTCGACTCCGGCATTGAGCGCCAGGAGATTGGTCTGGAAAGCAATCTCGTCGATGACGCCGATGATGCGGCTGACTTCATGCGAGGATTGCTCGATGCCATGCATTGCAGCGATCGCCTTTTGCACGACTTCGCCCGACTGTTCGGCATCGCTGCTGGCGAGTTCGACGGATTTCGCGGCGACCTTCGCGTTTTCGGCGCTGGCATTGACCTGCGAAGTCAGCTCGTCGAGGGCGGCTGCGGTTTCCTCGAGACTTGCTGCCTGCTGTTCGGTCCGCTGCGAGAGATCGTTCGCGGCGCTCGAAATTTCGCCGGTACCGCCGCCGATGTTGACGACGGACTGGTTGACGGTGCGGATCGTCTCTTCGAGGCTCTCCATGGTCGCGTTGAAGTCGCGTTTGAGCTGCGCGTATTCACCGGGGAATTCATCCAAGATCCGAAAGGCGAGATCGCCGGATGCGAGATGCGAGAGGCCCTTGCCGAGGCGTGCGACGATGTCGCGCTGGAGCGCGCTGGTTTCGGCTCGCTCGCTCTCCGAGCGGCTGCGTTCGCGCTCCGCCTGCTCGCGTTCGTGCCGGGCTTCGCTTTCCAGGCGTGTGTTGTCGGCAAGCTGGTGGCGGAAGCCTTCGAGCGCCTTGGCCACGGCGCCGGTTTCGTCGGTGCGGTCCTGGCCGGAGATCGGATTTCCATAATCACCGTTTCCGAGCGTCTCTACGTCGCGCACGAGCCCGGAGAGCGGATTCTGCACGAAACGGCGCACGGCGACATAGAGGCCCGTGAGCACGGCGAGGAGGACGACGAGGCCGCCACCGATCATCATATAGGTCTGGTCGTTGACCGGGGCGTTGATGACGGCCCGAGGCACGTCCACGAGCACGACCCAGCTGGCGTTCACATTGGGTAGCTTGAAGGGATAGACGACGCGATCGAAGGGTTCGTTTCCGTCATAGCTCAGGTTCCTGATCGTGCCGGAGGCGTCTGACGAGAGGGCATTCTCGATCATCTCGGCGCCTTCGCCCTCATAATCCTTCATGAGCAATTCGGGAATCGGCGCGGCGAGCCATTTTCCGCTCTGCGAAAGCAGGTATACGCGGCCCGACCCGAAAGGCTTGAGCTTGCCGAGCCGGTCGGCGAGCGAAGCGAGCGAAATGTCGACGCCCGAGACACCGATCATCCTGCCGTCTGACATCACCGGATAGGCGATCGACGTCATCGTCGTCGGTACGTCGGTGCCCTCGGCGAGATAAGGTTGCGTGATCGCGCCCTTGCCACTCTTCGCGGCCAGAGCGTACCATTCGGCAGCATAGTCGGCGCCGAAGGTCGAAAATTGCGCCTGGCCGTCGCGGTTCTTCGACCAGTAGGGCGTGAAGACGCCGTCTGCGTTGGCGCCGAGTTCCTTGCTGTTGGCGACTTCCTGCTGACGCCCGTCGAAGGCCTTGATCTCCTCGGCAAACCAGCTGCCGAAGGCGAATTCATGCTGGTCCAGGTTTGCCTTCAGAAGGTTGATGGCGCCAGCGCGGTCGACGGCCTTTCCCGCGTGGGCGCGCCCGAGCACGCCTGACATCGTCCGCGCCGCCGCGGCGAGCTCGCCGACGCTGCCGGCGATGTCGGAAGCAATGGCGCGTGCTTCCGCCTGCGCGCCGTCAAAGACCAGCGTCTCGACGCGGTCCTGGGTCTGGGAAATGAGAACGAAATTCGACGCAAGCAGCACCAGGGCAATTGTGCCGCCCGTCACGGCAATCAGCTTGGTCGCCAGCGATTTGGCATGGAACTTGATCATTAAATCCTCACGCACTGAGAGTCCGCAGCTTGCGATGCGGCGCGACAGTCCGAACTGTAGGGTGAAACTCCATCATGGAGCGCGTGATGCCGACCGGCATGAAGGAACCGGGCCAAAAATGGCTCGCTTCGTAATCTGGATAAACGATCAAAGATTAAGATAGAGGCAACAAATCGGCCGATTCCTGGCCCTTTCGAGGATATCCGGGGTGCAGGAGTCCTTGTCGCGACAGAGCCTATCCGGATTGCGAATGGCGGTATATTGGCGCGGCTCCGTCAGAGGCGGGCCGCCACCTCGGAGGCGTGCGGGATGGACGGTTGCGCGCCTGGCTTCTGGCAGGCAAGCGACCCGGCTACGGCGGCGCGGCGAAGCGCTTCGGGGAAGGAGAGCCCCGCATCGAGGCTTGCGGCGAGATAGCCGCAGAAGGTGTCGCCGGCGCCGACCGTGTCGATGGGCTCGATCGCCAGCCCCTTGGCGCGATGGACCTCGCCATCGTGGATCGCCACGACGCCGTCGGCGCCCAGCGTGACGATCACGGTCTGCCCGGTCTCCGTGTGCAGAGCCTTCATCGCCTCGTCCCGCTCGGCGCCTGCGATGCCGCTCCTGCCGGCCAGCAATTCGAACTCGGTTTCGTTTGCGATGACAATATCGGCCATGCGGCCCAAACGGGCCGCGTCTGGCGTCAGCGGCGCAATGTTGATCACGGAGCGGATGCCGCGGCGCCGGGCCTCAGTAAGTGCCTTCTCCACGGAGGCAGCCGGTATTTCGAGTTGCAACATCAGCGTGTCGCCGGGCGACATCGACTCGACGGCGGCAATGGCGTCGGCGTCGCTGACGGCGGCATTGGCACTCGCGACGACGACGATGACATTCTCGCCATCGCCGCCGACGATGATGTGTGCGGTACCGGTCGGCGCCTCGGCCGTCTTCACAAGATCGAGATCGGTGCCCGCCTCCTTGAGCAGCGCAAGCGCGCCTTCGGCGAAGCTGTCCGAGCCGACGGCACCGGCCATTCGCACGGAAGCGCCGGCGCGGCGGGCAGCCAGCGCCTGGTTGGCGCCCTTGCCGCCGGCGGCGGTGGCAAAGCCGGTCCCGGCAACGGTTTCGCCGGGCTTCGGGAGGCGCGCGGTCGTGGCGATCAGGTCCATGTTGATGGACCCAAGGATAGTGATCATGTGGGTGTGCCCGTCGGTTGCTGATTTTGCCGGAGAGTGCCCGAGCGCGTCAGTCCTCGTCAACCACTCTGAGCTTCAATTGACCGATGCGGCCGTCGATGGACCGCTCGCTCAGCCCTTCTCCCTTGCTGCTGCGCTCGGGTGGGGGTACCGTTTCCAGTTCCAGCGTCTCGATCTTCGCGCCGCGGCGCGTCAGCTTGTCGGAGGAGACGAGGATATCGTCGATATCCTTCTGCGCCATGGCGAAGTGTCCCTGGAGCTTGCGCACGCGCTCGTCGAGGCGCGACAGATCCTCCATCAGGCGGACGACCTCGCCCTGGATCAGATGCGCCTGCTCGCGCATGCGTGCGTCCTTCAGGATCGCCTGGATAACCTGGATCGCAAGGAGCAGCAGCGATGGCGAGACGATGACGACGCGCTGGCGATGCGCCTTCTGTACGATTGCCTCGAAATGCTCGTGGATCTCGGCGAAGATCGATTCGGACGGGACGAAGAGAAACGCGGTCTCCTGCGTTTCGCCGGAGAGCAGGTATTTTCCGGCGATATCGCGGATATGAACCTCCATGTCACGGCGGAAGGCCTGCGCGGCCTGCTGGCGCCGTTCGGCGCTCGCGGCATCGCGCATGGCGTTCCAGGCCTCCAGCGGGAATTTGGCGTCGATGACGAGCGGCGGCTGGTCGTTCGGCATGCGGATGACGCAGTCCGGCCGGCCCCCGTTGGAGAGCGTCGCCTGAAAGGTGTAGGCGCCGATCGGCAGTCCATCCGCGACGATCGCCTCCATGCGCGACTGGCCGAAGGCACCGCGCGTCTGCTTGTTGGAAAGGATGCTCTGCAGCCCGGCCATGTCCTTGGCGAGCGCCTGGATGTTGTTCTGGGCGCTGTCGATGACGGCCAACCGCTCCTGCAGCCGCCGGAGATTCTCGTGTGTTGCCTTGGTCTGCTCGCTGATCGAGGCGCCGATCCGGTGCGTCATCCCGTCGATCCGCTGGCTGAGCGATTGGTTGAGCTCGGCCTGTCGGGCGCCGAAGACGTCCGTCATGGCTGCGATCCGCCCCTGCATCTCCGTCTGTGCCGCAAGAAGGGCCGTTATCTGCTCGGCGCGCTCGTCTGCACGAAGCGCCCGGTTACGGCGCGCGGCCATGATCGCGAGGAGTGCCATCAGCAAGGCGGCAGCGGTGATAAGATGTCCCGCGGCGACGGGCAGGGCGCCGAGTTGAAACAGCGGCTGGTCGAAGGAAAAGGCGATGGGCTCCATGGCCGCAGCCTAACAGATTCGTTTCCGATAGCCAGATCAAAACGAGAACAAAGAAAAATCGCGCCTCGGCGGGAGTCTGTCGAGGTCCGGTCCGACCCGCCATCGGCAATTTCCTTGCGCCCGGGCGGAAAGATCGGTTATGGAGCGGCATGACGATCAAGCCGCTTATCATCCTTCCCGATCCCATTCTGCGCCAGATGTCGCCGCCGGTAGAGACTGTCGACGACGAGGTCCGCCGCCTTGCCGACGATATGCTCGAAACCATGTACGATGCCCCCGGCATCGGCCTTGCGGCTATCCAGATCGGCGTGCCGAGGCGCCTGCTGGTGCTGGATGTCACCAAGGAGGGCGAGGAGAGAAAGCCGCTCGTCTTCATCAATCCGAAGGTCGTCCGCGCCTCCGACGAGCGCTCGGTCTACGAGGAAGGCTGCCTGTCGATTCCGGACTACTACGCCGAAGTCGAGCGCCCGGCGGCGATCACCGTCGAATTTCTCGACCGCGATGGCAAGGAGCGGACCATCGAGGCCGACGGGCTGCTTGCCACCTGCCTGCAGCACGAGATCGATCACCTTAACGGGGTGCTCTTCATCGACCATATTTCCAAGCTCAAGCGCGATATGGTGATTCGCAAGTTCACCAAGGCCGCCAAGATGCGCGGGAGCCGTGCGATCTGACCGCTCCGATTGAGGTGGCATCAGAGATCGGCGCTTGAGCACGACGCCGTTTCGCGCAATCGAGAGATACGGAGTTCACCGATTTGCCGCTTCGCATCATCTTCATGGGCACACCGGAATTTGCCGTTCCGACGCTGGCAGCGCTGGCAGAAGCCGGGCACGAGATCGTCGCCGTCTACACGCAGCCGCCGCGTCCCGGCGGCCGGCGCGGCCTCGATCTCCAGAAGTCTCCGGTGCATCAGGCGGCGGAGCTTCTGGGCGCCCCGGTGTTCACACCCGTCAACTTCAAGGACCCGGCCGATCGCCGGAGCTTCCGCGAGTTCAATGCCGATGTCGCAGTCGTCGTCGCCTACGGGCTCTTGCTGCCGGAGGAGATTCTCTCGGGCACGCGCCACGGCTGCTACAACGGCCACGCCTCGCTTCTTCCGCGCTGGCGGGGTGCCGCGCCCATCCAGCGCGCCATCATGGCCGGCGACAGCGAGACCGGCATCATGGTGATGAAAATGGACAAGGGGCTAGACACCGGCCCCGTCGCGCTGACCGAGCGCGTTGCGATCGGTGAAACGATGACGGCCGGCGAATTGCACGACAAGCTGATGCATGTCGGCGCGGGCCTGATGAAGGAGGCGATGGTGAAGCTTGAGGCCGGCGACCTGACGCTGACGCCGCAGCCGGAGGAGGGCGTCGTCTACGCCGCCAAGATCACCAAGGACGAGACGCGCATCGATTTTTCAAAGCCTGCGCGCGAGGTCCACAACCATATTCGCGGCCTGTCGCCCTTTCCCGGCGCCTGGTTCGAACTCGAGGTCGCCGGCCGCGTGGAACGGACGAAAGTTCTGGGGTCGGAACTTGCCGAAGGAACCGGCGCGCCCGGTACCGTGCTCGACGAAGCATTGACGATCGCCTGCGGCGAGGGGGCCGTGCGGCCGACGCGTTTGCAGCGCGCGGGCGGCAAGGTGCTTCCCACGGCCGAGTTTCTGCGCGGCACGCCCGTTCCGGCCGGTTCGAGGGTCGCCTGATATGCCGCGCTATCGCCTGACCGTCGAGTATGACGGCTCCGATTATGTCGGCTGGCAGCGGCAGGAAAACGGCCCTTCCGTGCAAGGGGCGATCGAGAAGGCAGTGCTATCGCTGACCGGCGAGACGGTCTCGATCCGCGGTGCGGGGCGCACCGATTCCGGCGTTCATGCGATCGGCCAGGTGGCGCATGTCGATCTGGGGCGCGAATGGAATAGCCACACGCTGCGCAACGCCCTGAACGCCCACCTGACGCTCGCCGGCGAGCGGGTCTCGATCCTCGATGCGGCGGAAGTGCCGCCGGATTTCGACGCGCGCTTTTCCGCCGCCCGCCGCCATTATCTCTACCGCATCATTTCCCGCCGTTCGCCGCTGGCGCTCGAGGCAAGGCGCGCCTGGTGGGTGCCGAAGACGCTTGACCACGTGGCCATGCACGAGGCGGCACAGCGGCTCGTCGGCCATCACGATTTCACCACCTTCCGCTCGGCTCATTGCCAGGCGACGAGCCCGATGCGCACACTCGACCGGCTGGACGTTACCCGCAACGGCGAACTCATCGAGATCCGGGCGAGCGCTCAGAGCTTCCTGCATAACCAGATCCGCTCCTTCGCCGGGTCGCTGAAGCTCGTCGGCGAGGGCAAATGGACGCCGGACGATCTACAGACGGCACTCGAAGCGCGAGACCGCAAGGCCTGCGGTCCCGTCGCGCCGCCGGAGGGTCTTTATTTCATGCAGGTGGATTACTGAACCCGCAGCTCAACCCGGTGCCAGGCCGAAGAGATGCTGCAGATATTGTCCGACCATCATCGACGGCAGCAGGAAGAGCCCCGTCAGCGCCGCAGCGAGCAGGTTCTCATTGCCGGTGATGGTGCGGAGGAGCCGGAAGAGCAGGGCGATACTGGCGAAGAGCACGATCAGCCACAGGAATGCGGTCACCTGCTGGATTCCGCGCGTAAGGAGCAGGATCGCCGCCGGCACCGCCATCGCATAGGAGAGGGGCACCGACAGCCAATTGGTGGTGACGATGACCGGCACCACGAGGCCGACAAAGCCGAGCGGCCGTGAAAGGACGACGATCAGCAGGATCGGCACGAGCCAGCTTGCGAGATCCACGATGAAGAGCTTGAGGAAAAAGCTGCCGCCGACGGTCGTGCCGCTCGGCATTACGGAAAGATAGTAGAGACGCCAGGAGGCCCAGGTCACCGCCATCGCCGGCAGCGACCAGAGGATCGCCGCGAAGGAGCGCCACAGGCCGCGTTCGCTGATGTCGAGCCAGCCATAGCCGTCGTGATTGCCGAGGATCAGCAGCCAGAGACCCTTGACGTAGGCGAGCACCTCGTCAAGCGACGGCATGGCCGAACCAGCGGGCGATGAAGGATTCATAGATGGTGGTGAGCGTCTCGAGGTCGGCGATCGCGACGCGCTCGTCGACCATGTGCATCGTCTGTCCGACGAGGCCGAATTCGACGACCGGGCAAAAATCCTTGATAAAGCGTGCATCCGAGGTGCCACCGGTGGTGGAGAGCTTCGGCCGGCGTCCGGTGACGCTTTCGACCGCGCCCGAAAGCGAGTCGATCAGCGCATCGTTGCGCGTCAGGAAGACGTGGCTCGGACGTTCGTTCCAGGCGATCTCGTAGCTGACCGGCGCCCGGCCGGGTCTGAGCCTGTCGTCTCGCGCGGCCTTGTCGAGCCGAGAGACGATCTCCGCCATCAGCTTCTCGGCCGTCCAGCTATCGTTGAAGCGGATGTTGAAAGCAGCACTTGCCTTGGCGGGAATGACATTCACGGCGGCATTGCCGACATCGATCGTCGTCACTTCCAGGTTGGACGGCTGGAAATTCTCCGTGCCCTCGTCGAAGGGCGGGTACATTAGAGCCTGGACGAGTTGCACGACGCCGCGCACCGGATTGTCGGCGAGGTGCGGATAGGCGGCGTGCCCCTGAACGCCATGGACGGTGATGCGGCCGGAGAGTGAACCGCGCCGGCCGATCTTGATCATGTCGCCGAGCTTATCGGGATTGGTCGGTTCGCCGACGAGGCTGGCGTCCCATCGCTCGCCCTGGGCTGCCGCCCATTCGAGCAGCTTCACTGTACCGTTGATCGCCGGACCCTCCTCGTCGCCGGTGATGAGGAAGGAGATCGAGCCTTCCGGCGGACCATGCTTCTCGATGTGCCGGGCGACCGCGGCCACGAAGCAGGCGATGCCGCCCTTCATGTCGACCGCGCCGCGGCCATACATTTCGCCATCCGCGATCTCCGCGGAGAACGGACCATGGGTCCAGGCGGCCTCGTCGCCGACAGGGACGACATCCGTGTGGCCGGCGAACATCAGATGCGGACCTTGTGTGCCGAGCCGGGCATAGAGGTTCTCGATATCGGCAGTCCCGGCCTCCTTCGCCACGACGCGATCCACCTTGAAGCCGAGCGGCGACAGCATCCTCTCCAGCGCCGCGAGCGCCCCGCCTTCGGCCGGAGTTACCGATGGGCAGCGGATGAGGGTGGCGAGATTGGAGATCGGATCGGTCGGAAACATCGAGCGGAATGCCTGCGGTGCCGGTGGGCCAATGGAAGGAATTGTTGGTTTATCCGATCGATTCCGAGCTGTCACGCGATGATGGAATCGAAAACGGGCCGGACGATCGTCCGGCCCGCTTCCAGCATGATCGGAGAAGCCTATTCGCCCGGGGCGAGATGCGGCGCTTCGATCCGGGCTCCCGCGTGCTTCAGCGGTCGCTCGCCGGAGAGCTTGCGGACCAGCACGTAGAAGACCGGCGTCATGAAAATGCCGAAGGCGGTGACACCGATCATACCGGCAAAGACCGCAATGCCCATGGCCGAGCGCATTTCCGCGCCGGCACCGGTGGAGGTGACGAGCGGCACGACGCCCATGATGAAGGCCATGGAGGTCATCAGGATCGGTCGGAGGCGAAGCCGGCTCGCCTCGATCGCGGCGCTGACGGCATTGCTGCCGGAGAGCTCGAGTTCGCGGGCGAACTCGACGATCAGAATCGCGTTCTTCGCCGACAGCCCCACGAGCACGATGAGGCCGATCTGCGTAAAGACATTGTTGTCGCCACCCGTCAGCCAAACGCCCGCGAGCGCGGCCATGATGCCCATGGGCACGATGAGGATGATGGCGATCGGCAGCATCAGGCTCTCATATTGCGCGGCGAGCACAAGATAGACGAGCAGCAGCGCTAGCGGGAAGATGAGAACGCCCGAATTGCCGGCAAGAATCTGCTGGTAGGTCAGGTCCGTCCACTCGAAGCTGATGCCAGTCGGCAGTGTTTCCGCCGCGATTCGCTCGACCGCCGCCTGCGCCTGCCCCGAGGAGAAGCCCGGAGCCGGCCCGCCATTGATGTCGGCGGCGAGAAAGCCGTTGTAGCGGATCGCCCGCTCGGCGCCGACCGTCTGCTCGACCCTCAGCAGGGCGGAGAGCGGGATCATTTCGCCCGACGCCGAACGCACCTTCAGCTTGCCGATGTCGTCCGCATGGCTGCGGTAGCTCGCATCCGCCTGGATTCGCACGCTGTAGGTCCTGCCGAAGGCGTTGAAGTCGTTCACGTAGAGCGAGCCCAGATAGATCTGCAGCGTTTCGAAAACGTCCGTCACCGCCACGCCGAGCTGGCGCGCCTTGGTGCGGTCGAGGTCGGCATAGAGCTGCGGCACGTTGATCTGGTAGCTCGAATAGAGCCCGGCGAGCTCCGGCGCCTGCATCGCCTTGCCCAGGAAAGCCTTGGCGGCATCGTCCAGGGCGCGGTAGCCGAGGCCGTTCCTATCCTCGATCTGCAGCTTGAAACCGCCCGTCGTGCCCAGGCCCTGGACCGGCGGCGGCGGGAACATGGCGATGAAGGCATCCTGGATCGCCCCGAACTGCTGGTTCAGTTGCATGGCGATCGCGCCACCGGAAAGATCGGGCGTCGTGCGCTCCTCGAAGGGCTTCAGCGACACGAAGACGATGCCGGAATTCGAGGAGTTGGTGAAGCCGTTGATCGAAAGGCCCGGGAAGGCGATGGCATGCTCGATGCCCGGATGCTGCATCGCGATGTCGCTCATGCGGCGGATCACGTCTTCCGTACGGTCGAGCGTCGCCGCATCCGGCAGCTGCGCAAAGCCGATCAGATACTGCTTGTCCTGCGCCGGCACGAAGCCGCCGGGGACGGAGCGGAACAGGACGAAGGTGACGCCGAGAAGGACGACATAGACGCCCATGATCAGCGACTTGCGCGTGAGGATGCCGCCGACCCCCCGTCCATAGGCTTCGGAGCTCGCTCCGAAGAAGCGGTTGAAGCCGCGGAAGAACCAGCCGAAGGCTTTGTCCATTGCCCGCGTCAGCAGGTCCTTCGGCGCGCGGTGATCCTTGAGCAGAAGCGCGGCGAGTGCCGGCGAGAGCGTCAGGGAGTTGAGGGCGGAGATCACCGTCGAGATCGCGATGGTCAGGGCGAACTGGCGGTAGAACTGACCGGTGAGGCCGGTTATGAAGGCGAGCGGCACGAAGACCGCGACCAGCACCAAAGCGATCGCGATGATCGGACCGGAGACCTCCTGCATGGCGCGATAGGTGGCCTGCACCGGAGACAGGCCCTGCTCGATGTTGCGCTCGACGTTCTCGACGACGACAATGGCGTCGTCCACGACGATGCCGATCGCCAGCACCAGCCCGAAAAGGCTCAGCGCATTGATCGAGAAGCCGAAGACATACATTACCGCGAAGGTGCCGACGATCGAGACGGGAACGGCGACGAGCGGAATGATCGAGGCGCGCCAGGTCTGCAGGAAGACGATCACTACGAGCACCACCAACGCAATCGCCTCGAGCAGGGTGTGCACGACCGATTCGATCGAGGCCCGGACGAACTGCGTCGTGTCGTAGACGATCTCGTAGTCGACGCCTTCCGGCATGGTCTGCTTCAGCTCGGCCATGACCTTGTGGACGTTTTCGGAGATCTGGATGGCGTTCGAGCCCGGGGCCTGGAACACGCCCATGCCGACGGCGGCCCTGTTGTCTAGGAGTGAGCGCAGCGAGTAGTCGGCAGCCCCCATCTCGATGCGCGCGACGTCGCCGAGGCGCGTGATCTCGCCATTGGCGCCGGAGTTGACGACGATGTCGGCGAAGTCCTCGGGTGTTTTCAGACGGCCTTGGGCGTTGACCGAGAGCTGCAGGTCGAGCCCGGGGACGGAAGGCGAGGCGCCGATCACGCCGGCGGCCGCCTGGACATTCTGCCCGCGAATGGCATTGGCGATGTCGCTCGCCGCAAGCCCGCGCGCGGCGGCCTTTTCCGGGTCGATCCAGACGCGCATCGAATAGTCGCCGCCGCCGAATATCTGTACTTGGCCTACGCCCTCGACCCGCGCCAGCCGGTCCTTCACCTTGAGCACGCCGTAATTGCGCAGATAGTTGATGTCGTATTGCCCGTTCGGCGAAATGAGATGGACGACGAGCGTCAGGTCGGGCGAGCTCTTGACGGTGGTGACGCCGAGGCGGCGCACCTCCTCCGGCAGCCGCGGCTCGGCCTGCGAGACGCGGTTCTGCACGAGCTGTTGCGCCTGGTCCGGATCGGTGCCGAGCTCGAAGGTGACCGTCAGCGTCATCAGGCCGTCGGCAGTCGCCTGGCTCTGCATGTAGAGCATCCCCTCGACGCCGTTGATCTGCTCTTCGAGCGGCGTTGCGACCGTTTCGGCGATGACGGCCGGGTTGGCGCCGGGATACTGCGCGCGAACGACGATCTGCGGCGGCACCACTTCCGGATATTCCGAGATGGGCAGGCCGGTCATGCCGATCAGGCCCGCGACGAAAATCAGCACCGAGAGAACGCCCGCGAAAACCGGGCGGTCGACGAAGAAGCGTGAGAAGTTCATGTCATCCCCCTTTGGGACAAATCAGGCGCGCAGCGGGCTTTTGCGGGCAAGAATGCTCGCTCGCCGGCTCGGCGGATGCAGTTTTGTGTTCGGAGCCCCGCGGGGCGATTGGCTATGGCTTGGTGATCGACGCCGTCGTTTCGTCGATCGGTTGCGGAGCGACGACCACGCCGGGGCGCACGCGCTGCAAGCCGTTGACGACGATGGTCTCGCCGGGCGTCAGCCCGTCCTCGACGATTCTGAGGCCATCGGCGGTCGGGCCAAGCGTCACCTGCCGGTATTCGACGGTGTTGTCGGTGCCGACGACCAGCACGAATTTCTTGTCCTGGTCCGATCCGATCGCGCGGTCGCTGATCACCAGCTTCTCGGCCGGCTCCGGATCGCCGAGACGGATGCGGACGAACTGGCCAGGAATCAAGCGGCCATCGGCATTGGCGAGTGCCGCACGGAGCCGGATGGTGCCGGTCGCCGCATTCACTTCGTTGTCGATCAGCTGGATATGGCCCTGGATCGGCGTGCCCTCGTCGGCGGCGGTGCCGATTTGAACCGGAATTCGCTCGATCGCATTCGTTCCGGAAAGCTGGGCAAGCGCGGCGGCCACGACTTCCTCGTTGACGTTGAAGCTTGCATAGATCGGGTCGATCGAGACGATGGTCGTCAGCACCGGCGAGGCGGCACCGGCGGCAACGAGATTGCCGGCCGTTACCTCGAGCGCTCCGACACGTCCGGTGATCGGTGCCCGCACCTGCGTGTATTCCAGGTCGAGCCGTGCCGAGCGGAGCGCCGCCTTGGCGGAGCGGACATTGGCTTGCGCCTCGTCATAGGCGCTCAGCCTCTGGTCGACGCCGCTTTGCGGGATCGCACTGGTGGCAACGAGCTTGCGGCCGCGCTCGAGCTCGGTTTTTGCAAACGCCACCCTTGCTTCGGCCGCCGCGACCTCCGCTTCGGCGCGCTCGACGGCGGCGGCATAGGGCGCGGGATCGATCGTCAGGAGCAGGTCACCTTTCTCCACCAGCGCCCCCTCGCGGAAGTCGGCGCTCTGGATAGCGCCACCGACGCGGGGGCGAACCTCGACTCGCTCGATCGCCTCGAGGCGGCCCGAGAAACTTTCCCAGGTCGTGATCCGGCGCGTCTCCGCCCTGGCGACGGAAACAGGGACGGCCTGCGGTGCCGCCTCGGCCGCCGCGTCCGCCTGGGATCGTGCGGGCAGGCCGAAGACGACGGCCGCACCGCCAGCGATGGACAATAGAATACTGAGGCCGGCGCCCCACAGGGCCCGGCGGGCAATGGTCGATGTCATGTTTTCTCCTTGCCGGTTGGGAGCCGGCTCTTGTGCTGCTTACTGCTTGGCCGGCTTGGCCCCCGCCGCTTGGAAGAAGCGGGAGAAAAGGCCGGATATGGTTTCTTGCTGCGAGGGCCAGTCTTGCTCGGCCGTGCCATTCGTCGGCAGCCAGGCCGCGCGCCCCGGCAGCATGTGGAGCTCGACCGGAACGTCGGCCTTGCGCAGGCGCTCGGCGTAGGCTTCGGTTTCGTCGCGCGTCGGACATTCCTCGCTGGTGACGATCAGCGCCGGAACCAGGCCGCCAAGTCGAGTGCAATGGCTGGGTGCCGCATAGGGATGGGTCAGACCGCTGCCTTCGCCGAGATATTGCTGCCAGCCGTCGGCGATCGACTGCGCCGAGCTCTGCGGACAGAACTTGCGGAACGACGGCGTCGCGAGACATGGATCGAGCAGCGGCGAGAGCAGGATCTGGCCCTTGAGATCGGTCAGGAACTGGTCGCGCGCCATCAGTGCCAGGCCGGCCGCAAGATTGCCGCCCGCCTCCTCGCCGGCGACGAACAGCGTTGATTTCTTGCGCGCGAATTGCGGGCAGCGGCTGCGCATCGAGGCGAGCATCGAATAGGCGACGTCGATCGCCGCCGGGAATGGATTGAGGCAGGCAGAGGGATAGTCCGGCGCGACGACGACTGCACCGGCGGCAGCCAATGCGGTCGCGATCTTTTCGCCTGCGGCGATCGATTCGCCGACAAAGCTTCCGCCGTGGAGATGCAACACGACCGGCGGCGGCGACAGCAAGAACTCACCGCGATAGACGCGCACGCCGCACGAACCGCAGTTCGTTTGCATCGTCTCTTCGGTAAAATGCGTCTCCATCTCTTGCCTCCGCGCTGGGTGAATCCCTAGATGATGGACACCCGCGACATCACTATCCTAACATTGTCCTTCATTTGGAATAGTCTGCAGAATTCGACTACACTATTCGGTATTTGGAACAATTCGGTTATTGAAATGGATCAGCTAACGGCCATGCGCGTGTTTCTCCGGGTGGTGGAAACCGGCAATTTCACCCGCGCCTCCGCCTCCCTCAACATGCCGAAGGCGACAGTCACCAACCTTATCCAGGGCTTGGAAGCGCATCTGCGCACCAAACTCCTGAACCGAACGACGCGGCGGGTGCTGGTGACGCCCGACGGCGCTCTCTACTATGAACGCGCCGCTCGCCTCCTCTCCGACCTCGACGAACTGGACGGCAGCTTGTCGACTGCGCAAAGCCTGCCCAAGGGGCGACTGCGCGTCGAAACGGCGAGCGCATTTGCCAACCTGATCATCATCCCGGCGCTGCCCGAGTTTCACAGGAAATATCCGGATATCCAGATCGATCTCGGCGTTTCCGATCGTACGATCGACTATCTCGCGGAGAATGTCGACTGCGCCATTCGTGGCGGCACGCTGACGGATCAGTCGCTGATTGCCCGCCGCATCACGGACATGAAATTCATATCCTGCGCGTCGCGGGACTTCCTGGCGCAGCACGCGACACCGCGCCATCCGTCCGACCTTGAGAAGAATTGCCATGTCGTCGGCTATTTCCTGCCGAAGACCGGACGGCAGATGCCGTTCCATTTCCGCCGCGGCAACGAGGAGATCGAGGTCAACGGCCGCTATACGGTGGCGGCCAACGAGTCGACGACCTATCTTGCCGCCGCGCGCGCCGGTCTCGGCATCATCCAGGCACCGCTCTTCATGGTTCGTGACGACCTTAGCGCCGGCACTCTGGTCCCGGTCCTCGTCGATTGGGAGATCGACCCGACACCCATCTATCTCGTCTATCCGCCAAACCGGCACCTGAGCAGCCGCCTGCGCGTCTTCGCCGATTGGGTGGTGAGGGTGGTGGCTCAGGCGCAGATGGACGGCTGAGCCAGCTCCCGCAGACAGCGGGGGCTTTCGGAGCGCGTTTATCGGTGCTGCGGCTTGTTGTGTTTCGTCTTCGGCTTGAAGCCGCCGCGCTCTTTTTTCGCGCCCGGATAGGATTTCTTCTTGCCCGGCGATGTCTCGCCGCGCCCGTCCGAGCGAGTCTCCTGCGACGGTTTCCTTTCGCCTTTGTGCTTCGGCTTGAAATCTGAGGATTCGCGCTCCGGCGCCCGTGCAGCCGGTCTTCTTGCGAACTCCGCCTTGTTGGAGGGTGGCTGAGAGAAATCCGGTGTTCCGGTGAGCGGCTTGACGCGGATGCTCTTTTCCAATGTGCGGTCGGGGCCGATTGCCTCCAGCAAACGCTCCGCGCCTTCGGCCGAAAGCTCGACAAAGGTCTCCTGCGGCTGCATGCGGATTGCACCGATCTGGCGCTTGGAAAGCCCGCCCTGGCGGCAGAGCATGGGGATCAGCCAACGCGGTTCGGCGTTCTGCTTGCGTCCGACCGAAAGCGAAAACCAGCGTCCGTCGGGGAAATCCGGCCGAACCGGCGTCGTGTCTTCACGCAAGGGCGCAGGCCCGTCCCGACGGCCTTTCCTGCGATCATCGGCAAGCGAGACGTCGGAAAGCTCTTCCGGCGCGGAACGGCTCGCGCGGAACCGCCGCAGGAGAGCGGCAGCCAATTTCTGCGCGCCGTGGCGGTCGATCAGCGCCTCGGCCAGCGCCTGCTCGTCGTCGCGCAGCGGTTCGTCGAAGGCCGGATCGGCAAGAAGGCGCTCCTCGTCCCGGCGCGTCACCTCGTCCGCAGACGGCGGCTTGGCCCAGGCGGCCACGATGCGGGCGCCGTCCAGCAGCCGCTCGGCCTTTCGCCGTTGATTGATGGGAACGATCAGCGCGCTGATGCCCTTCTGTCCGGCGCGGCCGGTGCGGCCGCTCCGGTGCAGCAGCGTTTCCGGATTGTTCGGCAGGTCGGCATGGATAACGAGTTCCAGGCCCGGCAGGTCGATGCCGCGCGCTGCGACGTCGGTCGCGATGCAGACCCGGGCACGACCGTCACGCATCGCCTGGAGCGCATGGGTCCGCTCGTTCTGGCTGAGCTCTCCTGAAAGGGCCACCACCGAGAAGCCGCGATTGTTGAAGCGGGCCGTCAGATGGTTGACCGCTGCGCGCGTCGAGCAGAAGACGATTGCGTTGCGCGCCTCGTAATAGCGCAGCACGTTGATGATGGCATTCTCCCGGTCGTTCTGGGAGACGACAAGGGACCGGTACTCGATATCTCCATGCTGCTTCTCTTCCGAGGCAATGCCGATGCGCACGGCATCGCGCTGATAGCTCTTGGCAAGTGTCGCGATGGCACGAGGCACGGTCGCCGAGAACATCAGCGTGCGGCGTTTGGCGGGTGCCGCCTCCAGGATGAACTCCAGGTCCTCGCGGAAACCGAGATCGAGCATCTCGTCGGCCTCATCCAGCACCACAGCACGAAGCGCCGAAATGTCGAGCGAATCGCGCCGGATATGGTCGCAGAGCCGTCCCGGCGTGCCCACGACGATATGAGCGCCGCGCTCCAGCGCGCGCCGCTCGCTGCGGATATCCATGCCGCCGACGCAGGAGGCGATCGTTGCGCCCGCCGCCGCATAAAGCCATTCGAGCTCGCGCTTTACCTGTAGCGCAAGTTCGCGCGTCGGTGCGATGACGAGCGCCAGCGGCGCCCCGGCGGCATCGAGCTTCTGGGTTTCGCCAAGCAGCGTCGGCGCCATCGCCAGGCCGAAGGCCACGGTCTTGCCGGAGCCGGTTTGGGCGGAGACAAGCGCATCCGCGTCTTGAAGCGCCGGATCGAGCATTGCCTGTTGGACGGGTGTCAGCGTCTCATAGCCGCGTTTGGCCAACGCCTCGGCGATCGCGGGGGCGATCCCTTCGAATTCTGTCATGTCTCGTCTTTCGGATTCGGTCTTCGCGCCGACAGACGAGCAGGCCCTCTTGGCCGCCATCAGGCGTCGATCGCCGCGGCCAACGTCGCGGCCAGTTCAATTGCGCCGCTACATACGCGCTCGGAGCAGGAATGTACAGGCGGAATTGTCAACGGTTCGGCCCGTTCCGACGCCCGCCGAATTCGTTCGCGCCCTGGGAGCCCGGCCAGAGACAGAGGGCGATGAAGACGATAGGGCTTAAGACCGGAATGAAAAGACAGAGCGCCAACGGACCGGGATAGCCGATATCGTGCAAACGCTTGATCGACAGCATGACCAGCGAGACAGTCGACACGAATCCGGAAGCGATCAGCGCCAGCGTCCAGAGCGCCAGAGGCGCATCCTGGCCCTCGTATTTCAACACCTGCGCCAGCAGCAAGCCGCCCGTGAAGAGCCAGAAGAGCCAGGAGAGAAAGAAGGGCAGGCGGCCGATCCGGCCGGAGGGGCTGAAAAACAGCCAGGTCATGCTTGGCTGCCGCCCCTCCTCGGTCATTGTCAATCCCGGAGAAGCTCGTTGATGCCGGTCTTCGAACGGGTCTTTTCGTCGACCCGCTTCACGATGACGGCGCAATAGAGGTTCGGCGCCGGCTGGCCGTTGGCCATAGTCGAGCCGGACGGCATGGAGCCGGCGACGACGACCGAATAGGGCGGCACTTCGCCGTACATCACTTCGCCCGTGGCACGATCGACGATCTTGGTCGATTTGCCGATGAAGACGCCCATGCCGAGAACCGAACCTTCACGGACGATACAGCCTTCGACCACTTCGGAACGGGCGCCGATGAAGCAATTGTCCTCGATGATGGTCGGACCGGCCTGCATGGGCTCGAGCACTCCGCCGATGCCGACGCCGCCTGAAAGATGCACGTTCTTGCCGATCTGCGCGCAGGAGCCGACGGTCGCCCAGGTATCCACCATCGTCGATTCGCCGACATAGGCACCGAGATTGACGAAGGAGGGCATCAGGACCGCGTTCGGCGCGATATAGGCAGAACGGCGGACGACACAGTTCGGCACGGCGCGAAAGCCCGCCTTCTCGAATTCGTTGACGCTCCAACCGTCGAACTTCGAGGGAACCTTATCCCACCAGACCGACTCGCCCGGACCGCCCTTGACGAGTTCCATCGGGCTCAGCCGGAAGGAAAGGAGAACGGCCTTCTTGAGCCATTGATTGACCGTCCAGGTGCCGTCTTCGCCCCGCTCGGCCACACGTACTTTGCCGCTGTCGAGCAGATTAAGCGCCGTCTCCACCGCGTCGCGGATCGCTCCGCGCGTGCCGGTGTTGACGGTCTCGCGATTTTCAAAGGCGGTCTCGATCGTCTGCGACAGGGAGGCGAGGTCGTGGGTCGTCATCGGAATTCCTTAATGGTCAGCAGTTGTCCAGCAAGCTCTACTGCATAAATCCTGAAATCGGAACCGATTCAAGGACGGAATTGGAATGGTAATCCAGTGGGTGGCCGCGGGCGTGACACGACGTGCGTCCCCATCGTCGGGCTGAAAAGTTGAAGACCTTTTGCGCCGCTCTTCCACTGGGGGACTTGGCAAGCCTTCCCGTTTCCGGCAGAGAGACCACTTATGGCTGAGGAGATTTGTGAGGGCGTGTCCGGTCGAGGTGTCGGCTATCCGGAACGCGACGGGAAAGGCGAAATATGGGACGCATGAAAAAGCGAAGCCTGCGCCGCAGGGGCGGGGTCTGGGATCCTCTGGCGGACAGCCAGCAAAGCAGGCAACGCGCCTCCACTGTTCCGCTAACGCCGCAATCGGCCTCGCCGACCTATCGTCTTGCCTATGTCGATGACGATTTCCTGTGTCGCGAGGAGTTGCGCCCGGTGCGCCTCCAGCTCGAACTCTTGAAGACGGAGATGATGCTTGCCGAGCGCGGCATCAACTCGACCATAGTCATGTTCGGAGGTGCGCGGATTCCGGAACCTGGCGGCCCTGCCTGGGCAGCCAAGAACGAGACGCAGCGCAAGAATCTGGAGGGGGCATCGGTCTATTACACCGAGGCTCGGAAGTTTGCCCGGCTCTGCTCCGAGCAATCTGCCAAGCTCGGCCACAAGGAATATGTGGTGGTGACCGGAGGCGGCCCGGGCGTGATGGAGGCGGGAAATCGCGGCGCGGCCGACGCCGGCGCCCCGTCGATCGGCTTCAACATCGTGCTGCCGCACGAGCAGGCGCCAAACATCTATGTCACGCCGGAGCTATCGTTCAATTTCCACTATTTCGCCATCCGCAAGATGCATTTCCTGCTGCGCGCCAAGGCGGTCGCGGTCTTTCCGGGCGGCTTCGGTACGCTCGACGAGCTGTTCGAGACGGTGACGCTGATGCAGACGGGGCGCCTGGCACTCGTGCCGCTCCTGCTCTTCGGCGAAAAATTCTGGCGCTCGGTCATCAATTTCGAGGCTCTGGCGGATTTCGGCACGATCGCACCGAACGATCTCGATCTCGTCCACTTCGTCGAAACGGCGGAAGAGGCCTGGGACGTCATCGTGCGCTTCTACGAAACGGTGGATCCGAACTCGATGCCGATGGCCTCGGGCCGGCGATAGAGGATTTTACAGTCGGGTGGGGTCCCCTGACGTCGCACGGATGCGGCAAAGCAACAGTCGAAGCGGAAGCATCATTCGCTTCGCTTCCCTACGCGACGGCAACGATGCGGCTGAGGAAGCCAACCAGATCCTCGGTGACGTAGTCGATCTGCTCATCCGCATCGCTCGACGTCTCCCACGCCTCGACAAATTCATACTCGAGATTGCGAGGCACGAGCAGCACGGTCTTCATCCCGAGTGCCTTCGGGACGACCAGGTTGCGCGGCAGGTCCTCGAACATCACCGCGTTCTGCGTATCCACCCGGTGCAGGCTCATGAACTTATCGTAGGTGTCGCCGGCGGGCTTCGGGACGAAATCGGCGGCGACGATGTCAAAGATATCGTCGAAATGATCGAGAATGCCGAGCGCCCGCGCCGTCATCTGCGCATGGGTAGTGCTACCATTCGTGAAGATGAACTTGCGACCGGGCAAGGCCTTGATTGCCTCGCCAAGTGCCGGATCCGCGGGAACGACACTGTAGTCGATCGCGTGTGCCCGTTCGAGGAAGTCGTTCGGATCGACGCTGTGATGGATCATCAGGCCCTGAAGCGTCGTGCCGTGATCGCGGTAATAGGCCTTCTGCAGCCTCTTCGCCTCCCCCGGATCGAGCGATAGGAGTTCTGCCACGTAGGCCGTCATGTTGCGGTCGATCTGGGCGAAGAGATTGACGTGGTGCGGATAGAGCGTGTTGTCGAGGTCGAAAACCCAGTCGGTGACATGGGCGAATTCGGCATGTGTGGGCAGGCGATCGAGCTTCTTCATGGCCGCGTTATGGCATGGCCTGCCGCGAAGGAAAACGGAATTCTTCTCCGCCACCCATGGATGAACATGGATTGAAGCGCCCGCTCGTGCTAGCCCGCTCACATGGAAACCTGGGTTCTCATCACCATCGCCGCGGCCTTCCTTCAGAATGTCCGCTCCGCCATGCAGAAGCATTTGAAGGGCGTCATGGGAACGACGGGCGCTACTTTCGTGCGCTTCGGATTCGGCCTGCCCTTCGCGCTCCTCTATTTGGCCCTTCTCTGGCAGGCGGGGCATGCGCTGCCGGTGCCGGACGGCACTTTCCTTCTCTGGGCGACCATTGGCGGAATGGCGCAGATCGCGGCCACATTCCTGCTCGTCCACCTGTTCTCCTTCCGAAACTTCGCCGTCGGCACCGCCTATTCGCGTACGGAGCCGGCCCAGGCTGCCCTCTTCGGCCTGCTCTTCCTCGGCGAGAAAGCGAGTTCCGGCGCAGTCGTCGCGATCGCCATTTCCGTCGTCGGTGTCATGCTCATTTCCGTTGCTCGCACCACGTTGAGCATCCGGTCCCTTGTAACGTCGGTCTTCAGTCGCACAGCCGGCATTGGTCTGCTCTCGGGCACCTTGTTCGGGCTTTCCGCCGTCTCCTACCGCTCCGCCTCGCTGGCGCTGGCGCCGAGCCTGCCGGCTCCCGACTATCTGATGCAGGCAGGTTTTACCCTGGGCTTCGTCATCCTGCTGCAGACGCTCGCCATGCTGGCCTGGATAGTCCTGCGGGAACCGCACGAGCTCGGCCGTATTCGCCGCGCATGGATGCCCGCGGCTCTGGTCGGATTCGTCGGCGCCTCCGCGTCGTTCGGCTGGTTTTCGGCGATGACCCTGCAGCAGGCGGCGATGGTCAAGGTGGTGGCCCAGGTGGAGATGCTCTTCACCTTCGCCGCATCCTTCTTCGTCTTCCGGGAATGGATCACCCGGCTCGAACTGATCGGTAGCCTGCTGATCGTGCTCGGTGTGGTGATGCTGCTCGTGCCGTGACGGCCGGATTCAGGAAAATGGATGCCCGAATTTCGGCGGACGGCGCAGTTGCGGGATGCTACAAAGCGGCATGCTCTTTGATCTGCCGAACGACGACGCTCTTTACGACGCGCTGCTGGCCCGCAGTTCCGACTATGAGGGCCAAGCCTATGTCTGCGTGAAGACCACCGGCATCTTCTGCCGGCTCTCCTGTGCCGCCCGCAAGCCGAAACGCGAAAACACGCTCTTCTTCGACAGCATCGCGGCCTGCGTCAATGCGGGCTTCAGACCCTGCGAGCGATGCCGGCCGCTGGCCGGTTCTTCCGGCAATCAGCCGCTCGTCGACGATCTTCTGAGGCTCCTTGAGCGCCATCCGGATCGTCGTTGGACGGAGGGCGATCTCGTGCGGCGCGGCTTTGACCCGTCCACCGTTCGCCGGGCCTTCAGGCGGACGCTCGGCGTTACCTTTCTCGAACTCGCCCGCCGGCGGCGTGTGGGCGAGGCGGCCCGCCGCCTGTCGGCAGGGGCGAGCGTCATCGAGGCGCAGATCGATGCGGGCTATGAGTCGCCAAGCGGCTTTCGCGCGGCCTTCGCGCGGCTGATTGGAGAGGCGCCTGCCACGTCGCAGGGGCGGCAACTCCTGTTCGCCGATTGGGTCGAGACGCCGCTCGGTCCGATGATTGCCCTGGCCGATCAGAAGTATCTTCACCTGCTCGAGTTTCACGATCGCAAGGCGCTGCCGGGCGAGGTGGAGGCTTTGAAACGAAAGCTGCGGTCGGCGGTCGTGCCGGGCAGGACACCGCCCATCGACCAGATCGAGGCTGAACTCAAAGCCTATTTCACCGGCCAGTCAGGCGAGTTTCGCACGCCCCTGGCTCTCGATGGCAGCGCTCTCGAGCGCAAGGTTTGGGAAGAACTCGCGCAAATCCCGCTGGGCGAGACCCGATCCTATAGCGACATTGCGCGCGCAGTAGGCACCGCTCAGATGGCCCGCGCCGTAGCGCGGGCAAACGGCTCGAACCGCATCGCGATCGTCGTTCCCTGCCACCGCTGCATCGGAGCGGACGGTTCGCTGACGGGATATGGCGGCGGGCTGGGGCGGAAGGAATGGCTCCTGCGGCACGAAAGGAAGATGCGCTCGACCGGGCCTTCTGGAGCCGCGTGACGCGCAAGCGGGACATTCCGCTCCTGTTCCGCTTGAATTTGCTGGAAACGACGGCCGAGTTCGGTTCGACTCGATTCTATCTCATCGCTCAGGAGGTTATGTGATGACACAGGAGGAAAGGGCACTCGCCTTTGCAGGGTTGCACCGCAAGGGGGATCCGATCATTCTCTACAACATCTGGGATGCGGGCAGCGCCCGCTGCGTGGCCGAAGCGGGCGCCAAAGCGCTTGCGACCGGAAGCTGGTCTGTCGCGGCAGCCCATGGCTTTTCCGACGGGCAGAAGATACCGCTCCCGCTGCTGGGCGAGGTCGCCCGTGAAATTCTCGCCGCGACCGATCTTCCGCTTTCGGTGGACTTCGAAGGCGCCTATTCGGAAGATCCGGCGCAGGGCGCCGCCAATGTCGTCCAACTTATCGACGCCGGCGCCATCGGCATCAATTTCGAAGATCAGGTTGTCGGCAAGAGCGGCATCCATCGGACCGACCGACAGGTTGCACGCATTCGTGCCATCCGCGAGATGGCGGAGCGCCAGAGCGTTCCACTGTTCATCAACGCCCGCACCGATCTCTTTCTGAAGGAAGGAGACGAGACCCGCCACGGGGATCTGCTCGACGAGGCGATCGCTCGCGCCAAGGCCTATGCAGGAGCGGGCGCCAGCGGCTTCTTCGCGCCGGGACTCGCCGATCCCGACCTGATCGGCCGGCTCTGCGCGGCCTCGCCGCTGCCGGTGAACGTGATGATGAAGCCCGGCGCGCCGGACATTGCCACCCTCGCCGCCGCCGGCGTCGGCCGCGTCAGCTACGGTCCGTTCCCCTATCGGGCGATGATCGCGTGGCTGCGCGGAGAGGCGGAGAAGGTCTATGGGGGTGCGGGGAAATAGATTTCCCGGCGAATTTTACCTCCCCAACCCTCCCCTTGTGGGGGCGGTTGGGGAGGAATTGATTCTGCCGCGAGCCGAATCGTTACGGTACGATCAGCGTACCGGCGCCGCGTTCCGTGAAGATTTCCAGGAGCACGGAGTGTGCGGTCTTGCCGTTGAGGATGACCACGCCCTGCACGCCCGCCTTGATCGCGTCGATGCAGGTCTCGACCTTCGGAATCATGCCGCCGGATATCGTGCCGTCGGCGATCAGCGCGCGGGCTTCGGCGACCGAAAGCTCCTTGATGAGCTCGCCGTTCCTGTTGAGCACGCCGGGAACGTCCGTCAGGAACAGAAGGCGTGTCGCATTGAGCGCGCCGGCGATCGCGCCGGCGAAGGTATCGGCATTGATGTTGTAGGTATGGCCGTCGCGGCCCGGTGCGACCGGGGCGATGACCGGAATCATCTCGGAGCGTGCGAGCAGGTCGAGCAGTGTGCGGTCCACTTCGACAACGTCGCCGACGAAGCCGAGATCGAGCACGCGCTCGATGTTCGAGTCCGGATCGCGGATGGTCTTCTTGGCCTTTTCCGCGAAGACCATGTTACCGTCCTTGCCGCAAAGGCCGATCGCCCATTCACCGGTCTGGTTGATGAGCGCCACGATCTCCTTGTTGATCGAGCCCGCGAGCACCATCTCGACGATCTCGACGGTTTTCTGATCGGTGACGCGAAGCCCGCCTTCAAATTTCGATTCGATGCCCATCTTCGTCAGCATGGCCCCGATCTGGGGGCCGCCTCCATGGACCACGATCGGATTGACGCCGGACTGCTTCAGAAGCGCGACGTCGCTGGCAAAGGCCCGGCTGAGTTCAGGGTTGCCCATGGCATGCCCGCCATATTTAACGACGATTGTCTTGTTCTCGTAGCGCTGCATATAGGGTAGCGCCTGAGCGAGCAGGCGTGCCTGGATTTCACTTTCTGATGCGGACATGGCGGACCCTCGAAACAAACCGGCTGCTGTTTAGCGCAAAGTTATGACGGATGGAATGATCCCGGCGCAACATAACGCGGTAATGACGGCCGTCGGATGGCGGCCGCCAGCACCATTGCTTGCGTGCGGGCGTTCGTCGCGACGGAGTCGAGACGGGGCGAAATCCCGTCGCAAACACGATTGACGAGGCTCCTGATTTGGCTGATCCTGCCTTGCATGCGGAAGATCGGGCACAGACTCCTGATGTCGAAAGAGTGCATGGAGCGATGACGACGCAGAAGCCCGAAAGCGGGGATTCCCGCCGCGACGAAGTGATCGCGGGGGAATACGTGCTGGGCGTTCTATCCGACGAAGACCGCCGGAAGGTTGAGGCACGCATGGCCTCGGACAGCGATTTTGCGGCCATGGTCGTCCGCTGGCAGAACAACCTCGCCTCCTTCGACGAGGCCTACGAGCAGGTCGCCCAGTCCGTGCGCGGATCGGTGCCGGGCGAGGCGAGGTTCGACGCGCCCCAGCGGCCGTCCGGACTGTGGCACTCGCTCCCCTTCTGGCGCAGCCTCGCACTTGCATCGCTCGCCGCAGTCACGGTTCTGGCCGCCTCCTCGGCCGGTCTCCTCGGCGGGGGCACGGGCGGCGCCTCGCTGGTGGCGGACCTTTCCGGAGAAGGCAACGCCATCAACCTCGTCGCACGCTTCGATCCCGCGTCCGGCCGCCTGATGCTGGCGCCTGTCGCCGCCAGCCAGGCGAAGGAAAAGGCTCTGGAACTCTGGTTGATCAGAGGTACACAAGCGGCCGTCTCGCTTGGCGTGCTGCCGCAGTCCGGCGAAGGGGAAATCTCGCTTCCGTCGAGCATACGCGGCAAGGTCATTTCAGGCGCCACTCTCGCGGTCAGTGTCGAGCCGCTCGGCGGATCGCCCACCGGCTCGCCCAGCGGCCCGGTCATTGCCCGCGGCACCGTCCGCTATCGCTGAAATGGCCCAGTGGCCGCGTCCTCAGAACGTGCCGGGCGGCGGCGACGGCGTCTGCGCATCGATGAGCGCCGCCTGCAGCTTCTGTTCCTGCTCCGGCGAAAGCGATGTCTTGAGCACGCGGCCCCGCAATCCCGACAGTTCTGCAAGCACCTTTTCAGGCTGGACCTTGCGCACCAGGATGAAGAGAGCTGAGGAATTGTTCGGGATGGTGTTGCCGAGCGACTTGATGAAGTCGTCGTCGATGCCGTAGTCGACGAGCGATCCGGAGAGGGCGCCCGCACCGGCTCCGAGTGCTCCGCCGATCGCGAAGCCGGCAAGCGGGTTCAGGAACAGCAGCCCCACGAGCCCGCCCCAGAGCGAGCCGGAGAGGAGGCCGGAGGTCGCCCCGGCGGCCGTGAGGTTGAAGCTCTGCTTGAGATGTACTTTGCCCTCGGCGTCGCGCACGACGACGACCGCATCTTCGAGATCGATCAGATACTCCTTCTTGAGGCTGCTGAGCTTCAACAGAACCTTGTCGGCTTCTTCCGGCGAATCGAAACCTACGACAATCAAATCGGACATCTTCTCCTCCTGCTCACGAGACGACGAACGGTCGTCGCCAGCCGGAGATAGGGCGGCTTTAAGCCCGGTGAAGATGCCCAGCAATGTTTCAGGTGTCGAGCGGGGTTGTCAGCGCGCGACGGCGAGATCGATCGCGGCGCGCAGCTCCTCTATGCCGGCGCCCTTCTCCGAGGATGTCGACAACACCTCAGGATAGGCGGCCGGACGCTTCTTGATTTTCTCGAGCGTTTCGGCGACGAGCCGCGGCACCCCGACTGCCTTGATCTTGTCGGTCTTGGTGAGCACGATCTGGTAGGAGACCGCCGCCTTGTCGAGAAGCGACAATACCTCCTCGTCGTTCTTCTTGATGCCGTGGCGGGCGTCGATCAGTACATAGACGCGCTTCAGCGTCGAACGGCCGCGCAGATAATCGAAGACGAGCTTCGTCCAGGCGTCGACCTGTTCCTTGGGCGCCTGGGCGTAGCCGTAGCCGGGCATATCGACGAGTGCGATCGGCGGCAGGTCGCCGGCCTCTCCGGAATAGCCATCTGGCACGAAATAATTGAGTTCCTGTGTCCGCCCCGGGGTGTTGGAGGTGCGCGCGAGCCCTTTCTGGCCGACGAGGGCGTTGATCAACGACGACTTGCCGACATTCGAGCGGCCGGCAAAGGCGATCTCCGTCGGGCCCTCCGGCGGCAGGAATTTCATTGAGGGAACGCCGCGGATGAAGATCCACGGCCGGCCGAAGGTGTTGGCGGCGTTCCGGTTACTGTTTTCGGTCATGTCCTGACGTTCCTTATTGCCCGGCCGGGATCAGGCTTTTGGCGCCGCTTGTCAAGCGCGGCGAGGCTTCGCATCGTTTTCGGTGGCAGCGCCGCGCGGAAAGAAAAAGCCCCGGACGGCTTTCGATCCCCGGGGCTTTGGAAGAGCTGGACGCGCCGGCTATTCCGCCGGCTTGGGTTTCTTCGAGAACAGTGACTTCACATTGTCGAAGAGCTCGATCCTCACGCCCTGGCGCTTCATAATGATCGACTGCTGGATGATCGACAGCAGGTTGTTCCAGGCCCAGTAGATCACCAGACCGGCGGGGAACGATGCCAGCATGAAGGTGAAGACCACCGGCATCCACGTGAAAAGCATCGCCTGCGTCGGGTCCGGAGGCGTCGGGTTCATGCGCATCTGCAGGAACATCGTGATGCCCATGAGGATCGGCCAGACGCCGAGATGCAGGAAGGCCGGTAAGTCGTAGGGCAGCAGACCGAAGAGGTTGAAGATCGTCGTCGGATCCGGGGCGGAAAGGTCCTGGATCCAACCGAAGAAAGGCGCGTGGCGCATCTCGATCGTGACGTAGATCACCTTGTAGAGCGCGAAGAACACCGGAATCTGGATGAGGATCGGCCAGCAGCCCGCCAGCGGATTGATCTTCTCATCCTTGTAGAGCTGCATCATTGCCTGCTGCAACCCCATGCGGTCGTCGCCGAACTTCTTCTTCAGTTCCTCCATCTTCGGCTGGACCTTCTTCATGTTCGCCATTGAGGCATATTGCTTGTTGGCGAGAGGGAAGAAGATCAGCTTGACGACGATCGTGGTGATCAGGATCGCGATGCCGAAATTGCCGAAGAGACGGAAGAAGAAATCCATCATTTTGAACATCGGCTTGGTGATGAAGTAGAACCAGCCCCAGTCGATCAGCTTGTCGAAATTCGGGATCGAATAGGCGGTTTCGTAATTGTCGACGACCGGGACTTCCTTGGCGCCGGCAAAGACGAGGTTTTCGACCTCCGCCGACTGGCCGGCAGCGACGGTGATCGCATCGCTCTTATAGTCGCTCTGGTAGCGGGCCCGTCCGTCCGTGAAATGCGAGAAGCGCGTGTCGAACGGCGTCTCTTGCGGCGGGATGATCGTGGCCGCCCAATATTTGTCGGTGATGCCGAGCCAGCCGCCCGTCGACTTGCCGGGCTCGATGGTGGTTTCGTCCTCGGCGTCCGAATAGTCGACCTCCTGCAGACTGTCGGCGGTTACGCCGACGAATCCCTCGTGCAGGACATAGATGCTCGGCGTCGCCGGCTTGTTGAAGCGCGTGACGCGGCCGTAGGAGGAAAGCGAGATCGGCGCGGCGCTGTCGTTCTTGATGCTGTCGACCACCTGGAACATGTAGCGGTCGTCGACCGAGATCGTCCGGGTGAAGGTGACGCCCTTCTCATTCGTATAGGTGAGCGTTACCGGCGTTGCGGGTGTCAGCTTGTCGCCGCCGGTGAGCGTCCAGACAGTCTGCGGCCCAGGTACCGCCCCCGTCGCGTCGCTGCCGATATAGCCGAGCTCGGTGAAGTAGCCGTCCGCGGTTTCTGCGGGACTGAAGAGCGTGATGATCGGGCTCTTCGGGTCCACGGTTTCGCGATAGCCCTTGAGTTTGAGGTCGTCGAAGCGTGCGCCGGTCAGGTTGATGGAGCCGGAAAGGGCAGGCGTGTCGATCTCAACGCGCTCGGACTTGGCGACCACCTGTTCGCGGCTTTCACCGGCGCTCGGAATTGCGCCGCCGGGCAGGGCCTGTCCCGGTGCCGCCTGTTGGCCGCCTTGCTGGGCTTCGGTCTGCTGCGCCTGCTGCTGCGCCTGTTCCGCGGCGATGCGGTCCTTCTCGATCCTCGGATTGACATAGAAGAACTGCCAAGCGACGAGGATCAGTACGGATAGGGCAATCGCCACGAAATAATTGCGGTTGTTTTCCATCATGACTTCCTGGAACCGGCCGGCGGCCGTTTCGGTTTCGGCTTGCTTTCGATGCGATCCTCGAGCGCCCGAGTCAATGCGTCAAAAGGGGCATTCAGGAGATCGCGTCGGGCGACAATCACATAGTCGTGTCCGGGTTTCATTGCAAACCCCGCGCAAAGCCGCACGGCTTCTTTGAGGCGTCGGCGCATCCGATTTCGCTCGACGGCATTGCCGTGTTTCTTGGTGACGGTAAAGCCGACGCGGGGCTGCGCTCCCGGATCATCCCTGTCGAGCACTTCGAGGAGGAATAGCGGCCCTTTGCGACTTTCTCCGGCCCTGACTGCCAAAAACTGCGGACGGCTTTTCAGCCGTCCGACAGGAACTTTGTGTCTGTCTGTCATATGCCCGGACATAAGGATTCGGGCAGGCTCGGCTCAGGCCGAGAGACGCTTGCGGCCACGAGCCCGGCGGGCTGCGAGAACCTTGCGGCCACCATTGGTAGCCATACGTGCACGGAAGCCGTGACGGCGCTTGCGAACAAGCTTGGACGGTTGGTAGGTACGCTTCATTTATTTAAATACCGCGGCGTGCGGCCCTTCTTGAGTTTGCGTTATGCAAGGAGCGTTTTCGTTACGGGCATAGCTCCGCACTTGGCGGTATGACCGAACGTGCGCGGCTTATAGGGACAAAAGCCCGGCAAAGTCAATTCCCGCCGCATGCCGCCTTGGGGCTCGGCCGCCATGGGAAGGGCGGGACTGGCGCCCGCCGGCGGTGCAAGACACCAGAAGCGCCTGGGATTTCATGGATCGAGCGCCTTTCCTGACCGGGAAACGAGCCGCCCGTTTCGTCACCGGTTCGCCGGATGATGGCGACGGTGGCGCGTGCCTTCGGCGCTGATCGGCCGCCGTCGTCCGCGACGAACTTCAGGAGTTCTGATACGGCTGCCCCCGCTTCTCTTCGGTTACGCAAGCCGCCGATACCACGGACCCGCGGCTCCCGCCGTTTCACGGCAAAGTGACTTGTTCCGCCCGCCCGTTCGGGCTGTCTTCGAGGGTACGGATCATTCGTCATTCATTCCGCTTCCATTCATGCCGGGGCGGACCACGCCGAGGGCAAGAACCGCATGGGCCCTGAACTGAGCGACAGCGCGGAAAAAGAAGAAGCGCCCGCGTACGGATCGTCGAGCCGAACGAGCGGCGAAGCCGATGGCGGTCGTTCGCTGTGGCGATTCGCTCCGTTTGCACTCCTCATCGCCGGGGGAGCGGCCTGCTATGCGCTGGGGCTCCAGCGATATCTGACCTTGTCGACACTGGTTGATCATCGGGAGGCGCTCAGTGCCTATGTCGGCGCCTATCCTCTCCGATCGGGACTCACCTTCTTTGCCGCCTATGTCGTCGCCGTGGTCTTCTCGATCCCGGCCGCATCGGTATTGACGATAGCCGCCGGCTTTCTGTTCGGCTGCCTTTTCGGTGGCGTCATCGCGATCGCCGCCGCCTCGCTGGGGGGCAGCCTTCTGTTCATGGCGGCGCGCGGTGCCCTGAGCGATCTATTGCGGCGGCGCGCCGGGCGTTTCCTCGAGCGCCTCGCCACAGGCTTTCGCCGCGATGCCTTCCATTACCTGCTGATCCTGCGCCTCGTGCCGGTCTTTCCCTTCTTCATCGTCAATATCGCACCTGCCTTCTTCGGGGTGAAACTCCGCACCTTCGCCGTGGCGACCCTTCTCGGCATCGTGCCGGGCACCTTCGCCTATGCCTGGCTCGGCTGCGGCCTTGACGAGGTGATCGCCCGCGCGGCGGCGAGCGGGCGCGGGTTATCGCCGACGGATTTCGCCACGCGGCACATTTCCCTGGCGCTTCTCGCCCTGGCGCTCATTACGGCGCTGCCTCTCATCTACAGGCGAATACAGGCGCGCCGGAGAGAAAACTGACAAGGGACGCGGTGCGTGGCTAGGATACTCAACCCGGACATCTGTGTGATCGGCGGCGGCGCCGCCGGTCTGTCCGTAGCCGCGGGTGCGGCCGCTTTCGGCGTGCCGGTTGTCCTCGTCGAGCACGGCAAGATGGGCGGGGATTGCCTGAATAATGGCTGCGTGCCCTCGAAGTCGCTGATCGCGGCCGCGAAACACGCGCAAGCGATCCGCAGGGCCGGCGCGTTCGGTCTCGTTGCCGCTGAGCCGGTCGTCGAAGGCGAACGGCTCAAGGACCGGATCAGCGCGGTCATAGCAGGCATCGCTCCGCATGATTCCGTCGAGCGGTTCACAAGCCTCGGCGTCGAGGTGCTGACGGAGACGGCGCGGTTCGTCGACGCGCGGACCGTTGCGGCCGGCGATCGCCTCGTCCGGGCCCGGCGCTTCGTGATCGCTACGGGCTCCTCGCCTGCAATTCCCGCGATTGCGGGCTTGGCGGAGACGCCATTCCTCACAAACGAGACGCTGTTTAAGCTGAAGGAGGTGCCCCGCCATTTGGTCGTCATCGGCGCCGGGGCGATGGGCCTGGAGATGGCGCAGGCCTATTCCCGGCTGGGCGCGCGCGTGACCGTAATTGAGAGCGCTGTGGCGCTCGCGAAGGAAGATCCGGAACTGAAAGCGATCATGCTGGACACACTCCGCGCCGAAAGTATCGCCCTGCACCAGCGCACGACGGTCCGCTCGGTGGCGCGCAGCGATGACGGCGTGATTCTGCGCTGCGAAAACGAAAGCGGGATCTTCCACGTCAATGGCAGCGACCTCTTGCTTGCGACCGGCCGCACCGCCAATCACGCTACGCTCGACCTCGCTGCCGCGGGCATTCGGCACGATGCCAGGCGCATCGAAGTCGCCGCGGACCTGCGCACCAGCAACCGCCGCGTCTATGCGATTGGCGATGCGGCCGGCGGCCTGCAGTTCACCCATGCGGCAAGCTACCACGCGCGGCTTGTCCTGCAGCAGATCCTCTTCCGCCTGCCGGCGCGAGAGATCCGCGCCATGATCCCCCGGGTTACCTTCACCGATCCGGAACTCGCCCAGGCCGGCCTCACTGAAGAGGAGGCACGGGAGAAATTCGGAAGCGTTGATATCGTTCGCTACGATTATTCGGCCAATGACCGTGTCCGAACCGATGGCCTCGGGCGCGGACAGATAAAGCTGGTGATCGGCCGGCGCGGCCGAATTCTCGGCGCCGGCATTGCCGGCACGGGGGCGGGAGAAATGATCGACATCTGGGCCTTTGCCATTGCCAACCGTTTGACGCTCAAGAGCTTCCGTGATCATGTGGCGCCCTATCCCACCCTTTCCGAGATTGGAAAACAGGCAGCGATCTCCTATTATTCTCCTATGGCACGACATCGCTTGGTCCGCGCCGCAATCCGCATCTTGCGGCGTTTCGGCTGACGGCAGGGAAATTCTTCAAGCATGGTAGAAGAGGTACGCCAGGACAATGCGACGGCGCCGCCCCGCGCGGCCGTGGGCTTTCTGCGCGGGCTCTCCGGCAAGATGCTCCTGCTGACGGTCGCCTTCGTCATGCTCGCGGAAGTGCTGATCTTCGTGCCCTCCGTCGCCAATATGCGAATCCGCTGGCTTGAGGACCGGCTGAACACAGTCGCGGCCGCGGCCGTCGTCGTCGACGGTTTGCAGAACATCGAGCTGCCGCGCGCCGTGCAGCGCGAGACCTTGATGGCAACCGGCACCAAGGCGATCGTCATCCGCCGCAAGGATGCGTCGCGGATGATCGCGACCGTGGACATGCCGCCTCAGGTCGACGGCGAATACGACATCGCCAGTTTCACGGCGCTCGGCGCGGTCCGCGACGCTTTCGACACGCTGCTTTTCGGCGGCCATCGCATCATGCGTGTCTATGGGCCGCTCGGCGAAAGCGATGCGACGATAGAACTGGTGATGAAGGATGCCGGCCTGCGCAAGGCCATGCTCGTCTATTCGCGCAACGTTTTCCTGCTATCGATCGTCATCTCTCTGATCACCGCGGCGCTGATCTTCCTTGCGATCAACCGCATGCTGATCCTGCCGATCAGGCGGCTGACGACGAGCATGCAGGAATTCTCCGACGAGCCATCGAACCCCGAACGCATGCTCGTGTCGCCCGAGGGCCGGGACGAACTGGCGGTCGCCGGCCAGCACCTTGCCAGCATGCAGCGCGAGTTGCAGAGGACCCTGAAGCAGCAGAAAAGCCTTGCCGAACTCGGCCTGGCCGTTTCGAAGATCAATCATGACATGCGCAACATTCTCTCCTCGGCGCAGTTGATCTCCGACCGGCTTGCCGCTGTCGATGACCCGGTCGTGAAGCGTTTCGCGCCGACATTGCTGAGAACCATCGACCGCGCGGTCGGCTACACGCATGAAGTCCTTTCCTACGGACGCACAGCGGAGGCAGAGCCGCGCCGCCGCTTCGTCGCGCTTCGCCCGCTCGTCGACGATGTCTCCGAACTCCTGGCAATCGATGGCCAGAGCGGCATCGAATTCGAAAACCAGGTTCGCGACGACGTCGTGGTGGATGCGGACAGCGAGCAGCTCTTCCGGGTCATCCACAATATCTGCCGCAATGCGGTCGAGGCGTTGGCGAACCACCAGCCGGAGGATGGGCGCGGCCGGGCGATCCGCGTCTCGGCGGTCCGCACGGGCGGTGTGGTGACGATCTCCATCGACGATACGGGCCCCGGCATGCCGGCCAAGGCGCGGGAAAACCTGTTCGCGGCCTTTCGCGGCTCGGCGCGCTCCGGCGGCACGGGGCTCGGACTCGCAATCGCCCGCGAACTGGTGCTCGCCCATGGCGGCACGATCGCGCTCGTGGAAAAGCCGACGCCCGGGACGCTCTTCCGCATCGAACTGCCGGACCGCCCCGTCCGCCTTGATGCCTTCCGCGCGAAGGGGCGCTCCTGAGTTTCGGCCCTGCGAAGGCGCAGGGATAAGCGGGTCTCCATCCGTCCAAAAATGAATTTTTTCCCGAAAGGCGCTTGCAATCGCCGAAAGGACGCTTTAGAGGATCGCCACGCAAGCGGTGGTCACCGCTTCCAAGGCACGCACCCGTAGCTCAGCTGGATAGAGCACCAGACTACGAATCTGGGGGTCAGGAGTTCGAATCTCTTCGGGTGCGCCATTTTTCTTCAAAACAAGCGCGATATGCCGGACGCAACGCGTGGTGCCGTTTGTCTTATCACAAATGCCGCCCTGCACCTCTTCTTAAATCGAGGTCGCCTCATGCCGAGGGATGGCTGAAGCGGGCGACTTGCGCATCCTTCATCAGGTTGCGGAAGTTGGTGCCGGTCATATGGACCAGCGTCCGATGGTCGCCGCCTTCGAAATAGACATCGCTGGCCCTGTCGAGGCTTTCGTCGAGAATGACCGGTACGCCATAGGCCGATCCGATCGGCGGCACGGCGCCGACTTCGCAATCGGAGAAAAGCGAACTGACCTCGTCCTCGGAGGCAAGGCCCAAGCGCCTGTTCATGACGTCCTGCAATGTCGAGAGCTCGACGCGGTGCGTGGCAGGAACGACTGCCAGCACATAGCCCATTTCGTGGTGCACGACCACGGACTTGGCGAGCCTGTTGCCCGGCACATGGGCGGCCTCGGCGGTCTGGCTCGAGGTAGCGGTACGGTGATGAGCGACGGTGTCGTAGGTGACCCCTTCGCTGTCGATATAGTCCTGGAGTTTCTTAGCAATCGTCATCTTAGTCGCCCCTTCTGATAAGTCGCGACGCGTGAAACTATTCTGCTCTGATCGCCTTGGAAGTCAACGTTGAATGGGCCCGAACGCCGGCGCCGGTTCCGATTGAGAATTCTCCGCCTCACGGGCATGTGTGCGGCCGCGCCTTAAAAAATCGCGTCCGAGACCCACATGAATTGAGTGCTTCTGACGCTGCCAGCGGGAGGGAGGAACAGCATGTACCGTTTCATGATGAAAGAACTAATGCTGACAATCGCCGGGCTCACGGTCTTTGCGGCATCGGCCCTGTTCCTGCTTTCGCAGACGCCGGCGGCGTCGTAAAGGCGGCCTCATTTTCCGGCGAGGGCATCGATCGTCCGCGAATCCCGTATTCCGTCGAAATAGTGCTCCAGCGCCCGGGCAAAGGCGCCGACGGTCGGGGCCGCAGCCTCGAAAAGGGTCATCGACGAGCGGAACTTGAGGTCGTCCGGCCTGCCGAAGATTTCGAGGGCGCTGCGCCCCTTGACGGCGTTGACCGCTTCCGTGCACTCCAGGATGCGGCGGCCGAGAAGCGGGTGCCGCAGATAGGCGATGGCCTCGTCCATGTTCGAGAGCGCGTAATATTGCGCCGTCGGCGAATGGCCGAGGCCCTGGATCTGCGGGAAGATGAACCACATCCAATGGCTTTTCTTGGCGCCGGCCCGAAGCTCCGCCAGCGCAATGCCGTAGATTCCATCTTGCGCTTTGACGAAGCGCTCGAGATCGAAGGCCTCGCTCATGGTTGCGGTCCTCGGCGTCGATCACCGCCCGCCGATTCAGCCTCTCGGCCGCGGCGGTCGGTGTGGCTTCCTATTCACCCACCGTCGATGAACATGGACCTTGATGAGGCGCTCGTAAAGGCCGGCGATGGCGGCTTCGGTGGCCGGACCGATCGGCGAAGCATTGGATTGCGCCTGGACATAATTTCGGGCACAGGATGACGGAGACGTCGCTTGCCCCTCTTTTTCGAGAATCCAGCGCAACGCGAACTGCGCCATCGGCACGCCGGCCGGCACGAGTGCTCGCAGCTCTTGTCCGATAGCCGGAAAGAAGCCCGGAGGCGAGTGGCACGCGGACAGTGATGCCGACATTCTTCTTCTTCGCCTTGGCAAGAAGAGCTCCTGCCGCCGCTGAAAAGCCGCTCAGTTCTCCAGGGAGACGATCGCCTTGCCGCGGCTGAGATCGGTAACGAGCGCCAGCACGTCGTCTGCCAGGTCTTTTCGCATCTCGATCGTCAGCACGGCTCCGGTGTCCGTGAAGCTCTCATCGGTTATCACGACGCCGCGGCTTGCAAGGCGCGCCTTCATCAGCGCCAGGTCGGCGAAATCACAGGCGACCTTCGCTGCTTGTTTGTCGACGAGTTCGATCCTCTCGGCCGTTCCGAGGCAAAGTGCGGCGGTGCCGCCATAGGCGCGAATCAGGCCGCCGCTGCCGAGTAGGATGCCGCCGAACCAGCGTGTAACGAGGACCACGACCCGATCGAGCTTCTGCCCGTCGATCGCAGCAAGGATCGGCTTGCCCGCCGTACCGCTCGGCTCGCCGTCGTCGCTGAAGCGGTAGGATTGGCCAAGGCGCCAGGCCCAACAATTGTGGTTAGCGGCGAGATCGGAATGCCCGGCCAGGAAAGCTTTTGCCGATAACTCGTCCTCGATCGGGCCGGCGATCGCGAGAAAGCGGCTCTTCTTGATTTCCTGTGTCGCAGTCTCGATGCGCTGGAGCGTGAACATCCGCTTTTCCGTCTTTTTGGCGGTGATAGCGGATTGGGGGATGGCGCGCCAGCAGGTCCTCGATCGTGCCTAACAATCCACTACCCCCGCATGCGGGGTTAGTGGATTGGGTTCATTTTTCTAGAAGAGGCGCGGGCCATCACCCGATTGCCATCAGGCTCGCATTGCCGCCGGCGGCCGCCGTGTTGATCGACATGGAAATCTCCTCGACCAGCCAGTTCAGGCAATAGGCATCCGGATTGCGGGTGATCTCCTCGCTCGATGCGGCCTGGACGAGGACGAGCGGACCAGGCAGGGCGGCGATGGCTTTGTTGACAATGCGGATACGTTCGCCATCCCCTTCGACGAGCGCGCCGGCGAAGGGGCCGTCGGCCGCCCAATCCTTCGACCAGGAGACGCGCGCGGCGACGCTGTGCGGCAAGTCCTTGAGCGAAGACTGCAGGCCCGAGGTGGCATCGACGACGACGCTGTTGCCGGTGGCAAGGGCCGCGGCGAGTTGACGGTAGAGGCCGCTCTCGCTCGTCGGAACGATGAGGACCCGCCCGCGCGGATGGAGCGCATAGAGGTTGCGCTCGCCGACCGGACCAGGCAGTTCCACGTCGAGGCCCAACGCCGAATTGCTGCCGGCATTGCGGGCGGCTTCGGCCGCCGCCGTCGCGCCCTTGCCGTCGAGCCATTTGGCGAAATCGCGCAGGACCGGATCCGTATGCACGGAGCTATGCTGCGGCGGCACCGGGGCGTTCTTCACCAGCCGGCCGAGATAGAGCGGGCCGCCGGCCTTGGGCCCCGTGCCGGAAAGGCCGCGGCCACCGAAGGGCTGCACGCCCACGACCGCGCCGATGATGTTGCGGTTGACATAGAGGTTGCCCGCCTTGATACGGTCGGTTACATGCGCGATCGTTTCGTCGAGGCGCGTGTGCAGGCCGAACGTGAGGCCGTAGCCCGTGGCGTTGATATCGTCTATCAGCCGGTCGAGATCCTCGCGGCGGTAGCGGATAACGTGCAGCACGGGTCCGAAGACCTCGCGCTTCAAGTCAGAGATATTCTCGAGCTCGATGATCGTCGGCGGCACGAAGGTGCCGTGGCCGGTCTCCGAGGCAAGGCCGATCTGCTCAACCTTGCGGCCGAGCCCGCGCATCCTGTCGATGTGCTTTTCGATGCCCTCCTTGGCCTCGGCAGTGATCACCGGGCCGACATCGACCGAAAGCCGGTCTGTGCGGCCGATCTTCAATTCGTGCAGCGCCCCTTTCAGCATGGTCAGGGTGCGGTCGGCGACGTCCTCCTGCAGGCAGAGCACGCGCAGCGCCGAGCAGCGCTGCCCGGCGCTGTCGAAGGCCGAGGTGATCACGTCGCCGACAACCTGCTCGGCAAGGGCGGAGGAGTCGACGATCATCGCGTTTTGGCCACCGGTTTCGGCGATGAACGGGATTGGCCGGCCCGCCGGGGAAAGCCGGTCGGCGAGTTGCGCCTGGATGAGCCGCGCGACCTCGGTCGAGCCGGTGAACATCACCCCGGCGATTTCCGGCGCCGCAACGAGCGCCGCGCCGACACGGCCGTCGCCGGGCAGAAACTGCAGTGCGCCGGCCGGAACGCCGGCCTCGTGCAGGATGCGCACGCCTTCGGCGGCGATCAGCGGCGTCTCCTCCGCGGGCTTGGCGAGCACCGGGTTGCCCGCCACGAGGGCCGCGGCAATCTGGCCGGTGAAGATCGCCAGCGGGAAATTCCAGGGGCTGATGCAGACAATGGGCCCGAGCGGGGCGTGGGCGGGACCAAGCGTGCGGCGCGTCTGTTCGGCATAGTAGCGCAGGAAATCGATCGCCTCGCGCACCTCGGCAATGGCGTTGGGCAGCGATTTGCCGGCCTCGCGCATGATGAGGCCCAGTAGCGTCGGCATTTGCGCCTGCATGAGATCGGCGGCCCGATCGAGGCAGGCGGCCCGTTCCGTCGGAGAAACCGCCGCCCAGGCTTGCGCCGCCTCCGCGGCAAGCTGTGCCGCCCGCCGTGCATCCGCGTCCGAGGTCTCGGTTACCGAGCCCACGACGTCGCGATGGTCGCCGGGATTGACGACCGGCCGCAGTTCGCCCGAAGCCGCGCCGGCGGAAAGCTGCGGCGCGGCGACCCAGCTGACGGCGGCGCTCGCTTTTAGCATCTGCGTCAACGACGCGAGCGTCGCCTCGTTCGAGAGGTCGAGCCCGGCCGAGTTCGTGCGCGACTCGCCGAAGAGCCGGGCGGGCAGCGCAATCTTGTCGTGCTTGGCGCCGACCACGGGCATCGCACGGACGATCTCCACCGGATCGGTGATGAGCTCGCTGACCGACACCTTCGGATCGGCGATGCGGTGGACGAAGGAGGAGTTGGCGCCGTTTTCGAGCAGGCGGCGCACGAGATAGGCAAGCAGCGTCTCATGCGTGCCGACGGGCGCGTAGATGCGGCAGGGCCGGTTGAGCTTGTCCGGACCGACGACCTCCTCGTAAAGCGGCTCGCCCATGCCATGCAGGCACTGGAACTCGTATGTGCCGACGCGAAAGTCCTTACCCGCCATGTGATAGATCGTGGCAAGCGTCTGGGCGTTATGGGTTGCAAATTGGGGGAAGATCACGTCGCTTGCCTGAAGCAGCTTGCGGGCGCAGGCGACATAGGAAACGTCCGTGTGGATCTTGCGCGTGAAGACCGGGAAATCCTCGAGCCCGTCGAGCTGCGCCCGCTTGATCTCTGCGTCCCAATAGGCGCCCTTCACAAGCCGTACCATCATGCGCCGGCCGGAGCGCCGCGCGAGATCGATGATGTAGTCGAGCACGAAGGGGCAGCGCTTGCCATAGGCCTGCACAACGAAGCCCATGCCGTTCCAACCGGTGAGATCAGCGTCGAGGCAGAGCTCTTCGAGGAGGTCGAGCGACAGTTCGAGCCGATCCGCTTCCTCGGCATCGATGTTGAAGCCGATGTCGTATTCTTTGGCGAGCATGGCGAGCGCCTTCACCCGTGGCAGCAACTCGCTCATGACGCGCGCCGCTTGCGCCCGCACGTAACGCGGGTGCAATGCCGAGAGCTTGATCGAAATGCCGGGGCCCTCATAGGTGCCGCGGCCGGCAGACGCCTTGCCGATCGCATGGATGGCCGTTTCGTAGTCCTTGTAATATCGCTCCGCATCAGCGGCCGTCGTGGCGGCTTCGCCGAGCATGTCATAGGAATAGGTGAAGCCCTTCTTCTCGAGCTCCTTCGCGCGCTGGAGCGCCTCCTTGATCGTCTCGCCGGTGACGAATTGTTCGCCCATCATCCGCATCGCCATGTCGACGCCGCGACGGATGACCGGTTCGCCGCAGCGGGCTATGAGCCGCGTCAGTGCGGCTGAAAGGCTGCGGTCATTGACGGTCGAGGTCAGCTTGCCGGTGACAACCAGACCCCAGGTGGCGGCGTTGACGAAAAGCGACCGGCCGCCGCCGAGATGGGATTTCCAATCGCCGTCGGAGATCTTGTCGCGGATCAGCGCGTCGCGCGTTGCCGTATCGGGAATGCGAAGGAGCGCCTCCGCCAGGCACATCAACGCAACGCCCTCCTGGCTCGAAAGCGAATATTCCTGCACCAGACCTTCGACGCCCGAGCCGCTGTGCTTGGCCCGCAGCGCCTCGACCAACTTGCGGGCAGTTTTTGCAGCGGCCTCCCGCGTCTCCTGCGGCAATGTGGCCGCCTCGACAAGCGGCGGCAGGCATTCCGTTTCCGGCCGGCGATAGGCGGCGGTGATCGCCCGGCGAAGCGTGCTCTGCGGCCGGGTCGGCGGCGCGAAGTCGGTGAAGGGTGCCGGGGCCGCCTCGCTCCTCGGGGCTGATTGCTGAAGCTGGATCATCGAATGCGGTCCTCCACGTGGGGCGCAAGGCGCCTCGCTATATTCGTGGGTAGAAGATACGCCTTCTAAAGCCGAACATCCATCCGGCAAATTCGATAGTTGCTAGTGCTTGTAACTACCGATATGTGAACCTGCCGGTGAACATTCGGATATTGTCGGGATCGGCCGAATGTTATTTCCTTTCACGCGGCGGTCCCGAACAGGCGCTCGCGTGCCATCAGGCATTCATCGTCGCCGGGCATACATATGCGGCAGACGATCGGCCGAACGGCATAGATCTCGCAACTGACGGACTTTCCGAGGGTGCCGGTGAGTGCTGTGCAGCGATCGGTCTCGCAGCGCATTCCGCCGAGATCGGAAGCAACGAATTTCGCCGGGATGCGGTCGAGTTCCTCCTCCGTCTCCAGCGAAAAACGCGGCCAATCGGCCGAATAGGCGCAGCATGCGCCGCAACTCTGGCAGTCAAAATTCTGTGAAGCGGAAAGGACAGTGGTCATGACATCAGCCTAGCGCATCGGCCCGAAAACCGTAACCGATTTTCGGAAAGCTCGATGCGTGGATTCAAAGAGATACAGCGAGCTTTGCGCGTCTGAAAAGACGCGCGGCGCTGTCGTCGAATCCGAACGGGTCGGAATGCCGTCACCCTCGCACGTGAGCGCGTCGACGGGATGCCGAGACGCGCGGCCGGTCTGCCGGAAACGCCTGCTCCGTCAATTGAACCGCTCATTCCTTGCCAAGGCCGCGGCGTGAACCGGACCAACCAATTCGGTCCGATGCTCGCTCAACGCTTGGCGGCCGCGCCCGGCCTCGGCCAGCCACTGCGCCGCAAGCGCCTCGTTGACCGTCGTGCCGATGCCCTCGCGATAGGCGATGCCGAGATGGTAGGCGGCAAGGCTGCTTCCCGCGGCGGCGGCACGCCCGTAGAGCTCGAGAGCCGCTTCCTGGTCGCCGCGTTCCGCAAGCCGGATACCGTAAGTGACCATAGCGAGTGCGTGGCCGTTTTCTGCGGCTTCGCCGAGGATGTTAAGCGACTTCAGCTTTTCCCCGGCCCGATCGAGAACGCGGGCCAGTTGGAACTGAATGCGCGGGCTACCCTGCTGGTTATAGGCTTCGCGACAAGCGGACAGCGCGATCCCGATGCGGATGTCCTCCGTTGCGACGGGCGGGAAGGACATGTTGCGCTCGCGATCGAGTTCGCTGCCTGCCTCCTTGTCGCACAGCTCGGACACGTGAAGATCACTGGCACGCGCCGCCGCCGCCATAATGAAAACGGCTGCTGCGACGACGAAAGCGCTAGCGACGGACATGTTCGGTATCGTGCGGTTCATGACGGTTACCTCAATAGTTGTCAAAGCTAAAACCGTCTTGTCGCCGCGGCTGTTCCAGAGGAAACTGCCAACCGGTACGGCGGAATTCCGTGACATGGGCTGGTCTCGGAAACAGGGAGCGCTGCGATGAGGCGGCGAGGGGAGTCGATGCGGCACGGATATGTCGGAAGGCGCACGTTTCTTGCCGTCGCCGCTCTCGTCGGCCTCGCCGGCGGATTTCCGGCGGTGCATGCAGCGGTGATCGGCAAGGCTCAGAGCATTCGCGGGAATGTTCGTCGTCGGCAAGGTGAGGAGGAGGAGCGGCTTGCCGCAGGCAGTGTCGTTCTCGACCGGGACTATGTCACCACCAGCATCAACAGCTTTGCCCATCTCACGCTCAGCGAGACGCGCATCCTGCTCGGTCCGCAAACGGAACTCCTGATCGACCGCTTCATCGCCGGCCAGGGCGGAACCCTGGAACTCGGGGTCGGTCGCATGGTCTTCGAGCGGCCCGTGGGGGCGCCGAAAATCGACCTGGCTGTGCGGACCGCCTTCGGCATGATCGGCGTGCGCGGCACGAAATTCTTCTGCGGCCCGAGCCGCTCGGCTGCCTTCGCAGTTTTCGTCGAGTACGGCGCTGTAACGGTCGAAGGCGGCGGCGCCCTGCGGACGGTCTCCGCCGGCGAGGGCGTGGATTTCGAACGGCCCGGCGCGGCTCCGAGCGCCCCGACGCGCTGGGGGCAGGCGCGCATCCGGGAAGCCTATGCGAGCGTCGGGTCAGGATAGCGGCGCCGGGTCGCGACCTGCATGTCCCCTATATCGGCTTCGATCGAGGACAAAGACATGCAGCGATTCAAGAACTACAGCGACTTTTGCGCCTCTGATGAGACGCGCCGCGTTGTAGGGACCGTGAAAAGTTCCATTGTCCCGAAGCCGCGGATGTCGTGCTGCCCGAGCGATTGCATCACCATGCTGCATTGCCGGGCGGCGGCCGGGCCGATGCAGATCGCGGTTCCGAGGAACTTGTTCGCCTCCTGAAGCCGGGCGGCGAGGTTCACGGCATCGCCATGGGCCGTATAGTCGAGCTTTCCGCCGGCACCCACTTCTCCGAGCACCGCCGGCCCGGTTTCTATGCCGATGCGCGTTCGCCCGAATCCCTGTTCGGCAAATTGCGGCCGCTTGCGCATCTCCTCAGCCAGCGAGTGAATGGCAAGGGCGCAGGCGACCGCGGCGTCGACGTGGTCCTCCAGATCCTCCGGCGCATTGAAGAGGGCGTGCACGGCATCGCCCACCACCTTGTCGACCATGCCGCCGTGGCGGGAGACGAGCGCATTGACCTCAGCGAAATAGATATCGAGCAGTGCCACGAGGTCGCGCGGGGCGAGCTTTCGCGACAGCGCCGAGAACGCCTCGATGTCGGTGAACAGGGCGGTGACGACGCGTTCTTCGCCCGCGACGCGACCATGGTCCGGTTCATCGATGTAGCGGGCCACAACGGACTGCGGCAGATATTGCGAGAATTTCTGCCGGGCGAGCGCCTCTGCACGGCGCACGCGGCCAAGCTGCAGCGCGCTGGTGACGATGAGGACCGCCGCCAGTGCAGCGGAAATGCTAACCGCATCGGCGAGCAATCCACTTGCCGCGTAGATGGCGCCGGCGCCGGCTGTGACGGCAAGGACGGCGGCAAGCCCGGATGCGAGTGCTGCCAAGGGGCGGAGCTTCGTTGCGCCATAGGCGGCGAGAGTGCCGGATGCGAAGCTGAACAGCGCCTCGTAGAGCGACAGACCACCGCCGCGATAGGGAACGAAGCCCGTCATGATCGCATTGGCGATATCGGCGTGGATCTGCACGGACGGTTCGAGTGGCATGGAGGCTGTCGGTCTCAACCCGCCGAGGCTCGGCACGCTGCTGCCGACGAACACGAGTTTGCCGGCGAGCAGGCCTTCGTCGACGCGATCGGCCATGATGTCGACCGCCGACAGCGTGCGGGCGGCAATCGCCGCCTGCGAACTGGGGACGAAGCGAAGATTGCCGCTCTCGTCGAGGGGAATGATCGCGTGGTCGAGCCGGAGCCAGGCCGGCTCTCCCCCGAGCACAGGCGTGCTGCTCCCGGAGGCAAGCCGGCCCGCTTCGATGCCGAGAGCCGGATAGGCGTCGTTTCCGAGGATGGCGAAGGCCTGAGTACGCCGGACGCGCGCGTCCTTGTCGCCGACGAGAAACGCGGCGGTCGCGGCCTTTGCCTGTTCCATGAAGACGGGACAGGAGGTTTCCGCGCCTTGGATGAACCAGGTGCCCGGAACCGCAAGCGGCCGCTGTAGGGCGAGCGGCGGAACGGGTCGCGGGCGTTCCAGCATCTGCTCGGCGGCCAGGAAGCCCAGGACAACCGGCGCGTCGCCGATAGCCGAAGCAAGGGCCCGATTGGCCGGCGTGGCCGGGTCGCAGTCGGAACTGAAGACGAAGTCGACGGCGATCGCCTGCACCCCGGCTGCCGCCAGGCGCATGAGGAGACCGGCGGTCGCGGCCCTGTCCCAGGAGCCGGCGCTTCTTTCATATGCCTCGCGATCGATATCGACGACGAGGATCTGCGACGAACGGGGCGAGTCGACCAGCTGAGTGAGGCTGTCGAAGAAGAGCTCGCGCTGGGTGCGGAACACGGTTTCCGCATAGAGGTAGAGCATGACCGCCGCCACCAGGCTCGCGATGATCCCGCCTGCAAGCGGGCTGGTGCGATGATGCAGCCAGTGTGTCAGGCTCAAACGGCCTAGTCCTCCTCCGGATCGGCTATGTTCAGCAGGCGTTCGACATTGCAGGAGATGATCCCGTCCGTACGCCTGAGTGCGCCGTTCTCCTCGAGCCACAGGATAGCACGGTTTACCTTGGGCCGGCTCGCGCCGAGGATGGACGCAATATCGGTCTGGCTGAGCGTCAGGCGGAGATTGGCGCTTTCGGGTAGCTCATTGCCATGGATCTGTCTCAGCGTGGCCAGGAAAAAGCGAGCAACGCGGGCATTGAGATCGTAGAGCGCGATCGTCTCCAGTCTCTCGGTCGTATCGCGCAATTGCGCACAGAGGAAGCGGATCACGGCTTCGGCCGTCTTTGGCCTTCGCGTGATCAGGTCGACGAAATCCTTTTTGCCGATCACATAACCTTCGGCGGCGGTGACCGCGGTGGCATCCGCCGAGCGCGGCTGGTCGTCGAGCACGGCCATTTCGCCGAAGAGCGCACCGGCCTCGTGCTGGCGCAGTATGAGCTCGCGGCCTTGCGGGGTGAACAGCGAGATTTTGATCCGTCCGGAGATGATGACAATCATGTAATTGCCTTCGTCGCCGCGCTGGAAGATGACGGTGCCGGCGGCCCACTTTCGATAGCTGGCGATCTTGGCAAGTTCGCAGAGCGTGTCCTTGTCGAAATCCTCGAATATCGGGAAGGACCGCCAGAAGGCGGGGCTCCGGTTGACTTCGGCCATGAGATTTCCCCGTCCGTGACCCCTGCGGTGCAGTGCGTCGCACGGGCGATTCTTCACGGTGTCGCCCTCTCTTGCAACAGAAAAAGCGTGTCAGCGGCAGGGCAGATCCCCGATCGCGTTGACGAAGGCAGGCGTTTGTCTTCCTGTGGTGAACGATGTGTTTCCGAGGCGGCGACTAGATCAATAGGGAAATGCTGGTACTTCTGTGCCAAACATGTTTCCAACAGGAGCCTCGCGCATGTCCCAGAACATCACCGTCCTCATCGGGCGCATCCTTCTCTCGATCATCTTCATCACTTCCGGCTTCGGCAAGCTCGGCGATCCGTCCGGAACCGCCGGCATGATCACCAATGCCGGATGGCCGGCGGCCACCTTGCTTGCCTATCTCGCCGGCATCTTCGAACTGGCCGCGGGCCTTGCCGTCCTCGTCGGTTTCCAGACGCGGATCGCTTCCTACCTGCTCGCCGCCTTCTGCCTGGTCACCGCCTTCGTGTTCCATGGCAGCGCCATCAACATTCCGGACTTCCCCGAAGCTGCGAATGGCTTGCTGTCGCTCTTCAACCAGATCATGATGATGAAGAACATCACGATCGCCGGCGCCTTCCTGGTGCTGGCCGGATTTGGCCCGGGCGCGCTTTCCGTCGATGCCCGCTTCGACAAGTCGCTTGCCACCGCGTGACGCCTGAGCCACTTTCGGAACAAAAAACCCGCCGGGCCATCGGCGGGTTTCTTGCTATCTGCCCGGGCGAATTACCCCCTTGCGCAGGATGACATTGCCGTAGAGCCGCGGCTCGCTCGTCTGCACCACGGTGTGGGCAGCCTTGACCCGCGGATAGAAATCGGCGCCGAGGAGTGGCACGACCGGCTGGTCCGGCTCATGCCTGCGGCAGCATTCGAGGATATCCCGGTGTACGGGGTCGAGCGCCTCCTTGTCCTGTTTGGCGGTTGCGCGGAATATCGCCTCCGGCACGAAATCGTCGATCGGCAGAAGGCTCAGGATGGCATCGAGCACGGGAATCAGATGGTGGCCGTCCAGCCGCACCAGTCGGCGCGCATGCTCCTGTCCCGGATAGTTGCCGTCGACGAGCGCGATCTCGTCGCCATGCCCCATTGCCCGTAATGCCGAAAGCAGTTCCGGGCTCAGGATGGGATCTATTCCTCTCAGCATCGGCCAGGTGCCTTTCGTCTCAAAATCAACATGGTCTGCTCAAAGCTCCTTGAAGAGAACGTTTGTGTCCAGCAGGTAGCGCGAAAAGAGCGGCAGGCTCGCGCCGCCGATCGCGCGGGCATGGCTTCCGACCGCACCTTCGACGAGGTCGGGCACCGTGACGCCCTGCAGGTCGAGCGCCGTGAGGGCCTTGCGTGTCGCCGCAAGCAGGCGCGACCTTACCCAGGGGGGGAAACCGCCGTCGATCACCGCGGCGGAGAAATCGATGATCGAGGCAGCCGACACCGCGGCCTGGGCGAGCGCGGCCGCCGAATCCTGGATCCAGGTATCGAGCGGTTCGCCGAAGTCGATCCAGTCATCTGCCGAATACCAGAGCGGACGCGGGTCGATGCCCCGCTCGCGCAGAAGCTTTTCGAGTACGAAGACCGAGGCGATCTTCAGCAATTGCGTCGTCTTGCCGTCCTTGCCGGAAACCGGCAGCGGACCGACGGCACCGGCGGTGCCGGTGCGGCCGGAGAACAGGGCGGAATTGATAACGACGCCACCCCCGATGAAAGAGCCGATGTAGAAATAGACAAAGTCGGGATAGTTGGCGCCGACGCCGAAGGCGAGTTCCGCACCGCAGGCGCTGGTGCCGTCGTTCTGCAGGAAGATCGCGTGCCGACTCCTGCCGGCGACTGCCGCCGCAAGGTCGAAATCGCGCCACTTGTCCATTTCTTCGCGCGGCGCGCCGACCTCCTCGGCCCAATTCCAGAGTTCGTAGGGTGTGGCGATGCCAATGCCGGCAATGCGCTTGCGCTGGTCGGGCTTGAGCTGCGCTTCGAGCTTCTCCGTACCCTCGACGATGAAGGCAACGAGGTCCGCAGGCAGCGGATAGGGATGGATCTGGTGAAGGTGTAGTCGAATGGTTCCCACGAAATCCATCAGCACCAGGTCGGTGCTGCGCCGGCCGATCTTCACGCCGAAGGAAAACACCGCATCGGGGTTGAGGCGCATGGGGATAGAGGGTTGCCCGACGCGGCCGCGCACGGGAGCGCCGCGGATGAGCAGGCCGTCCGACTCGAGCGCCCGCATGATGACGGAGACGGTTTGCGCCGACAGCCCGGAACGGCGCGCGATATCCGCTTTCGAAAGGCTGCCGTGGCGACGCACGAGCGACATGACCAGGCGCTCGTTATAGGCACGCACGCGCGTCTGGTTCGCCCCGCCGCTCGGGTCGATCACATCCGGCTGTAAGGACCCCCTGAGGGGATCTCCTGTCACTGACATGCCACCGTCTCCTCCCGTTGGCATTTTTGCTCGATTCTCAAGCCAAGGCCTGAGGGATATCGCGGTGCCTTTTCGAAGTGCCGGATCCTCCGCGAGGCGGGGCGCGCCGAAAGCGCGTCCCGCAGCTGGATTCCCCGGCCTTGGCTACGTCCTTCGTGCCGGCCTGACCCGCGGCCCGACTGCAGCCCACTACTCGCTGCAGCATGCCACATTCAGATAATAATTCAATTTGATTTATTTATTGACACTCGGGAAATTTGGTGTTTGAGTGATCGTCGGAAGCGCCGTTCGCGGAGGAGAAACTGCGACGGCGAAACCCGGAGCCGGTCCGCCGGCATGTTCAAAACCTTGGGAGGGTTTTATGAAGAAAACTGTACTGTCCGCCGCCATGGGCGCGCTTGCTCTCGGCGTTGCCTTCGCTGCGCCGTCTCAGGCGGCCGACGTTTCTGCCTGCCTCATCACCAAGACCGACACCAATCCCTTCTTCGTCAAGATGAAGGAAGGTGCGACAGCCAAGGCTCAGGAACTCGGCGTTACGCTCAAGTCCTATGCCGGCAAGATCGACGGTGATTCCGAAAGCCAGGTTGCTGCAATCGAGACCTGCATTGCCGATGGCGCCAAGGGCATCCTGCTTACCGCGTCCGACACCAAGGGAATCGTGCCCAGCGTGCAGAAGGCGCGCGACGCGGGCCTGCTGGTCATTGCGCTCGACACGCCGCTCGAGCCGATCGATGCTGCCGATGCCACCTTCGCGACCGACAACCTGCTCGCCGGCAAGCTGATCGGCCAGTGGGCTGCCGCAACCCTCGGCGATGCCGCCAAGGATGCGCGCGTTGCCTTCCTCGATCTGACGCCGGCGCAGCCCTCCGTCGACGTTCTGCGCGACCAGGGCTTCATGATCGGTTTCGGCATCGACCCCAAGGATCCGAACAAGATCGGCGACGAGGACGATCCGCGCATCGTCGGCCACGACGTCACCAACGGCAATGAAGAGGGCGGCCGTACCGCAATGGAGAACCTTCTGCAGAAGGACCCGACCATCAATGTCGTCCATACGATCAACGAGCCCGCTGCTGCCGGCGCCTATGAGGCTCTGAAGGCGCTCGGTCGCGAGAAGGATGTGCTGATCGTGTCCGTCGACGGTGGCTGCCCCGGCGTCAAGAACGTTGCCGAAGGCGTCATCGGCGCGACGTCGCAGCAGTATCCGCTGATGATGGCGGCGCTCGGAATCGAGGCGATCAAGAAGTTCGCCGAGACCGGCGAAAAGCCGACGCCGACCGAGGGCAAGAACTTCGTCGACACCGGTGTTGCGCTCGTCACCGACAAGCCGGTTTCCGGCGTCGAGTCGATCGACACCAAGGAAGGTCTGGAGAAGTGCTGGGGGTGAGCCCCGCCGAACTCCAATGGAAAGTAACAGGGAGGGCGGCTGCCAGCCGCCCTTCGCGTAAGCGCCAGGTCTTTGACAAGCCACGAAACCTGGGCAACCTTTACAGTGCCCGTACGTCCTTTAGGGGCCGCACAAAGGTCGCTGTAGCTTTTGAACCTACGCATCGTGCTTTCCGAAAATCGGGTACGATTGTCGGGCCGATGCGCTAGGGCGGGATGGAGGAAAGCCGCAGGGCGTTTCCGCTGGAGTCCCGCTCTGGCTTCTCGGAACGGATCTGGCTGCGGCAGCGATCGAGCGGTCACGGCCAAGGTGATCGGGAAAGTTCCGGATCTCGCCGCGAAAACCGGCGGGCCGCGCATCCTGCAGCAATGTGACCCCCTTGGGAGTGGGGTCCACGGGAGGAGTCTCCATGGGCGAGCCAAACACAGCCGCACAGCCATCCCAGGAATTCGAAAAGGTCCTGGCCAACAGTTCGACGGAGGTGGCGTCCTTCGATACGCACGAAAAGACGCCGCTTCAGAAACTCCAGCATTTCCTTCACTCGAGCCCGGCGGCCGTGCCTCTGATCGTGCTCGTCCTGTCGCTGATCGGCTTCGGAGCGATCCTCGGCGGCAAGTTCTTCTCCGCCTTCTCGATGACGCTCATCCTGCAGCAAGTGGCGATCGTCGGCATTGTCGGGGCGGCCCAGACGCTCGTCGTGCTGACGGCGGGCATCGATCTCTCGGTCGGCGCCATCATGGTGCTTTCCTCCGTGGTCATGGGTCAATTCGCCTTCCGCTACGGCCTGCCGCCGACCTTGTCGGTGCTCTGCGGCTTCGGCATCGGCGCCCTCTGCGGCTACATCAACGGTACGCTCGTCGCACGCATGAAGCTGCCGCCCTTCATCGTCACGCTCGGCATGTGGCAGATCGTGCTGGCGTCCAATTTCCTGTACTCGGCCAACGAGACGATCCGGTCCCAGGACATCGCCGCCAATGCGCCGATCCTGCAGTTTTTCGGCCAGAGCATCCGCTTTGGCAATGCGGTCTTCACCTATGGCGTCATCGTCATGGTCCTGCTCGTCTGCGTGCTCTGGTATGTACTCAACCGCACCGCCTGGGGGCGCCACGTCTATGCGGTCGGCGACGATCCGGATGCGGCCGAGCTTGCCGGCGTCGACGTGAAGCGCATGCTCGTCATCGTCTATACGCTGTCGGGCTTGATCTGCGCTCTGGCCGGCTGGGCTCTCATCGGCCGCATCGGCTCCGTTTCGCCGACCGCTGGCCAGTTCGCCAACATCGAATCGATCACCGCCGTGGTGATCGGCGGTATCTCGCTCTTCGGCGGCCGCGGCTCCATTCTCGGTATGCTCTTCGGCGCGCTGATCGTCGGCGTCTTCTCCCTCGGGCTTCGCCTGATGGGCACCGACCCGCAATGGACCTATCTGTTGATCGGCTTGCTGATCATCATCGCAGTTGCAGTCGACCAGTGGATCAGAAAGGTAGCAGCGTGATGGCACAGGAACCCATTCTCTCCGCCCGCGGCCTCGTCAAGCGCTATGGCCGGGTGACCGCTCTCGACCACGCCGATTTCGATCTCTACCCAGGCGAAATCCTGGCCGTCATCGGCGACAATGGTGCCGGCAAGTCCTCGATGATCAAGGCGATCTCCGGCGCCGTCACGCCGGATGAGGGCGAGATCCGCCTCGAAGGCAAGCCCGTGCATTTCCGCTCGCCCATGGACGCGCGCAAAGCCGGGATCGAGACGGTCTACCAGAACCTCGCCCTGTCGCCGGCGCTCTCGATCGCCGACAACATGTTTCTCGGCCGCGAGATCCGCAAGCCGGGCATCATGGGCAAGTGGTTCCGCTCGCTCGACCGGGCGGCCATGGAGAAACAGGCGCGGGACAAGCTGTCGGAACTCGGCCTGATGACCATCCAGAACATCAACCAGGCGGTGGAAACGCTCTCGGGCGGCCAGCGTCAGGGCGTCGCCGTCGCACGGGCGGCCGCCTTCGGGTCGAAGGTCGTCATCATGGACGAGCCCACCGCCGCACTCGGCGTCAAGGAAAGCAGGCGCGTGCTGGAACTGATCCTCGACGTCCGCCGCCGCGGCCTGCCGATCGTGCTGATCTCGCACAATATGCCGCACGTCTTCGAGGTCGCGGACCGGATCCACATCCACCGCCTCGGCCGCCGGCTCTGCATCATCGATCCGAAGGAACATACCATGTCGGACGCGGTCGCCTTCATGACCGGCGCGAAAGCACCTCCGGGCGAGGCGCGGGCGGCATGAACCTGCAGTCCTTGCGGGACGAAATCCTGAAACGGGCGGCGCATGCCGGCCGTTTCATCGTTGCCATTGCCGGTCCACCCGGGTCCGGTAAGTCGACGCTTTCGGAAACGCTGGCCGTGTCAATTGCGGAGGCGGGCGAACGTGTCGCGGTGCTTCCGATGGACGGCTTCCACTTGGACAATGCCGTCCTTCAGGAGAAGGGGCTGCTCGCCCGCAAGGGGGCGCCCGAGACCTTCGATGTGCGGGCATTCCTGTCGACGCTTGCCGCGGTCCGGGCCGATGACGGCGAGGTGTTGGTGCCGGTCTTCGACCGTTCCCGCGAATTGGCGATCGCCTCGGCGAGGATCATCGCCTCGCAGACGCGCATCGTTCTCGTCGAGGGCAACTATCTTCTCCTCGACGAAGCGCCCTGGACAGGGCTCGACGGCCTCTTCGATTTTTCGGTCTTCATCGATCCGGGCATCGACGTGCTCGAGCAGCGCTTGCTGAAGCGCTGGCACGATCACGGCTATGACGACGAGACGGCGCGCAGCAAGGCCATGGGCAACGATATACCGAACGCCCGCCGCGTTCTTGGCCGCTGCCGCCCCGCAAATCTCGTGATTTCGGAATTCTGACTGATGCCATTGTATTCGGCGGCGAAATGATGATATCGAGGCGCGGTTTCACCACATGAGTCAACGCCCTTTGAAGCGCACCGGCCGATGCACCAGCGCCGCACGCGCGGAGCGGGTGCGAGCGGCGGGAGAACGCTGACATGCAAGAGCTCGTAATCAGACGCCCGGACGATTGGCATCTGCATCTTCGCGACGGCGGCATGCTGCGCGGCGTCATCGCCGACACGAGCCGCCATTTCGCGCGCGCCATCATCATGCCAAATCTTGTGCCGCCGGTAGTCACATCCGCCGATGCGTCAGCGTACCGAGAGCGCATCCTCGCCGCCACACCCGCTGACCACAGCTTCGAGCCGTTGATGACGCTCTATCTCACCGAGGGCACCGATCCGCACGACGTGGAGGCGGGTTTCAAAAGCGGCCTCGTCAAGGCGGTGAAGCTCTATCCGGCCGGTGCGACGACCAATTCGTCGAGTGGCGTGCGGGACATCGAAAAGGCGATGCCGGTGCTCGAGCGCATGGCCGAGATCGGTGCACCACTCTGCGTCCATGGCGAGGTCACGACGGCGGATGTGGACATCTTCGATCGCGAGGCCGTGTTCATCGAAAAGGTCCTCGATCCGCTGCGCCGCCGCCTGCCGGAACTGAGAGTCACCATGGAACACGTGACGACGAAGGATGGCATCGACTATATCAAGGCGTCGAAGGCCAATCTCGCCGGCTCCATCACCACCCATCACCTGATCATCAACCGCAACGCCATTCTCGTTGGCGGCATCAAGCCGCACTATTACTGCCTGCCGGTCGCCAAGCGCGAAACGCATCGACTGGCGCTGAGGGCGGCGGCGGTCTCCGCTGACAGGCGCTTCTTCCTCGGCACCGATTCCGCTCCGCATGCCGATCCGCTGAAGGAATGCGCCTGTGGCTGCGCCGGGATCTACACCTCGATCAACACCTTGAGCTGCCTTGCGCATGTCTTCGAGGAAGAGGGCGCGCTCGACCGGCTGGAGGCCTTCACCTCGCTGAACGGCCCCGCCTGGTACGGCCTGGCGGCCAACGAGGAGAAGATCACGCTGCGCAAGCAGCAAGAACCCGTGCGCTACCCAGCCAAGATCGAGACGGAAGCGGGTCCCGTCACAGTTTTCGACCCGATGTTCCCGCTCTACTGGGCGGTCGTCTGATCGGGTTTTGGGGGCGTGACGTCCGGTCACGCCAGGCAAGGAGAGGTCATGTTTTCAAACGCGTTCACCGAAAAGGCGGTGATGGCCGAACTGCTCGCGAAGATGCTTTGGGAAATCAAGGCCGTACACTTCCGTGCGGATGAGCCCTACAAGCTCGCCTCCGGCATGGCGAGCCCCGTCTATATCGATTGCCGCAAGCTGATCTCCTATCCGCGCATCCGCTCGGCGGTCATGGATTTCGCCGCCGCGACGATCCTGAGCGAGGCCGGCTTAGAGCAGTTCGACGTGGTTGCGGGCGGCGAAACCGCCGGCATTCCCTTTGCTGCAATGCTCGCCGAGCGCCTCGGTCTTCCGATGATCTACGTGCGCAAGGCACCAAAGGGGCATGGCCGCAACGCCCAGATCGAGGGTCACATGCCCGAGGGCGCGCGCGTGCTCGTAATCGAGGACCTGACGACCGCGGGTGGTTCGATGTTCAAGTTCATTGATGCGATCCGGGCGGCCGGCGGCATCGTCGAGCATGGCATCGCCCTCTTCTATTATGACATTTTCCCGGAAGCGCGTGCCAATATGAAATCCAAGGGCGTCGACCTCCATTACATCGCCACCTGGCGCAACGTGCTTGCGGTCGCCCGTAAGCAAGCTCTCTTCGACGAGAATACGCTGAACGAGGTGGAGGTCTTCCTCAATGCGCCGCTCGACTGGTCGGCCCGCAATGGCGGCGTCAGTGCCCTGGCGGTCCAGTAACGGCCCGCTCTAATTAAATTACCCACCAGGGAGGACAGTCATGATCGTTTGCTGCGGAGAAGCCTTGATCGACATGCTGCCGCGTGAGACGCCGACGGGGGAAAGCGCCTTTGCGCCCTATGCGGGAGGCGCGATTTTCAACACGGCCATTGCCCTTGGGCGGCTCGGTATCCCCACCGGCTTCTTCACCGGCCTTTCCGATGACATGTTCGGCGACATACTGCGCGAGACGCTGAAGGCTGCGAATGTCGATTTCAGCCCCTCTGCCACCCTGCCGCTGCACACGACGCTTGCCTTCGTGAAGCTTGTCGGCGGCCATGCGAGCTATGCCTTTTTCGACGAGAACACGGCCGGGCGGATGATTACCATCGATCATCTGCCGGCCCTTGGCTGGCCCTGCGAGGCGCTGCATTTCGGTGCCATCAGCCTCATCCCGGAGCCGTGCGGCTCGACATATGAGGCACTGATGCGGCAGGAGCACGAGAAGCGGGTGATCTCCTTTGATCCGAATATCCGCCCGGGCTTTATCACGGACCGGGAGGCCCATCTTGCCCGCATGAACCGCATGGCAGCGATGTCGGACATCGTCAAGTTCTCCGACGAGGATCTCGCCTGGTTCGGCATGGAAGGAAGCCATGATGCGCTCGCGGCCGAATGGCTGACGCGCGGTCCTGAGCTGGTGCTGATCACCAAGGGCGCGGATGGCGCGGTGGGCTATACGCGCGACCACAAGGTCGAAGTCGCGGGCGAGCGGGTGGCCGTGGTCGACACGGTGGGCGCCGGCGACACTTTCGACGCCGGCGTGCTGGCCTCGCTGAAGCTTAACAATCGGCTGACGAAGCAATCCGTGGCGAGCCTTGACGAGGCAGCCGTTCGCGACGCCCTGACGCTCGGCGCCAAGGCCGCGGCCGTCACGGTTTCGCGCGCCGGCGCAAATCCACCCTGGCGGCACGAAATCGGACTCTGATTAGCGCATCGGCACGAATATCGGATCCGATTTTCGGTAAGCACGATGCATAGAGTCAGGGAGTTACAGCGTCCTTTGTGCGTCCCGAAGGACGCACGGCGCTGTAGCGGGAAAATACAACCGATCGAACGAGCGAGGCGCCGAATCGGCGCCTCGAATTGTTTCCGATCAACGCGACGCCTTCAGAAGCGCGGCAACGAGACCGGCCGTCGAGGAGTCGTGGCCTTCGGCGCTCTCCTCTCCTTCGACCACCGGCAGCAGGCCGGTCGCGAGTTCCTTGCCGAGTTCGACGCCCCACTGGTCGAAGGAGTTGATGTTGAAGAGCGCGCCTTCGACGAAGACGCGGTGTTCGTAAAGCGCGATCAAACGGCCGAGCGCGAAGGGGTCGAGCTGGTCATAGACGAAGGTAAGCGACGGCCGATTGCCGGTGAAGACGCGGTGCGGTGCGATCCGGTCGGCCTTTGCCTCATCCATGCCCTTGGCGGTGAGCTGTGCCTTCGCCTCGGCAAGGGTGCGGCCCTTCATCAGAGCTTCTGATTGTGCCAGGCAGTTGGCGATCAGGAGTTCGTGCTGGTGGCGCAGTTCCTTTTCATGCCCGTTCGCGGCGATCATGAACTCGGCCGGAACAATGTCCGTGCCCTGGTGGAGGAGCTGGTAGAAGGCATGTTGTCCGTTGGTGCCGGGCTCTCCCCAGACGACCGGTCCGGTCGCAAATTCGACCGGCGCGCTATCGAGCGTGACGGCCTTGCCGTTCGATTCCATATCGAGTTGCTGCAGATAGGCGGGGAAGCGCGAGAGGCGCTGGTCGTAGGGCAGGATCGCCCGTGACGGGTAGCCGAGCACGTTGCGATGGTAGAAGCCGATCAGGCCAAGCAGCATCGGTATGTTTTCGCGAACCGGTGCGCTGCGGAAATGCTCGTCTATCGTATGGCCGCCGTCGAGGAACCGGCCGAAATTCTCCTTGCCAATCGCAATCATCAAAGGCAGGCCGATGGCTGACCAGATGGAGTAGCGACCGCCGACCCAGTCCCAGAAGCCGAAGACGCGAGAGGCGTCGATGCCAAAAGCGGCGACCTTGTCGAGCGCCGTCGAAACGGCCGCAAAGTGATTGCCGACGGCCGCTTCGCCGAGCTTGTCGGCAATGAAGGCACGGGCCGTTGCAGCATTGGTCATGGTTTCGATCGTCGTGAAGGTCTTGGAGGCGACGATGAAAAGTGAGGTTTCGGGGTCGAGGAGCTTCAGCGTATCGGCAATATGGGCAGCGTCGACATTGGACACGAAGTGAAGCCGCGGGCCATCATGGAAGGGCGCAAGCGCGAGCGTCGCCATCACCGGACCGAGATCCGAACCGCCGATGCCGATATTGACTACGTCGGTTATTTTCCTGCCCGTTGCGCCTTTCAGGCTGCCGGACCGCACGCCGTCGGCAAAGCCGCCCATCGCCGTAAGCACGGCATTGACGTCGGGCATGACATCCTTGCCGTCGACGAGGACCGGTCGGTTCGCCCGGTTTCTGAGCGCCGTGTGCAGCACGGCGCGTTCCTCGGTGATGTTGATGATGTCGCCGCGGAACATGGCGTCGCGCTTGTCTTCGACCCTTGCGGCCTTCGCCAGCGCATCGAGCCCGTCGAGAATCCGGTCGTTCACTGCGCATTTCGAATAATCGAAGAGGAAATCGTCGAGCCGCGTGCTGAAGCGGGAAAAGCGGTTCGGATCGGCCGCGAAGGCGGCGCGGATATCGGTTGCATCGGTCACGCGTGCAGTGGCTTTCAGGCTTTCGACAAGCGCTTTCATCGCAGGGCTCCTTGCATCGGAATGGGCTGCGATAGCTAGTCGGTTTAACCGCGGCAAATCAAGGGCGAGTGTGCGCTGCAGCGAAAAAAGGCCGCCCGCCGACGGCCTTCGACGCGGTCGGTGCTCCGTCGGTCTCGGCTAACCGCGCAAGTCCTTGCGCAGGATCTTGCCGACATTCGATTTCGGCAATTCGGGGCGGAATTCGACGAATTTCGGCCGCTTGTAATTTGTCAGGTTCTCGGCGCAGTGGCGCTTGACGTCTTCTTCCGTGAGGTCCTGGTCCTTGCGCACGACGAAGAGCTTGACGGCTTCGCCCGAATGCGGGTCGGCAACGCCGATAGCGGCGCATTCCAGAATGCCCGGATGAGTTACCACGACCTCCTCGATCTCGTTGGGGAAGACGTTGAAGCCGGAAACGAGGATCATGTCCTTCTTCCGGTCGACGATCTTCACAAGCCCGGCGGCATTCATGAAACCGACATCGCCGGTGCGGAAGAAGCCGTCCGGCGAGATCGCCCTTGCCGTTTCGTCGGGACGCTGCCAGTAGCCGGCCATCACCTGAGGACCGCGGATGCAGATTTCGCCGATCTCTCCGACGGGCAACGTCTGGCCGTCATCGCCGCGAACTTGCACTTCGGTTGAGGGCAAGGGTATTCCGATCGTACCGGTGAACTCGTCTGTGTCGAGCCGGTTGGCGGTGGCGACCGGTGAGGTCTCAGACAGTCCGTAACCCTCGTGGATCGGGCAGCCGGTCATCTGCAGCCAGCGTTCCGCGACGGGTCTCTGAACCGCCATGCCGCCGCCGAAGGTCAGGATCAGAGAGGAGAAGTCGAGCTTCTGAAACTCGGGATTGTTCATCAGTGCATTGAACAGCGTATTGAGACCCGGGAAGATGTTTGTCCGGTGCTTGCCGAGTTCCTTGACGAAGGCTGGAATGTCGCGCGGATTGGGGATCAGGATGTTGTTGCCGCCGAGCGCCAACCCCATCAGCGAATTCACCGTCAGCGCGAAGATGTGATAAAGCGGCAGCGCGCACATGAACGTCAGGCTCTCCGGGCGCGGCTTGCGCAGAAAGGCCGTGTTCAGCCAGATCTCCATCTGCGCCATGTTGGAGAGAAGATTGGCATGGGTGAGGGCGGCGCCCTTGGAAACCCCGGTCGTGCCGCCGGTATATTGCAGGAAGGCGACGTCCCCCAGGGCGACATTAGGTTTCCTGAGCGTGAGCGCCGCGCTCTTGGCGAGGACCGCCTTGAAGGAGACGTGACCCGGGATCGACCAGGCTGGCACGAGCTTCTTCACCCGGCGCACGACGAGGTTGACGAGCAGGCCCTTGACGCCGAGCATATCACCCATAGTGGCGACGACCACATGCTTGACCTCGGTACGGGCGACCACCTGCTCGACCGTGTGGGCGAAGTTTTCCAGGACGAATATCGCCTTGGCGCCGGCATCGACGAGCTGATGCTCGAGTTCGCGGGGCGTATAGAGCGGATTGATGTTCACCACGGTGTAGCCGGCCCGCAGGATACCGTAGACGATTACGGGGTTCTGCAAAATGTTCGGCAGCATCACGGCAACCCGGTCGCCCTTTTCGAGGCCCAGCGACTGCAGCCAGGCGCCTATCCTGCCGGAATAGGCATTCAGATCGGCGAAGGTCAGGGATTTGCCCATGCAGGTAAAGGCCGGACGCCAGGAATATCGCGCAACCGCGTGGTCGAAGAATGCGTCGATCGATTGATAGGCAAGCGGACTGATTTCGGCGGGCACGCCCGGCGGATAGGAATTGAGCCAGATCTTTTCCTTGCTGGACCCCGTCTGTTGCATGCTAGCTTCCGCCATGCCCTCTCTCCCTCTGGTCGCCAACGAACTGCTGTGCTCACGGCGAAGGAAAATCCCTCCAGATTCCCCTCCGTCGAAGATGCTGCTTTTACTGCACTTCTTCAAGCAGTATTCCCGATTATATTACTTTGACGTAAACGTCAACAAAGCCAAATGCCGTACGGGTCGTGATCCCGCCTAAATCTGCCTGTCATGTGCTTCCGCTAGAGGAGTTGGGAATGCGACGGTACGAACCCGGCGATTTTTGAAGAGACCACGATGAAAAGCGAGTTGATTAGGCCGTCGATCAGGACGATCTATTGCCTGCTTTCTTTAATCGAAACCTTTTCAAGGGAGCATGCGGGACGTCTTGCCGGAAAGGCGACGCCCTGGCAGTGCCGGGAGCGAATGAACGCGGCCGGCGGGAGACGGGCTGGCAAGGGCGTGGGTTTGCTGTAATGTTCCTGAAAGACGGAGGAATGCAGGTGCAATTGGGCAATCGCGAGCGAGAGAATCTCCCGGCGGAGCCGCGGCTCTTCGGGCAGCCGGCCCATGCGCGCTCAGCCCTTGTCCTGCCGATCTCGGCAGCTCGTTGGCTGCTGGTGATGGTGCTGCTCGCCGGCGTCTATTTCTTCCACGGCTTCGTGGTACCGGTGCTCGCAGCCGTCGTCATCGGCTTTGCCAGTTGGCCGATCTATCGCCATCTGCTGCAGGCGGTAAACGGCAACCGCACGCTCGCCGCGACTATCGCCATCGTCTCGGTGGTCGCCTTCATCGTCGTGCCGATTTCGATCGCTGCCATCTACGCAGTGCAGGAGGTTCGCGACTGGCTCGTCTGGGCGGCGGCGACCAATGCGAACGGAGCAGCGGTTCCCGACTGGCTTGCAACCATACCCATGGCGGGCGACTGGCTGGGCCAACAATGGGTGAAATATGTCGGCCATCCCGGGGCGCTCGGCGAACTGGTGCAACTCGTCAGCGGCTCCAATATCGGCAACATCTATCGCGGTGTGCTCGTCATCGGCACCTCCGCCTTCCATGCCTTCCTGACGCTGCTCTTCATGCTGATCACGTTGTTCTTCGTCTATCGGGACGGACAGTCGTTTTCGAAGCAGCTCGACCATCTCGGCGAACAGATCTTTCCGATGCGCTGGGAACGCCTGTCGCGCGTCGTGCCGCTCACCATCAGCTCTACGGTGACCGGCATGGGCATCATCGCGATCGGCGAAGGCATCGTTCTCGGCGTCGCCTACTGGCTGGCCGGCATGCCCTCGCCGGTGACGCTCGGCATCATCACCGGCATCATGGCCCTCGTTCCAGGCGGAGCGCCGCTCTGCTTCACGCTGGTGTCGGCCTATCTTATTGCCAGCGGTTCGCCCATCCATGGCCTCGCGCTCTTCATCTGGGGCACGACGGAGCTCTTTATCGTCGACAAGACACTGCGTCCCCGACTTGTAGGCGGCCCGATCAAGCTGCCCTTCCTGCCGACCTTCTTCGGCCTCGTCGGCGGCGTCAAGACCATGGGCTTTCTCGGCCTTTTCGTCGGGCCCGTCCTCATGGCACTGCTCGTCGCCATCTGGCGCGAGTGGATGCGCGAAGTGACGGCCGACACATCTGTGCAGGCGGAGGAACCGATAAAGCGGGTGGATCTCTCCGCTAAATAATCTCGGTGCGGGCAGTCGCTGTAATCCCCGACGGCCTATATGGTCTTTTTCGCCAAGTTGTTTTAAGACTCGCCACAATCGTAATTTGCAGCATTCGGTCTTGCGCGAAGATGAATGAGGTTCCCGAGGCGGGCGAAAAGCCGAGTGCCGATCGCCGCCCGATTGCGGCGCGCCAGAGCCGTTTCGCGAAACGGCTGACGGCGCTCCTTCTCAAGACACCCATCACGCCGAACCAGATTTCGGTCATCAGTATCGCCTTCGCGGCAATCGGGGCCGCTGCCATCCTGTTTGCGCCGCGTTGGCCCTCGCTTTATCTCATCGCCCTCGCGGGCATCCAGCTGCGTCTTCTCTGCAATCTCCTCGACGGGATGGTGGCTGTCGAGGGCGGGCGCGGCTCGGCCGTCGGTCCGCTCTACAACGAGTTTCCGGACCGCATCGCCGATAGCTTGCTCATCGTTGCGCTCGGCTACGCTGCAGGAGCGGGTTGGCTCGGCTGGGCGGGTGCGTTGGTGGCGGCTCTCACCGCCTATGTGCGCGTATTCGGGGGGTCGCTCGGACAGGCGCAGAACTTCCGCGGGCCCATGGCGAAACAGCACCGCATGGCTCTGATGAGCGTCGCCTGCGTCCTGGCGCTTTTTGAAGCGGCTTTGACGACGGAGCGTCTCGTGCTCTATGTCGCTGCCTGGATCATCCTCGCGGGGTCGCTTTTCACCTGCTTGACCCGCACCAGAGCCATCGTCTCGCGCATCCAGGGAGCGACCAGGCCGTGATCGACGTCGTGCTGATCGCTCTCACACGCTTTCTCGTCGGCGGCCGTGCGCGATGGACCGGCGCCCTGCCGGAATCGCGTCAGCGCATCTATTTCGCCAATCACGCCAGCCATCTGGATACGCTGCTCATCTGGTCGGCGTTGCCGCGACCGTTGCGGGCGTCCACGCATCCGATCGCGGCCGCCGACTATTGGGGCAGGGGCAGCATCCGGCGCCACATCGCGCTCAAGGTGCTGAACGCCGTGCTTGTCGAACGCTCCATCAAGGGCCCGCCCGGGGCGGCGCTGGCGCCTTTGCGCGGGGTCCTGTCGGAGGGAGGCTCTCTCATTCTCTTTCCCGAGGGCACGCGCGGCAGCGAGCGCCTGCCGGGACCCTTCAAAAGCGGTCTCTATTGGCTGGCGCAGGATTTTCCGGACGCTGAACTGATCCCGACCTATCTCGACAATCCCTCGCGCGCTTTCCCCAAGGGAACTTTCTTGCCCGTACCGATCAGTTGCACGGTGCGTTTCGGCGCGCCGCTCGCCCGCCGTACAGGCGAAGAGAAGGATGAATTTCTCGAGCGCGCCCGGCTGGCCGTGAGCGCGCTCGCATCGGACCCGATCGCGTGAGGCCGCCATGTCTTTGATGGACAAGCTTTTCATCCTCTTCGGCGGTATCTGCGGACTACTCGCCATAGCCTCGCTGATCGGTTTCGCGCTGTCGCGCAGGATGACGTCCGAAACCGGTCGGGCGACCGTCGACAATCTCAATGCCCGCATCGGGGCCTGGTGGGTGATGGTTGCGATCTTCGCCGTGAGCTTCGGCCTCGGCCGGGGAGCGACCGTGCTTCTCTTCGCGCTTACGTCATTCTACACGCTGCGGGAATTCGTATCGCTGACGCCGACGCGTGCGGCCGATCACCTGCCCTTGGTCGGCGCCTTCTACCTGCTGCTGCCGCTTCAGTATTGGCTGGTCTGGATCGACTGGTATGCGCTGTTCACGATCCTGATACCCGTCTACGGTTTCCTGCTCCTTCCGAGCCTCGCCGCATTGAGAGGCGATACCGAGCAATTCCTGCTGCGCGTCTCTCGCATTCAATGGGGGCTGATGCTGACGGTCTTTTGCATCAGCCACGCGCCCGCGCTGATCACGCTCGATCTTCCCGGCTATGAGGGCCAGGAATTCCTGTTGCTCTTCTTCCTGATCACCGTCGCGCAGTTCAGCGACGTGATGCAATATGTCTTCGGCAAGCTGATGGGGAGGACGAAAGTCGCGCCTGCCGTAAGCCCATCGAAAACCGTGGAGGGCCTCGTCGGCGGCGGGCTCTCTGCCGTTCTGGCGGGTGCCGGTCTCTGGTGGATCACGCCTTTCACACCAGTTGAGGCGGCCGCCATGGCCCTCGCAATCGTCGCCATGGGTTTTCTCGGCGGGCTCGCGCTCTCTGCCGTCAAGCGTTCCATGGGCGTGAAAGATTGGGGCACGATGATCAGCGGCCATGGCGGGGTGCTGGATCGCATGGATTCGCTGAGCTTCGCCGCCCCCGTCTTCTTCCACCTGACGCGGTATTTCTACACATGACTCAAGCCCAGGAGCAGCCGGTACTGTGGCACCTTGACCGTGCTTGACAAGATGACCTATGCGGTGATGCGCTTGAAATTAATGGTGCCGCTTACGTGACTCGAACACGTGACCCCATCATTACGAATGATGTGCTCTACCGACTGAGCTAAAGCGGCCCTTGAGGCGGTTCCGCGGATGGCCCGCAGAACGAATGTGAGGCGCTGATAAACGCAAAGCGGCAAGAATTCAAGCCATCAGTTTCGAGAACTTGAAAATTCCTTGGATGCGCGCTGCTCCCCATGGGACGAAAGCCCGAGACGGGCGCGAGCGTCGTCGTATTCGTGCTTCAGCCGATCGACCATTTGCGCGACTGGCCCGATCTCGCGGACCGCGCCGATGCCTTGGCCGCAGCCCCAGATGTCCTTCCACGCCTTGGCACCGTCGGCGGCATTGCCGAAGTCCATCTTGGACGGGTCTGCCTCCGGCAGCTTGTCCGGGTCCATGCCCGCGGCGCGGATCGAGGCCTTGAGATAATTGCCGTGAATGCCGGTAAAATAGTTGGAATAGACGATGTCGGCGGCAGCGCTGTCGACGATCATCTGCTTGTAGGCGTCGCTGGCCCGGGCCTCTTCAGTGGCGATGAAGGGCGAGCCGATATAGGCCATGTCGGCGCCCATCGCCTCGGCCGCGAGGATCGCGCCGCCGGTGGCGATCGCGCCGGAGAGGAGCAGGGGCCCGTCGAACCAGGTGCGGATTTCCTGGACGAGCGCGAAGGGCGAGAGCGTGCCGGCGTGGCCGCCGGCGCCGGCGGCGACCGCGATCAGCCCGTCGGCGCCCTTGCGGATCGCCGAGTTTGCATGGCGGTTGTTGATGACGTCATGCAGCACCATGCCGCCATAGGAATGGATCGCATCGTTCACCTCCGGCACGGCGCCGAGCGAGGAGATGACGACAGGCACCTTGTATTTGACGCAGAGCATCAGGTCGTGCTCGAGCCGGGCGTTCGACTTGTGGACGATTTGGTTCACGGCGAAAGGGGCGGCCGGACGGTCCGGGTTCTTGGCGTCGTGATCGGCAAGAGATTCGGTGATCTCGGCCAGCCATTCATCGAGCTGCGCTTGCGGGCGCGCATTCAGGGCCGGGAAGGCGCCGATGATGCCGGCCTTGCATTGGGCGATCGTCAACTTCGGATGCGAGACGATGAAGAGCGGTGCTGCGACAACCGGCAGTCTCGTCCTTCCGGAAAGAATTGGCGGCAACGGCATCAGGCATCTCCATCCATTTTATTGACGTTTGCGTAAACGTCAAAATTGATAGCAGCAACCGGCGCGTTGCGCTAGGCCTGACGTCGACGGCAATCGCCTCGAGCGGTACCGCTCGGGAGAGAGTCACGCGCACGTGCCATGGGCTTTTTCCCGCGCGAGGCACAGGACGGCGCAGCTGGACTTGCAGTTTGCGAAAGCAGCGGTTACCCAATTCCTAATGAAACCAATGGCGTCGAGAAAGAGGCCGCCGATCGTTGGGCCCGAGGTTTCGATGCGCAGAAGGAGCTGACGTGAGCGGACTCGAGACTGCGATCAGGAATGCGCTGGAACGTTCGGACCGGAGCAATGCGGAGACCCGCGCGCGCATCTATCAGTCGGCACGCCAGGCGCTGGAAAACGGTCTGCAGAAGCAGCAGATCGAGGATCCTGAGATCATCGCCAAACAGCGCCATCGGCTTGAAGCGGTCATCCACGCGATCGAGACGGAGGAGCGTGCCGCCCTCAAGGGGCGTACGGCAGCACCGCCCGTCGTTAGTCTCGGAGATGTACGGCCGGCACAGGTGAAGGCTGGCGGCGTTGCCGCCGGTGTCGAGCCGCCGGTGCGTCGCGAGCCGGAGTTCGAAGGTGCCCGGCCGACTACGCAGGCCGATGGGGGGCTCCAGGCGCTGCGAGCGGACAGGGACGGGCCGATGGTTTCCACGCGCGCCGCCGCCGAGGAGGCGAGGCAGGACGCCGGCGCCCAGTCCAGCCCCGCGGCGCCTGACCTCGGCGTCACGGACAAGCGTCCGCGCAAGCGCAGACGCGGACGCTTTCTGTCCTTTCTCATGGTTGTCACGACGCTCGCCGCCGCGGTCGGTGCCGCGGTCTGGTGGGTTCAGACAAACGACCTGCTGAGGGCGCCCGCCGACACCAACGTCGCCAACCCGCCTCCGAGTGTCGAAACGGAGGACTTCAGCGGTACAGCCCTGCCGACGCTTGGCGCGCAGGAAGGCTTCTCCTCCGATTGGATCGAGATCTTCACGGCCGCGGACGCTGGAGCAGTCAAGCCAGCCGCGCGCGCCAGCGCAGAACCCTTGGACGACGACGGCGGAGCCTTTGTCCGGCTGACGTCGACGACGGCAACGGAAGACGGAGACGTGGCGATCGAAATCCCGGCCGAAGTCCTTGCCGAGCTCTCGGGTAAATCGTCGACCCTGGCACTGAGCGTCAAGGCGCTTGCCGGTAAAGCGACGGAGTTCGCGGTTGAGTGCGATTTCTCCACGCTAGGCGCCTGCGGCCGCCATCGGTTCAGCATTCACGACGATAGGATGGACATGCTGTTCAAAGTCACCTTCGACCGGAGCCTCGCGCCGAACAGCCCCGGAAGACTGCTGATCAACAGCGACGTCAGTGGCGCCGGTAATAGCCTCGACCTCTACGCAATCCGTGTGCTGCCGGGGCAGTGATCGGCTGCTGCAGGCCTCTTTGAATCAAGTTCGATTGAGGAGACACGCAGCAATTCAGAGTGTTACGCGATCTTTGCGCAGTTGATGGCGTCGGATAGAACGCGGCGCTCTAGATCCCACGCCGACTGCGCCGCACACCTCACTTGAGGAAGCGCGGACCACGGCCGAGGATCTTGTCGTCTATCTCGCCGATGGCGGCCTTGTCCTTGTCGTCGTAATCGAGGCTCGTGAGCATATGGCGGATCAGGTTGATCCGAGCGCGACGCTTGTCGTTGCCGCGGATTACGATCCAGGGTGCGTGGTCGCTATGCGTTTCCTTCAGCATCCGGTCGCGCTTCTCCGTGTAGTCGTCCCATTTTCGCAGGGCGGCGATATCCATCGGCGACAGCTTCCAGATCTTCAGCGGATCATGTCGTCGATCGTGGAAACGCTTCAACTGCATCTCACGGCCGATATTGAGCCAGAACTTGAAGAGATGGATGCCGTCCTCGGTGATCATCCTCTCGAAACCTGGGACTTGCTGAAGGAAATGCTCGTACTCATCCGGCGTGCAGAAGCCCATGACCGGCTCCACGCCGGCACGGTTGTACCAGGAGCGATCGAAGAGAACCATTTCGCCGGCCGTTGGGAAGGTCGCGACGTAGCGCTGGAAATACCATTGGCCACGCTCGGTCTCCGTCGGCTTCGTCAGCGCGACGATTCGCGCCGAACGCGGGTTCATATAGTCCATCGTGGCGTGGATGGCACCGCCCTTGCCGGCCGCGTCGCGCCCTTCGAAAACGGCTATCACGCGCCTGCCGGTCGCCTGCAACCAGAATTGCACCTTGACGAGCTCGATCTGCAGCCTCTTCAGCGTCTCCTTGTATTCCGCCTCGTCAAGCTTCTTCTTATAGGGATAATCGTCCGACGCGAAGGCTTCTGCCTCGATCCATTCGGGAAGGTCCGGATTGTCGATGTCGAATATCCGGGCCTTGCCGCCGATCTGCAACTTGACTGCCGGGCTTCCCGCCGCAGCCGCGTTCGCCGCCTCTTCGAGTGCCATCTACCAGTCTCCCGCCGCTGTTGGATTTCATTGGAGCAGGCCATAATTACGTTGCGAATTCAAGCATGTCGTGAAAATCATGTCATGAAGCGCCGTTATCCCTCTACTTTCGTAACTGAGCGGCCGGAGGAAACAACAGGCGATTTTCTTCTGCCTGCGCTCAGCGAGTACCGGTCGCATCTGGTTTGCAGGTATCACGCAATGATCGCCGTGATCTGAGGGAGGCGGCAAGTGAGCGCGAGGGAATTCTGTTGAAGGATGCAAAGGAGTTCTGGAAGACTCTGTTGCCGCGGGTGAAGGCGGAGCGGCTGATCCTCGGTTTCTCGCTTGTGCTCGCTCTGCTTGCAGCGCTCGCCGGTGTCCATGTCCTCGTCATTCTGCCCTTCTGGATCGCTTTCGCAGTGGCCATCCTCAATCGAAGTATCCCCTCGGAGGAGCTTCCTCCGCCGGTCGCAGCGACGGCGGTGGAAGAGGGGAGGGATCCGCTGATCCCCGTGCTCAATGCGCTCGACATGCCGGTGCTCGTCATCGGTCCGGACGAAACCGTGCTGTTCCAGAACTTTGCCGCGGAAAAGGCCTTCGGCACCATTCCTGCCGAAAGCTATCTCTCCGCCCGCGTCCGCTCTCCCGGCATCCTCGACATGGTGCGAGAGACCATCGCGACGGGCAAGACCCACCAGATCGAGCACGCTGAGCGGCTGCCCACGGATGCAGTGTATATCGTGCGCGTGGCGCCTGCCGAGATTGGCAGGGGCGACAAGAGCCAGCGCGTTTTCCTGCTTACCTATCGCGACATTTCACAGGCCCGCCGTATCGATCGCATGCGGTCCGACTTCATCGCCAATGCCAGCCACGAGCTTCGCACGCCGCTCGCATCCTTGCGCGGCTTCATAGAAACGCTGCAGGGGCCGGCCCGCAACGACGCGAAGGCGCAGGAGAAGTTCTTCGGCATCATGCATGAGCAGGTCACGCGAATGAGCCGCCTCGTGGACGATCTTCTGTCTTTGTCGCGCCTCGAACTGAAGTCGCATATTGCACCGGACGAGACGGTCGACCTCGTTCCACTGCTCGGACATGTTCGCGACGGCTTGGCGCCACTTGCCCGTGAGCTAGATGTGGAGATTTCGCTCGACGTGCCCAACACCCCCGTCGTCGTCAAAGGCGACCGCGACGAGTTGATCGAGGTCTTCGAAAACCTGATCGAGAACGCCTGCAAGTACGGGCAGGAGGGCAAGAAGGTCGACGTGCGCCTGACCGCGGGCGGGGAGGCGCAGGCGGAGGTGACGGTCGCGGACTACGGACCGGGCATCCCGGCCGAGCATGTGCCGCGCATTACCGAACGTTTTTATCGGGTCAATGTGGAGGCGAGCCGGTCGAAGAAGGGGACGGGGCTGGGCCTGGCGATCGTCAAACACATTCTTACTCGTCACAGGGCCCGTCTGCTCATTCATTCCGAACTTGGCAAAGGCACGGTCTTTACGGTCCGCTTCTGACATAAAAACATGGCGGTGCTCGGAGCGTACTAAAATCATCCAATGATATCAGCAGCTTGTCCCGTCACAAATGTTTCATGAAAGTGACATAAAAGATGTGGCCATCGGCAGCTAACTAGGGGCCGCCGATGATACGGCGAAGAGAGAGCGCTGCAACTGAAGGCGCACCAACACGAGCCCATTCCGGGAGAACATCTATGAAAGCTCTTAAGTTCACTGTGGCGGCGCTGGCTGCCTCCGCCGTCTTCACGGGCGTAGCAGCGGCTCGCGATCAGATCCAGATCGCTGGCTCCTCCACCGTTCTTCCCTACGCTTCCATCGTAGCCGAAGCATTCGGCGAAAACACCGACTTCCCGACCCCCGTCGTCGAGTCCGGTGGTTCGGGCGCGGGCCGCAAGAAGCTCTGCGAAGGCGTGGGCGAGAACACCGTCGACATCGCCAACTCCTCCTCGCGCATCAAGCAGTCGGACATCGACAACTGCGCTGCCAACGGAGTCCAGGAAATCCAGGAAGTCCGCATCGGCTACGACGGCATCGTGTTTGCCTCGGAGATCAATGGTCCGGAATATGCCTTCACCCCTGCCGATTGGCACGCCGCTCTGGCCGCCAAGGTCGTGAAGGACGGCCAGCTCGTCGACAACCCCTACAAGGCCTGGAACGAAATCCGCGCCGAGCTGCCGGCTCAGCCGATCCTTGCTTTCATCCCGGGCACCAAGCACGGCACCCGCGAAGTCTTCGACGAGAAGGTCATCATTGCAGGCTGCGAAGAGAACGGCACGTATGAAGCGCTCAAGGCCGCCAACAATGGCGATGAGGATGCAGCTGAGAAGGCCTGCATGGCTCTGCGCACCGATGGCGTTTCGGTCGATATCGACGGCGACTACACCGAGACGCTCGCTCGCGTCGACGCCAACAAGAACGGTATTGGTGTCTTCGGTCTGTCCTTCTACCAGAACAACACCGACAAGCTGCGCGTCGCCACCATGAACGGCGTGTCGCCGTCGGTCGAGACGATCGCTTCCGGGGAATATCCGGTTTCCCGTCCGCTGTACTTCTACGTGAAGAACGCTCACCTGGACGTCATCCCGGGTCTGCAGGAATATGTCGAGTTCTTCGTGTCGGACGAAATGGCTGGTCCGGACGGCCCGCTGGCAGCCTACGGCCTGGTCTCCGATCCGGAACTCGCCAAGACTCAGGAAGCAGTCCAGGCACGCAAGCCGATGGGCCCGCTGAACTAAATCTTGAAAATGCCTGGCGGCGCAATGATTGCGCCGCCAGTCGTCAACCTTGTCAAAGGATGCGGGCAGGATGAGTGTGAGCATCATTATCCTTGTCGTGCTGGCGCTTTCAGCACTCGGCTATTTCCTCGGCAGGCGGCGCGCCCTGTCTCTTGCAGCCGAGAGCGGCGGAAAACTTCACTCCCTTCCCGGCTACTATGGCCAGACGGTCGCTCTGTTCGCCGCGGTGCCGGCCTTTCTGCTCCTGATCGCCTGGCTGTTCGTCCAGCCGGTGGTTATCGACGCCCGCGTCGACGGCATGATCCCGGACAGTGTCATCCCCGAAGGTGGCGCCCGAAGCCTGGTCATATCGGACGTTCGCCGCATCGCCGGCGGTCTTGATGCGGTGCTTGCCAGGAATGCTCTGGACGAAGGCGCCCTCATCGATGGCAGTGTGGATTTCTCCACCATCCGCGACCGCCTCGCCGAAGTCGGCATCGCGCTCGGAAACGACGTTCCGACCGAAGTCTTCGAAGCTGCAAAAGTCTATCGCCAAGACACCAAGGTCGGCTCGACCGCAATGGCCATCGCCGTCATCGCCCTCTCCATGGGGCTTGGGGCATGGTCCTTCATGCGCATCCGCCCCGATTTGCGCGCCCGCAATATCAGCGAGGGCTTTATCAAGTCCCTTTTGATCGGTTCGTCGACGATTGCGATCCTGACCACCGTCGGGATCGTCGCATCGCTGGTCTTCGAGAGCATCAACTTCTTCAGGATGTATCCGGCGTCCGAGTTCTTCTTCTCGACCGTTTGGAACCCGCAGTTCCGCGGCGGTTCGGAACTTGGCATCCTGCCGCTGCTATGGGGCACGTTCTACATTTCGCTGATTGCCCTCCTGGTGGCTGTCCCGATCGGTCTTTTGATCGCGATCTACCTTTCCGAATATGCGAGCAAGTCGCTGCGGAGTGTCGCCAAGCCGGCGATCGAGGTCCTCGCCGGCATTCCGACGATTGTCTACGGTCTTTTCGCGCTGATCACCGTCGGTCCTTTCCTTCGCGACTGGTTTGCCCAGCCGCTTGGCCTCGGCAGCTCGTCCTCCTCGGTGCTGACTGCAGGTATCGTGATGGGCATTATGATCATCCCGTTCGTCAGCTCGCTCTCCGATGACATTATGAACGCGGTGCCGCAGGCGTTGCGCGACGGTTCCTACGGCCTTGGCGCGACGCAATCCGAGACGATCAAGAAGGTCATTCTGCCGGCAGCCTTGCCGGGAATCGTCGGCGCCATCCTGCTGGCGGCCAGCCGCGCGATCGGCGAAACGATGATTGTCGTCCTTGGTGCAGGCGCGGCCGCGAAACTCGACCTCAATCCCTTCGAAGCGATGACGACGGTGACGGTGAAGATCGTCAGCCAGCTTACCGGCGACACCGAATTCGCCAGTCCCGAGACGCTGGTCGCCTTCGCCCTCGGCCTCACCCTCTTCGTTTTCACGCTCGGGCTTAACGTGCTCGCCCTCTACATCGTTCGCAAATACCGGGAGCAGTACGAATGACCGACGTCTCCGTTTCAGCCAATCGCGAGACAGTATCGCGGTCAAAGTCTATCCTGACTGTAGACGCGCGGACCCGCCGGCGCCATGCGGCGGAAGCCCGGTTTCGGCTGATGGGCAAGATCGCGGTTGCGATCAGCATTCTCGCGCTCGTCGGGCTGCTGGCATCCATTCTCTCGAACGGACTGTCTGCCTTCCGGCAGACCTACGTCACTCTGGACGTCTACCTCGATCCGGCCAAGCTGGACAAGCAGGGCAATCGCGATCCTGAGGCTATCGCCAAGGTCACCACCTTTTCTTACGCGCCCCTGATCCAGAAAGCGCTGACCGACGCCATGGCTGCAAAGGGCATTTCCATCGAGGGCTTGAACGCCAAGGGCGCGTCCGAACTAATTTCCAAGGAAGCCCCGGCCAACCTGCGCCGCTATGTGATCGCGGATCCGTCGGTCATCGGCGACACAGTGTCTTTCGATCTCCTCGCCTCGGGCCGTATCGACGGGTACTACAAGGACCGCGTGACGATGGAAAGCGCGCAGCTCGACCGGAACGTCTCCCCGGAGCAGCTGATGCTCGCCGACGAGCTGAGGCAGGCCGGGATTCTCACTACAAAATTCAACTGGGATTTCTTCACAGCGCCTGACGCGTCCGACACCCGTCCCGAAGCGTCCGGTCTGGGCGTAGCCATTCTCGGCTCGGCTTACATGATGCTGATCGTGCTGGTCCTGTCGCTGCCGCTCGGCGTGGCTGCCTCGATATATCTCGAAGAGTTCGCACCGCAGAATCGCTTTACCGATCTCATCGAGGTCAATATTGCGAACCTTGCCGCCGTCCCCTCGATCGTCTTCGGTATCCTCGGTCTGGCGGTGTTCATCAACTTCGTCGGGCTGCCTCAATCGGCTCCGATCGTCGGCGGTCTCGTGCTCACTCTGATGACTCTTCCGACGATCATCATTGCCACGCGCGCTGCGCTGAAGGCAGTGCCGCCCTCGATCCGTGACGCCGCACTCGGCGTCGGTGCATCGAAGATGCAGTCCGTGTTTCACCACGTTCTGCCGCTCGCCATGCCGGGAATCCTGACCGGTACGATCATCGGTCTTGCCCAGGCCCTCGGCGAAACGGCACCGCTGCTGCTGATCGGCATGGTCGCCTTCGTTCGCGAATATCCCGCAGCGCCGCCGGAAGGCTTTTTCGACCCGGCTTCCGCCTTGCCGGTTCAGGTCTATAACTGGACGCAGCGCGGCGACCCTGCCTTCGTGGAGCGTGCTTCGGGTGCAATCATCGTGCTGCTGGTGTTCCTGGTCGCAATGAACTTGATTGCAATCATACTTCGCCGCCGCTTCGAGCGTCGCTGGTAGAAAGGAGCGCTATGATGAACAATATGTCCGCTATGACTACGACGATGAAGACGAAGGCTGCCACCATGAACCCATCGAAGATTTCCGCCCGCGGTGTGCAGGTCTATTATGGCGACAAACACGCCATTAAGGACGTCGACATCGAGATACATCCCCGCTCCGTAACCGCCTTCATCGGCCCGTCCGGTTGCGGCAAGTCGACCTTCCTGCGGTGCATCAATCGGATGAACGACACGATCAGCAGTTGCCGGGTCGAGGGCCATATCGCAATTGACGGCGAAGATATCTACGATCCGAAGGTGGATCCGGTGCAGTTGCGCGCCAAGGTCGGCATGGTCTTCCAGAAGCCGAACCCCTTCCCGAAGTCGATCTACGAAAACGTCGCCTACGGTCCACGCATACACGGCCTGGCCTCCAGGAAGTCGGACCTCGATGACATTGTCGCCTCCGCCCTTCAGAAAGCCGGCCTTTGGAACGAAGTGAAGGATCGCCTGGACGCTCCGGGTACCGGCCTCTCCGGCGGCCAGCAGCAGCGCCTTTGCATTGCTCGCGCCGTCGCCGTCAGCCCGGAAGTCATCCTCATGGATGAACCCTGCTCGGCACTTGATCCGATCGCCACCGCCAAGGTCGAGGAACTGATCCACGAGCTTCGCGAGAACTTCACCATCGTTATTGTAACCCACTCGATGCAGCAGGCGGCACGCGTGTCGCAGCGTACGGCGATGTTCCACCTTGGCAATCTGGTTGAAGTGGACGACACCGATAAGATCTTCACCAATCCGGACGACCAACGCACGCAGGACTACATCATGGGCCGGTTCGGCTAAGCGGAACCGCTCGCATACGCCCGCTAACCTGTTGGAACCGATCGAGCGCGTTCCCGAGGAATAGAAGATGACTCATCCACACATCATGTCCGCCTTCGACGAAGAGTTGAAGTATCTCACGCGCCGTATCTCCGAGATGGGTGGGCTGGCCGAGCAAATGGTGGCCGACTCCGTGCGGGCACTGGTCAATTCCGACTTGGCGCTCGCCCAGAAGGTCATTTCGGACGATGCCATGCTCGACGAGGCCGAACGCCAGATCGGCGAGAAGGCGATCGTCACCATAGCCAAGCGCCAGCCCATGGCCGCGGACCTGCGCGAAATCATGGGCTCCATCCGCATTGCGGCCGACCTGGAGCGCGTCGGCGATCTTGGCAAGAACACGGCGAAGCGCGTGATCGCGGTAGCCGGCTCTGGAATTCCGCGCAAGCTCGCGCGGGGCCTTGAGCATCTGGCCGAACTCGCTCTGGTCCAGCTCAAGGAAGTACTTGACGTCTTTGCTTCCCGCTCGCCGGAGAAGGCAAACAGCATCCGCCAGCGGGACGAAGAGATCGATGCGATCTACACGTCGCTTTTCCGGGAATTGCTCACCTATATGATGGAGGACCCGCGCAACATCACACCTTGCACGCATCTTCTTTTCTGCGCCAAGAACATCGAGCGGATCGGCGACCATGCGACCAATATTGCCGAGACGATCTACTATATGGCGACTGGTGCCCAGCCGCAGGGCGAGCGGCCGAAGGACGATACGACAGCGACAATGGGGTCGGTGACAGACTGAAGCGGAGAAGGAGAGGGGGGCGCCTTTCAACTGATGGATTGAGGCAAGGAGTTGTAGCTTAGATGTTGCCGAAGATAGCTGTTGTTGAAGACGAGGAAGCATTGAGCGTATTGCTGCGCTACAACCTCGAAGCCGAAGGCTTCGAGGTCGATACGATCCTTCGCGGCGACGAGGCTGAAATCCGCCTGCAGGAACGGCTGCCCGACCTCTTGATCCTCGATTGGATGTTGCCAGGCGTCTCCGGCATCGAGCTTTGCCGCAGGCTCCGACAAAGGCCGGAAACGGAGCGTTTGCCGATCATCATGCTGACGGCGCGCGGCGAGGAGAGCGAGCGCGTGCGGGGGCTCGCAACCGGCGCCGACGACTATGTCGTCAAACCATTTTCGACGCCGGAACTGATGGCGCGGGTCAAGGCGATGCTCAGGCGCGCCAAACCGGAGGTCCTGTCGACGGTGCTTCGCTGCGGCGACATCGAACTCGATCGCGAGACGCATCGCGTCCATCGCCGCAGCCGCGAGGTCCGGCTCGGACCGACGGAGTTCCGGCTGCTTGAGTTCCTCATGTCTTCGCCGGGACGGGTGTTCTCCCGCTCACAACTGCTAGACGGCGTCTGGGGCCATGACATCTACGTCGACGAGCGCACGGTCGACGTCCATGTCGGCCGCCTGCGCAAGGCGCTGAACTTTTCAAACATGCCCGACGTGATCAGGACGGTGCGCGGCGCCGGTTATTCGCTCGAAGGGTAGGCTCCAATTCAATGCGAGTTGCCAAGAAAAAAGGGCCCGTGGGGCCCTTTCAGCGTTGCTTCGTGATCGAGATTTTTCGAGATCGAACGTCAGCGGATGCGCCGGCGTTCCGCCGAAGGCTGGTAGGCAAGCCGCGCATGATAGCTGCAATAGGGCGAGGATTCCGGCGAGTCGTTGCCGCAGAAGTGAAACTCCTCCTTCAGCGGATCACCGATCGGCCACTTGCACGTCCGCTCGGTGAGCTGCGTCAGCTCCAAGCGGCGCGACATCGGCACGACGATATTCGCTGCGAGTTCGAATTCCTGTTCGGCCACCAGGTCGACGGCGACCTCTTCTTTGAGGACCGTCGCACCGGAAGGGCGGGCGACAGTGCGGGTGACGGCGCGAGCGGCGTAGTTCGGTGCACGCGGCGCCGAGGTCGTCCGCTTGGGACGCGCGGGCGTGGTGGTCCCTCCCGCCTTTGCGCGGCCCGGCAGGCTCAACCGGTGTACCTTGCCGATGACGGCATTGCGGCTGACGCCGCCCAATTGCGCCGCAATCTGGCTGGCGCTCAGGCCCTCGGACCACAGCTTCTTCAGTTTCTCGACCCGCTCGTCCGTCCAGTTCATATCTGCACTCCCCGTTCTCGGCGTTGGGATGGCAGAATCCATCACCGTCCCCCCAGAAAAAACCTGGAGTTACAACGCGATAACCATTTTGGTGACTAGGTCCGCCGCATGCGTCTAGTAATTAAATCTTAACCTACCGGCAGGGTGACTCCGTGGCAAGAGTCGCTGGAATCGCGCCGAATCGATTTCGCAGTTTTCCCCAACTTGCTGTCTCATAGTTGCATTTTTGCAAGCCCCGTGACGCGAATTTTTCGCACTACGGAATCTGCTCTCCCCGAGCGGCCGCAGGCCTTGGTTTTGTTGACATTGCGCTGCGAAATAGGAATAGTGCCAGCGCCGCCGAAAGGCGGCATTTTGATTTTTTTCAGGCAGACAATCGAACAGTCCGATAGTGATGCCGAGGAAGGAGAAGCCCAAATGGCCGCAACAACGCCGCTCTACGACACCTATTTGCGCGCGCCGTTGCGTTTCGAGCGAGGTGAGGGCGTCTGGCTGGTCGCCGAAGACGGGACGCGCTATCTCGATTTCGCCGCCGGAGTCGCCGTCAACTCGCTCGGCCATGCCCATCCGCATCTCGTCGAGGCGCTGAAGGCCCAGGCGGAGAAACTCTGGCACGTTTCCAATCTCTATGACGTTCCGGGGCAGGAAAGCCTTGCGCGGCGGCTGACGGCGGTCACCTTCGCCGACCGGGTGTTCTTCACCAATTCGGGCGCCGAGGCGCTAGAGTGTGCGATCAAGACGGCGCGCCGCTACCATTTCGCCAAGGGTCATCCGGAGCGGTTCCATATCATCACGTTCGAGGGGGCCTTCCACGGCCGCACCATCGCTACGATCGCCGCCGGCGGTCAGCAGAAATACATCGAAGGCTTCGGACCGAAGGCGCCCGGCTTCTATCAGGTGCCGTTCGGGGACATCGCCGCCGTCAAGAGCGCGATCAACGACGAGACCGCGGCGATCCTGGTCGAGCCTATCCAGGGCGAGGGTGGGGTGCGTCTGGCGTCAAAGGAGTTCCTGCAGGAGCTGCGTGCCCTCTGCGACGAATTCGGCCTCATGTTGATCCTGGATGAAGTGCAGTGCGGTGTGGGCCGCACCGGCAAGCTCTTCGCCTATGAGTGGGCAGGCATCCGGCCCGACATCATGGCCGTCGCCAAGGGGATTGGCGGCGGCTTTCCGCTCGGCGCATGCCTGGCGACGGAGGCGGCCGCCGCAGGCATGTTGGCCGGCACGCACGGCTCGACCTATGGCGGCAATCCGCTGGCGATGGCCGTCGGCAACGCGGTGCTCGACGTGGTCCTTGCCGAGGGCTTCCTCGACAATGTGCGCGACGTCGCACTCGTCTTCCGCCAAGGGCTCGCTTCGCTCAAGGATCGCTTCCCCGACGTTATCGAAGAGGTCCGCGGCGACGGCCTGATGCTCGGCATCAAGGCGAAAGTGCCCTCCACCGACCTTCTGAAGGCGATCCGGGCCGAAAGGTTGCTCGCGGTTCCGGCCGGCGAAAACGTACTGCGCCTCTTGCCTCCGCTGATCGTCACGGCGGCTGAGGCAAGGGAGGGGCTCGCGCGGGTCGAGCGCGCCGCCGAGGCAGTGAGGGCCGCAGGCGGCACAGCCGCCGCTTGAGGCTGCGACGAGCCGCTCCGGCGGGCGCCGGGGCCACATGACTAGGGAATTACGACAGGAAATACAGACACATGACCGCCACCAGACATTTTCTCGATCTTTCGGCCATGACGTCCGCCGATCTCAGGATCATCATTGACGATGCCCGCATGCGCAAGTCGGCGACCAAGGCCGGAACGGCCGACAAGCCGCTCGCCGGCAAGATGCTGGCGATGATCTTCGAGAAGCCGTCGACCCGTACGCGCGTCTCCTTCGACGTCGGGATGCGCCAGCTCGGCGGCGAGACGCTGTTTCTTTCGGGCACGGAAATGCAACTGGGCCGGGCCGAAACCATCGGCGACACGGCGAAGGTTCTCTCGCGCTACGTCGATGCGATCATGATTCGCACGACCGACCATCGCCGGCTCCTTGAAATGGCCGAGCACGCGACCGTGCCGGTCATCAATGGCCTGACTGACGACACGCATCCCTGTCAGATAATGGCCGACATCATGACCTTCGAGGAGCACCGCGGGCCGGTCACAGGCAAGACGATTGCCTGGACGGGCGACGGCAACAACGTGCTGCATTCGCTCATCGAAGGTACGGCGCGCTTCGGCTACCGGATGAACATGGCGGTTCCGTTCGGCTCCGAGCCGCAGGACAAGTTCCTCAACTGGGCTCGGAACAACGGCGGAGAGGTCCTGCTTTGCCACGAGCCGGAACAGGCCATTGCCGGTGCCGATTGCGTCGTCACCGACACCTGGATCTCAATGAATCAGGAGCACCGCGCCCGCGGCCACAATGTCTTCCAGCCCTATCAGGTCAACGAGGCGTTGATGAAGCATGCGGCACCCGACGCGCTGTTCATGCATTGCCTGCCTGCACATCGCGGCGAGGAGGTCACGGATGAGGTGATCGACGGCCCGCAATCGGTCGTCTTCGACGAGGCGGAAAATCGGCTGCATGCGCAAAAATCGATCCTCGCCTGGTGCCTTGGCGCTGTTTGACGGCGTCTCGGGCCAGTTGAGATGAAGAGGACGGCGGAGGCTTGAATCCGGCTCGGTCCGACACAATCTAGACGATATGGAGGGCGGCTCCGGCATGAGTGCCGCGCGCGCAGCCCAGGGGGCCAGGGTCCAGACGGTCGAGGCTGCGTTTGCAGAGGCACCGGCGAAGGGCTGCGACCTCTGGACAAATCCGTTCACAGCGGGATCAAATGGGATAACGGGCAGGTTGCACGGGGGCGGTCGATGCCCTCGTGGCGACCGGCGACTGCGAGACAAGGAGCAAGCAATGACAGAGATAGCACCGGGGCTGGGCGAGTTCGATTTCGCCGGTGACGATCATGTCGTGCCTTTTCATGTCGAGGGTCTCGACGTCCGCGGCCGCGCCGTTCAACTCGGTCCGATGCTCGACACTATCCTCGAGCGGCACAACTATCCGCTTCCGGTTGCACGGCTCCTTGCCGAAACGGTAGTGCTGACGGTTTTGCTCGGCACCTCGCTGAAATTCGAAGGCAAGCTCATCGTGCAGACGCAGAGTGATGGGCCGGTCGACCTCGTCGTTGCCGATTTTTCGACTCCCGACCGAGTCCGTGCCTATGCGCGCTTCGATGAGGAGGCGCTCGCCGCCGCCGAGAAGGGCGGCCGCACACAGCCGCACGAGCTGCTAGGCAAGGGCATTCTTGCCTTCACCATCGATCAGGGCGCCCATACGCAGCGCTATCAGGGAATCGTCGCCCTCGATGGTGCGACGCTCGAGGAGATCGCCGACGTCTATTTTCGCCAGTCGGAGCAGATCCCGACGAAGGTGCGCCTGGGCGTTGCCGAACTTCTAGACCGGGACGAAAACGGCAGGCCGCGGCACCGCTGGCGCGCCGGCGGCGTGGTGGCGCAATTCCTGCCCGAAGCTCCAGAGCGGATGCGCCAACCGGACCTGCACGGCGGCGATGGCGACGATGGCAGCAACGGCATCTTCGAGGAGGATGATCTCTGGACGGAAGCCAAGGTAATGGTCGAAACGGTCGATACCGACGAACTCACCGACCCGACCGTCGGCACCGAACGGTTGCTCTACCGGCTGTTTCATGAGCGCGGTGTCCGGGTCTACCAGCCTCAGGCGGTTTATGACCGCTGCAGCTGCTCGCGCGACAAGATCCGAAATGTGCTGGAGGGACTGAGCCAGGAGGACATCGACAGCAGCATCGAGGACGGGCTGATCAAGGTGACCTGCGAATTCTGCTCCACCACCTACCGTTTCGAGGCGACCGAGGTGCGGTCTCATTAACAGAGGCGGGGCGCATGTGCGACCCGCGACAGCTCGCGAAACGTCAGTTCAGTGTCCGCACTTGCCCGGGCGTATCCAGCGAAAAGGCCGGGATCGCGACGTTGAAGGTCTCCCCGTCCTCACTCTCCATACTGTAGTGGCCGAACATGACACCGGACGGTGTGTCCAGCGGGCAGCCGGAAGAATATTCGTAAGTGTCGCCCGGATTCAGCAGCGGCTGTTCGCCGATCACGCCGGGGCCGCTGACCTCGTCCACCTGACCGTTCTCGTCGGTGATATGCCAATAGCGGGTCATCAGTCGAACCGCGATGTCGGAATGGTTCGATATGACGATGCGGTACCCCCAGACGTAACGGCTGTCGTCGGGGTCAGACTGCTCTTCCAGATAGTACGGCTCTACCGTGACTTCTATGTCGCGAGTGAGTGCGCGGTACATGTTTCGACATCCTGTTCCAATTCCGTGCAGATATCCTATAGCAATAAGGTTTCGTGAAGAATAACGGCAAGATCGCCCGAGTCGTATACAATTTTCACTTGAAGGAGAGGGACATGCTCGACGGGGCTGTGCGCAGGCGGCTCGAACCAATACTGGATCGGATCGGCATGGCGCTGGCAAACCATGGCGTCGGCGCCGATATGGTGACCATTTCGGGCCTTCTGCTCGGCTTTGTGGCCGCCATCCTCATTGCCTTTGAATCCTATCTCTCCGGCGCGGCCTTCATCCTGTTCAGCCGGCTATGCGACGGGCTCGACGGTGCAGTCGCCCGCGCCAGCCGCAAGACCGATTTCGGGGGCTTTCTCGACATCGTCCTCGACTTCGCCTTCTACGGCGCGATCCCGCTCGCCTTCGTAATCGCGGACCCGTCAGCCAACGGCCTGGCTGGCGGCTTTCTGCTGTTTGCCTTCTATGTCAACGGCTCGACTTTCCTCGCCTTTGCCGTCATGGCGGAAAAGCGGGCGATGACGACAGAGGTGCGGGGCGCAAAGTCGCTTTATTTCACGACGGGGATTGCCGAGGCGACGGAGACGATCGTCTTCCTACTCGCCTGCTGTCTTTTTCCTTCCTGGTTCCCGGCTCTTGCCGCGCTCTTCGCCGCCGTCTGCCTTTACACCGCTTTGGCGCGGATCGTGCTGGCGCGCCTCGCTTTCCAAGGCAAACAATGAAAAGCCGCCCGCAAGAAACGCGGGCGGCTAAAACACTCTCAGGCTTTGACGCCCTTCAGCGCCTGCGCGAAATCCTCGATGAGGTCGTCGCCATCCTCGATGCCCGCCGAAAGGCGGACCGTGCCGGCGGAAATGCCGAGTTCGGCACGGGCTTCGTCGGAGAGGTTCTTGTGCGTCGTCGTGGCCGGATGCGTGATCAGGCTCTTGGCATCGCCGAGATTGTTGGAGATTCTCACGATCTCGAGCGCATTCTGCAGCGCGAAGGCCGCCTCTTTGCCGCCCTTGAGTTCGAAGGCCACAAGCGTCGAACCGCCGCTCATCTGCTTGGCGATGATGTCGGCCTGCGGATGATCCTTGCGGCCCGGATAGAGGACACGAGCGACCTGCGGCTGCTCGGCGAGGAAATCTGCGATGCGACGGGCATTATCCGTCTGCTGCCTTACACGCAGCGGCAGGGTTTCGATGCCCTTCAGCAGTGTCCAGGCATTGAAGGGCGACATGGCCGGACCGGTGTGGCGGAAATAATCGTGCAGGTTCTCGTCGATCCACGCCTTGCTGGAGAGCACCACGCCGCCAAGGCAGCGGCCCTGGCCGTCAATGTGCTTCGTCGCGGAATAGACGACGACATGGGCGCCGAGCTCCAACGGTTTCTGGAAGAGCGGCGTCGCGAAAACGTTGTCGACCACCAGCTTGGCGTCGATCTGCTCGGCGAGCCGGGCGACGCCGGCGATGTCGATGACTTCCAGCGTGGGATTGGTCGGGCTTTCGAGGAAGAAGACCTTGGTGTTCGGGCGGATCGCCTTTTCCCAATTGGCAAGATCGCGGCCGTCGACGAGCGTGCATTCGACGCCGTATTTCGGCGCCAGCGTCTCCACCACCCAGCGACAGGAGCCGAACAGCGCACGTGCGGCAACGATGTGGTCGCCGGCCTTCACCTGGCAGAGGATCGCCGCGGAAACCGCCGCCATGCCGGAGGCGGTGGCGCGCGCGTCCTCGGCGCCCTCGAGCATGCACATGCGCTTCTCGAACATGTCGTTGGTCGGGCTGCCGTAGCGCGCGTATATGAAACCGTCGGTCTCGCCCTTGAAGCGCGCTTCCGCGGCTTCCGAGTTCTCGTAGACGAAGCCTTGCGTCAGAAAGATCGCTTCGGAGGTCTCGCCGTGTTGGGAGCGGATGGTCCCGCCATGGACGAGTTGGGTTGCCGGGCGCCAGTTCTTGCTCATCGGACAATCACTTTCAAAAACAAAAAACCGGCCGCAAAACGGCCGGTTCGAAACCCGGCCTTTTTAGCTATTTGTTTAACGTGGCTGCAAGCCGACCGGCCAAATCACCACGGGATAAAGCTCCAATACTGCTTGGCTGTGCTTGCGTCAATTCCCGGAGTTTGGTTTTGTCTGGCAGGTTGACAAGAGGATCGCAATGGCCCGGGAAACAGGGATTTTGGCGGACCGCGCGATTGCCGCGCTGCATGCGTCGGGACGGTTGAAGAGCGAAAGGGCGCTGGATCATGACCAGATCCAGCCGGCCAGCCTGGATCTTCGCCTTGGTTCCAGGGCATTCCGGGTGCGTGCGAGTTTCATGCCGGGGCCGGCCCATCTGGTAGCCGACAAGCTCGATCGACTGAAGCTGCACGTCGTCGATCTCAGCGAAGGTGCGGTACTGGAAACGGGTTGCGTCTACATCGTGCCGCTGATGGAGAGCCTTGCACTTACGGAAAACATGTCGGCCTCGGCCAATCCGAAGAGCTCGACCGGACGGCTGGATATCTTTACCCGCGTCATCACCGACCGGGCACAGGAGTTCGACAAGATTCCGGCCGGCTATAGCGGCCCGCTCTATCTCGAAATCAGCCCGCGGACCTTCCCGATCGTCGTGCGGCGCGGCTCGCGGCTCTCGCAAATCCGCTTCCGTGTAGGGCAATCGGTGCTCTCCGAACAGGAGTTGCTGGCGCTGCACGAGAGCGATACGCTCGTTGCCAGCGAGCGGCCAAACATCACCGGCGGCGGCATCGCGCTTTCGATCGACCTCAAGGGCACCGGCCCGGATGGGCTGATCGGCTATCGCGGCAAGCACCACACCTCGGTCGTCGACGTCGACAAGAAAGCCCAACACCCGGTCTTCGACTTCTGGGAACCGCTCTATAGCCGCGGTCGTGACGATCTGATCCTCGATCCGGACGAATTCTACATCCTCGTCTCGCGCGAGGCAGTGCACGTGCCGCCGCTTTACGCTGCCGAGATGACGCCCTTCGATCCGCTCGTCGGCGAATTCCGCGTCCACTATGCCGGCTTTTTCGATCCTGGCTTCGGCCATGCCTCCGCGGGCGGCAGCGGCAGCCGCGCCGTGCTCGAGGTCCGCAGCCACGAGGTACCCTTCATTCTCGAACACGGGCAGATCGTCGGCCGCCTGATCTACGAGCACATGCTGGAGCGGCCCGACGGGCTTTACGGTCTCGATCTCGGGTCGAATTATCAGGCGCAGGGGCTCAAGCTCTCCAAGCATTTTCGCGCCGAGTGAGCATTGTGCTTGACAGATCGCGGCCATTGAGGAAATTTCCGCTTCTGACGCGGGTGTAGTTCAGTGGTAGAACGCCAGCTTCCCAAGCTTGATGTCGTCGGTTCGATCCCGATCACCCGCTCCATTTTTCCTGCCGGTGACCGTTTGAGCGTGGCAAATCGAATCCATGCCCTGTTTTGGGCGATGCTGGGTCTCCTGACCGTTTGCGCGTCGCTTGCGGCCGGTGGGGCGCTCGCCGAGTCGAAGGACCTCCCTCTGCTTTTCGACGCCCGCGAGCGCATCGCCAAACCCGACTTGAGCGCCTTGCCGCGTTTGCGCTTCCTCACCACCGTCGATTTCCCGCCCTTCAATTTTATCGACCAGTCCGGAAAGCTCTCGGGCTTCCATGTCGACCTCGCCCGCGAAATCTGCCGGGAGCTTGAAATCGAGCCGAAATGCCAGATCCAGGCGGTGACCTATGAGGAACTGGCGCCCGCGCTGGAAGAGGGGCGTGGCGAGGCGATCGCCGCCGGCGTAGCCGTCACGCCGGAGCTCAGGCAGCGTTTTGCCTTTTCCCGGGCCTTCATGCAATTGCCGGCGCGGTTCGCCCTCAACACCAAGGCGGCAAATGGCGTGGAAAGCCCGGCCGACCTCGCCGGCAAGCCTGTAGGCGTTGTCTCCGGCACGACGCACGAAGCCATGTTCAAGGCCTTCTTCCCTCGGCTCAGAGCCATGGCCTTTCCCGATCGGGAAGCAATGCTCTCTGCGCTGCGGGAGGGCAGGGTTGTGGCCGCCTTTTCAGACGGCATGCAACTCTCCTTCTGGGTTTCCGGCGGCGTGGCCGCAGGCTGCTGCGGTCTGATGGACGGCGCCTATTTTTCGCGCCGCTTCCTTGGCGAAGGGCTGACGATCGTCAACCGAAAGAGCGAGCCCGCCCTGACCCAGGCGATCGACCATGCCCTGCTGGCACTCTCGCGCAGCGGCAGGCTCGAGGAGATCTACCTGCGCTATTTTCCGAACGGGATCTATTGAGCGGCTGAATGCCCGAGCCTGCAGCAAAGAGACATGCAGCAGCACTACTTCCGTCGAAATGGCAGGATCAGCGACCAGACGAGCTTTGTCGGGTCGAGCCGCCCATAGGCCTTCAGGCCCGTTTCGATCGCGTCGTCACCGCTTGCAGGATGTGCGATATAGGTCGCGAACAGTCGGTCCCAGATGGAGAGATTGAAGCCATAGTTGGAATTGGTTTCGCCGCTCTCGACGGAATGGTGAATGCGGTGCATGTCCGGCGTGACGATAAGCCGCCGCAAGAGCCGGTCGGCCCTGCGTGACAGCCGCAGATTGGCGTGGTTGAACATTGCGCAGACGTTGAGAACGATCTCGAAGATCAGGACGGCGAGCGCCGGGGCGCCGAGCAGGATAATGACCAACCCCTTCCAGGCCATCGAGATCAGGATTTCCAGCGGATGGAAGCGAAGCGCCGTCGTGACGTCCACCCCGGGATCGCTGTGATGGACCCGGTGGGCGCGCCACAGCAGAGGAACTTTGTGGAATACTACGTGCTCCAGCCAGACGGCGAAGTCGAGCGCAACGAAGGCGATGATCCCGGCGAGAAACGGCGAAACGCCGAAGCCGGGTAGAACGCCGATCCCACGCGCTTCAGCCCAGATCGCGACGCCGACGGCGGCCGCCGGAAAGGCGATGCGCAATAGCATGGACGACGCAACGAGAATTGCCAGGTTCGTCGCCCAGCGACGGGCCTTGAGCATGCGCATCAGTTCCGGCCGCTCAAGCCGCGGATGCAAGAGCTCAAGGACTGCCAGCGCGGCAAAGGCGGCCGCAAAGGCGGCCAGCCGCCAAACCGGCTCCGCGACACCGAAGAATAGCAGCTCGTCTGTCATTCACCATCACCCCGGTCGCCGATAGGGCGCCGCGCCGCGTGCTGTCAACGGATGATGCACACAGCGCCGCGCGTCTTGTCAGACGCGCAATGTCACTGTGGCACTTTGAATAGCTGCATGTCCTGTTCTTAAATCGAGGTCGATGAAAGGAGATATGGGTAGCCGGTTCGCCAGCGGCTATTTGCGGAAGCGTGCGATAGCGCCGCGCTCGATCGCAGCACAGGTGAGCTTGTCCAGCTGGAACCGGTCACGCAGCAATTGCAGGAGGCGGATCTCCTCGTTGCGGATGCGCTGATCGGCGGCAGCGATCTCTACGGCAAGCGCATAGGCGGTATCGTATAGCCGTTGCGGCAGTGCCTCGCGCACCATCTCCAGCGTCACGTCGAGGCCCTCCGGGGCGGCAAGCTGGGTCGCGCACTCGCGGCCGATATGAATCAGTTCGTTCTCATCAAAGCCATCGAAGGCCGGCAGAAAGCGCACGAGCCCGCCTATACGCGCGAATTCGTCGTCGGTCATGTCGCGGTCGACGGCGGACATCATCACCATGACGTAGACAAGGGCTTCATGTTGGCTGAGCTTTGAGGGCATTGGGTCACTCCAAGGAAGTTGCAGCGGTTAGTTGGGAACTTCGCTTCCGGCTTGCAAGCCTCCTGCGTTCGATCCGCGATTGAGATCCCGCGGGTCCTCGCCGTAAAAGCCGCGTCTTGCTTTTCGGGCGGCGTTCGTTGCCGCCTCGAGCGAAGTGCCGGGCAGAGCAATGGCCCAGCCATTGGTCGCAAGCCATTCGGCAGCGTTCTGGCCACCGACGGTGCAGGTGGCGACGGTGGCGCCGTCCCGCTTCTCTTCCATGTGATCGCAGACGAGCGCGCGGCCCCTGAGGAAATTACGGAACGCCGTGCGCGCGATCATGCCGCAGGGCCAGGTCTCGCCACTTTCACCACAGACCTTTTCGGCGCTTTCCTGATCTATCTCCCTGAACTGAAGGGTCATGTCGCCGGATCGGACTAGTCCCGCGGCTAGCGCAACCGGGCGGTGAAGGACAATCGTCGCGGGCTTCTGGTCTATCTGCGGCCCGGAGAGTGGAGGGCGCGGTGCAACGCGTTCGAGCGGCCGCGCAAGGTCGTCTTCCGGAAGAGCGAAGAGACCGGGCTCGACGGATCGTACGGGCAGGCGGGCGCTCTTTACGGCTGCGCCCTGTCCGGGGGAGTCCTTTTCGGCAGCGGGCGGTGGGGGCGAGACGGGTATGCCCTGCACAGGGGCGGCCTTTTCCGTCGCAGCCAGATCCGGGACTTCAAGAACGAAATCAGGCGATACGGCGCTGTCGCGGTCGCGAATGGCGGCAACGCCGCCCATCAGGAGGCCGGCGAAGACTAGGATGGCGGCGAGGTTGCCGGCGATGGTGACGAGTTGCTGCCGCATTGGCAAGAATGTCCTACTGGCTGGCCCAGAGGATCCGGGCAATCCATTCGACGTCCTTCATCTCGAAACTGCGATTGGGATGTTCGGGGTTGAGCGATAGGAGGTCTATGCCGCGGGGCGTCAGTCGCGCCAGCACCTTGGCCATGACCTCGCCCGCCTGCGTCTTGACGACGACGCGGTCGCCACGCCGCACTTGCGCGCTCGGGTCGACGATCAGGATATCGCCGTCCCGGTAAAGCGGCAACATGCTGTCGCCCTGGACCTCGAGCGCATAGACGCCCGCCCGGTTCTCCTCGGCGACGGGAAAGTCGATCTGGTCCCAGCCTTGCCCGGCCGGAAAGCCGCCGTCATCGAAATAGCCGCCCGCGCCGGCCTGGGCAAAGCCGAGCAGCGGAATTCCCGGTGTACGCCCTGGGAACATAGCCCCACTCCCGGGCTGCAGGAGTGCCATGAACTGCTCGACCGTCGCGCCCGTTGCATCGAGGACTTTCGAGATCGATTCCGTCGAGGGCCAGCGATCGCGGCCGTCGGCGGACTTGCGCTTTGAGCGGTTGAAGGAGGTCGGATCGAGACCGGCCCTGCGCGCAAGCCCGGACGGCGAAAGCCGATGACGCTCTGCCAGCGCGTCGATCGCGCGCCAGATGCTGTCATGTGAGAGCATGTCGAATTCCATCCCTGAAGGTGGTCGACGCCGTCCCTTGCCGTTGCTCCAATGCAGGTCGCCCGTATGTGTGTAGCGTTCGCGGGGAGACGAAGTGCATAGAACTGATGCGCCTTTCGATCCGATCAGAGGTGACGCCTTACAGCGCACCGAGGATCCCTTCGGACGCACCGAGGGCGCTGTGGAAATCTACCCATCCGAAAATCAGGTCCAATTTCCTGGCCGATGCGCTAGACTATCCGAGCAGGGGAAGGTCGTAAAGAACGCAAAGGAAAATAGTCCTCGAGAAACTGCCGGCCTACAGCGCCGCGCGTCTGAAAAGAGGCGCAAAGCTCCATGCGCTATCCGCCGGTTTCGGCAGACTCCTGCTGCTTCGCCTTGCGGGCGACAACGTCCTCATAGGCCGACTGCAGGACCTGCCGAACCGAAATCGCCTCCGGCGACCTCACGGCCGTGCCGAGATGTTCGACCCTGAGTTCGTCCATGAAGCGCTGCCACAGCGCCGGCCCACCTTCCTCCATCAGTTGCGCGCGGATGCTGAGCTCTGCGCTCACTGGCAGGTAACGCCGGCCCCAGGCGCCGAGATGCGCCATGATCGGCACCAGCGCGATCGTCTTTTCCGTCAGGCTGTAGATTGCCTTCTGCTTATGGCTGGGGTCGTCGCTCTTCGTCAGCATGCCCATCTCCGTGAGCGTCCTCAGCCGGTCGGCGAGGATATTGGAGGAAATGCCTTCCTCGGAGCGCAACAGCTCGCGGAAATGCCGTTTGCCTCCGAAGATCATGTCGCGGATGATCAAGAGGCTCCACTTGTCGCCGAAGACTTCGAGCGAGAGGTTGATCGGGCATCCCGAGCGGTGGTCGTCAGTCATGTTGGCCTCCGGGCGAACGGCGCTGCCTACTGTTGCCCACGCCGCTCAGAACTGCTTGCAGTATTGCATCGGTTTGGAATCCCTGCAATGGCATTCGACCGGCTACAGACGCCGCGCGTCTTATAAGACGCTGAGGCGCCGCGTGTCTTTTCAGACGCGCGAAGGTCGCTGTAGCACTCTGCATTGCTGCATGTCTTTGCCCTTATCGCGAGTTCGATTCAAAGAGACATGCACTGTCCTAGCCGCCAGCCGAGATCAGACTACGGTTGCAAGCGCTTTGCCGCTAATCGATTTGATCCGGGTCGATCTTCATGCGGTGCAAAAAAAGGCCGCACCTGATGGGCGGCCCTTCGCTGTAGGGGGTGCGAAGCTAGGCCGCCCGCTGCGCCTCTCCATAGGGGTTGAAGCGGCCATAGAAGGTCTCGCCCTTTTCGGCCATCTCCTTCAAAAGCGGCGTCGGCTTGAAGTGGTGGCCGTAGTCCTTGGCGAGCTTGTCGCAGAGTTCGACGAAGGTTTTGACGCCCATCCCGTCAATGTAAGAGAGCGTGCCGCCGGTATAGGGCGCAAAACCGAAGCCGAGGATCGAGCCGACATCCGCCTCGCGCGGGTCGGTGACGATGCCTTCCTCCATGGTGCGGGCAGCCTCGAGCGCGATCGTTGCGAGGAAGCGCTGCTTCAGCACCTCAACATCGATCTTGGCGGCATCCTTCTGCGGATAGAGTTCCTTCAGGCCCGGCCAGAGATATTTCCTAGCCGGCCTTGCCGGATACTCGTAAAAGCCCTTGCCGTTCTTGCGGCCGCGACGATCCAGTTCGTCGACCATCTTGTCGATCAACGCCATGTGGCGCGGATCGACGGCTTTCTCGCCGAGATCGGCAACCGTTGCCTTCAGGATCTTCTGGCTGAGGTCAATCGCCACTTCGTCGTTGAGCGACAGCGGCCCGACGGGCATTCCGGCCATCTTGGCGGCGTTCTCGATCATCGCCGGCGGCACGCCCTCGATCAGCATGTCATAGGCTTCGTGGATATAGCGAAAGACGCAGCGGTTGACGTAGAAGCCGCGCGTGTCGTTGACGACGATCGGCGTCTTCTTGATCGCCGCGACATAGTCGAGAGCCGCGGCAAGCGCTCGGTCGCCGGTCTCCTTGCCGAGGATCACTTCCGTCAGCATCATTTTCTCGACCGGCGAGAAGAAATGGATACCGATAAACTGGTCGGGACGCTTGGAATTCTTGGCAAGGCCGGTGATCGGCAGCGTCGAGGTGTTCGATGCGAAGATCGTGTCCTCGGTGATCACCGCTTCCACTTTCTCGATTACATCCTTCTTCACCTGCCGGTCTTCGAAGACCGCCTCGATCACAAGGCTTGCATCCTTGAGATCGTCATAGTCGGCCGACGGCGTGATGCGCGAAAGCAGGGCCTCGCCCTCTTCCTTCGTCAGTCTGCCCTTGCCGATCGAATCCTTGACCAGCCCCTCCGAATGCGCCTTGCCCTTCCCAGCCGCCTCCATGTCGCGGTCGATGAGGGTGACGCGAATCCCGGCGGCGGCCGTCACGTAAGCGATCGATGCCCCCATGAAGCCGGCGCCTATGACGCCGACCTTCTTCAGCTCCGTCTTCGGCACGCCGTCCGGTCGGCGGGCGCCCTTGCCGAGCTCCTGCATCGAGATGAACAGCGAGCGGATCATCGAGAAGGCTTCGGTCGTCTGCAGGATCTGGGTGAAATAGCGCTGCTCGATCCTGAGGGCCGTATCGAAGGGAACCTGCAGCCCCTCGTAGACGCTCTTCAGGATGGCAATGGCGCCCGGATAATTGCCATAGGTCTCGCGGCGCAGGATGGCGGAGGCTGCGGGCCAGAGCTGCGCGGAAGCCGGCGTCCAGATGCCGCCGCCCGGCAGCTTGAAACCCTTTTCGTCCCAGGCCTGAACCGGCTTCAGGCCGTTCTTGATCATCGCCTTGGCGGCGTCGATCAGCTTATCCGGATCGACCACCTCGTGGACGAGACCCATGGCCTTGGCGCGTGCGGCCGTCAGCGACGAGCCGGTCGTCATCATCTGGAGCGCGTCCTGCGTGTTGGTCAGGCGCGGCACGCGCTGAGTGCCGCCGGCACCGGGAAAGATGCCGACCTTGACCTCGGGCAGCGCGATCTTCACCGACTTCGCATTCGAAGCGACGCGGCCGTGGCAGGCAAGCGACAGCTCGAAGGCACCGCCCATGCAGGTGCCGTTGATTGCCGAGACCCAGGGCCTGCCGGAGGTTTCGAGCTTGCGGAAGAGGCCGCTCAGGCGGCCGGCGAGATCGAACAGCTTTTGCGCCGCATTGGCCGGGTCCTTCGCCTTTTCTTCGGCCTGGAGCGCGAACATCGACTTGATCATCGTGAGGTCGGCACCGCCGGAGAAGGAGGATTTGCCGGAGGTGATGACGACACCCTTGACGGCCGGGTCGCCACTCGTCTGATCGACAATGGCGTCGAGCTCCGCCATCACCTCCTGAGTGAAGACGTTCATCGACCTCTCGGGCATGTCCCAGGTGACCAGCACGATGCCGTCGGCGTCGGTTTCGATCTTGAAGTTCGTGTAAGACATATTCTCTCTCCCGGGATCGGATCAGACGCGTTCGATGATCGTGGCGGTGCCCATGCCGGCGCCGATGCAGAGCGTCACTAGAGCGGTGTTGAGGTCGCGGCGCTCGAGTTCATCGAGCACGGTGCCGAGGATCATGGCGCCGGTAGCACCGAGCGGATGGCCCATGGCGATCGCACCACCATTGACGTTGATCTGGTCGTGGGGGATGTCGAAGGCCTGCATGAAGCGGAGCACGACGGCCGCAAAGGCCTCGTTGAGCTCGAAGAGATCGATGTCGGAGAGCTTCATGTCCGCGCGCTTCAGGAGCTTCTCGGTGACGTCCACCGGCCCGGTCAGCATCAGCGCCGGGTCGGAGCCGATATTGGCGAAGGCGCGGATCCGGGCGCGGGGTTTCAACCCCATGCATTCGCCGCCGGCCTTCGAGCCGAGCAGCACCGCCGCGGCGCCATCGACGATGCCGGAGGAGTTACCGGCGTGATGGACGTAATTGATCCGCTCGATTTCCGGATGCGCCTGGATCGCGACGGCCTCGAAGCCGCCCATCTCGCCGGGCATCTGGAAGGACGGATTGAGCGAGGCGAGCGCCTGCATGTCGGTCCCCGGTCGCATATGCTCGTCTCGGTCGAGAATAGTCAGGCCGTTCTGGTCCTTGACGGGGATGACCGAGTCCTTGAAGTAGCCGTTGTCCCAGGCATGCGCCGCGCGCTTCTGGCTCTCGACAGCGTAGGCGTCGACGTCATCACGGGAGAAGCCGAATTTGGTGGCGATCAGGTCGGCAGAGACACCCTGTGGCATGAAGTAGGCCGGCAGGTTGACGGAAGGATCCATGAACCAGGCGCCGCCGGACATGCCGAGCCCGACACGCGACATCGACTCGACGCCTCCGGCGATGACGATTTCGTCCGCCCCTTGCGCGATTTTTGCGCTGCCGAAATTGACCGCATCGAGACCGGAGGCGCAGAAGCGGGAAATCTGCATGCCGGGCGCCCGCGTCGAATAGCCGGCCTCGAAGGCAGCCGCCTTCGGGATCACCGCGCCTGCGTCCATGACCGGATCGACGCAGCCCATTATGATGTCGTCGACAGTCGCGGTATCGAGCCCGTTGCGGTCACGCACGGCCTCGAGCACCTTGGCCGCGAGGCGGACGGAGGGCACCTCATGTAGCGCACCGTCCTTCTTGCCGCGGCCGCGCGGCGTGCGCACGTGGTCGTAAACGAAGACTTTCGTCATCTCTTGATCTCCCTTTCGGCGGCACCCCGGGCGCCAGCATATGAACATTGGAGCGGGATGCGGGCGGAATACCGCGGCACAAGTCTCTCATCCAACCCCAGCTTGAAATCAGAATGCGGCGGCGTCCAGAGCCATCATCGTGTCGGCACCGGTTTCGATGCGGGCCTTACGAAGCGCCGTCTCCGGCATGATGCGTTCCATGAAGAAACGCGCCGTGATCAGCTTGTTCCTGAGATAATCGGCATTGCCGGCCCCTCCTGCCGCGAGTCTCTCCTCCGCGGTCTTCGCGATCTTCGCCCACATGTAGCCGAGCACGACGAGGCCGAAGAGGTGCATGTAGTCAGTCGAACCGGCGCCGGCATTTTCGGGCTTGGCCATCGCGTTCTGCATGAACCACATCGTGGCGGCCTGCAGGTCGTTCAGGCCTTTCTTGAGAGCCTTGGTGTAGGCGGAGAGCCTGTCGTCGCCACGGTTCTCCTCGCAGAAATCGCCTATTTCCTTGAACAGAGCCATAACGGCGCGGCCGCCATTCATCGCCAGCTTGCGGCCGACGAGGTCGAGTGCCTGGATACCGTTCGCGCCCTCGTAGATCATGGCGATGCGGGCGTCGCGCACATACTGGCTCATACCGTGCTCTTCGATATAGCCGTGGCCGCCAAAGACCTGCTGCGCCATGACCGCGTGATCGAAACCCTTGTCGGTCAGTACGCCCTTCAGGATCGGCGTCATCAGGCTGAGCAGGTCATCGGCCGTTTGCCGGTCCGCCTCTTTGTCGGAACGGTGGGCGATGTCGGATTGCAGCGCCGTCCAGAGGGTGAAGGCCCGGCCCGCCTCGTTGAAGGCCTTGATCGTCATCAGCGTGCGGCGAATGTCGGGATGGACGATGATCGGATCCGCCTTCTTGTCCGGCTCCTTGGCGCCGGAAAGCGACCGCCCCTGCAGGCGCTCGCGGGCATAGTTCGCGGCATTCTGGTAGGCGATCTCGGCGATCGCCAACCCCTGCATGCCGACGCCGAGGCGAGCCTCGTTCATCATCACGAACATGGCGTTGAGGCCCTTGTTTTCCGCACCGATCAAGTAACCGGTCGCCTCGTCGTAATTCATGACGCAGGTGGCGTTGCCGTGAATGCCCATTTTGTGTTCGATCGCACCGCAAGAGACGCTGTTGCGCTCGCCCGGCTCTCCATTCTCGGTGAGCTTGAACTTCGGCACGATGAAGAGCGAGATGCCTTTGACGCCTTCCGGGGCGCCTTCGATCCGTGCCAGCACGAGATGGATGATGTTCTCCGACATGTCGTGCTCGCCGGCGGAGATGAAGATCTTCTGCCCGGAAATCCGATAGCTTCCATCACCGTCCGGCACGGCCTTGGTGCGCAGGAGTCCGAGGTCGGTGCCGCAATGCGGCTCGGTGAGATTCATTGTTCCGGTCCAGGTGCCGTCCACCATTTTTGGCAGGTAGGCCTGCTTCTGTTCGTCAGAACCATGTGCCAGGATGGCGGCGATCGCGCCCTGCGTCAGGCCGGGATACATCATCAGCGCCATATTGGCCGAAGACATGTATTCGCCGACGGCCGTGTGCAGCGTATAGGGCAGGCCCTGTCCGCCGAACTCCTCCGGCACGGCCAGCCCGAGCCAGCCGGCCTCACGGTAGAGATCATAGGCCTCCTTGAACCCCTTCGGCACGGTGACCGATCCGTGCTCATGGCGTTTGCAGCCTTCCTCGTCGCCGGAGAGATTGACCGGGAAGAGCGCCTCCTCAGAAAGCTTCGCCGCTTCGCCGATGATCGCTGCAAGCATGTCGGGGCTCGCATCGGCGAATCCCGGCAGGTTGTGGTAGCGCTCGATCCCGAGCACGTCGTTGAGGATGAACAGGGTGTCTTCAACCGGAGCCTTGTAGATGGGCATTCTTTCCTCGCCTCGATATCCCCTCGGGCCGCGCCGCGCGGCTTGCCCGATTCCTGCTGCCCGTGCGGCAGCGTCGGAATGATGCTACAAAACTTTGACGTTTGCGTAAACGTCAAAAATTCCGCTATGAAAACTTTCGTGCAGCGCGCCTCGCGGACCTATGCTTCCTGATGAATCGTTAAAAATCGTACCGGTTAACGGCTTGTTTACCACGTTCACTGAATTGTGCGCTCTGAGATGGTCAAAGCTGCAACCGGTCCGATTCGCCCGTGTTGCGGCTTTGCCCGCATCGGCTGAACCGCTTCACGATGAGGGCATTCCCCTCCCATGGCGCTTCCGATGATGGTCGACGACAGAGGCGAGAGACAATGAACGGATCGCGATCCAATTCTCAGCGCATGGGCAACCCGTCCTATGGCGACAGGTCCTCGCTCGATGCCCTCAATCGCACCATCGAGGGGCTTGAGGCACGCATCGAAGGCCTGATGAGCAGCGTCAGCCGTGAGCCGCGTCAGCCGGAGAGGCCGCACGCACCGGCCAACAATCCGGTGTCCGAGATCCTCCAGCGCCAACGCGTACTTAGTGCCGGTCGCGAGCGCTCGCCATTGCGAGAGCATCTGGCCGCGCGCGAAGCAGAGCGTTCGGCTCCCGCCAGGCACCCGGAAGCGCGATTTCAGCCGCATTCGCCTGTGCCGGCACCGGCCCGAACCTCCGCGGCTAACGAGATCGCCGAGGCGCTCGTGGGTTTGCGGCAGGATCTGAAGCGCGAGATCAGCGACGGTCTTGTACGGGAGATGCATACGCTTCACTCCGAAATCCGCGGCATCAGGTCCGAGGTGGCACAGGACCGCGGCTTTGCCGCTGACGTCCGGTCCGACATGCAGCGCCTCGCCGAAAGCATCAACCAGCTCGGCCGGCTTGCACCCTCGGCCCAGGCGGACGCGTTGAGGGCCGAGTTTGACGACCTTCGCGCGACGCTTGACGGTTTGGCGCGCGAAGACAGCATGCGCCGCATGGAGAACCGCTGGAGCGGGGTCGAGGACCGGCTGAACGCCTTCGACCAGAACCGCGACGATGAACTCGTGGCGCTCGCCTATCGGCTCGACGAGATCAAGACGCAGATCACGTCGCTGAACAAGGGCCCCGCGATCGACGCCTTGGAGGATAAGCTGGTGGCGGTTGCCCAGGCGGTCGAGCAGCTCGGACGCCAGATGCAACCGGACGATCGCCGCCTGGCTTCGCAATTTGCCGAGCTCGATGCGCGGCTCGACGAAATCAGCCGGGCGATTGCAGTCAACGGCCGCAGTTCCGGCACGGACACGACCTTCGTCAATCGCCTCGAAAGCAGGCTCGGCGATCTCTCGCGTCAGATCGACAGTCTCTCCCGCCCCTACGATACCGGCCTCGGTTCCAGGATCGAGGCGCTGACGGCGCGCGTCGAGGATCTGGCCGGCGAGAGGGCGGCCGCCCGGCTCGAGGAGCGCCTCGACCACCTCTCAGCTGTTCTGGAGCGCGGCCAGCGCAGTGCCGATCCGGAGCTCACCGGTTATCTTGCCGAAATCTCGCGCAAGATAGAAGCGCTTGACCAGGGGAGCCTAAACGACGCGCTCGTCGAAAGGCTCGATTACCTCGCCCGCCGCATCGACGAACTGGATGCACAAGCCGAAGCGCCGATAAGCGATACCCGCTTCGACCGGCTCGAAGACCGACTTGCCGACATCGCGCAGCGCCTGGAGGAAACGCAGGCTGCTCCCTTCGACGATCGCGAAGCCCTGCGCAATCTCGAAGCGCAGATCAGCAATCTCTCTACGCTTGTGAGCCAGTCGCATGGGGAGCCCGGTCGGGCGGCGCCGGCGGAGTTCGAAAGCCGCATGAATGCGCTTGAAGACTATCTGGCCACCAGCGACGAATACATCATCGAAGCCGCTCGGCAGGCGGCTGAAGCGGTGATGGAGGCCTATTCCAAGAACGTCTCTTCGCAGGCGGCGACAGGATCCGACATGGCCGCAATCTCTGCGCTTGCCGAAGACCTGCGCGCGCTCGAGGAGCTCAGCCGTTCGAGCGACGACAGGACTGCACGTACCTTCGAAGCCCTGCATGACACGCTCGTCCACATCGCCGAAAAGCTGGAGCGCCTGGAAGAGGGGCGGCCGCAACAGGGGCACGCCGCACCGGCAATGCCGAAGGCCGCCCAACCCGAATTCGAAGGTCCGCTTACGGCTGCCGATCCCGACCATGGCCATGGCGAGGTGCAGCGCAACGTACGGGCGCTGGAGGCGGAGGATAAGGATTTCGTTGCGGAACCCGTTGCGGCCGAGGCCACGGCTTCGGTGGATATTTCGATCGTAGAGCGGGCCGAGCAACGGGTGGAGGCACAGCCCGCAAAGGCAGGTCTGCTGGCAGGCCTGACCCGGCGTTTTTCTTCCAGGCGCAACGCGGCGCCTCCGGCGCAGGCGCGCCGGCTCGTCGAGCCGACTCCGTCGATCGACCCCTCCGAAATGCTCGCCCCCGAGGAGGCCAATCTGCTTCTTGAGCCCGGCTCCGGAGCTCCGGATGTCAAAAAGATCCTCGAGCGGGTCCGGGCCGGTCAAATGGCGCGTGGCGGCCAGCAGGCGCCCGGTGGCGACAAGGCGGATTTCATCGCCGCTGCACGCCGTGCGGCACAACTTGCCGTCGAGGAGGCCGACACGCTGAACCGGGCCAAGGACAACAAGGCGCCCTCGGCGCTGCGTGGCGCATTGGTCCGCCATCGCCGCCCGATCCTCATGGCTGTCGGCGCCGTGCTGTTGGCGATCATGTCCTATCCGCTCGTCAGCACGGTGCTGAAGGGCAACGAGACACCGGGCGCCCAACCGACCGTCATGATCGAGCGGCAGGTTGAAGTTGAAGGCGCTCAGCAGAAAACCGTCAACACGGCAGAAGCCGTTCCCGCCGCAGCCTCCGAGAAGACCGCTGAAAAGCCGGCGCTCGAGGCGGGCGAGACACCGGCAGAGTCCGTGCAGGCCGCCTCCGCCACCGGGCAGGACGATGCTGCAAGTCCCGCCGCGGGTAGCGCGGGCGCTGCACCTCTGCTGCAGCCGCGGGTAGAGGCAATGGGTCCTGTTTCATCATTCGAACCCTCCCCGCAGGCCGTGGTTACCGCGCCCGAGCATGCTAAGGTGACCGACGTCGTTCTGCCGGATGGATTTGGTCCGCCTGCACTCGTGACGGCAGCCAAGGGCGGTGATCCGCTGGCCTTCTACGAGATCGGCGCACGCTTCACCGAGGGCCGAGGCGTGAAGGAGGATTTAACCGAGGCGGCCAAATGGTATCAGCGTGCGGCCGATGCAGGTGTCGTGCCGGCGGACTACAGGCTCGCCAATCTTTACGAAAAAGGGGCTGGCGTCGAGCGCGACACCGCCAAGGCAAAGGCGCTCTACCTGAAGGCTGCGGAAGCGGGCAATGCGAGTGCGATCCACAACCTCGCCGTCATGCTGGCGAGCGGACGCGACGGCGCTCCGGATTTCGTGGAGGCGGGTAAGTGGTTCGAGAAGGCCGCCAATTTCGGCGTCCGCGACAGCCAGTTCAATCTCGCAGTGCTCTATGCCCGCGGCAACGGCGTCGCCCAGAGTCTCGAGGAGTCCTACAAGTGGTTTGCCATCGCAGCCGGTGGCGGCGACAAGGACGCCGCCGAAAAGCGGGACGAGATCGCCAGGGCGATGAAGCCCGAAGAGCTTTCGAGCGCCAAGGCGAAGGCCGAAGCATGGAAGGCACAGCCGGTCGATGCCAAGGCCAATACGGTCGAGGTGCCGGACGCCTGGGTCGGGCCCTCAACCAAAACGGCATCGATCGACATGACCAAGGCTGTGCGCAACATCCAGGCCATCCTCAACAATAACGGCTTCGATGCCGGCCCGGCGGATGGGCAGATGGGCAAGAAGACGATCGCCGCGATCAAGGCCTTCCAGAAATCGATCGACCAGGAACCGACCGGGGAGATCACGGACGCGCTGGTGAGGGAGCTGTTGAAGCGCAATTCCTAGCATCGGCCCGAAGAACGCATCCGATTTTCGGAAAGCTCGGTGTGCAGATTCAAAGAGTTGCAGCGATCTTTGCGCGTCTGAAAAGACGCGCGGCGCTGTAACGTCCGGCATTACCAATTCCCGCAAAAGGCGTGTTTCCTGGCCGTGATAGCGCTTGCGCTTCGGGCTGGGTCGCCTTCTTCCCTTCGATGCGAGATACGCCCCAATAATGCCGCAGATCGGCGCGACAGGGCTATCAGCACGGAAGTTGCGCGCCATCTGCGTGCCATCGTGCCCGGCAAGGTTGACAGCTCCGGGCTCGGGGCGCATGAGGGGAGACGCAGTCTGCTATCCTCCGGAGGTGGGCCGTCTGCCGCTTACATCCCTGCTCGTGGTGAATCACCATCCGCTTCGACGCATCGCGCCGGGCCTTCTTTAAGGCGTGAGGCATGCGGAGAATTCAGGGTATGCACGATTCCTAAATCGTTTCCGGTTTAGGGGTTGTGAAGTTGCAATTGCCGCCCGCGCCGCCGGGCTGTTGAGACATCGAGGTTCGGCCGTGACGGTCTATCTGCCCATCGCAGAGTTGTCGGTGAATATCTTCGTCATTCTCGGCATGGGCGCGGCTGTCGGTTTTCTGTCCGGCATGTTCGGGGTTGGCGGCGGGTTCCTGATCACGCCGCTGCTGATCTTCTACAACATTCCGCCGGTGGTGGCAGTGGCGACCGGCGCCAACCAGGTGGTCGCCTCGTCGATCTCCGGCGCGATCACGCATTTCCGCCGCGGCACGATCGACGTCAAGCTCGGCACCGTGCTTCTCGGTGGCGGCCTTGTGGGGGCCACCGTCGGCGTCTGGCTGTTCTCGCTGCTGCGCCGCATGGGCCAGCTGGATCTGGTGATCTCGCTGCTCTATGTCGTGCTGCTCGGCTCGGTCGGCGGGTTGATGCTCTGGGAGAGCGTGGGCGCCATGCGCAAGGCCGCCAAGAACCTGCCGACCGCCCTGCGCCGGCCCGGACAGCATATCTGGATCCACGGCTTGCCGCTGAAGATGCGCTTCAAGAAGTCGAAGATCTATCTGAGCGTCATTCCGGTCGCCACGCTCGGCTTCTTCATCGGCATGCTGACCTCGATCATGGGCGTCGGCGGCGGCTTCATCATGGTGCCGGCGATGATCTATCTGTTGCGCATCCCGACCAATGTCGTCGTCGGCACTTCGCTGTTCCAGATCGTCTTCGTTTCCGCCTACACCGTCCTCGTCCAGGCGTCGACGAACTACACGGTCGACATCGTGCTCGCCTTCGTGCTGATGATCGCCGGCGTCATCGGGGCGCAATACGGCGTGCGCGTGGGCCAGCGGCTGCGCGGCGAACAGTTGCGGGCGCTGCTGGCGCTGCTCGTGCTCGCCGTCGGCATCCGTCTCGCCATCGATCTCGTCATTCCGCCGGAGGATGTCTATTCGGTCGTCTCAGCGGGGTTCGGCTACTGATGGTCGCATGCCTCCGCCTTCCCCTGACAGCCCTCGTTCTCGCCGTCGCCGCGCCGGCCGCGGCACAGGCGCCGGCGCGGCCCCTGGAGCGGCAGACCACGAACTTCAACGAGAAGCTGGAGATCGGCATCTCCACCGACGAGATCGCCATCACCTCCGACTTTCGCGGTGCGGACCTGACGATCTTCGGCGCAATCGACGGCTTCGATCCCAACCTTCTCGCCCAGGGCAAATACAACATCGTCGTCACGCTCGAGGGCCCGAAGGACAATGCGACGGTGCGCAAGAAGGAACGCGTCTTCGGCATCTGGGTCAACATGCAGTCGATGACCTTCGAGCTGGTTCCCGAGGCCTATTCGCTGTCGAGCACGCGCGACATCGGCACGATCGCGCCGCCGCGCGACATTGCCAATATGGGGATCGGCGTCGATCACATGCGCCTGGTGCCGCTCGGCTTCTTCGGCGACGGCAGCAACCTCGGCGAGTTCCGCAACGCCTTCCGGCGCCTGCGGGAGGAAACCGGCGTCTACCAGCGCGATCCGGGCGGCGTGCAGTTCATCAGTTCGAGCCTGTTCAAGGCCTCGGTGCGGCTGCCGGCCAACGTGCCGAACGGCATTCACGTCGTGCGTGGCTATCTGTTCCGGGATGGGCTGTTCGTCGCCGCCAAGGCGCTGTCGCTGCGGGTCGTCAAGACCGGTCTCGAACAGGCGATCACCCGGGCCGCACATGACCAGCCCGTCGCCTACGGCCTCTTCGCCGTGGCGCTGGCGGTCATCACCGGTTGGGGCGCAAGCCTGCTCTTCCGCAAGGATTAGGGCATTTTGCGTATTTTGATTCTCAGCGCTCCTACAGCGCCGCGTCTTATCGGACGCGCAAGGCACGTTGAAGGGGTCGGTCTAAGGAGACATGCAGTGAAGCCCGACTGCAGCTTTCGCCTCGCTCACTAACCAGTTGCCGAGGCGGCTGACAGGTTGGCTCGCTCGCTCAGGCTGGATCAGACAGTAGCCGCGCTCGCGGACCTCGAGAGTGGGGCCGACGGGCACCAGAAGGCCCGAGGAAATGTGTTCATCCACGAGGCCCTTCCACCCGATCGCGATGCCTTGGCCGCCGACCGCGGCCTGCACGACGAGCGAATAGGTGTTGAAGCTGAGATCGACATGTCCCGACTGTACAGCTCTGACCGCCTTGAAATGCGATAAATAGGTGCGCCATTCGAACCAGGGCGAGGGTGCGGAACTGTCGAGATGGATCAGGGTCGATCTTGCAAGCGACGAGACATCTCCGAATGGGCCGTGATGTTCGGCGAAAGCGGGGGTACACACGGGCATGACCGCTTCCGGCAAGAGCAAGATGACATCGTCGCCGAAGTCGCGCTGCGCGCCGAAGGCGACTGCGATATCGTTTTCTCTCAACAGCTCCCGCTCAAGTCTTTGCGTTGCAACGATCTGGATGTCCAGCTCCGGATACAGCAGCCGGAAACTATGCATTCGAGGCATCAGCCAGAGCGAAGCAAACGCGTAATCCGTCAGCAAGCGGATCGTCGATCTTTCCTGGTCGGCGCGAAAAACGCGAACGGCGTCGTCGATTTCGTCGATCGCCCGTTTCGCAATATCGTAAAGCCTCTGGCCCGCGGACGTGAGTTCGACGCCCCGGTGCACGCGGGCCAGCAGATCCACGCCGATCTGATCCTCTATCCGTCGAATTTGATAGCTGATCGCCGGCTGCGAAATTTTCAGGGCAGCCGCAGCGGATGTCAGGTTGCCACGCTTTGCCACCTCCACAAACAGCCGCAGCCAGCCGAGATCCACCAGTCGTTGTCTCATAGAAAAACCTTATGGGAAAGATCAAGAAAACCCGACTTCACAGGGATTTAGAATAGCGGCAGGAATACGGAAATCAAATAGTTCAGGGAGTAACACGAACATGAATTCAGTTTGCGCCCGCTTCGCGATCGGGCTGTTTCTGTCGCTTGCCGGTATGGCGCCACTCCACGCTGCAGAGCACGAGGCCTGCAAGGTGATCCGCATGTCCGACCCGGGCTGGACGGACATCACTGCAACGAATGCCGTCGCGAGCGTCCTGCTCGAGGCACTGGGCTATGAGCCTGACATCAAAACGCTCTCCGTGCCTATCGGCTACGAGTCGATGAAGAACGGGGATATCGACGTCTTCCTCGGCAACTGGATGCCGGCCCAGAGCGCCTTCGTCGAGGACCTGAAGAAGGCTGACGCCGTCGAGATCGTCAACCGCAATCTTGAGGGAGCCAAGTTCACACTGGCTGTACCTTCCTATGTCGCGGAACGCGGCATCAAGGACTTCTCCGATCTCCAAAAGTATGGTGAAGAGTTCGAGCGCCTGATCTATGGTATCGAGGCGGGCGCGCCGGCCAATGCCAGCATCGAAAAAATGATCGAGGCTAACGATTTCGGCCTCGGTGATTGGCAGCTGGTAGCCTCCAGCGAACAGGGGATGCTTTCCCAGGTGGATCGAGCGGCAGCGAAGAAAGGGTACATCGTCTTTCTCGCCTGGGCGCCGCATCCCATGAACAACCGTTTTGATATCACCTATCTGTCCGGTGGCGACGTCTATTTCGGGCCCAATTACGGTGGCGCGGAGGTCTACACGCTTGCACGGACCGGTTGGCCGAAGATGTGCCCCAACGGTGCCACCCTGTTCAAGAATCTGACCTTTGACATAGCAATGGAAAACATGCTGATGGGCAAGATCCTGGAAGGCGAGGAACCGAAGGAAGCCGCAGCAGCTTGGCTCAACGAAAATCCGCAATCGCTCGAAAAGTGGCTCGCGGGCGTTACGACCTTCGACGGCGGTCCTGGATTGGCCAGCGTCAAGGCATCTCTCGGACTCTAAGCGGACTTGCGTGGCTTCGCGCGCACCATCTGCTTGGTGTTTTGTTTTGTCGCAGGTTTTGTCGGAAAGCCGTCGGACGCCGTTCCGAAACCTGCTTAGACTGAAGGAAGAATCCAATGACGCGGCCAAACATCCTGATCCTTATGGTCGACCAGTTCAACGGAACTCTGTTTCCTGATGGTCCCGCCGATTTTCTGCATGCGCCTCATCTCAAGGCCTTGGCAGAGCGGTCGGTTCGCTTTGCCAGTGCCTACACTGCCAGTCCGCTTTGCGCTCCGGCGCGGGCATCCTTCATGTCCGGTCAGCTCCCAAGCCGCACGCGCGTCTACGACAACGCGGCCGAATTTGCCTCGGACATACCGACCTATGCGCACCACCTCAGAGCCGCAGGATATCAGACTTGCCTCTCGGGAAAGATGCACTTCGTCGGGCCAGATCAACTGCATGGTTTTGAAGAACGGCTGACGACGGATATCTATCCGGCGGATTTCGGCTGGACGCCGGACTACCGCAAACCGGGGGAGCGCATCGACTGGTGGTATCACAATCTCGGTTCCGTCACCGGTGCCGGGGTTGCCGAGATCACCAATCAGATGGAATACGACGACGAAGTGGCCTACAACGCAACCCGCAAGCTCTACGACCTTGCGCGCGGAAATGACGATCGACCGTGGAGCCTGACGGTCAGCTTCACGCATCCGCACGATCCCTATGTGGCTCGCAAGCGCTTCTGGGATCTCTACCAGGATTGTGCTGCGCTTGACCCGAAGATCGGGCCCATTCCCTTTGAGCAGCAGGATCCGCATTCCCAGCGCCTATTGGAGGCTTGCGACCACCGGTCATTCGACATTTCGGCGGATGACGTACGGCGCGCACGGCGCGGATATTTCGCCAGCATCTCCTACGTGGACGAGAAAATCGGCGAGATTCTCGACGTGCTCGAGCGCACCGGCATGGCCGAGAATACCGCCATACTTTTCGTCTCCGACCATGGCGACATGCTGGGAGAACGTGGCCTCTGGTTCAAGATGAGCTTCTTCGAAGGCTCGGCGCGCGTGCCGCTGATGATATCGGCGCCTGGCTGGAAGCCCGGCAGGCTAGATGCTCCGGTGTCGACGCTCGACGTGACGCCTACGGTCGCCTCCATCGCCGGCTTGGACATCACCTCGATCCTCCCTTGGACCGATGGCGAGGATCTCGCGCCGGTGGTGCGTGGTGAGACCGACCGGGGTCCCGTGCCGATGGAATACGCGGCAGAAGGGTCGGTGGCGCCGCTCGTCGGACTGCGATCGGGAGCATACAAATTGACGCTCTGCGACAAGGACCCGCCGCTGCTGTTCGACGTCAGCTCAGATCCTGATGAATTGACGGACCTTGCGCAGGACGCGGATCACAGGGAAGCCCTTACCAGCTTGCTGGCCGAAGCAAATAGGCGTTGGAGCCTCGCTGCCTTTGACGCCGCAGTGCGTGAAAGCCAAGCCCGTCGCTGGGTGGTGTATCCGGCGCTCAGGAACGGCTCCTATTACCCATGGGATTTCCAGCCGTTGCAGAAGGCCTCCGAGCGATACATGCGCAACCATATGGATCTCAACGTGCTTGAGGAAAAGCAGCGGTACCCTCGGGATTGAGGCGGACGCGATGCTCGTCCCATAGAGATCATTCCACGTCATCGGGATCCCGCCAGTGAACGTCTATCTGCCCATCGCAGAGTTGTCGGTGAATATCTTCGTCATTCTCGGCATGGGCGCGGCTGTCGGTTTTCTGTCCGGCATGTTCGGGGTTGGCGGCGGGTTCCTGATCACGCCGCTGCTGATCTTCTACAACATTCCGCCGGTGGTGGCAGTGGCGACCGGCGCCAACCAGGTGGTCGCCTCGTCGATCTCCGGCGCGATCACGCATTTCCGCCGCGGCACGATCGACGTCAAGCTCGGCACCGTGCTTCTCGGTGGCGGCCTTGTGGGGGCCACCGTCGGCGTCTGGCTGTTCTCGCTGCTGCGCCGCATGGGCCAGCTGGATCTGGTGATCTCGCTGCTCTATGTCGTGCTGCTCGGCTCGGTCGGCGGGTTGATGCTCTGGGAGAGCGTGGGCGCCATGCGCAAGGCCGCCAAGAACCTGCCGACCGCCCTGCGCCGGCCCGGACAGCATATCTGGATCCACGGCTTGCCGCTGAAGATGCGCTTCAAGAAGTCGAAGATCTATCTGAGCGTCATTCCGGTCGCCACGCTCGGCTTCTTCATCGGCATGCTGACCTCGATCATGGGCGTCGGCGGCGGCTTCATCATGGTGCCGGCGATGATCTATCTGTTGCGCATCCCGACCAATGTCGTCGTCGGCACTTCGCTGTTCCAGATCGTCTTCGTTTCCGCCTACACCGTCCTCGTCCAGGCGTCGACGAACTACACGGTCGACATCGTGCTCGCCTTCGTGCTGATGATCGCCGGCGTCATCGGGGCGCAATACGGCGTGCGCGTGGGCCAGCGGCTGCGCGGCGAACAGTTGCGGGCGCTGCTGGCGCTGCTCGTGCTCGCCGTCGGCATCCGTCTCGCCATCGATCTCGTCATTCCGCCGGAGGATGTCTATTCGGTCGTCTCAGCGGGGTTCGGCTACTGATGGTCGCATGCCTCCGCCTTCCCCTGACAGCCCTCGTTCTCGCCGTCGCCGCGCCGGCCGCGGCACAGGCGCCGGCGCGGCCCCTGGAGCGGCAGACCACGAACTTCAACGAGAAGCTGGAGATCGGCATCTCCACCGACGAGATCGCCATCACCTCCGACTTTCGCGGTGCGGACCTGACGATCTTCGGCGCAATCGACGGCTTCGATCCCAACCTTCTCGCCCAGGGCAAATACAACATCGTCGTCACGCTCGAGGGCCCGAAGGACAATGCGACGGTGCGCAAGAAGGAACGCGTCTTCGGCATCTGGGTCAACATGCAGTCGATGACCTTCGAGCTGGTTCCCGAGGCCTATTCGCTGTCGAGCACGCGCGACATCGGCACGATCGCGCCGCCGCGCGACATTGCCAATATGGGGATCGGCGTCGATCACATGCGCCTGGTGCCGCTCGGCTTCTTCGGCGACGGCAGCAACCTCGGCGAGTTCCGCAACGCCTTCCGGCGCCTGCGGGAGGAAACCGGCGTCTACCAGCGCGATCCGGGCGGCGTGCAGTTCATCAGTTCGAGCCTGTTCAAGGCCTCGGTGCGGCTGCCGGCCAACGTGCCGAACGGCATTCACGTCGTGCGTGGCTATCTGTTCCGGGATGGGCTGTTCGTCGCCGCCAAGGCGCTGTCGCTGCGGGTCGTCAAGACCGGTCTCGAACAGGCGATCACCCGGGCCGCACATGACCAGCCCGTCGCCTACGGCCTCTTCGCCGTGGCGCTGGCGGTCATCACCGGTTGGGGCGCAAGCCTGCTCTTCCGCAAGGATTAGCTTGGCGCCTCATCCGGCTGGCCGGTAGCGCCGCGGCGAAGAGGCCGGCATTTCCTTTTGCCCTGTTGCGGTTTATGGAAGCGCGCGACAGTATCGAGCGACAACCTGACCGATCGAAGAGGCGGGAGAAGCGCCATGCAGCCGCGCCCGCGCCCGGAAAGCAGAGGAACCCCATGAAGCCGATTTTCGTGCAATTGCAATGCGCCCCCGGCAAGACCTACGAAGTGGCAGACGAGATCTACCGCAAGGAAATCGTCTCGGAGATGTATTCGACCAGCGGCGATTATGACCTGCTTCTGAAGATCTATGTCGAGGAGGGCCAGGACGTCGGCAAGTTCATCAACGACAATATCGCCAGCGTTCCGGGCATCTCCCGTTCGTTGACGACGCTCACCTTCAACGCGTTCTGAGAGCCTTTATCCGAGTAGGTTTGCGAAGCGGACCGAGTAGATCCGGTCGCGCCCCATCATGTGGGCGACAAGGTGCTGGCGGTCGAATATTCCGTTCATGGCGCGGTGCCTGAGGTCCAGTGCGCCGGTGGTGACGCCGAAGGCAGGCATGAGCAGCCGTTTGCCGTCCGTCGCAAAACAGGCCCGGCGAACCGATCTCTCCCGGCGCCGGACGGTGGCCGAGGGATGCAGGTGGCCGGCGATCTCGCCGACGCCGTCCACCCTTGACGGCTCGTGCCGGAAGACGAGCCCCGCATGGCGGAGCTCGTCCATCGAGGCGCCGGGCAGTCCGTGTGCGCCATCGGGGTCGTGATTGCCATTGATCCAGATCCACTCGCGGCCTTGCGCCATTGAGCAGATCACCTGGCGAAAGTTCTCCGGCATTGCCGCCGATCCGGTGCGATCATGGAAGTTGTCGCCGAGGCTGATCACGGTCGCTGGATCGTGGCGGGCAATGACCGCCTCGAGGATACGCAGCGTCGCGATCGTGTCATAGGGCGGCAGCATCATGCCGCGGCGGGCGAAGGCGGAGCCTTTTTCCAGGTGAAGGTCGGAGACGACCAGGGTTCGGCTCTCGGGCAGATAGAGGCCCCCCAGCGCATCGCAGATGGCGGCGACGCCGTTGATCGTCGTGCGTGCCTGGAAAAAGGCGTTCGCCGGGGCCGATGCCGCATGGACGAGCCGATGCATTCCTGTCCTATTCCTCCTTGAGGCCCATTGCCTCGCTGATAAGCTCATCGGCCGCTTCCGTGAGCAGGAAGTCCTGCGCTTCTCCATGAACCGATTCCCGCCCGATTTCCAGCATCACCGGCACGGCGAGCGGCGAGATGCGGTCGAGTCGGCGATGGCTGACGTGACCTTTGATCCGCTTCAGCATGGAGCCGAGCCGGTCGATGTCCAGGAGGCCCGTCGCCGCGTCGTTCCTGGTCGCCTCCAGGAGAATGTGGTCCGGCTCGTGCATCCGCAATACGTCGTAAATGAGGTCGGCGGAAACCGTGATCTGCCGGCCGGTCTTCTCCTTGCCCGGGTGGCGTTGATCGATGAGGCCTGCGATGACTGCGCAATTGCGGAACGTACGCTTCAGAAGGAAGGATTCGTTCAGCCAGGCCTCGAGATCGTCCCCCAGCATGTCCTCGTCGAGGAGTTCCGCGAGCGAAGGCGCCCCGGTCCGGAAGGCCGCGCCCAAATCGTCGAGCGCCCAGACGGCGAGCGAATAGTCGGTGGCGACGAAGCCGAGCGGCTTCAGCCCGGCGCGATCGAGCCGGCGGGTGATGAGCATGCCGAGCGTCTGGTGTGCGAGCCGGCCTTCGAAGGCATAGATCACCATGTAATGGCGGCTGCCGCGCGGGAAGGTCTCGACCAGGAGCTCGTCCTCGCGCGGGAGCATAGAGACGTCCTCTTGCAGCGCCAGCCAGTCGCGCACCTGGTCCGGAAGTGGCCCGCGGCGGATGGGCTCGGCGAGCATTTTTCGCACCTGCGCCGCGAGATAGGTCGAAAGCGGGAACTTGCCGCCGGCATAGCTCGGCACCTTCGGATCGAAGGAAAAGGCCGGCGAGACGAGGCACTCGTTCTCGCGGATACCCTCGAAGCGCAGAACCTTGCCGGAGAAGAGAAACGTGTCGCCTGGCGATAGCATTTCAAGGAAATACTCTTCCACCTTGCCGAGAGACATGCCGCCCCGGCGGAGCGAGCCGCGCGCATTGCGCTTCACCAGACGGACGTTCAGCATCGGCGATTCCACGATCGTCCCGACATTCAGCCGGTATTGCTGCGCCACCATCGGGTTCGACACCCGCCAGAGCCCTTCCTTCGTCTTGCGGATGCGGGCGTAACGCTCATAGGTCCTGAGCGCATAGCCGCCGGTGGCGACGAGATCGACGACCCGTTCGAAGGTTTCCCAGGAGAGGGCGCGGTAGGGCAGGGCGCTGGCGATCTCCGCGTGCAGTTCGACCGCGTCGAAGGGACTGGCGCAGGCCATGCCGAGCACATGTTGCGCGAGCACGTCGAGCGCACCCCTGCCGATCGGCGGCGTATCCTGCGCGCCGATATAGTTGGCGTCCAGCGCCGCCTGGCATTCCATCACCTCGAATCGGTTGGCCGGAACGAGGATGGCGCGGCTCGGCTCGTCCATGCGATGATTGGCGCGGCCGATGCGCTGGGCGAGACGACTAGCGCCTTTCGGCGCGCCGACATGGACGACCAGATCGACATCACCCCAATCGATGCCGAGATCGAGCGTCGAGGTGGCGACGACGGCGCGCAGACGGTTCTCGGCCATTGCCGCCTCCACCCTGCGGCGCTGGGCCACATCGAGCGAGCCGTGGTGCAGTGCGATCGGGAGGTTGTCGTCGTTGATGGTCCAGAGCTCCTGGAACAGCATTTCCGCCTGGCTGCGTGTATTGACGAAGAGCAACGTCGTGCCATGCGCCTTGATCGCTTCGTAAACATCGGCGATCGCGTAGCGGGCAGAATGCCCGGCCCAAGGCACGTGATTGTCGCTGCGCAGGACGGAAATCTCCGGCTTGGCGCCGCCGGAAACGGTGATCAGTCCGGCATGGTCGTCGCTGTCGGGAGCTTGCGCCACCAGCCAGCGCTGCAGTTCCATCGGCTCGGCGACCGTTGCCGAAAGCCCGATCGACTGCAGGCGGGGTGCGAGCCGCCGTAGCCGCGCGATGCCGAGGGAAAGCAGATGCCCTCGCTTCGACGTCACCAGCGAGTGCAATTCATCAAGCACGACATAGCGCAGGTCCTTGAAGAAGCGTTCCGCCTCCGCATCGGCGAGAAGCAGCGCGAGCTGCTCGGGGGTCGTCAGCAATATGTCGGGCGGGTTCAGCTTCTGCCGCTGGCGCTTGCCCTGCGGCGTGTCGCCGGTGCGGTTTTCGACCCGGACGGGGAGGTCCATCTCACCGACGGGCTTCATCAGGTTGCGCTCGATGTCCACGGCGAGCGCCTTCAGCGGAGAGATATAGAGCGTGTGGATGCCGACAAAGGCCGAGCCCGGCGGCATCCTGCCGCGCCGGGTGAGGTCGACGAGGGAGGGCAGGAAGCCGGCAAGCGTCTTGCCAGCGCCGGTCGGCGCGATCAGAAGCGTGCTTTCCCCCGCTTCCGCATGGGAGAGCAATTCGAGCTGATGGGTGCGCGGTCGCCAGCCCTTGTCGGCAAACCACCGGCGAAAGGGCGCCGGCAACGTCAGAGCGTCACTATCGCGCAATGGGGAATCGATCCTGTCCACGGGGAACAAAGGTAGATCATGTCCGGCAAAAGAGAAGCCGTTCAATCCGCCGATGATCGAGCTGGTGTATTTACCGCGGCTGGCCGCCTATGCTTCAGAGCGCGATGTAGCGATCGGCGCGGTGGTTGATGGCCACGAAGAGATTGAGGACGATCGCGCCAAGCACCGACCAGGCGACGATCCAGGGCGTTGTGACCGCGAAGGCGACGGCGAGAACGGCCATGTCGATTACGAGCTGGACCAGCCCGGCACGAATGCCGACGCGCTCCTGCAGATAAATGCCGAGGATGCCGACGCCGCCGAGGCTGGCGCGATGGCGGTAGAGCGCCAGCAAGCCATATCCGAGCAGAAGGCCGCCGATGAGCGCGGCCCAGCCCGGATGGATCTCGCCGATCTGGAAAAGCCGCGATTGCGCATCCGTGAGAAACGAGGTGAGTCCGATGGCGATGAAGGTTTTGATGGTGAAAGCGGGGCCCAGCCGCTTCAGCGACAGGTAGAAGAAGGGCAGGTTGACGAGGAAGAAGGCGAGACCGAAATTCGCGCCGGTTGCGTAATGCAGCAAAAATGCGACGCCGGCGGTGCTGCCGGTCAGAAGGCCGGCGCTTGCCAGAAAATAGAGGCCGAGAGCGGCAACGAAGCTGCCGGAAAAGATGCCCTGAGCATCCTCCATCGGCGTATGCCTGGTGGGACGGGTGTTCCAGAGCCCGAAAACGCTGCCGCCTTGCCCCATGACCAATCCCCTGATCGTAATGCCACGACAATGCTGCGCTGCACAAAATTAATCAAGTAAATATGTAAGCAATGCTGACCTATTTTGCATGGCAGCCTTGTGCCTCATGCCTCTTTGCGGGCGAGAAACAGGATGCCGGACACCGGCAGGCCGGCATCCATGCGAATGACCGTATGTTCGACCGCCGTCAGCGAAAGTCGGTGTCCGGCGCAGAGAGACGCGACATAAGGCTCGGCATGCGCGTAACGCATCGACGGGCGGAGCACGAAGCCTTCTTCCGCTGCGGCCTTTTCGACCGAGAAGGCGAAAAGGCCGTCCGGCCTCAGCAGCCGGTCGATGATGAGGAACACGCTTTCGAGATTGCCGAGATACATCATCACATCCGCGGCGCTGGCGAGGTCGGTGCGCTCTTGCGCCAGTTCGCCGAACAGCCCGGACGCCTCCGGCAGCAAGGAGAGGTCCGCCTGGCCCAGTCGGTCGTAGATCGCCTTCCCCTCTGCCTTGGCGAGCATGTTGGCCGAAAGATCGAAGCCCTCGAGGAAGTCCGCGCGATCGCGGACCCGCTCGCCAAAGAGCCCCGTTCCGCAGCCGAGGTCGGTGACGTGACGGAAGCGTTGTCTGCCGCTCGTGCGATCGATGAGCGCGGCGAGCTTTTCCGGCACGCTGTAGTCGAGCTTCTCGGTCAGGGCCTCATCGAATCGGTCGGCATAGTCGTCGAAGAGCCGCTCGACATAGGTGCTCGGCGGCTGCTCCGGCGTCTCGGCGGCGCCAAGGAGGGCGAGCTTGAGGCTGGCGCCGAAAATGTCGTCCGGGTTGAGGCGGAGCGTCTTGCCAAATGCGTCTATGGCCGCCTCTTTTCGGCCCGATTTCTCTTCATAGTCCGCCAGCCGGAACCAGCCGGCCGCCCAGTTCGGCGCGAGTTCGAGGGCCTGTGCCATGAGTTCGGCCGCGCCCTGCAGTTCGCCGCTTTCGGCGAGCAGCCTTGCGTAGTCGGCACGTCGGTCGGCGATCAAGTCACCGGAGGAAAGCTGGTTGATGGTCATGAGGGTGGCGGGCTCGTTGCGACGGACGCTTCTGGCGCCGGACGCGACAAAACACAAGCGGAATCTGGAAAGCTGCCTTGCTCGCGGGTTGCGGGCGCGGAAATGGCGGCTTATGTGAGGGAAAACAGGAGAACTCATCGCCCATGTCGGACGGCATAAACAGATTCCTGGGTGACTCGCCACTGCGCGTGCTGGTCAAGCTCGTCGTCGTGTCGATCCTGGTCGGCTTCGTCATGACCATCTTCGACTGGTATCCTGTCGACATCTATTACGGCATCCGCAGTTTCCTGCTTGACGTCTGGCACAAGGGCTTCGCCGCGCTCGGCCGGGTCGGCGACTACCTGCTCATCGGCGCCGCGGTCGTCATTCCCGCCTTCCTCATCCTTCGCATCCTGAGCTATCGGCGGTAGGCATGCAGGATTCGCTTTGCCTTCTCCGCAGACGGTTGATTCTGAGCGCCGGTGCCGTGATCTCACTCGGCTTCGTAGCCGGCTGCTCGACCTATGATGGGCTTGTCCCCGACGACGGCGCGCGCAGCGACCAGACGGAGCCGACGCTCGGCTATGTCAATACGCTGCGCCAGGGGAGGGGGCTCTCGGCGCTCGCGCGCGATCCGGCGGCGTCCATTGCGGCGATGCACCAGGCCGTGCGAATGGCTAGAGCCGGCAAGATGCAGCACAATATAGGCTGGCGCGACGATTTCTACGACCGCATGAAGGGCCAGGGCGTCACGCTGCCCGCGGCCGAAAATATCGCCATGGGCCAGGAAGACGCCGAGCGCGCCTATCGGGCCTGGGTCACTTCGCCGAGCCATCTGAAAAACATGCTCGGCAACTATCGTGGTCTCGGCGTCGCAATGGCGCAAAATTCGGCTTCCGGTAATCGTCCCTATTGGGCCATGGTGCTCTGCGGCTGAATTGATTCCCGAACGGACCTTGCGGGAGCGGCTGCAAGGATGGAACCAAGACTGCCATGGAAAGCTTGAAGCGCATGGGCGACGCCGGTGGTGCCGGCCCCTTTCACGTCACCAATCGGCTGATCTTTTCGATCGCCCTGCCGATGACGCTCGGTTTCCTGACGACGCCGCTGCTCGGTCTTGTCGATACCGCTGTGGTCGGCCGGCTTGGCCGGGCGGAGATGCTCGCCGGACTTGCGGTCGGCGCAGTCATGTTCGACCTGATCTTCACCACCTTCAATTTCCTGCGCGCCGCCACAACCGGCCTCGTCGCTCAGGCCTATGGTCGAGGCGACCAACGCGAGCAGCAGGCGGTGTTCTGGCGCTCAATGGCGATCGCGCTTGTTTGCGGGCTCGCAATCGTGCTCCTGTCTCCGCTGCTGCTCACAATCGGTCTGTGGCTGATGGCGCCCGGGCCGGAGGTCGCGGCCGTCACCAGCACCTATTTTCTCTATCGCATCCTCTCGGGTCCGGCGGCGCTCGCCAATTACGCGATTCTCGGCTTCGTTCTCGGCCGCGGCCAAGGGACCCTTGGCCTCTTACTGCAGACGATCATCAACGGCACGAATATCGTGCTGTCGATCCTGCTAGGACTCGTTCTCGGCTGGGGCGTGGCCGGCGTCGCGATTGCGACAGTGACGGGCGAGGTGGTCGGAGCGATCCTGGGCTTCCTGATCGTCTTTGGCCGCTTCGACCGGCAGGACGCGCCCGACTGGGCGGCGGTCTTCGCGCGGGACCGCCTGAAAGCACTCTTTGGTCTCAACGGCGACATCATGATCCGCTCTTTCGTGCTTCTCGCCGCCTTTGCGCTGATGACACGGATCGGTACCGCGCTCGGGCCGGTGATCTTGGCAGCGAATGCAGTGCTGATGAGCATCTTCCTGGTCGCCGGTTACTATCTCGACGGCCTTGCCAATGCGGTCGAGCAATTGACGGGGCGCTCGATCGGGGCTGCCTACCGGCCGGCTTTTGATCGTGCCCTTCGGATGACCGCCTCCTGGGCGCTGGGCCTTGCAGCGGTGACGACGCTCGCGTTTCTCGCCTTTGGCAATGCGCTTGTCGATCTGCTGACGACGGTGGCGGAGGTGCGCGCCGTCGCCTACGAATACATGCCCTGGGCGGCAACCACGGCGCTGACCGGCGCGCTCGCCTTCCTGATGGACGGCGTCTTCATCGGCGCCACCTGGTCGCGCGACATGCGCAACATGATGCTTGCCGCCTTCATCGCCTATTGCGCCTCACTTGCCTTGCTCGTGCCCTTGTTCGGCAATCACGGCCTCTGGGCCGGGCTCAACCTTTTCCTGCTGATGCGCGGCCTGTTCCTCCTGATATTGGTGCCGCGGCGCGCCGCTCAGACCTTCCGTCCGGCCCAATAGTCGACGCGGCTGTCGCGAATGTCGCGGATCGAGGTGAGCTTCTCTCGGTCGCAGAGCGCGGAAAGGCCGCGGACGATCCGCCCCGGCAGGCCGGGTCCCTCGTAGACCATACAGGAATAGAGTTGGACGAGATCGGCTCCGGCTCGGATCTTTTCCGCCGCCGTTTCAGCCGAGCCGACACCGCCGACGCCGATGATCGGCATGTTGGGCCCGACGCGTTTGCGCATTCGCGCAAGCACCGCCGTCGACTTCTCGAAGAGCGGCCTGCCGGAAAGCCCGCCTGTCTCTTTCGCCTGCCGCTGGTCCTTGAGCCCCTCGCGCGAGAGCGTGGTGTTCGACACGATCAATCCATCGAGATCGTGCGCCAGCACCTCTGCGGCGATGTCTTCCATCCCCTCCTCGGTTAAGTCCGGGGCGATCTTGAGGAAGACGGGAGTCCGCTTGCCGGCTTTCCCGGCTTCTTCGTCGCGCGCTGCAAGGACGGCCGAAAGAAGCGCCGCCAGGCTCTCGCGCGCCTGCAGATCGCGCAGGCCCGGTGTGTTGGGCGAGGAGATGTTGGCGGTGAAATAGCGCGCGACCGGGTAGAAGGTGCGAATGCCCGCAACATAGTCGGCGATGCGATCGGCACTGTCCTTGTTGGCGCCGATATTGACGCCGACCAGGGCCTGGCTGGAGCAGCCTCGAAGCCGCGCCAGTGCCGCCCCGTGCCCTTCATTGTTGAAGCCGAGCCTGTTGATCACCGCCTCGTCTTCCACGAGGCGGAACAGCCGAGGCTTGTCGTTGCCCGCCTGCGGACGCGGCGTGACCGTGCCGATCTCGGTAAAACCGAATCCGAGATTGAGGATTGCCTCCGGTACCTCGGCATTCTTGTCATAGCCCGCGGCCATGCCGATTGGATTGGCAAAGGTAAGTCCCGCTACGGTTTGCACCAGCCTTCTATCGACGGGCGCTGCACAGCTCGGGACGAAGCCGCTCTTCAACGCCCGGATCGAGAGGCCATGCGCGGCCTCGGGATCGAGCAGGAACAGACCGCGGCGGGCGAGGCTTTCGAAAGGTCTGGTCATGCGGCAAGCTCTGGAAGAACGTGTTTGCCGTCATTGCCGAGCGGCAGTGGCTTTTCCCACAGCACCGCGTCGAGCGTGAGCGGCGCATAGAGATGCGGAAAAAGTGCCCCGCCGCGCGACGGTTCATAGGCCAGCTTGTTCCCGAGCGCGGCCGCGTCCACCGCGACGAGGAGGAGGTCCGTTTGTCCTTCGAAATGGCGTGAGGCCGTTTCGGCCACCTGATCGCGGGTCGAGAAATGGATGAAGCCGTCCGCGAGGTCGACAGGTGCGCCGTCGAATCGTCCCGTGCGCCGCGCCTCCTGCCAAAGCAGTGCCGGAACGATCTTGTATATGGTAGCGTTCATCCTGTCCGCTCGCCCGTCATGAAAACCGAGCCATGGCCTTGCCGCAAATATTGCAGCATGTCCACCGTGGAACATCAGATCGAGGCGGATTTCTCTACGGCGCCGGCGCCCCGTCGGGCGTGAGCAGATCGCCGTAGCACAGGAGCATCCATGGAGAGGGTGTCATGAAGCATCCAACCGCAGCATTGGCATTCGGGCTGAGCCTTCTATGGCCGCTGTCGGCGACCGCCCAGGACCCGTCGCCGGGTCGTTACACAATGCAGAAAGCCGAGACGGGATTTGCCCGGCTCGACACCGAAACCGGTGAGGTTGACCTCTGCCAGGAGAAGAACGGCGAACTCGTTTGCCGGATGGCGGCCGACGAGCGCGCAGCTTTTGAGCGGGAGCTCGATCTTCTCACAAGGCGCGTCGAAGCCCTGGAAAAGGCAGTTGGGCGTGGTGTGGCAGCAGTCAAACCGGATCTCCCGACTGACGAAGAGATTGACCGCACAATGAGCATCATGGAAAGAATGATGCGGAAGTTCATGGAGATCGTGAAGGAGTTCGAACGGGGCGACTCGCCCGCCGAGCAGGGTGGGCAGGTACCCGACAGGACGTGAAGTCTCGCTGATCGGCGGTGCGGCTGCTGCATGCATCCTTATGTCGACGCCGATTCGGTGGTAATAAGATCCTGTAGCACATATTGTTGCAGTTGAGGCTCTTGGGGAGGGGGCGTCACCATGCCGGACATGACCATCATCATTGCCGACGACCATCCGCTATTTCGAGGCGCGATGCGCCAGGCGCTCAGCGGCATGACCGGTGCCCCTGCCATTGTCGAGGCAGGCGATTTTGCGGCGGCGCGAAAGGCCGCGGCGGACCACGCAGACGCGGATCTGATGCTCCTGGACCTCACGATGCCGGGTGTCAGCGGTCTCTCCGGCCTGATTTCGCTGCGGGCCGAATTCCCCAGCCTGCCGGTCATGATCGTCTCCGCCCATGACGATCCGGCTACGATTCACCGCGCCATAGATCTCGGTGCTGCGGGCTTCCTGTCGAAATCCGCGGGCATCGAGGAGATTCGTCAAGGCATCGCCAAGGTGATGGCCGGCGAAGTCTTCGTGCCGGCCGGCTACGAGCAGAACCAGCAATACGAGCCGGAGATGGCCGACCTGATGCACCGGCTGCAGACCCTGACGCCGCAGCAGTCTCGCGTGTTGTCGATGCTTGCGGAGGGCCTGCTCAACAAGCAGATCGCCTACGAGCTCGGCGTATCCGAGGCGACGATCAAAGCGCATGTCTCAGCGATCCTGCTGAAGCTGAATGTCGACAGCCGCACCCAGGCCGTCATCCAGCTACAGAAGCTCGGGAACGTCGCCGCCTGAGTGTGTCCAGGCACCCGGCCGAACATACAACGGCGACACTATTCCGCCGCCGCCCTTGACGCGGCGGCGAGCCGCGTTAGCCATGCACGCAGGGCGGCGGGGCGTACCGGCTTGTGCTGCAGCGAGACGCCATCGCGTTCGGCGGCGCCGCGGACTTCCGCGGTGCGGTCAGCCGTCACCAACAAGGCAGGGATGCTCTCCTTCCAGAGCGCGCGGATGCAGGCGATTGCCTCAATGCCCGTGCCGTCGCCGAGGTGATAGTCGGCGACGATGGCGTCTGGCCGCGCGGTAAGCTTCTCGGGGTCCATGCCCGCACAGGCGGAGAGTGATTCCGCCGTGGTCACCGTGCAGCCCCAGCCGCCGAGGAGCAGTGCCATGCCCTCGATGATCTTCAGTTCGTTGTCGATACACAGCACGTTCAGCCCGGTGAGCGCATCGGCTGACCTGGTGGCTGCGATCGGCTGGGATACCGCCCCTTTGCCGGCACTCATGGCCATCGGAACGCTCACCTTGAAACGGGTGCCCTTGCCCGGCTCTGATTGCAGGACGACAGGATGATTGAGTACGCGGGAGATGCGGTCGACGATCGACAGGCCGAGCCCGAGCCCGGAGGCTGTGCGCGCGCCCTCATCAAGTCGCGCGAACTCCTTGAACACGGTTCGGAATTTCGTGGGGGGAATGCCGATGCCGGAGTCGAGCACCTCGATGATCGCCATTTGTCCACGCCGGCGAACCCCGAGCAGCACCTTGCCCTGGAGCGTGTATTTTATGGCATTGGAGACGAGGTTCTGGACGACGCGCCGCAGGAGATTTGGATCGCTATGGACGACAAGCGAAGTCGGCATGACCACCAGTTCTATCTCTTTCGCCCGCGCCATTGGCGCGAAATCCGTCTCGATACGCTTGAAGAGTTCGTTGAGCGGCAACGATTGCAGCCGCGGTTTCATCGCGCCGGTGTCGAGACGTGAAATGTCGAGAACGGCGCCGAGAATAGCCTCCACCGATTCCAGCGATGAATCGATATTCTGCACCAGTGCCCGGTTGTCGGAGTCGCCGAGCCGCTCGACAAGCGAGGAGGAATAGAGGCGCGCGGCATTCAAGGGCTGCAGTATGTCGTGCCCGGCGGCGGCGAAGAAGCGAGTCTTGCCGATATTGGCCTCTTCGGCCGCTGCGCGCGCCTCTGCCAATTCCCGATTCACCAGCGTCAATTCCCCCGTCCGTTCGGCGACACGAATTTCCAGCGTCTCGTTCGCCTGTTTCAGCGCCATGTCGGCGGCTACGCGCTGGGTGATATCGGTATAGGTCGTGACGATGCCCTTGTCGGGCATGGCGTTGGTCCGCACTTCGATGATGCGCGCACCATTGGCGAGTTCCAGCAGGAAGGGTTTGTCAAGCGTCAGGAAGTTGGCGATCAGCGCCCTCTCGTCCTCCTTGCGCAGATCGCCGCGGCGGGCGAGGATCGCAACGATGTCGGCGAGTGGGAAGCCGACCTGGCCGGCGGTTTCGGGCAGGTCGAGCAATTGACGGAAGCGGCGGTTCCAGATGATCAGGTTGTTGGCGTTGTCGAAGACGGCGATGCCCTGATCCATCTGCGAGAGTGCCGTATGCAGCATGTCCTGGTTATATTGCAGCGCCTCGCTTGCCTGGTCGAGCAGCCAGGCCGTGTCCGAAGAGGCATCGTCCACGCGCTGGAGCACGAGCGAGAGTACCAGTCGCGCGGATGAGGAGCCAATGGCGCTGCCGAGCAATTGCTCGGAGAAATGCACGAGGGCCATGTCGGCGGAGGCGTTTTCGTCGAGCCAACGGCCGGACTGCTGCTCATAGGTGTGGAACGAGCGCTGCATGCGTTCCTCGCCCATGTAGCGGGCGATCGTGGTCTTCAGGTCGCGCACCGTCACCTTGGTCTTGCGCCCGCGGAAGGTCCCTTCCGTGCGCGACCGGCGGGTAATGAAGACGCCGGCCTGAATGCGCTCCAGGGGCTTCGGCGCGCGCGTGAGCGAGCCGAGCACGTAGGCTGACGCGTTGACGAGCATGCTCAACGCCGTTGCGTTGACGAGCGGATCCGACTGCGGCCCGGAGAATAGATCGGTGAAAGGCAGCAGGAAGCTCAACACCGTCGAGGCGACGTGGGAATTGTCCGGGCCGCCGAGGCTCGGCAGGAACAAAAGGTACGCCCAGACAAGAAAGCCCGACACCATCCCGGCGATAGCGCCGCGGGAGTTCGCCTGCCGCCAGACGAGGCCGCCGAAGAGCGCCGGTGCCATCTGCGAGACTGCGGCGAAGGATAGCAGGCCCAGCGAGGCAAGGCCGGCACTGATGTCGGCGGAGCGGTAATAGCCATAGCCGAGCAGCAACACGACGAGGATTGCCGTGCGGCGGATATTGAGGAGCGTGCCGGCCATGTCCTCCTGCAGTGAGCCGCGGGTTCCCAGCCGACGGCGCAGGAACACGGGCATGACGATATCGTTGGAGACCATGATCGACAGGGCGACCGAGGCGACGATGACCATGGCGGTTGCTGCGGAGAAGCCGCCGATGAACGTCGTCAATGTCAGGAGCGGAAGGTCGCTCGCCAGCGGCAGCGTCAAGAGGTAAAGGTCCGCGTCGCCGGAGCCGGAAAACGCAAGAATTCCGGCAATCGCGATCGGCAGCACGAAGAGATTGATCGCGATCAGGTACAGCGGAAAGAGGATGCCGGCGGTGCGCAGCTCCGTGTCGGTGCGGTTCTCGACGACGGTGACATGGAACTGCCGCGGCAGCAAGATGACGGCGAAGGCCGACAACGCAATCAGCAGGATCCAGCGCGCTGCCGGCGTCTGGTAGGCAAGCGCGGAGAGGACATCGGGGCTTTGCCGTGCCCTTTCCAGCAGTTCGGCAGGGCCGCCGAAGAGCACGAAGACGACATAGACGCCGACCGCGAGCATGGCCGCGAGCTTCACCACCGATTCCATCGCGATCGCAAGGATCAGGCCGTCCTGGTGCTCCGTCGCATCCGTGTGGCGGGTGCCGAACACGATTGCGAAACAGGCGAGGAAGAGCGTGACCAGCAGAGGCAGATCTATGAAGTTCTCCCCTGAACCGATGCCGTATTCGCTGGTGTCGATCATGGCGGCGACCGAGCTCGATACGGCCTTGAGCTGAAGGGCGATGTAGGGGACCGCACCAACCAGCGAGATCAAGGCGACGATCGCTGCGACGGTCGGGTTCTTTCCATAGCGTGCGGCCAGGAAATCGGCGACCGAAGTCAGCCTCTCCGCCTTGGCGAGCCGGACGATGCGGCGGATCAGCGGCAGGCCAAGGGTGAACATCAGGATGGGGCCAACATAGATGCCGGTGAATTCGAGGCCGCGTTCGGCCGCGAGTCCGACGCCGCCGAAATAGGTCCAGGAGGTGCAATAGATCGCCAGGCTCAGCGCATAGACCAGCGGCCTGCCCTTGCTGGCGATCTTGTTTCTTCCGGCCTGCCGGTCGCCAAAGCTTGCGACCGCAAAGAGCAGCAGCAGATAGGCGAAAGCGGAGGCAAATATGATTGAACCCGAGAGCATGCCACACTCCTCGACGGGCAGCATAGGGCAAGTCCATCCCGTTGAGAATTGGTTGCTTATTCGTCTTAAGTCCAAGACCGCACGGAGTCCCGACTGGGCTCGTCGGGACCGGTTGCTGCACGTGCGTGAAGGGCAATTCCATCGCGCCCGCCTCTGGTCTAAGGTCCTGCCACCGGTTGCCGGCGGATCAGGCGGCGATCGCTGGTAACCTTACGGAGAGGTGTGCATGCTGAACGAATTCAAGGAGTTTATCGCCCGCGGCAATGTGATCGACCTCGCGGTCGGCGTGATCATCGGCGCCGCGTTCAGCAAGATCGTCGATTCGGTCGTTAACGACCTCGTCATGCCGATCGTCGGGGCAATCACCGGCGGCGGCTTCGACTTTTCCGATTACTTCGTGGCACTTTCGGCGAATGTCACGGCGCCGACCCTTGCCGCTGCCCGTGAGCAGGGCGCAGTCTTCGCCTATGGCAGCTTCATCACCGTGCTTATCAATTTCGTCATCCTCGCCTGGATCATTTTCCTGATGATCAAGGTCGTGAACCGCGCCCGCGCCTCCATGGAAAAAGAAAAGGCACCCGAACCGGCTACACCGCCGCCTCAGGACATCCTGCTCTTGTCGGAAATTCGCGATCTCCTGAAGCAACGGGCGTGAGCGAGGCCAGTTTTCGCGCACGCATCACAAAAATCGATCGTTAGGTCAGAGAAAATCGTGTGATCGGGGGCGCGAAAGCGTCTAGAACGCGGGCACTACAGCGTAACGCGTGCTATCAGACGCGCAAGGCTCGTTGTAGAAGTTCGAATTGCTACATGTCTTCGTCCCTGAATAAAGGTCGATCTAAGGAGACATGCAGTAGGAGCCCGCCGATGACGATCATGTCCAGCCTCAGCCCGCGTTCCCTTTCGGCGCCCGAAAGCGGCATTGTCGAGGTCGTGAACTATGCGCGCGGTCGCGAAGGACTCATCCCGCTCTGGGTCGGCGAAGGCGATCTTCCGACGCCCGATTTCATCAGCCGCGCCGCCGCAGATGCCCTGATGGCCGGCGAGACCTTCTACACCTGGCAGCGCGGCATCCCGCTGCTCCGCGAAGCGCTGGTACGCTATTACGAGCGCCGCTTCCAGAAAACCCTGTCGCAGGAGAATTTCTACGTCACCGGATCGGGCATGCAGGCAATCAAGCTTGCGATAGAGGCGACTGCCTCGCCGGGCGACGAGATGGTTTTGCTGACGCCGGCCTGGCCCAACTTCGCAGCCGCGGCCGACCTCTCGGGCGTACGCCCCGTCTCCGTACCCCTGCGTTTCCAGCATGGCAAATGGCAGCTCGAGCTTGATCGGCTCGAGGCGGCGATTGGGAAGAAGACGCGCGCTCTCTTCATCAACACGCCGTCCAATCCGACCGGCTGGACCGCATCTCGTGAAGACCTCGAGGGGATTCTCGCCCTGGCGCGAAAGCATGGACTCTGGATCATCGCCGACGAGATCTATGCGCTCTACTATTATCTGGGCGGGCGGGCGCCATCCTTCCTCGACATCGCGGCGAAGGAGGATCGCATCCTTTTCGTCAATTCCTTCTCGAAGAATTGGGCGATGACCGGCTGGCGGGTCGGCTGGATCGTCGCGCCGCCGGCCATGGGGCAGGTGCTCGAAAACCTGATCCAATATTCGACCTCCGGCGTGGCACAGTTCATGCAGCGAGGCGCCGTCCTGGCCCTCGAGGGCGGGGACGGCTTTGTCGATGAGAACGTCGCCAGGGCGAGCGCCAATCGCGACCTTTTCTGCGATGCGCTGATCGCGACCAATCGTGTCGAAACGCTCAAGCCCGACGGGGCGCTTTACGCCTTCATGAAAATCGACGGCGTCACGGACTCGCGCCGGGCGGCGATCGAGATCGTCGACCAAACGGGCGTCGGCCTCGCTCCCGGGACAGCCTTCGGCAAGGGCGGCGAACTCTTTATGCGCGCCTGTTTCCTGCGCGATCCGGCTCAGATCGCCGAGGCGGCGGAGCGCCTGCGCGCCCATATTCTTGCTCGCTGAGACCGATCGATAAAATGTGATTGTTTTCCCAAGGTGTGGCTTAACCACGCCAGCGAGAATAGGCGGCGAAGCCCGGCCGAGCCCGACGGTTTTACCAATTCTGAAAGCATCGCCCGTCTTTCCTATTCCCGGGTTCATAGGGGGCGGAAGGCAATCAATGACCGTATTGGTGACGGGCGGGGCGGGCTATATAGGCAGCCACATGGTCTGGTCGCTGCTCGATGCAGGTGAGCGTGTCGTCGTGCTTGACAGCTTGACGACCGGATTTCGCTGGGCAGTGGCGCCTGAGGCGCGATTCTATTTCGGCGATGTGGGCGACCGGTCCGTTCTTGCGCGGATCTTTGCCGAGAACGAGATCGATGCGGTGGTCCATTTCGCCGGGTCGGCGGTGGTGCCGGAGTCGGTGGCCAATCCGCTCGCCTATTACGACAACAACACGGCAAGGACGCGCGCGCTCATCGCCGCGACCATAGACGTCGGCATACGTCACTTCGTCTTCTCTTCGACCGCTGCCGTCTACGGTACTCAGGACACGTCAGATCCGGTCACGGAAGCAGCGACCCTGCGTCCCCAAAGCCCCTATGGCCGCTCGAAGCTCATGTCCGAGATGATGCTCGAGGACGCGGCTGCGGCCCACGACTTCAGCTATGTGGCGCTCCGATACTTCAACGTGGCGGGGGCCGATCCGCTCGGTCGTGCCGGACAGTCGACCCTGGGCGCCACCCATCTCATCAAAGTCGCCTGCGAGACGGCGCTCGGCAAGCGCCGCAAGGTGGATGTCTTCGGCACCGATTATCCAACGGCCGACGGAACCGGGGTTCGCGACTATATCCATGTCAGCGACCTGGTTGAGGCACATGGAAGCGCACTCGAATATCTGAGAGGCGGCGGCGAGCCCCTGGTCCTGAATTGCGGCTACGGCGAAGGCTTCTCGGTGCTGCAGGTGCTCGATGCGGTGCGGCGGGTTTCGGGCCGGGATTTCCGCGTCAACTACGCGCCGCGGCGGCCGGGCGATGCCGCGCAGGTCGTGGCCGATCCATCGCTTGCGAGGCTCAAGCTCGATTGGGTGCCCACCCATGCGAGCCTTGAGCACATCGTCCAGAGCGCCTTCGATTGGGAGAGTTATCTCAGTCGGAAAAACAGCTTCGACGAGGGCCCGGAGGAGAACGGGCGGCTCGTCGTCAACGGCTGATCCGAGCGGCTGTCACGCGCGACGCGCGCGCCTCAAGCCTCGTCTTCACCGAGGAGCTTGCGCTCCTGGGCGATCGAGTGGTCGATGAGTTGTGCCCATAGCCGCTCGTAGAAATCCGGTTCCAGGCCGAGCTCGATCGCATTTCTGCCGGCGTTTTCCCTGACCTCGGCAACGCGCGCCGGAATGTCCGCCTTCAGCTTCAGCGGGCGTTTGATCTCAGCCGCGCGGTTGATGTAGCCCCAGCGTTCGGCAAACAGCATCATCAGAGCGCGGTCGAGGCGATCGATCTCGGTACGCACATCCGCCATTGTCGTGCACTCTGCGGGGGTCTTCTGCATGTCCGGCTCCTTACAGCGCCGCGCGTATCATCAGACGCGCGAAGCCCGCTGTTGCACTTTGAATTGCTGCATCTCTTTGTCCCGGATCGAGCACGATCCAAGGAGATATGCAGTAGAGCGGATGCGCTCACATGCGTTTGCGCCACCGCTCTGGATGTTTGGCTGCGCCGACTTGCTAGCAAAGGGGATGGCGACTGAGAAGGGGTAAAAGGACCGCTGTGCCGGATATGGTCACCTCGGCGGGCGATCATCCGGGGGAGTAGGGTGCGGTCCTGTCTCCATCCGGCGATCGCCTGCCGACGTGTTTGAAAACGATAGCCTTGCGAGCTTGAGCGGAGCTTTCTTAATTCCCGAGCACCAGCTTTATCGCCAACCCAACTACGGTGACGGCGGCGACGCCAGCCAGCCACAGGCCGACGAACCAGAGGAGTTTTCGGCCGAGGCCGTCCGCGCCGCTCAATGGTAGCCCTCCTCTGGATCGACCTTGCCGCGGAAAACCCAATAGGCATAGGCGGTATAGGCGAGAATGATCGGCACCAGGATGAGGGCGCCGACGAGCAGGAAGGCGAGACTGTCATCCGGAGCCGCGGCGTCCCAGATGGTCAGCGACGGCGGCACGATGAAGGGATAGAAGCTGATGCCGATGCCGATATAGCCAAGCACGAAGAGACCGAGGGCGGCGATGAAAGGCTGGGTGTCGTGCCGGTCGCGTATGCCCTTCAGCAGCAGATACAGGCCCCCGAGCACGAGCAGCGGCACGATGACGCTGAAGATCGCCGTCGGCCAGCCGAACCAACGCTCGAGATAGACCGGCTCGAGAAACGGCGTCCAGAGGCTGACGATGCCCATCGCCGCGACGGTGGCGAAAGAGCAGCGCAGCGCAATGGTGCGAGCGCTGTCGGCAAGCACGCCGCGGGTCTTCATGATCAGCCACGTTGCGCCGAGCAGGGCATAGCCGACGACGATGGCAAGGCCCGTCATGATCGAGAAGGGCGTCAGCCAATCCCACCAGCCGCCGGCATAGGCGCGATCTTCAACAGGGATGCCCTGGACCAAAGCGCCCAGCGCCAGCCCTTGCGCGAAGGCGGCAAGCGTGGAGCCGCCGGCAAAAGCCCAGTTCCACAGGAACTCGCCGCGGCGCGTCCGCCAGCGATATTCGAAGGCGACGCCGCGGAAAATGAGGCCGAGCAGCATCGCGATGATCGGCGCGTAGAGCGCCGGCAGGACCGTGGCGTAGGCGAGGGGAAACACCGCCATGAGCCCGCCGCCGCCGAGCACCAGCCAGGTTTCATTGCCGTCCCACACGGGGGCGACGGAATTCATCATCACGTCACGGTCGTGTTTTTCCGGAAAGAGCGGAAAGAGGATTCCGACGCCGAGATCGAAGCCGTCGAGAACGACGTAAGCGAGAACGGAGAAGGCGATGAGGCCGGCCCAGATCAGCGGCAGGTCAATGTCCATGTTGGCCTCCATGGGGTTGAGCCGGGCCGGGCGTGACGCCGGCGGTACGTATCGGTCCCTCACCGAGTTCCGGTAAGGTGTCGCGCGGCAGGCGTGCCATCAGCCGCAGGATGTAGAAAGTACCGGCCCCGAAGACGAAAAAATAGACGATGATGAAGGCAATGAGCGAGGCACCGACGGCCGGGGCTCCGATCGGCGAGATCGAATCGGCCGTCAGCAGGTGGCCATAAACCGTGTAGGGCTGGCGCCCGACTTCGGTGGTGATCCAGCCCGCGAGCACGGCCACGAAGCCGGACGGCCCCATGAGGACAGCGATGCGATGCAGCCGGTCATTCGTGTGGAGCGTGCCGCGATAGCGGCACCAGAGGCTCCAGAGGCCCAGGCCGAGCATGGAGAACCCCATGAGCAGCATGACGCGGAAGGACCAGAAGACGATGGCGACCGGCGGCTGCAACTCTTCGGGAACCGTGTCGAGCCCGGCAAGCGGCGCATCGAGCGAGTGCTTCAGGATGAGGCTCGACAGCTTCGGGATTTCGATCGCGTAATCCACCCGCTTCTCAGCGGAATTGGGAATGCCGAAGAGGATCAGCGGTGCGCCATCGGGATGACTCTGGTAGTGGCCCTCCATGGCCATCACCTTGGCCGGCTGGTGCTCGAGGGTGTTGAGCCCGTGCTGGTCGCCGGCGAAGATCTGGACCGGCGCCACGATCGCCGCCATCCACATAGCCATGGAAAACATGGCGCGGGCGCGGCGCGGCGCCGTGTTGCGCAGGAGGTGCCATGCCCCGCAGGCACCGACTACGAAGGCGGTCGTCAAATAGGCGGCGAGCACCATATGCACCAGCCTGTAGGGGAAGGACGGATTGAAGATCACCGCCCACCAGTCGTCGGGAACGAATTGGCCCGCCTCGTTCACGGAGAAGCCGGCCGGCGTCTGCATCCACGAATTCACCGCCAGAATCCAGGTGGCCGAGATCAGCGTGCCGAAAGCGACCATCACCGTTGCGAGAAAATGCAGCCTCGGACCGACCCGGTTCAGGCCGAACAGCATGACGCCGAGGAATCCGGCCTCGAGGAAAAAGGCCGTCAACACCTCATAGCCCATCAGCGGTCCGATGACCGGACCTGCCTTGTCGGAGAACACGCTCCAGTTTGTGCCGAACTGGTATGACATGACAATGCCGGACACCACGCCCATGCCGAAGGCGACGGCAAAGATCGTCTTCCAGAAGTTGAACAGTTCCAGGTAGACCTCGTCGTTTTTCCAGAGCCAGAGCGCTTCGAGAACGGCGAGATAGCTTGCGAGACCGATGGAGAAGGCAGGAAATATGATGTGAAAAGAGACGGTGAATGCAAATTGTACGCGTGCGAGCAGAGTTGCATCAAAGGCTTCGAACACGGCGGGATCCTTTCGGCGCAAGAGGACTAGGTCCGTCCCGGCATTGTCGCTCATCGGCGCCGCAACCCCGTCGACGCCGTCGATTTCATCGTGTGATTGAATCTGAGGGAAAATTGCCAAAGGTCAATGACGGCCCGGCCGCCACGTTGTCACACTGCGGCAATCTTTCGCCTGCGGCATTTGGACCGGGAGATCGAGATCAAGGACGCGCGAGATAGGCCTCTGCGAGTTCCGTCCAGAATGCGGCGCCGATCGGCAGCAGGTCGTCGTTGAAATCGTAGCCCGGGTGGTGGAGCGGCTTCTCCTCGCCCTTCACCCGCGATCCGAGGAAGAAATAGGTGCCCGGCCTTTCCTTGAGCATATAGGCGAAGTCCTCGCTGCCCATATAGGGACGGGCAAGATCGATGACCTTGTCCGCTCCGGCAAAGCGGATGGCGAGGTCGCGGACGAAGTCCGTCTCCGCCTTGTGGTTGAAGGTCGCATCGTAGCTGCGCTCGTAGTCGACGGTTGCGCGCATGCCGTAGCTTTCCGCCTGTGCTCCCGCGATCGTGCGGATGCGGCGTTCGAGTTCGTCGCGCACGGCAGCATCGAAAGAGCGAATGCCGACGACGATCTCGGCCCGTTCCGGAATGATGTTGCTCGCCGAGCCCGCGTGAAACGCGCCGACCGTGACGACCGCCGGGTCCATCGGGTGGATGTTGCGCGATATGATCGATTGCAGCGCCATGACGATGCTGGTGCCGCAGATGATCGGATCGGCCGTCTCCTGCGGCTCGGCGCCGTGGCCGCCGCGGCCGTGGACGGTGATCCGCGCCTCGTCGACCGCCGCCATCACCGGACCTTCGCGCAAGGCGAAGTAGCCAAAGGGCAGGTTCGGCTCATTGTGGAGCGCGAAAACTGCGTCGCATGGGAATTTGTCAAACAGACCCTCTTCGACCATGATCTTTGCGCCGCCGAAATTCTCTTCGGCCGGCTGGAAGATGAGGTGGATCGTGCCGTCGAAGTTCTTCCGCTCGGCAAGCGCGCGGGCCGCCCCGAGCAGCATTGCCGTGTGGCCGTCATGGCCGCAGGCATGCATCAGCCCCGGCGTCTTGCTCGCATAGCCGAGCCCGGTCTCCTCGTGGATCGGCAGGGCGTCGATATCGGCGCGGATGCTGATGGAGCGGGAGCCGGTGCCGTTTGTCAGCGTGCCGACGACGCCGGTCTTCGCAAGTCCCGTGGTCACACGGTAGCCCAGCGCCTCGAGATGACGCGCGATGAAGGCCGATGTTCGCCTCTCCTCTAGTCCGAGTTCCGGATGGGCATGCAAATCCCTGCGGATGGCGACGAGTTCCGGCATGGCATTGTCGATGGCGGCAGTGAGTTTCATGTCAGGCACCACGGGTTGGTATGCGGTTTTCGAGATAGCGGAAGGCAAGCACCAGAAGGCCCGTCAAGCACATATAGACGAGTGCGAGCAGGAGCAGCGGCTCGTAGGTCAGGTAGGTCTCCTGCCGCACTTTGGAGATCACCGCATAGACGTCGACAACGGTGATCGTTGCCACCAGCGGCGTGGATTTGAGTTGCAATACGGTTTCGCCGGTTAGCGTCGGCAGCGCCCGGTGCACGGCGCGCGGCAGCCAGATGCGCCGGAACAGCGTCCATCGGCCCATTCCGTAGGCGTGTGCCGCCTCCAATTCCCCCTTGGGCACGCCTGCGAAAGCGCCGCGCATCACCTCGCCCTCATAGGCGGCAAAGGAGATCGTCAGTGCCGCGATGCCATAGGGCCAGGCCTCACGGAGATAGGGCCAGAGGAAGGACTGGCGAATTGCCGGAAACTGCGGAAAAAGCGAACCGAGCCCGTAATAGAGGAGCCAGAGCTGCAGGAGCAATGGCGTGCCGCGAATGACGGTACAGAAAAGACGGGCCGGAACCTTCAGGAACCACGGCCCGGTCACCTGCGCGAGTCCGAGCGGGACCGCTATCAGGAAGCCGAGGAGCGATGTTGTGAACAGCATCGCCAGGCTGACGAGGATGCCGTTCCCCAGCTGCGGGAGGTAGCGCGGCAGCCAATCCCAGCGCATGAGGATCGCGATGGAAAGAACCAGGCCCACGAAGAGGATAATCAGCACGATCCGATGCGGCTTGAAGAAGCTCTCCGCCTTGGGGATATCCTCGGGAGACAAGGCGAGCGCGTGGGTGGTTTCGTTGTTCATCGCTGCTCCACGAACCCCTGGCGGGCATGCCGTTCGATGACGCCGATGACGAGGTTGGAAACGAGTGTCAGCGCCAGATAGAGCGCGCCGGCCGCGCAGAAGAAGAGGAAATAGGCCTTGGTCGCACCGGCCGCCTGGCGGGTCACGAGCGTCAGTTCGGCAAAGCCGACGACGGCGAGCAACGCCGTGTCCTTGGTTGCGATCAGCCAGAGGTTGGCGAGACCGGGAATGGCGTGGGGCAGCATCGCCGGCAGGGTGATGCGCCTCAGAACCTTGGCCGGCGACATGCCGTAGGCGCGCGCCGCCTCGATCTGACCCGCCGGCACCGCCTTGATTGCGCCGCGTAGCACCTCCGTCGAATAGGCGCCCTGGACAACACCGATGACGAAGACACCCGCCATCAGGCCGCTGATGTCGACCGTCCCGAGCCCGACAAGGCCGAGCAGTTGGTTCAGGAGATCGGTGCCCGCATAGTAGAGGAGCAGGATCAGCACGAGCTCTGGTACGGCCCGCACCACGGTCGTATAGCACTCGAGCAAATCGCGCAGCACCGGACCGCCATAGAGCTTGCCGAAGGCGCCGCCGACGCCGAGCAGGAGCCCGAGCGCATAGCCGCCGAGGGCGATTTCGATCGAGTGGAGGAAGCCCTGCAGCAGAACGCCGCCCCAGCCCGGGGCCGAGAGAGCAAGCAGGCTCCAGTTGACGAAGGAATCCATGGCGGTCAACTCCGAACGCTTCGGCCGGCGGTCCTGTAACCGCCGGCCAATTGCGGATCAGCCGCCATAGATGTCGAAGTCGAAATACTTCTTGGAGAAGGCCTCGTAGGTGCCGTTCTCACGGATCGCCTTGATCGCCGCGTTGATCTTGTCCTTGAGTTCTGTCTCCCCTTGGCGCAGACCGACGCCGACGCCGGGGCCGAGCACCTGGACATCCTGGGCAACGTCGCCCTTGTATTCGCAGCAAGCCTTGCCCTGGTCGCTCTCGAGGAAAGCGTCGAGCGCGATCGCATCGGCTTGCACGGCATCGAGGCGACCGGCGGCGAGGTCCTGGTTTGCCTCGTCCTGCGTCTGGTATTCCTTGATCTCGACGCCGGCAGGGGCGAAATGCTTGGTCGCATAGGCTTGGTGCACGGTCGAGACCTGCACACCCAGCGTTTTGCCGGCAAGGCCTTCCGGCGTCGGCTTGATGTCCTCGCCCTTGGCGCCGATGATCCCGGTTGGCGTGTTGTAGTACTTGTCGGAGAAGTCGATCGTCTTCAATCGTTCCTCGGTGATCGACATCGAACCGACGATCAGGTCTATCTTTTTCGCGTTGAGTGCCGGAATGATGCCGTCCCAGGCAACCGGCGTGACCACGCAATCGAGTTTGGCCTCGGCACAGATCGCCTTCATGAACTCGATTTCCCAGCCCTCCCAATCGCCGTTGGCGTCGGGCGAGGTGAAGGGCGGGTAGGGTTCGGCGGCGATGCCGACCTTGACCGTTTCAGCCGAGGCGGCGGCGCCGGTAATCGACAGTGCGGCGGCCAGCGCCAGGAGCTTCAATGTCTTCTTCATGCTGTTCCCCTTTGTGGTTGTTGAGCATTCAGGAATTCAATGAATTGAGCTGATGAACTTCTTGAGCCTTTCGGATCTAGGCGTGCCGAAGATCGCGTCCGGCGGTCCTTGTTCCTCGATGATGCCGTTGTGCAGGAAGACGATGTGGTTTGCGACGTTGCGGGCGAACTTCATCTCGTGGGTGACGAGGATCATCGTCCGCTTCTCGCGCGCAAGATCGCCGATCACGGAAAGCACCTCGCCGACGAGCTCCGGATCGAGCGCTGAGGTCGGCTCGTCGAAGAGCATGACGAGCGGCTGGATTGCGAGCGCCCGGGCGATCGCCGCACGCTGCTGCTGGCCCCCTGAAAGGAAGGCCGGATAGGCGTCGCGCTTGTCGTGGAGCCCGACCCGCTTGAGCAGCGCTTCGGCCATCTCTACGGCTTCGGCCTTGGATCTGCCGAGCACATGTACCGGCGCCTCGATGACATTGTCGAGGATCGTCATATGTTGCCAGAGATTAAAGCTCTGAAAGACCATACCGAGCTGGGTGCGGATGCGCTGGACCTGCTTGCGGTCCGCCGGCACCAGTCCGCCCCTGCCGTCGGATTTCATCCGGATCTCTTCGCCGTGAACGCTGATCCGTCCGGCCGAGGGCAATTCCAGCATGTTGATGCAGCGCAACAGCGTCGACTTGCCCGAGCCGCTGCCGCCGATGATCGCAATGACGTCGCCCGGGCGCGCCGTCAGGGATACGCCTTTCAGCACTTCCAGCGGCCCGAAACGCTTATGGAGGTCACTGACAGCAATTGCCTCGGCCGCCTCCGTCATCGGTGTGCGGTTCCCGTGGTTGGCGGGCTTCTCAAAAGCATGAAAACAGTTCCCCTCGTGTGGCTGTCGTGCAGCATTTTTCGGCTTTTTCGCTGTTTCCTGGCAGTATGCTGGCACTTGTGTCGTTATTGTTCAAGTGTATAATAACGGCGCCGCCCAAAATTTCTGGCGGGACTCCCGCTTGAACGAGCCCGCCGCAGGAGCAGCTAATGAGCCTATCCGGTTGGAACGAACCGATTTGGTCGGCAGACGCCGGGATCCGGGGGCGGCCGTGAGGCGCCGCAGCTTTCACCGCGCTCCGGAAGGCGAACGCCGGCAGGAACTGATCGAGGCGACGCTCGACTGTATATCCGAATTCGGTCTCAAGGGTGCCACCGTCCGCCAGATCGCGGTCCGCGCCGGCGTCACCGCTGGGCTCGTCCGGCACTATTTCGACTCCAAGGATCAGATGGTCGCGGAGGCTTATCGCGCCGTAATCGCCTCGCTGACGGAAAAGGCGAAGAATGTCGAGGGCGATCCGGCGACGCGTCTCAAGGACTTCATCGCCATCAATCTCAGCGAGCCGGTGGCCGACAGTCGCAGCGTCTCGCTGTGGGCAGCCTTCATCAGCCAGGTGAGGGTCGATCCTGTCCTCGCGGAGATTCACCGCGAGGGCTATCTCGCCTTCCGCAACGCCCTGCAGGCCCTATTGAGCGATTTCCTCGCGGCGAAGGGCAGACCCGCTAGCGATGAGTTCTGTCGCCGCTACGCCATAGCAATCAATGGCCTGGTCGACGGTCTCTGGATCGAAGGCTGCCTTGCCGGCGACCTCTTCCGCGAGGGAGAGCTGATCAGCATCGCCATGGCCTCGGTCGAATCGTTGCTCGGTCTGCCTTTAGAGGAATAACGAACGGGAGAAATCACATGCGCTATGCGTCGATCACGTCGCGGCTGGCCGACCTTGGTTCCGGCAAGTGGTCGCTGCACATTCGTGCGCGGCAATTGAAGGCGAGCGGTGCCGACATCATCGAACTGACGATCGGCGAACCGGACCTGCCGCCCGATCGCGCCCTCCTCGAGGAGTGCCAGCGCGCCATGAACGCGGGTCGGTACCGTTACTCTAACGGCCGCGGCGAGCCAGCCGTGGTTTCGGCGCTTGCGGAAAAATACCGTCGCCGCCGAGCCGACGTGACGGCGAAGAATGTCCTCTGTTTCCCCGGCACGCAGACGGCGCTTTTTACCGTGATGCTGGGGCTTGCCGAGACCGGCGACGGCGTGCTCGTCGGCGATCCGCTCTACGCGACCTATGAAGGCGTCATTCGTGCGGCCGGCGCCGATCCGGTATTCGTGCCGCTGAAATCTGATATGGGCTTTCACATGCAGGCGGAGGATCTGGAAAGGTCGGTCACGGCCGAATGCCGCGTGCTGCTGCTCAACACGCCGCACAACCCGACCGGCGCCGTGCTTACGGCCGCCGAAATCGCGGCGATCGGCGAAGTGGCCCGCCGCCACGACCTCTGGATTGTCTGCGATGAGGTCTATGAGGAGCTAGTCTTCGGGGGTACGTTCGCTTCGCCCTTCGACGATCCGGACCTCGCCGAACGCACGATCGTGGTCTCGTCGATTTCGAAGTCCCATGCCGCGCCCGGATTCCGCAGCGGCTGGGCGGTCGGGCCGGCAGAGTTTACCCGGCGACTCCTGCCGGTTTCGGAAACCATGCTGTTCGGACAGCAGCCTTTCATTGCGGACATGACGGCCCATGCCTTGACGCATGAGATCGATACCGCACGGCAGATGCGGGAGGCCTATGGGCGGCGCGCCGGCCTTATAGTCGACGGTCTCTCCCATGCACCGGGCATCGCAGTCCTACCGCCGGAAGCGGGTATGTTTGCGCTGATCGACGTTGCGGGAACCGGCCTCTCCGGCGATGCCTTTGCCTGGGCGCTGCTCGAAGAGGAGCGCGTGGCGGTGATGCCGGGGTCGTCCTTCGGCAGGCAGGCGGAGGACTTCCTGCGCGTGAGCCTAACGGTTGCGGACGAGACCATCGACGAAGCCTGCCGCCGCATTGCCGCTTTGGCCGAGCGCTGCATGACCCGAAGGGAGCGCCGCGCATGAGTGTTGCGATGAGAACCGTCGGCGAAGCTCTCGTCGGTCTCCTCGAGGCAAACGGGGTCGACGTGGTCTTCGGCATCCCCGGCGTGCACACGGTTGAGCTTTATCGCGGTCTTGCGGCTTCGAAAATCCGCCACATCACCCCACGCCATGAGCAGGGCGCCGGCTTCATGGCCGACGCCTATGCGCGCGTCAGCGGCAAGCCGGGCGTTGCGCTGGTCATCACGGGCCCTGGTCTCACCAATACGATCACCGCCATGGCGCAGGCCCGGCAGGATTCGATCCCCATGCTGGTGATCTCCGGCGTCAACCGCCGCGACTCGCTCGGGCATGGCCGCGGCCTGCTGCACGAACTGCCCGATCAGCATGGAATGATGACGACGCTGGCGCTCTATTCGCATACGCTGCTCAATCCGGTCGACTTGCCGCTGGTCATCGACCGGGCCTTTGCCGTGCTGTTATCCGGCCGCCCGGGTCCCGTCCACATAGAGATTCCTACCGACGTGATGGCTGAAACGGTCGGGAGCCAAGCGGCAAAGCCGGCCTTGGCGACCCGCCCGCACGCTGACGGAGAAACGCTGCAGAGGGCGGCCATCCTCTGCGCCGACGCGTCGCGGCCGGCGATCCTTTGCGGCGGCGGCGCGCTGGCTGCCGAAGCGGAACTGCGCGTATTGGCGGAACGGATCGGGGCACCGGTGGTCACGACCGTCAACGCCCGTGGTCTGTTGGCGGGCCACCCATTGCGCGTGCCCGCAAGCCCGAGCCTAAAGGCCGTGCGCGCCCTGCTTCGGGACGCGGATCTCGTGCTGGCGCTCGGCACCGAAATGGGGCAAACAGATTACGATCTCTATGCCGACGGCGGTTTCCCTGAACTGCGAAATCTCATCCGCATCGATATCGATGCGGCGCAGCTTGCGCGGGGGCCGCGCGCTTCGCTCTCGATCCTCTCCGGCGCGAAGGCTGCGACCGCGGGAATGGTCGGCTTCCTCCCCGATCGAGTCGCCAAGAACGGCGCTACGCGGGCCGAGGCGTCGCGAAAGGCAGCGGTCAAGGAATTGACACCGAAGATGCAGGCGGAGGTGGGCGTCATCCATGCGATATATGAGGCGCTGCCGGATTGCACCATTGTCGGGGATTCGACTCAGGCGGTCTATGCCGGCAATCTCTATTGCGACGCGCCGCGGCCGCGCGCCTGGTTCAACTCGGCCACGGGCTACGGCTCCCTCGGCTATGCGCCGCCAGCAGCCGTCGGCGCGGCGATTGCCGATGGCGGACGGCCGGTCGTCTGCCTTGTCGGCGATGGCGGCCTTCAATTTTCGCTGGCCGAGATCGGTTCTGCAGTCGATGCCGAGGCAAGGGTGATCTTCCTCGTCTGGAACAATGACGGCTACCGGGAGATCGAAACCCACATGCTGGAGGCCGGCATCGTCCCGCGAGGCGTCAACCCTACGGCTCCGGATTTCCTGCTGACGGCCAAAGCCTACGACGTCCCGGCGGAGCGATTGGCCGACGTTGAGGAGCTTCCGCGCGCCCTCGCCGACGCGGCCGCGCGAAAGGGTCCGTCGCTGATCGAAATTCACCAGGCAAGGACCATCGGCGCCACCGCCTGATGGAGAGCGAATGAGGGAATATGTGAGCGGTTTGCTGGGGCGTCTCAGTCTTTCAGGATCAAGGCTGCAACAGCCAAGCGGGATTTGACATTTGCTGCCCGGAATGGTGTTAAGGGCGCCGGCGTTCGAATCCGGCCACGTTCTTGTGTTAATCGCCGGGTATCGGGTCAATTCGTCTCATGGGCGCCTGGCGCCGAGAGAAAGGGATCGTGTCCTCAATGGACCTCCTGGGTGGTGGCAGCAAGAGCATGCAAGCGGGCCGGCTTCTTGCCGTGCTGTGGCTGTTCTGCGCCTCCTTTTCCGTACCGGCGATCGCGGTCGGGCAAAGCGTTGCGGGTCGGATCGGCCCGGGGGCGCAGACCGGCGATGTCGCCGCGCGGGATACGGGATCTTCCGATCGGCCGGTGGCGCGCCAGGTCTCGAGGGCCGTCGCCTTGCCCGACTTTCGCTTCATCGGCGCGCGGGCGGAGGGAAAGGCGACCCTCGGCGGCGATCCCGATCCGGCTCTTCCGCTCGCCTTTTCCGTTCTGCCTGCGGTTGTCGGTGATCGGCCGGCGCCGGTCACGCAAACGCAAATCGTCGTCCAGGCATCGCGCCAGAGCGATCGCATTCGTGCCCCGCCCGCGGCCCGGATCATCCTTTAAACACCTGGGCTGATCTAACTTTCGGCTCTGCCCGGCAGATGAAAACTCAGGCCCGGACTTGCCGGAGAGGCGCGTTCAGGCGGTCATGGAATTTCCAAATGCATACACCCAGATGGGCGATCCTCGCCTATGTCGCGATCGTTATCTTCGGCTGCCTCGCGGCGCTGCCGAGCATGCTGCCGTCGGCGATGCGGCAGCAATTCACTTCCGTTCTGCCGTTCGAGCCGGTCACGCTCGGCCTTGACCTCAAGGGCGGCTCGCATCTCGTGCTCGAAGTCGACGGCGCCGGCCTGCAAAAGGCACGGCTCAACACCCTTCTTGACGATACCCGACGCGTGTTGCGCGGCGAGCGTGTTTCCGCCTCTTCGGCTCGCATCAGCGGTAACACGGTGACCGTGAGCATCCCCGATCCTGCGGATCGGGAAAAGGTGCTGCCGAAGCTGCAGGAACTGGCGACGCCCGTCAGCGTCATCGGCTTCGGCGCCTCGGCGCCGGAGGTCGAGGTCACGACCGCCGGCGACGTCGTCACGCTGTCGCTCACTGAAGCCGGCCTCGCCGACCGCATGACCAAGGCGGTCGAGCAGAGCCTGGAGATCATCCGCAACCGTGTCGACCAGGTCGGCGTTGCCGAGCCGTTGATCCAGCGCATCGGATCGAACCGCATTCTCGTCCAGCTTCCGGGCCTTCAAGATCCGACGCGCCTTCGTGAGCTCCTCGGCTCCACCGCTCAGATGAGCTTCCATATGCTCGATCAGACCGTGGACGTGACGCAGCCGGCGCCGCGCGGCGTCGAGATCCTTCCCGGTGCCGATGACGGCAACCGCTATCCGGTCGAAAGCCGCGTCGCGATTTCCGGTGAACGACTGGCCGATGCCAAGGTCGGTTTCGACCAGCGTACGAACCAGCCGGTCGTGGATTTCAGCTTCGACTCGCTCGGCGCTCGCCAGTTCGCCGAGATCACCCGGGAGAATGTCGGCCGGCCCTTTGCGGTCGTCCTCGACGGCAAGGTCTTGACGGCGCCCGTCATCAACGAGCCGATCCTCGGCGGCCGCGGCCAGATCAGCGGCAACTTCACGGTCGAGGAAGCAACTGTCCTTTCGGCGCTGTTGCGTTCCGGCGCCCTGCCGGCGCCGCTGACTATCATCGAGGAGCGCTCCGTCGGCCCGAATCTCGGCAGCGATTCGATCCGCATGGGTCTCTATACCGGCCTCGTCGGCTTCGGTCTCGTCATCGCCCTGATGGTCGTCCTCTACGGCGCCTGGGGCCTGATCGCCAACGTCGGGCTGATGCTGCACACCGTCATGACCATCGGCGTTCTCGCATTGATCGGCTCGACGCTGACCCTTCCCGGCATTGCCGGTATCATCCTCGGCATCGGCATGGCGGTTGATGCCAACATTCTCATCAACGCCCGCATTCGGGAGGAAACGGAAAACGGCGCCGGGGCGATGAAGGCCCTGGATCTCGGCTTCAACAAGGCATACGCCACCATCATCGATGCCAACATCACCACGCTCACCGGCACGATCCTGCTGTTCTGGCTCGGTAGCGGTCCGGTCCGGGGCTTCGCGGTGACGATGATGCTCGGCATCGCCATCTCGATGTTCACGTCCGTCACGATCGTGCGCTTGCTGATGCGTGAAGTCGTCGTTCGCCGGAAGATGAAGAAGCTGGAGATTCCGTCGCTCTTCGGGCGGGTGCCGAAGCTTCCGACTATCTCCTTCATGAAACGGCGCTACCAGGCGATCGGCCTTTCGGCTTTCCTGTCGATCAGTTCGGTCATCCTGTTCTTCACGCCTGGCCTAAACTACGGCATCGATTTCATTGGTGGCATTCAGGTCGAGGCCGTGTCGAAGGACAGGATTTCCCTGCCGACGCTGCGCCAAAGCCTGGAAGAACTCGACCTCGGCGAAGTGGCACTGCAGGACTTCGGTGGCGGCCAATCGGTGCTGATCCGGGTCCAGCGTCAGCCGGGCGGTGAAAAGGAGCAGACGGCAGCGCTGAGCCGCATCAAGGATGCGGTGACGGCCGCCGTGCCTGACGCAACCTTGGAGCGGACCGAGGTTGTCGGCCCGACGATCAGTTCGGAACTCGCGCGGTCCGGCTCGCTCGCCGTCGGCCTCGCCATGCTGGCGATCCTGCTGTACATCTGGTTCCGCTTCGAGTGGCACTTCGCCGTCGGTGCAATCGCGGTGCTCCTGCTCGACATTACCAAGACCATCGGCTTCTTCGCCTTGACCGGCGTGGACTTCAACCTTACGGCGATCGCCGCGCTCTTGACGATGATCGGCTACTCGGTGAACGACAAAGTCGTGGTCTACGACCGCATGCGCGAAAACCTGCGCAAGTTCAAGTCGATGCCCTTCTCCGAGCTCATCGACATGAGCATCAACCAGGTGATCGCGCGATGCATCTTCACCTCGGTGGCAACGGCCCTTTCGTTGGTGCCGATGGCCATCTGGGGTGGCGAGGTCGTGCGCAGCTTCGCCTGGCCGATGATCTTCGGCGTCGTCGTCGCCACCACCTCGTCGATCTATATCGGCGGGCCGATTCTCCTGTTCCTGAGCCGCTGGTGGAAGGACCGGGAAGCGGGTCGCTCGGGTGCGCAGGAGGCTGGCACGCCTACGGCGTAGCGAGCCGACGGGCTCGTTCGTTTTCGGGAGCGGAAAGATCGCTCTCGATCCAAAAAGGGGCGGCTCGGGAGAGCCGCCCCTTTTTCGTCGGAAAGTGCTGCCTATATACGAGGCGTCCCTTGCAGGTCGGTTCGGCGCTACCCAGATAACGGGATAGCTGATCCGGGGCGGCGGGACATCTGCAGGCAGTCTCGTGATCAGGTCCTCGAGGAATAGACGTTTCGAGCCCGGTTATCGTTTGACTGAAGTAATGGATTGTCCTAGCTTACACATTGTGATGCGGAAGGACTCCGCCTCGCATCGTTCATGAACCGTCGCGGCGCTCTGCGCCGCCTAAGCCGAAGGAGAGTGACATGTCAAGAATCGTCTCGACCGCCGCTTTCTGCGGCTCGCGTTCCCTTTGTCGTGCAACGGTGAAAGGTCTCACTGGCGCCCTTCGCCGAATGTGACCGTTCGAACCACCGAACTTATCCCTGCCGAGAATTGAAGATCCGCGCTCAATGCGTGGAGGAGCGTTATTTGCATGAACAAGCAAGTCATTGAACATGACGGTGTACCCGTCGGCGTCATCGTTCCCGATGAAGACCAGGTAAAGTTTCTGGCCGTGAAGTATCAGGTCTGGGACCTCGACGCGCGGCGGTTCCGCTCGGCCGAAGAGGCGCGGGCGGCGATCCGGCATCTTCTCGCCGGAAAGGCTCCCCTAGTCCGCCAAGGTGGCGCCGCGGCCGCATGACTTTTCCGGCTGCGGCTATTTCCTTTGATCGCGTAAACATCGAGCGTAAGGTTAGGCTCCGCCGCGCAGGTAAAATGCAGCGCCGCTGCGGGCGTGCGATCTCCCTTCGGATGTCGATGATAATTATGTATTGGCGGAGCAATTCTGTGCTATGCGACAAGTATAAGCTTGTGCGCATGCGGACGGTTTCCGACCGTCCGCATGCGGGGAGACTCTGCCGGAATGCTGACGAAAAAGGGGAAATACGGATTGAAGGCCCTTGTCGACCTGGCGCGACTTGAACCAGGCCAAACGGCATTTATCAACGAGATTGCGCTGCGCAACAATATCCCCAAAAAATTCCTAGACACGATCCTGCTTGAATTGCGCAATGCTGGCGTGCTACGCTCCAAGAAGGGCCCGGGCGGCGGGTATTCTCTGTCGCGCCCGGCATCGGAGATTCGCATTGGGCACGTCATCCGAACGCTCGATGGCCCCCTGGCACCAATCCGTTGCGCCAGTCGTACCGCTTACGAAGTCTGCGAGGACTGCAGTGATCCGGAGACCTGTCGGGTCCGCATTTCCATGACCTCCGTACGCGATGCGATCGCCTCCATTCTCGATTCTATGACGCTCGCCGAGTTCGCGACCGGAGCCGCTTTGGTTCCCGACGTGCCTGTGGAAAAGCGCGCCGGCTGATCACAGCGGCCGACAATATTCCCAGTGACGGAGAAATTTGGGCCGAGGGAGCTTGGTTTGCCAAGAAAAAGGGCCTATTTGGCTCCAATTGTTTTTCGCCGCGTTTGGCAAAGCCGGTTGGCGGCGGCTGATTTGCTTCAAACCAGGGTTCGAAGATGGGCTTGAGACATGCGAAGGCGGAAGGGCATTCGAGCGGTGCCGTGCTGGATTCGATCGGCAGGACCCTGGCGACGGCGAGCAATGGCATCACGGCGCTCGCCGCCCATGTGGCAACCGACGAAGCCTTTGCGCAGAGCCTCGTCGACGCCGTCGAACTGATCGGCGAAGGCCGGGGCCGTGTCGTCGTTTCCGGCGTCGGCAAGAGCGGACATATCGGCCGCAAGATTGCCGCGACCATGGCTTCCACCGGCACCTCTGCCTATTTCGTCCATCCAACCGAGGCGAGCCACGGTGATCTTGGCATGATCACCTCGGAAGATACTCTCATCCTGCTCTCCTGGTCTGGCGAAACGGCGGAACTCGCCAACATGCTCACCTATGCCAAGCGCTTCAGCGTACCGATCGTCTCGATCTCATCCAACCGCGACAGCATCCTCGCGCGCAATTCGGATGTTGCGGTGGTGCTGCCGAAAGTGCCGGAGGCCTGCCCGCACGGGCTGGCGCCGACGACCTCGGCCATGCTGCAGCTTGCCGTCGGCGACGCGATGGCGATAGCGCTTCTGGAACGGCGCGGCTTTTCCGCCGAGGATTTCAAGACCTTCCATCCGGGTGGCAAGCTGGGGGCCCAATTGCGCCTGGTCCATGAGTTGGCGCATGTGGCGGAACAGGTGCCGCTGCTTGCCGTCGGCCGCCCGATGAGCGAGGCGGTCATCGAGATGTCGTCGAAGGGCTTCGGTGTCGTCGGCATCGTCGACCAACATGGCGCCCTGGTCGGCGTGATCACCGACGGCGACCTGCGCCGTCATATGGCCGGCGACCTGCTGAGCCAGCCGGTCGAAGAGGTGATGTCGCATAGTCCGCGCGTGGTGAAGGGAGACGTGCTCGCCAGCGCCGCCATGGAGTTCATGCAGGAACACAAGGTGACCGTGCTCTTCCTCGTCGACGATGCGCAAATGCCGCTCGGTATTCTGCACATTCACGACCTGCTGCGCGCCGGCGTGGCCTGATCGCGGACATACAGCAATACAGCGATCTATGCGCATCTGATAAGTCGCGCGGCGCTGTAGGGCAGTGGCGGGAACGCATGTGAGTACATCCCCCGCTCTATGCGGAAACGTTTCTCTTTTCCGGTCTTTTCCGCGGCGGCGGATCGATGAAGGCGCCCGGTTGATTGACAGTGTTCCTGTGCAGCCGTTCGGCAATCACTTCGGCACCGGCATCCGTTCCCGCGTGCGAGTAGAAATTGCCGCGCACCTGGATGGAAACAGCCATCAACCGGAACATCGCAGCGCTCAAGGCCGGGTCCGGCGGCTTCGGCGCCGCCCAGAAGGCGTCGAGAGGCCTCTGGTCCGTCAGCCCGGTAATGTCGAAGATCGCCCGGCCAAGCACTTTGACGGGCCTGCCCTGCTTCAGGGCATGCAAACCGGCGGTCGAATTGACGGTCACCACACCGGCGCTCCCCTCGACGAGCAAATCCAGATTGCCGCCCTCGAGAAAGGTGACACGATCTCCAATCCCGAGCGCCGCCGCCCGCGCTGCAATGATCCGCTGCCAGGGGATCAGGCTGTTGTCGAGCGGGTGGACCTTGATCGCCAGCCTGCTTGCCGAAGGGGCGTGGCGGGCAAAAGAAGCGAGTATATCCTCAATCGCTTCTTTCTGGCTATTGAAGGGCGAGTGCGCGCGCAACTGATAGTCGGTCTCGAGCTGCAGCGGATAGACGAAATAGGGATTGCTTGCCGAGGCAAGCGAGCGAATGGCCGCCTTGGCCCTGCGCAGGTGACGTTTGCTCGCTACAAGTCGTCTGATCCAACCGGCATATTCCGCCAGCGGATGAAAGATCCCGTGGCGGCGGTAGCCCGGATAGAGAAACCAGAAAAAGACATTCGGCAGGTTGTAGAGGAGGTCATAGGCCGCCTCGGCGAAGAATGTCTGCGAATAGCGTCGCTGCCAGTCGGGCTCGGGCAGGGCGACCGCGGCCTCGAGGATCTGCTCGGGGTCGGCGGGAAAATGCGAATTGGACGACATGCCGCCGCATTCGAGCGTCAGCCAGTCGGGCCGGAGATAGCCCATTTCCACGACGAAGACTGCAGCCCCGTGCCTCCTCGCGGCGGCGATGGCCTTTTGATGATAGGGCCGCTCCTCGCCGAGCAGGATGAGATCGCTTACCCCATGGCGGCGAATGAAGGCGTCCACATGGTCAGGCCAACGGGCAGCAGAGCCGCGATAGTTATACATGCCGCGGCGGCGCCAGAAGATCCAATCGCCGACATTGAGATTGATCCGCAGGCAGCGATGGCCATGCGCTTCGAGCCGCGAGGCAATCTTGGCGAAGATCGGTGACGAGGGGCCTTGCAGGAACAGGAATGTCCTTCGCCCCATATGCCTGATCAATGTGCCTTCCGTCATATGAATGCCCGCTGCCGCTGCTATTGCAGCGCGTCCTTGTGCAGGTCGGCGTGCTTGAGCAAGGCGCGCAGAAGGTTCCATGGATCTTCGTCCTGTGGCGGTACCGAGCGATGGTTGGCTGACTTGGCTTTGGCGAGCGGCACGATGAAGTAGTCCGTCCGCGGGTCGGGGAAGGGATCGGCGAAAGATTTCAACAAAGGCGCGTGGTCGCCATAAAAGGCAAGCCAGACCGGGCGATCGAGCTTGTCGAGGCTATCGATCAGCTGTTTCAGGGCGGCGTCGGATTGCTCGAGGATCGCCAGGTAGATATCGACAGGATTGGCGAGTTCTCCGACGCGTCCGGGCTCCCACGGCCCGTGATTGGCCATCGATGCGATGAACAGGAAACCGCTTTCCTCCAGCGGCAGCTTTCGCGCCTCCGCGACGACGCGCTCTGTCAGCGCCGCGTCCGACACATACAGCCCGTCCCGCGTGCAATCATGGTCGAAGGCGTCGAGCATGGACAGTTTCTCGAAACCCAGCACCGGCATGGCCTTGTGGCGCAGGAAGAATGTTCTGTCATAGGGATGAATGAAATGCGTGCTCCAGCCGGCCCGCTTCAATTTGCCCGGCCAGACGACGTCGGCATAGTGCGAGGCCCGTAGATAGGGATAGCTCGCATCGACGTGGATATCGTCCGGAACCAGCCCGCTCAAGACGGCGAATTCGGTACGCAGCGTATAGCCACCCTCGAAGACATTGCTCAGCCGGCCCCATTGCACCGCCTGCTTGCGCAGCCGATCGATCGTCGGCAGCTTGATTGTATCGACCCCGAAATGCCGCATGTCGATGAAGGATTCCGACTGCCAGACGACGATCAGGGGTGCTTCCTCATGCCCGATGAGATCGTGCACCGCGGCACGCAGCAGTTCGGAAAGCTCGGCGACGATCTTTTCGCGTTTTACTCCGAGCCATATGATGAAGTGGAAGACCACCGAGCCGAAGGTGCCGAAGCGCACCGTACTCATCTTGACGTTCACCTTGCCGACGAGCCGCTGGACGAGCGCGGCGGTCGGGCGGTTAACCGGGCCGTGGAACAGCGAGATCCAAGGGGCGCTTGCAGCAAGGACCATTAGCACGATCCAGAAGAGCTTGTCCCGCGCCGGCAGGACACTCGGCTCGAAATACATGTAGAGGCCCGAGACGCCGAAGACATACAGGAAGGCGACGATCCAGAAGACGATGTTTAGCGAACTCGCGTAGAAGATCGTCTTGTATTTGAAGACATCGGCGACGAGGGCAATATCCGAGAAGACCAGCGGCTCGCGAATGAACTTGAACTTGGCGCGGGAAATGCCGGTGAAGATGATGAAGAAGCTCATCGTCCCGGCCGCCGCATAGAGCGGGCGCCAGGAAATTGCAAAGAAGCCGGCAAAGACGAGCGCAATCACCGGAAGACGGGCAAGAATGTCGACGATGTCCTGATTGCGGCCGTAGGGAGAGGCGTTCTTTCGCCGCTCCCGCTTCGGCAGCGCGAAGCGGTCGGTAAAGAAGATCACCGCGCAGGAGAGAAGAAAGCAGCCAAGCGTCAGCGCTGTCGGGTAGTCGTGCAGTTGAAAGGGAAGTAGCGCCAAACCGATACCTTCGAGCCGTTTACTGCCGTCGCTGCCTCGGCAGCAGGGCTCTTCGACACTTAAATCCTAATACCGGCAGGGACAAGCCGCGCATGTTTTTCGACGATCACCGTCCACGACTGCGTGCGATCACTCTGTCGAACCACCAATTGAGAAGCGGCCGAACGGCCGGACCAAAGCGGCCGAGCAGTAAGAGCGTGAAGCCGAAATAAATCTCGAACCGCCCCCGCGCGACGCCTTCAACAATTCTCTTCGCAACGGCTTCGGCACTCCAGGGGCGGACCGCGCCCATGACGACGGCTGCCTCTGGCGGGCGCAGTTCGAGCTCCCGCTCGAATTGCGGGGTCTCGGTGTCCGGCGGAAAGGTTACCGTTACCTGAACGCCGTGGCAGCGCGCTTCGGCGCGCAAGGCTTGCGCAAAGCCGTGAAGGGCGAATTTCGATGCGCAATAGCCGGAGTAACCATAGATGCCGATGAGACCTGCGCCGGAGGATATCATGACGATCTGTCCCTTTCGGCGCCGAACCATCTCCGGATAGACGGCGCGCACCGCATTGACGGTTCCGGAGAAGTTCGTCTCCCATTGCCGCCGGAAGGACAGGCTGGGCGTGGCTTCGAACGGCGCCGGCTCGACGATGCCGGCCGAGGTCACGAGTATGTCGCAGGGGCCTCCCGCCTCGACGCAACGGGAGATCGCCGTACTCACCTCGTCCTCGTTTGCCACATCGGCCGTTTCGATGCGGATGTCTTCGGCGCTCATCCCGTGCTTCGAGACGAGCTTTAGCGCCGCCTGCTCAAGCAGAACGCGCGAGCGGGCAATGAGAGAGAGCCGTGCGCCGCGGGCGCCATAGAGGGACGCGAGTGCCAGGCCTATGCCGCTCGAGCCGCCGGTGATGATCACATGAGTCATGCGGAAATCCCGCTTACGGCCGCAGTCGGCGGCTTGGTCGTGTTAACGTCCCGGAACGGATGGGGGACTGAAAACCCATCCCAGAACCGGTGCACACCTTGGACGATATGCTTTAGCGCGCCGAGATCGCCTTCAGCATCTGTTCGATATCGACCCCGCCAAGGCCGAAATTGCGTTCGGTGAGGTCGTTAAGGCGTTCTGCGGTTAGGGTGACCGTGCGGCGGATCTGCTCCTCGGTGTGTTCGCTGGTGATGAAGAAGCGCAGGCGCGCCAAGCCTTCCGGAACGGCGGGATGGATGATCGGCAGGACGTTGATGCCTTCGGCAAGCAGGTCGTTCGAAAGCTGCACCGCCCGCAACGAATCACCGACGATTACCGGCACGACCGAATAGCCACCGCTCAGCCCGGTATCGAGTCCCGCGTCCCTTGCAAGTTTCAGAAACAGGCCGCCGTTCCGCCGCAGTGCCGCGGTGCGCTCCGGTTCGCGTTCCAGTATGTCGAGGCTGGCGACCGCCGCTGCGCCGAGGACGGGCGCAAGACCGACGCTGTAGACGAAGCCCCCGGCGGACGCCTTGAGCACGGCGGCGAGCGCCGCGCTGCCGGCGATATAGCCGCCGCAGCTCGACGTCGTTTTCGATAGCGTTCCCATCCAGATATCGACCTCGTGCGGGTCGACACCGAAATGTTCGGCGAGGCCCTTACCCCTGTCTCCAAGTACGCCCAGCGAATGGGCTTCGTCGACCATCAGCCAGAAGCCATATTCCGCCCTGAGCTTGAGCAGTGCCGGCAGGTTGGCAATATCGCCATCCATCGAATAGATGCCCTCGACGATCACCATGATGTGGCGGTAGTCACCGGCAACCGTGCGCAGCACATGCTCGAGATCCGCCGTATCGTTATGTTTGAACAGCCGGCGGGTGGCGCCCGAAAGCTTGATGCCGGCAAGGGCGCTGTTGTGGATGAATTCGTCATGGATGACGAGGTCCTTCGGGCCCATGAGACAGCCGATGGCTGCCACGTTGGTCAGATAGCCGCTGACGAAGCAGACGGCGGCATCGACGCCGTAGAAGCGCGCGATCCTCTCCTCGAGCTCGACATGGACAGGCCGCTCACCGGCGACAAGCCGGCTCGCCGAGGCGGAAATTCCGAACGTGCCGATCGTCTCACGCGCCCGATCCAGCACATGGACATGCTTGTTCAGCCCAAGGTAGTCGTAGGAGGCGAAATTGATCAGCGTACGGCCGTCGATCACCGTCGTCGCGCCGGCCGCCGTCTGATGCGGGCGGTAGAACGGGTTGGCGATACCGAGTTGTTCACTCGCGAACTTCTGCGCCATCACCTGCTTATATTCGGCCAAGTCCTCGAAGCGGGCCTGCTGACGACGGGGCGCGGGCGGCAAATCCCGCTCCGACCGCGCCATCCGGTTCCGCTCGGACGATTGGTGGGTGTTCCTCATTCTGTCCAGCAGGTTCTCCTTGAGACTGCTGTTCATCTTTGAGAAGGTCGGACCGTTTCCGTCGTTGCTCATTGGCTCCGTGCTTTTCCCCGGCTGCCGTTCTCGTCCTTGAACCGGGCGTTTTCAACGACGAGAACATGCAGAGATTAAATCGACCTTTGCGCGTCTGACAGGGCGCGCGGCGCCGCGGTCGCTCCATGATGCCGTTGCGTCAGCTCGGTAACGAGCTTGTCGTCGGCGCCTTCGCCCTCGCTGCCCTGGTCGCGCTTGCTTACCTTTTCATAGAGCTTGCGCGCTACATCGCCGACGGTCGTATTGTCGGCGACGCCGCTCAAGGGCATGTCGAAGCCGGTGTTCTGCTGGAAGCTGATGCCGAGTTCCACAGCCATCAGGCTGTCGAGACCGATCTCCTTGAGGATCTTGCCTCGCGTCACCGTGTCCTTCGACACACGCAGGATGGCCGCGATTTCTCCCGCTACCAGATCGAACAGGATGTCTTCGGCCTCCTGTGGCGACTTGCCCTCGATCATCGCGACGAGGTCCATCGTCGTGCCCTCGGCACCGGAGGAATGCTGATCGGCACTGCGCAGGATAACTTCGAAGAGCGAATTGCGGGCAACCGGCAGATTGCGCGCCGCCGCCCAGTCGATCTCCGAAATCATTACGACGCCGGCATCGATGGTCCCCGGATCCGCGGCGAGATGGCTTGCAACCATGTCGAGCGCCATCTGGGCCTTGAGCGCCGTCTTGCCGATGCGCTTGGCGAGCAGATCGTTGACGTCGGCGTTCTGCGTCAGATAGCCGGCATCCGCGATCGCGCCGAAGCCGACGGCCAGGCCCGCGAGACCCTCCGCACGTCGCGCTCGGGCCAGACCTTCGAGATAGCCGTTGGCGGCGACGTAGTTCGCCTGGCCCGGATTGCCGACCAATGTGGTCGCCGAGGAGAACAGGATGAAATTGTCGAGCTGGTCTCTGCGAGTCAAGCGGTCGAGGATCGCCGCGCCCTTGGCCTTCGTATCGATCACGGCTCGGTTGCGTTCGCGGTTGAGATTGCTGATCAGCGCGTCATCGAGCACCATCGCGGCATGGACGACGGAGCGCAACGGCGCTTGCGTGCGGAGCGTTGCCAGGAGCGCTTCGACGGCTGCGGCGTCCGTCACGTCGCAGGCGTGAAGCGAGGCGGACACGCCCGCTTTGTCCCAGCGCGATAGCATCGCGGTGGTCTCCGCATCGGGCTGACCGCGGCGGGAGCAGAGGGCGACCTTGCGGGCGCCCTTCTCGACGAGCCAATTTGCCGCCATCAGGCCAAAGCCGCCGATGCCGCCGACGACGAGATGAACGCCGTTCGGATCGACCTTCATGCCGGCGTGCGGCCTTGCCGTGACCTCGTGCTTGCCGGAAACCGGCGGCAGCACGACGATCTTGCCGATGTGACCGGCGTTCTGCATCAGCCGGAAGGCATTGCCGATCTCATCGAAGTCGAAGGCGCGGTATGGTAGCGGTGCCAGTTTGCCTTCATCGAAGAGCGCGCCGATTTCCGTGAAGATGCGCTTCGTCAGGCCGGGCTGGTTGACCAGAAGCTGATCCGCATCGATGCCGAAATAGCTGATATTGCGACGGAACGGCCTAAGGCCGATCTTGCTGTCGGCGTAGTAGTCGCGCTTGCCGAGCTCAAGGAAGCGGCCAAAGGGCTTGACGAGCGCGAGGCTCTGCTCCATGGCCTCGGCGAAAAGCGAGTTGAGGACGAGGTCCACGCCTTCGCCGCCGGTCACGGCCCGAACGTCATTGACAAAGCCGAGCGAGCGGGAATCGAAGACGTGATCCGCGCCGAGCATCTTCAGGAAGCGCCGCTTTTCCCGGGTTCCGGCCGTCGCGATGACCGTAGCGCCGTTCAGTTTTGCCACTTGGAGTGCGGCGAGGCCGACACCGCCGGCAGCGCCGTGGATCAGGATGGTTTCTCCCGCCCGGATGCGGCCGAGCTCGACCATGGCGTAATAGGCCGTGAGGAACGCTACGGGCAGGGTGGCGGCTGCCACCGGGCTGATCGTCTGCGGCAGTTTGGCAACGCCGGCGCGCGAGACCACCGCATGGGTCGAGAAGGCGGAGGAGGCGATCGCCATCACGGCATCGCCGACGACGAGGTCGTCGACGCCTTCGCCGACCTCGACCACATGGCCGGAAAGCTCCATGCCGATCGTCGCTCCGGCAAACCCGTCTTCGAGCGCTTCCTCGGGCAGGAGGCCCATGGCCCACATCACGTCGCGGAAATTGAGGCCCGTCGCGGCGACGGCAACGGCGATCTCTCCCGGTCCGGCCCGCGGCACGTCGGTTTCCTCCCAGGCGATGCTGCCGACCTGGGAACTGACCCGCTGGCGAATGGTTGCCGCGGCAAAGCTGCGCGTCTTGCCTTCAATCCCGCCGACGGGGCCGGGCACTGCCCGGATCTCAGAGAAGAGGCCGGAGCCGCGATCGAGCAGCCATTCGTGATTGGAACTCTCGATCGTCAGGAGCGGCAGCGCGGAGGCGAGCATTGCTTCCGCTTCGGTCTCGTCGCCGAAATCGAGCGAATGGACGTCGAGGAACTCGTATTCATTCTCAAGCACGCGGACAAAGGTCCACAAACCTGAATTCACGCCGGAGTTTGCCGGCGCGGAAACCGGCGCGCCCCCAGGCGCAACGAGCACGAGGCGGGGACGCTCGTCCGCGGTGCCCTCTCCGATGTGCTGGCGCAAGGCTTCGGCGAAGGCACTGAGCGCCAACACCTGCGTCTGCAGCAAGTCGGAATCCTCATCACCGTCGCGACCGTTGGCCGGAGAGACGAGCACCGCGCGAACCGCTTTTTCTCCAAAGGCGGCGAAGGCGCTGCGAAGCTTGACTGTGTCCGTCGCCATGTCGCCCGCTAGCGAAACACGGATGGCTTCGGCTGACGCCGCCACTGACCGCCCCCTTGCCGTTTCGAGCAGCAGATAGGGAATGGCGCCGGCGGCGGTTCCTTCCGCCCGCTGGCCTGCCGCCCCGCGGGCTTCGATGAGGATGGTGTTGCCGTGCGGCCATTCGCGCTCGGCGACCGTGACCTCGCGCAGTTTGAGATCGCCCAGGCATTTCTGCCAATGCGGCACGGCCGCAAGCTTGCCGATCGGAAATTCCGCCGTCTGGCTGCGCGCAAACCAGCCATCGGAGAGGCCGAGGGCAAAGTCGCGGAAGATCGACGGCGCGCTGACGGCTGCGACAAGGGCACCGTTTTCCCGTAGCATCGACCCGAGTGCGCCGCGCACGTCGATCTCCTCTTCGATCAGTTCGTAGAGGCTGTCGGAGGCGCTGACGGCAAGGTCGAAGGGTGCAAGGGCGGAAAATTCACTCTTCTCGAGAATCCGCACATGCGCGTCCTGCTCGAAGGTGATCTCTAGATTACGCTGGGCGTTGTCGCGCGGTTCTACCACGCAAAGGCTTGCTCCATGCCGGGCCGCGAGGTCCGCGAGCCGACGCGTGAAGCCTGCGGAAACGCTGCCGAATTCGACGATTCGCAAGCGGCTGCCCTTCGGCTGCCAAGCCAGCGCACGCTCCACCGCGATGAGCACCTGTTCCATGCGCGACCGGCTTGCCGGAGAATGGACGGCCTGATGGTCGAGGGTAGCCTCGCTGATGAAGGCGCCGTTAAAGGCCGGCGCTTCGCCGTCGATGCGCCCGCAGAGCAGTGCGTCGAGGCGGCTGAGCGCCTCCCGATAAGAATTGTTGATCAGCACCGCTTCGACGGCACGATCCGGGCGCTCGTCGTAAAGCTCGCCGAGAATTTCTTCGACCGTCGGAAGCGTGAACTCCGTGGAGACCTGCCAGAGACCGTTCCGGTGTTCGCAGAGTCCTGCATCTTCGAGCGCATAGAGGCAACTCGTGAGGAAGCTTTGGAACGCAAGGTCGCCAGGCAATGCATCGCCCGCGATCGTGCCCTTGCCGGCTGCGAGCCTCAGGGCGATCTCCTGGCAGGCGCGATAGATAGCGGCATTGAAGAGCAGCGTCGCATTGTCGAGGCCGCTCTCGGCGCCATCCGGCTCCGTCAGCTTTGGCGGCATCGAGGAGAGGGGCTTCCTGTCCGGTAGCGTCGTGTCGGACAGCACCGCCTCATAGTGGAAGGAAAGGTCGCCGAGCGACTTGTGCTTGCGCAGATAGGTGCGGCGGAAACGGCAGTCTTCGAAGTGCGCGATCGCCGCGCCCTGCTCGTCGAAGAAATGGAATCGTGCCTTGATCGAATTGGCGCTGACGCGCTCGATTTCGATCGTCGCACGGGCGATCGGCCGGCCCGAATTGACGACCCTCACCGAGCCGAAGCGCACCGGGATATAGGGCGCACCGCCCCTGTCGCCGGTGAAGCGGTCGAAGAGCGCCACCAGTCCATGGAAGGTCGCGTCGATAGAGATCGGATTGAGCGCATAGGTGACCAGCGGATGGCCCGGCTTTGCCGGTGCGTTCAATTCCACGTCTATCAGCCGGTCGCCATAGGCGACGGCCTTGGCGAGCAATTGGAAGCGCGAGCCGTAGTCGAGCCCGAACTGCCTTGCCGTTTCATAGGCTTTTGCCGGGGTTACGATTCCTGTTTTTGCCATGCCTGCGAAGGACGGCAAGCCCGCATTTGCGCCCGGTATGGGCTTGCGACTCCTGGCGACGGCATGCACCGCCCAATCGTCCTCGGACAGGCGCTCGCGCGAGCGAATTTCGATGTCGCCGGTCTCCGGCGACAGGACCGTCGAGAGTTCCATGATGCGGCTGTCGCTGAGCTCGAGCGGCCGCACGATCTCCAGGTTGGTGATCTCTACCTCGTCGCTGCCGTAAAATTGCTGCGCGGCCGAGACCGCCACTTCGATAAAGCCGCTGCCCGGCAGGATTGCCTTGCCGTCCACGACGTGCTCGGCGAGGTCCGGATAGAGATGCGCATCGATGTGGTTTTTCCAGCTGCCGCTGTTCGGGTCGGCACGCCAGCCGGACAGGCGGTATGGCCGGCCGGAGCGGCCGAAGAGGTCCGTCGCGTCGCTGGTCGCTTGTGGGCGCAGTTCCACCGGCTCGAAGGGCAGGCGCGGCAGTTCGACGAAGGCGTCGCGCTTGCCGTAGACGCGGGGACGGTCGACGGCCGCACCATGCGCGATGGCGCGTGCCATCGAGGCAGAGATCGGGTCATGTCCCGGCTCCCCCACATCGCGAAGCAAGGTCGGCACCACGGTTGCCGGAAGCGCAGCCTGCTTGACCGTCTCCTTGACGTAGGAGGAGAGGATCGGCCGGGGTGAGATTTCGACGAACAGACGGCAGCCGAGCTCGAGCGCGGCTTCAGCCGCCGCCTGGAAGCGGACCGGCTCGCGGACGTTCTTCCACCAATAGTCCGGGTCGAGTTCGGTGCCGTCGAGGGCGCTGCCGGTGACTGTAGAAAGATAGGTCAGTTCGGTGCGGCGCGGGGCAATGTCCGGGATATCGGCGAGGAAGGCTTCTTTCGCCTGGTCGATGATCGGGTGGTGGAAAGGATAGTTGATGTCAAGGATCTGGACCGGGATCTTCGCCTTGCGCGCGGCGTCGCGGAAGGCGGTGACCTCGTGTGCCGGTCCAGAGATCGTGACCGAATTGTGCGCGTTGACGGCAGCGACGCACACCGCGTTCAGGCCGCGCGCCTGCGCGAAGGCATTGGCCGCCTCCTCGCCGAGCATCACGGCAGCCATCGTGCCGTGGCCCGCGAGGCCGTCCTGGTGCAGCGAGCGCTTGGCCACGATCGCCACGGCGTCGACGAGCGACAGCGCGCCGGCGGCGTAAGCGGCTGCGATCTCGCCGACCGAGTGGCCGAAGACGGCCGCTGGCTTGATGCCCATCGCCACGAGCGAATCGGAAAGGGCCGCCTGGATCGCGAAGAGCAGCGGCTGCGCGACCTTTGTATCCGGAAGTTTCTTGTCGAGCGCCGGATCCGTCAGCAGATCCGTCAGCGCGATGTCGGAATGGAAGCGGAAGAGAGCACTGATGGAAGTGAAGGATTGCCGGAAGTGCAGGTTTTCCCGAAAGGCCTCGACGCCCATGCCGGCCCATTGCGAGCCGTTACCGGAAAAGACGAAGGCGATCGGCGCGATCTTGACCGGCGCCTCGCCGATTTCGCCGATCCCGGAGCCCGGCTTGTCGAGATGGCTGGCAATGGCCCGGACGATGTCTTCGGGACCGTCGCTGCGCGCAACGAAACGATGGCGCATATGGGAGCGGTTCGCGCCCGAGGCGGCGATGATCGCGCGGGCCTTCTCCTTCGAGGCGCCGGCGAACGCGGCCTTGAAGTCCTTGAGCAGGGACTCGAGGCTCGTCTGGGTGTGAGCGCTGGCTAGAAACACATGCCCGGTGGGCGCGGCCGCAGCCTTCTGTTCCGGCTGCGCGTCCGGATCGCTGATGACGACATGCGCATTTGCACCGCCAAAACCGAAGGAATTGATGCCCGCGAGCCGCGTGCGCTTGCCCTTCAGAAGCTCGATCGGATTGGCCGTGACGCGTACATTGAGCCCGTCGAAATCGATGTGCTCGTTCGGGGTGTCGAAATGCAGCGAGGCCGGCAGGTAATTGTGTTCGAGCGCCAGGACGGCCTTCATCATGCCGAAGAGGCCGGACGCCGGCTCGGTATGGCCGATATTCGATTTGATCGAGCCGATCGGAACTGGGGCGCTGCGCTTCGCACCGATGACGGTGCCGATGGACCAGACTTCCGCCGGATCGCCGACCTTGGTACCCGTCCCATGTCCCTCGACGAAGGCCACCTGATTGGCATCGATGCCGTTGCCCTCGTAGATGGCCCTGAGCAGGTTTGCCTGCGCCTCGCGCGACGGCAGCGAAATGCCGTTGGTGCGGCCGGCGGAGTTGACGCCGGTCGCGACGATTTTCGCATAACTCCTGTCCCTCTCCCGTCGGGCCCGGTCCGAACGGCGCAGGATGAAGACGACGCCGCCTTCGGCGCGTACATAGCCTGCCCCATCATTGTCATAGGCTCGGCAGAGCCCTTCGGGCGACAGCATGCGCGCCTGCGCGAAGCCGACGAAGGGAAGCGGATGGGCCAGCACATTGACCCCGCCGACGATCGCCGTGTCGATCTCGCCGGCATTAAGCGCCCGCATCGCCTGGTCGAGCGCCACCAGCGAGGAGGAACAGGCGGTATCGACCGTCATGCTCGGCCCGCTCAACCCGAAGACGTGGGAAATACGGTTGGAGACGATCGAAAGCGTGTTGCCGGTCATGAAATAGGGTCCGGCGGCGGCCGGGTCCTCGACCGTCAGGTTCGCGTGGTCGAGGCTTGAGGCGCCGACATAGACGCCAACATTCTCGCCATGCAGCGAGGCAACCGAGATGTTTGCGTCTTCGAGCGCGCGCCAGGCAAGCTGCAACAGGACGCGCTGCTGCGGGTCCATATACATGGCCTCGCGCTGCGACATGCCGAACACGGCAGGATCGAAATCATAGATTCGATCGAGGACGCCGGCGGCGAATGTATAGGTCTTGCCCTGCGTCCCGATGCTGGGATGCCAGAATCTCGCCAGGTCCCATCGGTCTTCAGGGACCCTGGACACGGTGCACATGCCGTGACGGAGAATCTCGAATAGCGCCTCTGGCGATTGTGCTCCAGGAGCCAGGCATGCACGCCCAATGATTTCAACTGTCATGTACGATCGAACGCTCTGAACTGTCGTTAAAATTGTTTCAGCCCATTGCAACGTCGAACGCAGATTGCAATGGAAGATTCTCTCCTTGGGTGAAACTTTCCCGTTTTGAACCCTCTACTGTATTAGCGAGCTTTTAACCGATAGAGCCTAGCTTTCAAGCCCGAAGGCTTAGATATCCCTCGCGCAATGTCCATCCAACACAAATAAGACGACAGTCTGTAACCGAGTTTGCCCGGGGTATGACCGTAAAGGCGCAGTGCCGAATAATTTGGCTGCCATGGCAGCGGGTGACTTGTTGTGAGACGGCGATTGTGCTTTTCAGGGACCGGCGGATTGCCTGACGGGAAAGATGCGGCGCAGAAACATGAACGGAATCATGGCTGTGCTGAATACTGGAGTATCGTAGTGAAGCGAGTGACTGCCCTTCTGATCTGTACCGCACTTGCGGGATGTCAGGCCGTACCGGGAGAGGGGCCTCTAACGACTGATATCGTTGCGGAAGCGGGCCAGTCCGGAGCGGAGATCGGCAGGAAGAATGCCACCGTTTTCGATATAGTCGACGTCGATGGACAATCCGCGCGGCTCGTTTCCGACTATGTGGCGACGACGCTCAGCCGTCGCTTCGGAATCGGCGGCGGCGTCGGCCAGGTCGTCATCGGCGTCGGCGATCAGTTGAAGGTCACGATCTTCGAGGCGGGCAGCGACGGCCTGTTTTCCACAACGGAATCGAAGCAGACGAGCATCGATCTCGTCGTCCAGCCCGACGGGAAGGCTGCCATTCCCTATGTCGGCTCGGTCCGGTTCGCCGGCCTGACGCTCGAGCAGGCACGCCAGGCCATTCTCGAGGCGCTCAGGCAGAAAGCGGTGGAGCCGGACGTCATCGTGACGAGCACATCGACGGCCTCGCGCATCGTCACGGTCTCGGGTGCTGTCGGTCGTCCGTCGGTCGTGCCGCTCAACCTCGTCAGCGAGACCATCAACGAGGTGATCGCCAAGGCGGGCGGGCCCTCAGCGCAGCCTTACGAGACTTATGTCACGCTCGTGCGCGGCAAGAAGACCGGAACGGTGCTTCTGAAGTCGATCATCGAAAGCCCGTCGGAGAATATTCACGTCAAACCCGGCGACCAGATCTTCGTGACGCGCGATCCGCGCACCTTCACGATCCTCGGGCAGGTGCGGCTGAACAAGCGAGTCGAGTTCGGCTCCAACGACCTGAACCTGCTGGAGGCCGTTGCGCTTGGTGGCGGCGGTTCCGACCGGACGGTCGATGCGAAGGGCTACTTCGTCTTCCGTTACGAGGAGCCGGACATCGTCATGAGCCTGCTTGGCCAGGAGCGGTTCCATGTCATGCTCAAGAAGGGCATGAGACCCGACAGCGTCGGCCGCTACCCGATCGTCTATCGCTTCGACATGACGAATCCCGACAGCCTGATCGTCGGCCAGACGTTCCCGATCAAGAACCGCGACGTGATCTACGCCTCGCGCCATCCCTCGGTCGACATCACGAAATTCATGGACTTCGTCGCGCGACCGATCGGTATTGCCAATTCCGGCGTCAACATCGCCGACAATATCAACGATTTCGGCAACTGATAGCGAGCGCCTGGCTGGAGCCGGTGAACGCATCGCATAGGAAACGAATTCAATTCGCGGCCGATCATCCGCCGCGCCGTGAACATGCTTGCCGCCTCCTGCGTTCTATGATTGACCTTGCGTCTTAATCGATTTGCTGATCGCGTACACGGATTCGCCGGATCGAAGGAGGGACCCATGGCCGAAGACGCTTTGATCGTCATTGATATGCAGAACGACTTCTGCCCGGGCGGCGCCCTTGCGGTCGATAACGGCGACGAGATTGTGCCAGTGGTGAACCGCCTGATCGAACAGGCACCACACGTCGTCCTGACGCAGGACTGGCACCCGCCGGGTCATTCGAGCTTCGCCTCCCGCCATCCCGGCAGGGCGCCCTTCGAGACGATCATCATGCCCTATGGCGATCAGACGCTCTGGCCGGATCATTGCGTGCAGGGCAGCGCCGGTGCCGATTTCCATCCCGGGCTGCGGTGGATTTCGGCGGAGTTGATCGTGCGCAAGGGCTTCCGCACCGAAATCGACAGCTATTCCGCGTTTTTCGAGAACGATCACAAAACTCCGACGGGCCTTGCGGGCTATCTCCGCGAGCGCGGCATCACCAGCGTGCGGCTTTGCGGTCTCGCGACCGATTTCTGCGTCGCCTTTTCCGCGCTCGATGCTGTCGCGCAGGGCTTTTCGACATCGGTCGTACTTGACGCCTGCCGCGGCATCGACCTGAACGGCTCGCTTGCGGCGATGACGAAGCGCATGCGCGAGGCGGGCGTGCAAATCGTCTGACGTTAGCCGTGCCGGAACGGCGAGGCGGGCGTTTACCGTTCCTTGACCTGCGTCCGCTCTGACTGACACGAATCGATCACTTGCGTCGGCGAACTGGTGATCCAAAGGGAGCATTCTCGCACATGCCAAAGACAGATATAGCGCGGCGGGTCTACAACCATACCTGGAAGCTCGATCCCATCATTCGCAGCCTGCTGGATACGGACTTCTATAAGCTTCTGATGCTGCAGATGATCTGGCAGCTCTATCCCGACGTCGACGCGACCTTCTCCCTGATCAACCGTACGAAGACCGTGCGGCTTGCCGAGGAAATCGACGAGCAGGAATTGCGCGATCAGCTCGATCATGCGCGCAGCCTGCGCTTCACCAAAAAGGAGATGATCTGGCTGGCGGGTAACACGTTTTACGGCCGCAAGCAGATATTCTCCCCGGATTTCCTCGCCTGGCTGGCCAAGTTCCGCCTGCCCGAATATGAGCTGTCGCGGCGCGACGGTCAGTTCGAGCTGAACTTCCGTGGCCGCTGGGTCGAGACGACCATGTGGGAAATCCCGGCGCTTGCGATCATCAACGAACTGCGTTCGCGGGCGGCGATGAAGGGTCTCGGTCCGTTCACGCTGGATGTTCTCTATGCGCGCGCCAAGGCCAAGATGTGGTCGAAGGTTGAGCGGCTCAGGCAATATCCGAACCTGCGTATTTCCGACTTCGGCACGCGCCGCCGTCACAGTTTCCTGTGGCAGCGCTGGTGCGTCGAGGCGTTGAAGGAGGGCATCGGCACCTCCTTCACGGGATCGAGCAACGTGCTTCTCGCGATGGATACCGATCTCGAGGCGCTTGGTACCAATGCGCACGAGCTGCCGATGGTGGCGGCGGCGCTCGCACGCAACGACGAGGAACTCGCCGCCGCGCCCTACAAGGTGCTGCAGGACTGGAACCGGCTCTATGGCGGCAACCTCTTGATCGTGTTGCCGGATGCCTTCGGGACTGCAGCCTTCTTGCGGAACGCGCCGAACTGGGTGGCGGACTGGACCGGCTTCCGGCCGGACAGCGCCCCGCCGATCGAAGGCGGCGAGAAGATCATTGCCTGGTGGGAGAAGATGGGCCGCGATCCCCGCGAGAAGCTCTTGATCTTCTCCGATGGGCTGGATGTCGATACGATCATCAAGACCTATTGCCATTTCGAGGGCCGCGCGCGCATGAGCTTCGGCTGGGGAACCAATCTGACCAATGATTTCGCGGGCTGCGCTCCGACGGAGATCCGCGGCCTCAATCCGATCTCGATCGTCTGCAAGGTCAGCGAAGCCAACGGCCGCTCGGCCGTCAAGCTCTCCGACAATCCGCGCAAGGTCATCGGCGATCCCGCCGAAGTGGAGCGCTATCTGAAATTCTTCGGCACGGAGGATTTCGTCGAGCAGACCGTCCGGGTCTAGCGCCCGAAAATCGGAGCCGATTTTCGGAAAGCTCGATGCGCAGATACAAAGAGTTACAGCGACCTTTGCGCGTCTGAAAAGACGCGCGGCGCTGTAACCGGCTTCACGCTTTGCGTGTTCCGCTCCTGAACCGACACGGCCGGTTTCAGCGGGATTCAGGCAATGCGAATGTCCATCATCGCTCTGTCAGATCGAGCGGTGGAATCCTGATCTCCCGTCAAGGTCGTGAAGGGTCCGTGGGGCGATTTGCGGGTCCCGCGGAAGCGGTGTAAAACGGCGCATTCCTCCAATCATATGACTTATTGAGGCGCCTCAATATTTTCTTGAATTTCGTTCGAAATTCCCCATGATGGCCCACGTTGAGGTACACCTTGGGAGGGGTTCGTGCGTCAGACCTATTCACCGGATGACGTTGATGTCATGCGCGGAGCGCTCGACATCTGGTGCGCTCTGCACAATGTCGGGAAAGATGGCGCGGAGGCCAACAGGGCCGCCCGGCGGATACTCGACCTGATGGACCAGAAGAAGTGCTCCTGTGACGAGCTCCTCGCTCGCATGGGAGACTTCATGCCGGCCCAGCACCACTAGCTTTCCTGACACATAGCGGCTTTTGCCAGCTCTGCTTATGGGGATGCGGAAGAGACTTGCGCTTTTCCGCGCGCGGACGGCCGCGCGTCGATGTCGTCGCCGTGGTGTCCTTGTAGGCGGTTGCTGCTTCAAGCTGAGGCCGTTCGCGCGAGACCGTCAGCGCGGTATCGACGAGGTGATTTCGCCTGAAACGGCGGCGTTCGCTTCCGTCCTGTGTTGGGACAGGGCGACATGCAGGACGCCGCTGACCGCGATCGAGACGACAAGAACGGCGATGGTGGCGCCAAGACCCGATTTGATCATATCCATGTCCTCCGGAGCGCGAGAATTGCAGGGCCCTTCAGCGCCCCGCACCTCCTTAGACGCAAAGGTCGCTGTAGAACTTTGAAGTTGCTGCATGTCTTTGTCTTTAAACCGAGGTCGATTTAAGGAGACATGCAGTGGCCCCAGTGAACGCGAGATAGAGATAATCCTGTGGCAGCGATCCGTCTGTTCCCCGCGTAACTCGGGACATGGTTAAGAATGTCTTGATCCTGCATTCGCGCTTAAGGATGCGCGGCCGCAGGCCCACACCGCGGCGAGGTCGCCTCCTATTGCGCCTGGCGATGAGGCGCGATCACGTTTTGGACGTCTTTGTGGCAACCACTCGCCGGCAATTGCGTTATGCGCGAGAGTCCAGGGAGACCTTCATGAAGACAATCGGGACGATCTTCGCCGTGCTTGCGACCGTGGCCGGTCAGGTCGGAACGGCGGCCGCCGACCCCTGGAAGGACGAAAGCGGTCGCGGCGGATGGTTGCCGCGGTACGAGGAGCGCCCCGGGCGTTATTATCGCGAGCGTCGCTACCAGCAAGCCGATAAGGAGGAGTATCGGCGCGGCAATTGCAAGATCGAGCGCAAGTGGGACAAGGACGAATATAAGGAAGAGATCAAGTGCAAGCGCGGCCGTCGGGCTCCCGCCTATTATGACGTATACTGATGTCTCTGCGCATCGCCGCTTTTACAGCGCCGCGCGCCTTATCAAGCGGAACTGAGTGATCGAGAGCTCGGATGGCGGATAGCGATGTCGCAAAGGAAGGCGGTAGAGAGGACTCCGGAGCGGGAGCGCCTCGGCCCGACAGTCGCCTTCGCTCCGATAAGGCGGGGGCGCCGGCATTCGCAAAGACGAGGAGGGCCCTTGCCGGACTGGGCCGCGCATTCGTCAGGCTCGGCCGTGCTCTGCGGGAGGAAGTACCCGCAGCGACCCGCGCAGGTGCTGTCGCTTTCCGGAAGCGGCTGAAGCAAGCCCGTTCTTCGGAGCCGAAGCCGACCAGCCCTCAGGCAGCGCCTTCGATGCCGACTCGGTTCAGAGGCGCCGGCCGGGGACTGAAGCCGGCTGCCGGAACGGGCTGTGGCGCCACCCGACGGATATTGGTGCGGAGTTCCCTTCTCGGGATCGCCGCGATGCTGGTGTTTTCCACCACCGTCTTTGCCTGGGCGCTGCACGACGTGCCGTGGGGCGAAATCGCCGACGGATCGCTGAAGCCCGTCGTCGTGCTCGAAACGGCCGATGGCAAGCCCCTAGTCAGCGAGGGACCGATTCAGGGCCCCTATAAGGCGCGAGAGGATTTCCCGCCGCACGTGATAGAAGCCGTCCTCGCGCGGGAGGATCGTCGTTTCTATGCGCATGCCGGCATCGACTTCCGGGGCATCGCCCGGGCGATCTACAGAAATCTCGGGGCAGGCGAGGTCGTCGAGGGCGGCAGCACGATCACGCAGCAATTAATAAAAATCCTTTATCTGGAGCGAGAGCGTACCTGGAAGCGGAAGATCCAGGAGGCGGTGATCGCCTTCTGGCTGGAGCGAAAGCTTGGCAAGGACGAGATTCTCGCGCGCTATCTGAACAACATCTATCTCGGGGCAGGGGCAACCGGCGTTCCGGCGGCCGCGCGCATCTATTTCGACAAGGACGTGCAAGAGCTCAATGTCGGCGAGGCGGCAATGCTTGCGGGCATCATCCGCGCGCCCTCGCAGCTCAATCCGCTCACCAATCCCGAGGGCGCCCGCCAGCAGGCGGAGCAGGTGCTTGCTGCAATGCTCGCTGGCGGCAAGATAACGCCGGAACAGGCCGAGACTGCCCGCGCCGAGTTCGCCAGCCTGCAGCCGTCGACCCCGGCCACCCGCTCGGGCAGCTGGTTCGCCGACTGGGTGATGCAGGATGCCCGCGAGCTCGCCGGGCCCTATCGAGGCACGATCAAGGTCAGGACGACGATGGTGCCGAGGCTGCAACGGATCGCCGAAAAGGTCGTCGCCGAAGCGCTCGAGCGTGAAGGCTCAAAGGCGAGGGCCTCGCAGGCGGCGCTGGTCGCCATGACTCCGGAAGGCGCCGTCGTCGCGATGGTCGGCGGCCGCGACTATTCGAAAAGCACATTCAATCGCGCCGCGTCCGCTATGCGCCAGCCCGGCTCGGTCTTCAAATTGTTCGTCTATTACGCCGCCCTGAAGGCGGGCCTCACCCCGTTCGACCCGGTCGACGATGCGCCGATCGAGATTAATGGCTGGTCGCCGGAGAATTTCGGCGGCGGTTATCGTGGTCCGGTCAGCATCGCGGAAGCCTTCGCACGGTCGCTGAATGCGGCGACCGTCGCCTTGGCGATGGAGGTCGGGATCGACAGGGTCGTCGCTGCCGCGCGGGAGCTCGGGATCGACGCCGGGCTTGTGGACACGCCAAGTATTGCGCTGGGGTCGTCGGAAGTGAACCTGCTCGACCTGACCGGCGCCTATGCATCGGTTCGCGCCGGCCGGGCACCGATCGAGCCCTGGGGCATCGACTCTGTGCATGCCGGCGGCCAGCCGCAGGCCTTCCGGGTGGGGCCGTCCAAGCAGCCGACCATCGACATCACCGAATACCGGCCGGACCTCGTCGGGATGTTAAGGTTGGTCGTCGAGCGCGGAACCGGCCGCGAAGCGGACATCGGTGTGCTTGCCGCCGGCAAGACCGGCACCAGCCAGAACCACCGCGATGCCTGGTTCGTCGGCTTCACCGAGCCCCTGATCGTCGGGGTTTGGGTCGGCAATGATGACGACACGCCGATGAAGGACGTCACTGGCGGCAAATTGCCTGCGCGTATCTGGCGGAACTTCATGACGGCCGCCTTGGCCGAAGGCGATCCCGAGGATGCCGGCGCCAGGGTGGCGGGCTCGGCGCCCGCCTGCAACTTCCGCGCCTGCGCCCGCGCCTACCGCTCCTTCCGGCCGGACGATTGCACCTTCCAGCCCTATGACGGACCGCGGCGGCTTTGCGAGAAGTAGCCCATGTCCGTGATCGTTCAGCCTATTCCAGCCGGTTGCCCGCGACGGCAATCGCAATTTTCCGTCCCTCGCCGGTGGCTAGCATCGCAAATCCGATATGGGTCGCGTCGGAACCAAGAAGCGCTTCCCGATTCTGCGGATTCTCGAGCCACTGATCGACGAAGTAGCGCACGTCGGCTCCGGTCGGCTGCATGCCGCAGCCTCCGCAGCCGCCTGCGGCCACGTCGATAGCGCTCCATTCCCTCTCAGATCCGGAAGGCAACAGCTCGAGCAGGCCATTCGGCCGCTCCATGATCCTGTCGTCGGAGGGGTCTGTCGGCAGGAGACGCTGCGCGAGGGTATTGAGCGCCTCACTCGTCTTCAAGTCTGCGTGGCCCGCCTGTTCACGTTCTGCGTTTACCAGACGCGCGGCGGCAGCGACCTGCTCTTTCGCAGAAAGCGCGACCGGCTCTTCGCCGGACTGCAGCGCCAATGGCATGCCCGGGCCGGCAAATGTCTGCACCGCAAATTGCCTGCCGTTCTCGCCGATGATACCGAAGCCGAAGCTTTCCAGTCCCGGGGCCAGAATGTTCCGCCGATGCCCGGGACTGTTCATCCAACCCTCGTGAAACTCGGAGACGCGTTCGGCCGTCGGCACACTCGGGCAGCCGGTGCAGCGCGCGATGTTCTCCGCGACTTTTTTCCAGCGGCTCCCGCCCCGCGCGCGAAAACGGTCGCCAACATTCTCGCCTTCCGGGGACGTATGGGAATAATAGTTCCGCTCGAGCATGTCTTCCGCATGGACCTGCGCCGCGGTATTGAGTCGCTCGGTCACCTGCAGCGGATCGAGCCCATGCCGGCTGCGAGACTCATTGACCAGGGCGAGCGCCTCGGCGCGCAGCGACGCAAGATCCCCCGTCTCGCCGGCGGGCGCCGACGCGCCGAAGCACAGCGCCAGCAGGGTGGCTGCGACGGCAGAACCGGGCCTCCAGGTTTTCGTCGGGTGGGCGAGCCAGCTCTTCACCAATCGTCCTCCTGTCGCCCCTGCACTGAACAAATGCCACTCTCTTTCGCGGCCATGCCCCGCCTCAGGGGCGAACGCAACCTTGCCGAAGATGTTCCCGGGGAGAACCCGCGTGGCTGGATCCAGAGGAACAGATGGCCCGGCCGGCGGTTAACCCCGGATGACGGTCATCATTGGGAGAAATCGAGATGCCAACCTATCATCGGCTTCCTGACCAGCCCGTGCCGGGTGCCGTAATCGTCAAGCTTTACCGTTCCGATGGCCATATCAGAGGCTATGTCCGAAAGGTCACCGATCCATCGGAAGATGACACTATTTTTCCGGGCGAGGAAATGGGACCGGAGGCTGCCCTGAAGCTGGCAAAGACTCACAGCCAGGGCGCAGCACCGATTTACGTGGAACTTGCCGAAGGCGTTGAGTGGGATCCCAATTGGGGCGCCACGAGTGGATGAAAATTGTAAGGATCGGATGCCAAAGCCGAGGAGGCGAAGGCGTTCGAGCACACGGCGAGCCCGCTCATTGAGTGGGCCCGCTTGCTTTCTGAGATGTCGAAGCTGGCCTCGCCGCGGATCAGCAGCTCGGCACCGTTCATCAGGAGGTGACACCCTTGCCGGTCACCACCGATTGAATGGAAGTCGGGGTCGGCAACCGGACAAACCTGCCCAGGATCATTTATCTGGATGAGAAAAACTGGTGCTGCTAGAGAGATTTGAACTCTCGGCCTCTCCCTTACCAAGGGAGTGCTCTACCCCTGAGCTATAGCAGCATTCGGCGGCTTTGTGACGAGCCGCAGCAAGCGAGGCGCCTATTGCCATAGCTTGGCGGCAAGCGCAAGCCGCAATTGGAAGTTTTTGGTCCAGCCCGACGGCCGGGCTGCCGAACCGTCCTGCGGAGAAGAGATAGAACCACGCGATTTCAATGGCTTGCCTGGAGGCCGAGATGGAAGGCGGTCTCGCTTTTTCAGAACTCCACACTGCTGGGGCGCGCCTTGCCGCTTCCGCAAGTCGCGGTTTTGCGCTAATCCATGGCGCATGCAAAAAGATGACGACAAGGAGCGCGCACCGGGCTCAGGAAGCGGTGCGCAGGCGCCAGCGAGCGGGGCGGAGGTGCGGCGCCAGCGGCTGGCGAAGAACTTGCGCGACAATCTCCAGCGCCGCAAGCAGCAGGCACGCGCGCGTCGGGCCGGAGCGGCCGACGAGACAACGGGACTGCCTGCCGCAAAATCGGACGAATCGGAAGATTAGGGTCCCTTTCTTGTAGGGAATGGCGCAAATTTTGCGCATTCTCGCGGCTTTGGGCATTCAACTTGCATTTCAAGGCACTTCTATTTTTATGGCATCTCTACTAAGAGACGCGCTTTAGCAACACTGGAATTTTTGGAAAGGCGGGCGGCGCCCGTGCAAGAGGTCTCATGGATCGCATCAGGATTGTAGGCGGAAATGAACTTCACGGGGTCATCCCCATTTCCGGCGCGAAGAACGCCGCTTTGCCGCTGATGATCGCGTCGCTCTTGACCGATGATACGCTGACCTTGGAGAACGTGCCGCACCTCGCCGACGTCGAGCAGCTGATCCGCATCCTCGGCAATCATGGCGCCGACATCTCCGTCAACGGCCGGCGTGAGCGTCAGGGCGAGAGCTATGCCCGCACGATCCATTTCACCAGCCGCAACATCGTATCGACCACGGCGCCCTATGAGCTGGTCTCGAAGATGCGCGCGAGCTTCTGGGTCATCGGTCCGCTGCTTGCCCGCGAAGGCAAGGCGCGCGTCTCGCTGCCGGGCGGCTGCGCCATCGGCACCCGGCCGGTGGATCTCTTTATCGAAGGTCTGACGGCGCTCGGAGCCGAGATCGAGATCGATGGCGGCTACGTCAACGCCAAGGCGCCGGAAGGCGGGCTTGTCGGCGGCCGCTATGTCTTCCCGAAAATTTCCGTCGGCGCGACGCATGTGCTGATGATGGCGGCGACCCTTGCCAACGGCACGACCGTGATCGGCAATGCCGCGCGCGAACCGGAGGTGGCCGATCTCGCCCGCTGCCTCAATGCCATGGGGGCAAGGATTTCCGGCCACGGCACGAGCACGATCACGATCGATGGCGTGCGTTCCCTGTCCGGCGCCCGCCATCGCGTGCTGCCTGACCGAATCGAAACCGGGACCTACGCCATGGCCGTGGCGATGGCCGGCGGCGACGTCATTCTCGAGGATACGGAGGCAAGCCTCCTCGACACGGCGCTCGAAACGATCCGCCGCGCGGGTGCCGAGATCAGCGAGACCAACAACGGCATTCGGATCGTCCGCAACGGCACCGGCATTCGCCCGGTCGACATCGTTACCGATCCCTTCCCGGGCTTTCCGACCGACCTTCAGGCGCAGTTCATGGGGCTGATGACCAAATCGAGCGGCGTCTCCCACATCACCGAAACGATCTTCGAGAACCGCTTCATGCATGTGCAGGAGCTGGCGCGCCTGGGTGCCAAGATCTCGCTCTCCGGCCAGACGGCGAAGATCGAGGGGGTCAGTCGGCTCAAGGGGGCGCCGGTTATGGCGACGGACCTGCGTGCCTCCGTCTCGCTCGTCATTGCCGGACTTGCGGCGGAAGGCGAGACCATGGTCTCGCGCGTCTATCATCTCGATCGCGGTTTCGAGCGGCTCGAGGAAAAACTGACGCGCTGCGGCGCCCATGTGGAGCGGGTCAGCGACTGATTTCCAGCTCCGCACCCGAAACCGTTGCGGTTTCGGGCCCGACGTCCTATGTCCTTGGCGATTGCGGCGCAAAAGACGCTACAGCGCCGCGCGTCTCATCCGACGCGGAAGGTCGCTGTAGCCCTTTGAATAGCTGTTTGTCCTTGTCCCTAACCGAAGGTCGGAGACAGGCAGCAGGCGAAGACACAGGGATGGGTGGCATGGATGCTTTGAAACTGCTGGCGCTCGACGAGGAGGACCTGGGCGTCGTTTCCGCGCATGTGCAGGATGCAGTCTTCAAGGTGGCCGGGACGCACTTCGACCTGCGCCGCGGCCAGTTCTCCCTGGTGATCAATCGTTTCGTCTGGGAAACGGCGGGGGGCAGGCGCCGCAGCTTCGAGCGGCGCAGGTCCGTCCTGCTTTTCAAGCGCGTTACCGCCGTTCGGTCGCTGGGCTTCGATCGCAACGACGCGGAAACGGTTCTCGACCTTCTCGCCCTGCGCTTCGCCCAAGAGGGGGACGGGCCGGAAGGAACGATCGAATTCGTACTCGCCGGCGCCGCTTCGATCGCGCTTGATGTCGAATGCATCGAGGTGCAGCTCGCCGATACCGGCGGCGCCTGGGCAACGGCATTCAAGCCGCGCCATCCCGAGGGCGTCTGAGCGCACCGCAGCCATCATTAAGAGGATCAACGCATTGGCAATCAGGCTGAACTATCTCGATGTGAGCTTCGAGCGCGAATTCGCCGCCTTTCTTACGACGAAGCGGGAGGTCTCGGAGGACGTCAACGCCGCCGTGCGTACCATCATCGATGACGTCCGGGTGCGGGGCGACGCGGCGCTTGCCGACTATTCCGCCCGCTTCGACGGCCTCGACTTTGCGACGACCGGCATGGCGGTCACCGCGGCCGAGATCGATGCGGCGGTCGAGGCGGTCGCGCCGGAGGTGCTCGGCGCGCTGAAAGTCGCCGCGACCCGGATCGAGGCGCATCACCGCCGGCAATTGCCGAAGGATGACATCTATGAGGATGCGCTGGGCGTCGGCCTCGGCTCGCGCTGGACGGCGATCGATGCGGTCGGCCTCTATGTTCCGGGCGGCACGGCGAGCTATCCGAGCTCAGTGCTGATGAACGCGCTGCCGGCCAGGGTCGCCGGCGTGCCACGCATCGTCATGGTCGTGCCTGCAAGCGGCGGCGCGGTCAACCCGGCGGTCCTCGCTGCCGCGCGGCTGGCCGGCGTCGAGGAAATCTACCGCATCGGTGGCGCTCAGGCTGTCGCGGCACTTGCCTACGGCACCGAGACGATCGCCCCGGTGGCGAAGATCGTCGGGCCGGGCAATGCCTATGTCGCGGCGGCGAAGCGCCAGGTTTTCGGAACGGTCGGCATCGATATGATCGCCGGTCCTTCGGAAGTGCTGGTGATTGCCGACGGCGACAACGACCCGGATTGGATTGCCGCCGACCTTCTTGCCCAGGCCGAGCATGATGTCGGCGCGCAGGCGATCCTGATCACCGACGATGCGGCCCTCGGGGATGCGGTCGAAAAGGCTGTCGAACGGCAGTTGAAGACCTTGCCGCGCGCCGATACGGCGACGGCGAGCTGGCGCGATTTCGGCGCCGTCATCCTGGTGCCGGACCTCAACGAGGCGGTGCCGCTTGCCAACCGCATTGCAGCCGAACATCTCGAACTGGCAATCGCCGATCCGGATGCGATGGTGCCGAAGATCCGCAATGCCGGCGCGATTTTCATCGGCCGCCACACGCCGGAAGTTATCGGCGACTATGTCGGCGGCTCCAATCACGTGCTTCCGACGGCGCGCTCCGCCCGCTTCTCCTCCGGCCTTGGCGTCCTCGACTATATGAAGCGGACCTCGATCCTGCGGCTTGGCCCCGATCAGTTGCGCAACCTCGGCCCCGCGGCGATCGCACTTGCGAAATCCGAAGGGCTCGAGGCCCACGCCCGCTCGGTCGCCATCCGCCTCAATCTCGGGGGCGAGGGATGAGGGCCGATCGCAACCTGCGCCTTTGCGACATCGTTCTGGACGAGACGATCGGACGCTCCACGCCGGACGTGGAGCACGAGCGTGCGGTTGCGATCTTCGATCTGCTAGAGGAAAATCTGTTCGAACCTCTCGGCCATCCCGGCGGCCCCTATCGGCTCAATCTGTCGCTGGTGGACTCGAAGCTGGTCTTCGCCATCTCGACCGATGGCGGTGAGCCGGTCGCCACCCATATTCTGTCGCTCACGCCCTTTCGGCGGATCGTGAAGGACTACTTCATGATCTGCGAAAGCTATTACGAGGCGATCCGTTCGGCGACGCCGAGCCATATCGAAGCGATCGATATGGGGCGGCGCGGCATTCACAACGAGGGTTCGCAGACGCTGATGGATCGGCTGTCGGGGAAGATCCGGCTGGATTTCGACACGGCGCGTCGGCTCTTCACGCTCGTCTGTGTGCTCTATTGGCGCGGCTAGAGGGGCGGACATGAGTGGGACCGTCTTGCCCGATGTAAAGACGCCCCGTTCGATTCTCTTCATGTGCGGCATGAACGCGATTCGCTCGCCCATGGCCGAGGCACTTGCGAGGGCGGCGCTGCCGAAGGGAACCTATGTGGCTTCCGCGGGCGTGCGCCACGGCGAGCGCGATCCTTTCGTCGACGTCGTCTTGGAAGAGGTGGGATTGACGATCGGCCGCCACCAACCACGCACACTCGACGAACTCGAAGACGACTATTTCGACATAATCGTCACGCTGGCGCCGGAGGCCCATCACCTGGCGCTCGAATTGACGCGCTCGATGGCCGTCGACGTGGTATATTGGCCGACGCCCGATCCGACGGTCGCGACCGGCACGCGCGATCAGATCGTCGGCGCCTATCGGGCGGTACGCGACCATCTGGCGGGTTTGATCGCCAGCCGGTTGGCCGGTCCAAGCATCCGCAAGGGTGCCTGACCGGCACCGGCGGCGACACGGCAGAATTGCGGAAAAGCGGCATCAAGGCGGGTTCACAAAGCCGTGGCGATTGTGTAGTTTCCGGCAAAATTTTTCGACGGATGCGTGGCGCATCCGCGAATGAACACGAGAAAGAACAACCCTGCATGGCGAAAGAAGAAGTCCTCGAATTTCCGGGCGTGGTCACCGAATTGCTTCCTAACGCGACCTTCCGCGTGAAGCTTGAGAACGAGCACGAGATCATCGCCCATACGGCGGGCCGCATGCGCAAGAACCGTATCCGGGTTCTGGCGGGTGACAAGGTGCTCGTCGAGATGACCCCGTACGATCTGACGAAGGGTCGCATTACCTACCGCTTCAAGTAAGCCCCCTTTCCAGTAGGATCAGCGCAAGAGCGCCCAACCGGGACTTTACGGTTCGCTTCAATGACAGTGACCCAGAAACTGATATTGGCGTCCGGATCGCCGCGCCGTGTCGAGCTTCTGGCGCAGGCCGGAATCGAACCTGCGCGGCTGCTCCCGATGGATCTGGATGAGACGCCCAAGCGAGCTGAGCATCCGCGCTCGCTGGCGCGCAGGCTGTCCGCCGAGAAAGCCAGGGCGGCCCTCGCGGCAATCAAGGGGGAGGCGGACTGGCAGGGCAGCTATATTCTGGCGGCCGACACGGTCGTCTGCGTCGGTCGCCGCATCCTGCCCAAACCGGAGCTGGTCAGCGAAGCGTCGAGCGCCCTCCACCTTCTCTCCGGTCGCAGCCACCGCGTCTATACCGGCATCTGCCTCGTCACGCCGGATCGGACGCTGCGCCAGAAGGTCGTCGACACGAAGGTGCGGTTCAAGCGCCTATCCGGCCTCGACATCGAGAGCTATCTCGCTTCCGGGCAATGGCGCGGCAAGGCCGGCGGCTACGGCATCCAGGGCATTGCCGGCAGTTTCGTCGTCAAGCTCGTCGGATCCTATACCAATGTGGTAGGCTTGCCGCTCTACGAGACCGTCAACCTCCTCGTCGGCGAGGGCTACGAGGTCCACAACAGCTGGATGGAAAGCTGAGCAAGTGAGCGGCGGAGGCAAGAGGAACGGCTCGAACGTCGAGCCCCTGCGCGCACCGCGTCCCTGCCCGGAATGCGGCCGTTCGTCGGCGCGTGAGCACTATCCCTTCTGCTCGGTACGCTGTCGCAACATAGACCTCAACCGCTGGCTTTCCGGCTCCTACGCGATTCCTGTCGCCGACGACGAGTCGAAGGCCGACGACGGCGACGATCGCTAGAAGTGCCTGCGCCACCTGAGCGGGCGAGCGGCTCTAAACGTCCACTCCGGAAACCGGCAGGGGCCCTCCCGGTCGGCCACGGCGGCCGCGGTGACATGCGATCCCTCTGAATCCGTTGTCTTTTCGCGGCTTTTCCACCGCCTGCCAGATTCCTTCAAAAAAGAATCATTTGGTGCTGGACACCGCCGAACAAGATGTTATAACCCCGCTCGCTTCCGGCGGCGAACCAAGCGCCCCGGCGGTTTCTTGAGAAGAAGCCGTTGCCCTCAAAGGCAAAATGCCCGGATAGCTCAGTTGGTAGAGCAGCGGATTGAAAATCCGCGTGTCGGTGGTTCGAATCCGCCTCCGGGCACCATTTTACAAGCTAATCCATTTTACAAGCTAATCATTGAAATGCGAGCACTGGTCCACCGCCGCTTGGCCGGCGCGAGCTAATCCTCATTGGCAAGGTGACAAGTCAACCGACTTGTCGGAGAATACCCAGCATCGATGGGAGGAGCCGGGTCGATCGCCGGCCCGGCATTGATGCCTGCGGCTTCGACTGAAGGCACGGGCAGGGGCGAGAAGAATGGCCAAGCACATGATGAAGATGCTGATGAGCATCATTGCCGCGCTATCGCTCGGATCTCTTATGGTTCTTGTGGCCGTGCTTTGAAGCGGAACAAGTGAGCGCCGCAGAATCTACCGCCTGCGCAATGCTGCGCTTTGCGCCGGCGGATGCCTATGCCTGCGAAACGTCGATCCATTCCGCGCCGGTCAGTACCGCCATGCGGTCAGGGCTGATGTGCACCGCCGCGTTCACTGCGCCGGCGGCAGGCACCACGATATCGAATGCTTTCAAGGATTCGTCGCAGTAGACGCTATGCGGCCGGGCAAGCCCGAAAGGGCAGACGCCGCCGACCGGGTGGCCGGTCTCGGCTTCTACCTCGTCGAGACCGAGCATGCGTGCCTTCGTGCCGAATCGGGCCTTGTATTTCTTATTGTCGAGGCGTGCATCCCCGCGGGTGACGATCAGGATCACATCATCGCCAACCCGGAGCGCCAGCGTCTTGGCGATCTGCGCCGGCTCGACGCCGTGGCCCTCGGCTGCGAGCGCCACGGTCGCGGTGCTCTGCTGGAGTTCGATGACGCTGATGTCCGGGGCGTTCATGGAAAAAAATGCTTTTACCGACTCGAGGCTCATGACGGACGATCTATGCTGTGATTGGCAATAGGAAAAACGGCGGCAGGAACGGCACGCCGGCAGCGTTTGCAAAAAGCAAATGTTTCAGTCGTCGTTCGACGCGTCAAGCTCTTCCGGGCGCAATCCCTCCTGCTGCTGCGGCAGATAGCCATGGCTCGCAAACCAGTTTTCGAGGATCGTGGAAATCGCCTGCTCGCGCGTCAGGCTGCCCTGATGATCGTTGATATAGGTCCGAAGTGCGATTTCGATCTTGTCGGCATAGAGGTCGGTCATCTTTCCCTCCGCTCATGCGTTGCGGCGGCGATCCGCGCCTAAAGCGCCTTTCATTGGGCCGGCGCGAATCCCTACAGCGTCCGGGTCAGGTGCCGGAGCTCGCTATCGTTGTCTCTATTCCACTATCTGGTGTCTGGATCGGCCCTATCCAAGGGTTGATGCACGGTATCGCTCGTCAGGCCTGTTTCACGATGCGGATCAGCACAAGCAAGATGATGGCGCCGATCGTCGCATGGATGATCGCGGCAAGAATGCCGGTGCCGAGGGTGACGCCCAGCGCCGGGAACAGGTAGCCGGCGATAAGCGCGCCAATGATCCCGACGACCATATTGCCGATCAACCCGAAGCCGAAGCCGCTGACGATCAACCCGGCGAGCCAACCCGCAACGGCGCCGACGATCAGAAATACCAGAATGCTCTCAATACCCATCAATGGTTCCTTTCGATTGTAACCCGACGGAAGGATAGCCCATGATTTCGGATCAGGTAGGGGGCAATTCAATCGCGCGGCCATTTTTCTGCGCAATCGGGATTGATGGTCGCAGAGCGGCCATGGCCGGGCCGATTTCCTACAGCGCCGCGCGTCTTTCAGACGCGCAAAGGTCGCTGTAGCGCTTTGAATCTGCGCATCGAGCTTTCCGAAAATCGGACCGAGTTTCGGGCCGATGCGCCAAGCTTCTGCAGACTCACCCCCGGTTCGAGCCGAACCGGGGTTAGCAAGGCGATCGATGAACGCAGGATGCATGCGCGAATCGCTTGCTCCCGCTGCCGCTTCAGACGATGCCGCCGCCCCCGCCGGCGACCGCGGGGCGCTCCGCCGCCACCTTGGCGCGATAGCCGCTTGCCCGGTACGTCGCAACCGGCGCGATCGCACCGCCCTCTTCGAGGCGGGCCATGGCAAGGATCGGCTCGACATCGGCCCGGAAGGCCTCCTTCAGGGTTTCCGATGCCATCAGCGCGTCATTGTCCTGCTGATAGGCATCGAGTGCCTTGCGGTCGACGAGAAGAGCCTGGGCATAGGCGCGGCAAACTTCCATAGCACTCGTCATCAGGCTCTCGATCGGGTCCGTCACATTGTGGCTCTGGTCAAGCATATGTGCCGGGTCGAAGCCATCGGCGCCGCGAACCTCGGCATCAACGAGCTCGTTGAAGACCAGGAAGAGGCGGTAGGGATCGATCGAGCCGGTGTCGAGATCGTCGTCGCCGTACTTCGAATCGTTGAAATGGAAGCCGCCCAGCTTTTTGAACTGGATCAGCCGGGCGACGATCATTTCGATATTGACGTTCGGCGCGTGGTGGCCGAGATCGACGAGGCAGAAGGCTTTCGGTCCGAGTTCCCGGGCGATCAGGTAGTTCGTGCCCCAATCCTGCACGACAGTGGAATAGAAGGCCGGCTCGTACATCTTGTGCTCGGTGAAGACGCGCCAGTCGTCCGGAAGCGCGGCATAGATCGCCTTCATCGAATCGAGATAGCGCTCAAAAGCCCGGGTGAAATTGCTCTGGCCGGGAAAGTTGGAGCCGTCGCCAATCCAGACCGTCAACGCCTTCGAGCCGAGCGCCCTGCCGATCTCGATACATTCGAGATTGTGCTCGACGGCCTGCCGCCGCGTGGCAGCGTCAATGTGGGTGAGCGATCCGAACTTGTAGGAATGCGCCTGGCCGGGTGCATCGGAGAAGGTGTTGGAATTCATCGCGTCGAAGCCCAAGCCGAGCGACGCGCCCTTTTCCTTCAGCGCCGGAAGATCGGCGACCTTATCCCAGGGGATGTGTAGCGACACGGTCGGCGTCGCGCGGGTGAGTTCATGAACGACGCCGCAATCTTCGAGTTTGTCGAAGATATTGCGGGGCTCGCCGAGGCCCGGGAAGCGGGCGAAGCGCGTTCCGCCGGTGCCGACGCCCCAGGAGGGCACGGCAACGCCATAGGCTGCGACCTTTTTCCGGATCGCATCGATGTCGATGCCTCGGCGCGCGAGCCGATCGCCAAGGCCTTCATAATCGCGCTTCAGTTCCTCATGCCGCCTTGCGTTCTCGGCCTCGATGAGAGATGTGCTGATCATTACGGTCATGGCAGCTTTCCTCAGCGGGTAAAGGACTGGGCATTGCCCGCGTCGACATTGATGATGTTGCCGGTCGACTTGGCCGACATGTCGGAGGCGAGGAAGTAGATGGCTTCGGCGATATCCTCAGGGAAAACGCTGCGCTTCAGCATCGAACGCTCGCGATAATGCGCCTCGAGCTCGTCGACATCCATGTTGTAGGCGGCCGCGCGCTGCTCCTTCCATTCGCCGGTCCAGATCTTTGAACCGCGCAGCACCGCATCCGGATTGACGACATTGACGCGGATCTGCGCCGACGCGCCCTCGAGCGCCAGGCAGCGGGCGAGGTGGATCTCCGCCGCCTTGGCCGCGCAATAGGCCGAAGCGCCGGGCGAGGCCGCCAAGCCGTTCTTGGAGGCGACGAAGACGACATTGCCGCCGGCCTTCTGGGCGCGGAAGATGCGGAAGGCTTCGCGCGAGACCAGGAAATAGCCGGTCGCGAGGATGTCCATATTCCTGTTCCAGAGCGAAAGCGTCGTGTCCTCGATCGCCGCCGAGGAGGCAAGGCCCGCATTCGAAACGAGAATGTCGAGGCCGCCAAAGGCGAGGAGTGCGTCGCCGAAACCGGACTCGACCGCCGCTTCGCTGGTCACGTTCATGCTGACGGCGCGGACGAAATCCTTGCCGTAACGGGCGGCAAGTTCGCCCTCGGCAGCCTCAAGCGCCCCTTGATCGATATCGGCAAGGATGATGCAGGCGCCTTCCCGCATCAGCCGGTCGGCAGTCGCCTTGCCGATACCGCCGGCGCCGCCGGTCACGAGCGCGATGCAGCCTGCAAGACTCTTCGGCTTCGGCATGCGCTGCAGCTTTGCTTCCTCCAGCAGCCAGTACTCGATGTCGAAGGCCTCCTGCTCAGGCAGGCCGACATAGGTCGAGACGCCCGAGGCGCCGCGCATGACATTGATGGCATTGACATAGAATTCGCCGGAGATGCGCGCTGTCGCCTTGTCTTTGGCAAAGGTGATCATGCCGACGCCCGGAACGAGAAAGACGACCGCATTCGGATCGCGCATCGCCGGGCTGTCGGCGCGCCTGCAGCGGTCGTAATAGGCTGCATAGCTGGCTCGATAGGCGGAAATCGCCTCCGGCAGGCCGGCAAGCGTCTTTTCGACATCGGGTGCGTCGGGATCGAAATCGATCACCAGCGGCCGGATCTTTGTCCGAAGAAAGTGGTCGGGGCAACTCGTCCCGAGCGCTGCCAGGGGCTCCAGGTCCCTGGACGTCACGAAATCCAGAACCGCCTGGCTGTCGTCGAAGTGGCCGACCTTCTTCTCGTCGGCGCTGATCAGGCCCCGGATAACCGGCATCAGCCGCTTCGCGACGGCAGTGCGCTCGGATGTTTCAAGGACCGGCTTCACCGCTCCGCCGAAGGCCGGCGCCGTATTCTCGGCCTCGAACCAGGCGATCGCCCGGTTGATGATCTCGATGGTCGTCTCGTAGGCCTCTTTGGCCGAGTCGCCCCAGGTGAAAAGGCCGTGGCTCTCGAGCACGACGCCGCGCGCCGTCGGATTCTCGCGGCAGAATTTCTCGAGCCAGAGGCCGAGCTCATAGCCTGGCCGCTTCCAGGGCAGCCAGCCGATCTCGTCGCCGAAGATCTTTTGCGTCAAATCCTTGCTGTTCTTTGAGGCGGCAATGGCGATGATCGCATCCGGGTGCATGTGGTCGACATGCGACTTCGGCACGTAGGCGTGCAGCGGCGTGTCGATCGATGCGGCCCGCGGATTGAGGTTGAAGGTGCAATGCGGCAGGTAGCCGACCATTTCGTCTTCGAATTCGACGCCGCGATAGATGCCCTTGAGTGCTCTCAGCTTGTCCATGTAGAGGGTGGCGAAGCCGTCCATCCTGATCGTGCCGACATCACCGCCTGAGCCCTTCACCCAGAGGACTTCGACCGTTTCCCCCGTCAGCGGATCCCTCTCCGTCACCTTCGCGGAGGTGTTGCCGCCGCCATAATTGGTGATGCGCTTGTCCGATCCGAGGAGATTGGACCGGTAGAGCAGTCGCTCCGGCTCGCTCATTCCCGCCGCCTTGGCGTCGTCCCAGAGATTGGCCAGGCGTGCGCCTTGTTGCTTGTCGAGCATCTAGAAGTCCTCCCGGTCAGTTGCCGCGGGCCCTCGCCGCGGCGATTGATTGATATCAGATCACATGCGAGACGCGCGGTTGTCAATCATAAACGATCAAAAACAATCATATTGCGGCGCACAATGAAAAAATATGATCGATACTGATTGACAATGTTTGGGGTTGATGGAAGCATGCGGGCATCGGAGGAGCGGATGCACGAGAAAGAAAGACATAGGATCATCCTGTCGGCAGTGCAGGAAAAGCCGGTCGTGACCGTGCCGGAATTGGTCGAGCTCACGGGCAGCTCGGAGGCAACGATCCGCCGCGACATCGCAGCGCTCCACGTGCAGAAACGGCTCCGCCGGGTGCGCGGCGGCGCCGAGGCGATCAATCCGCCGCAATTCGTCGGGCTTGCCGGACGGCCCTTCCGCGTCAATGAGGGCCTTCACGCGCGGGAGAAGCAGGCGATTGCCCGCGAGGCGGTGGCGCTCTGCCAGGATGGCGAGCCGATCATCATCAATGGCGGCACGACGACCTTCCAGATGGTGCATTTCCTGGCGAACCGCCGGATGCAGGTCTTCACTAATTCCTTTCCCATCGCAGAGCATCTGCTCAAGCATTCGAAGAACACGGTCATGCTGTCCGGCGGCACGATCTACCGCGAGCAGAACATCATCTTGAGCCCGTTCGAGAATGACGTGACCCGCAACTTCTATGCGCGACGCATGTTCATGGGCGCGCAGGGGCTCGGGCCGCTCGGCCTCATGGAGGCCGATCCGCTTCTGATCCAAGCCGAGCAGAAGCTGATCGATCAGGCCGACGAGTTGGTCGTGCTCGCGGATTCCTCGAAGTTTCACAAGCGTTCGAGCCTCATCCTTTGTGGTCTGAAGCGCATCGCGACTGTGATCACCGATATGGGCATCGAGGACCGGCATGCCGCGATGCTCGAAAGCGCCGGCGTTAACCTCGTCATCGCAAACACGAAGGCGGCGGGCGACGCGGAGATTGCTTCGTCATCCGCCTGACGGCGGATGGGAGAGGGGAGTAGGAGGCGACTTTCGGGCGAAAGCCGGAAGAGGATCGCAAACATTGGTTGTCGGGCCGGAGGATGCAGCCGCAGCGGCTGCATGGGCCCAAGGGAGGAGAAAGTGATGAAAGTCCTGAAATCATTGATGGTGACGGCAGCCGTCGCGGTCGCGCTCATGGCCAACACGGCCCATGCGGAGAACAAGAAGATCGCGCTCGTGGTCAAGGCGCTCGGCATCGGCTTCTTCGAGGCCGCCAACAAGGGTGCGCAGGAGGCCGCCAAGGAACTCGGCGACGTCGAAGTCATCTATACCGGCCCGACCTCCACGACGGCGGAGGGCCAGATCGAGGTGATCAACTCGCTGATCGCCCAGAAGGTGGATGCGATCGCGGTTTCGGCCAATGACACCGACGCGCTCGTGCCGGCGCTCAAGAAGGCGATGGATCGCGGCATTAAGGTCATCTCTTGGGATTCGGGTGTCGCCAAGGAAGGCCGCATGATGCATCTCAATCCGTCCTCGAACGCCTTGATCGGCAACATGATCATCAAGCTCGCCGCCGATCATCTGCCGGAAGGGGGCGACGTTGCCGTGCTTTCCGCATCGGCGACGGCCACGAACCAGAACACCTGGATCGCGGAGATGAAGAAGGTTCAGGACAATTACAAGGGGATCAACGTCGTCACGACCGTCTATGGTGACGACCTTGCCGACAAGTCCTATCGCGAGACCCAGGGCCTGATCCAGTCCTATCCGAACCTGAAGGCGATCATCGCGCCGACCTCGGTCGGTATCGTTGCCGCCGCGCAAGCCGTGACCGACGCCGGCAAGATCGGTGAGATCAATGTCACGGGCCTCGGGCTTCCGTCCGAAATGGCCGGCCACGTGAAGTCCGGCGCGTCGAAGTCCTTCGCGATCTGGAACCCGATCGATCTCGGCTACTCGGCCACGATGATCGCCTACAACCTCATCAATGGCGCCGAAGCCAAGCCCGGCGCGGAACTGAAGATGGGCCGCATGGGCACCGTGAAGCTCGACGAGAACAATGAAGGCGCCATGGCCGATCCATTCGTCTATGATGCCTCGAACGTCGAGGAATTCGCGAAGATCTTCTAATCAGGAGGGACGTATTTGCCCCTCATCCGGCCACCTTCTCCCCGTTCGCGGGGAGAAGGAAACAAGCGGCCGCCTCGCCCCTCATGAACGTTGGCGCGAACCGCAGTCTTTGAAGGAAGGGGTCCCCTCTCCCCGCTTGGGAGAGGGCTAGGGTGACGGGTAGCCGGATGATCGAAAGGCGGCCTGCGGACTGACCATCGCCTAAAACGGAACGACTGGATTAGTGGAATCTCTCTTGCTGCAGGATACGACCACATCGCGGATAAAGCCCGCCATCGCGCTTGAGGGCATCTCGAAGTCCTTCCCCGGCGTGCGCGCTCTCTCGGATGTTTCGCTGGCGCTTTATCCCGGTTCGGTGACGGCGCTGGTCGGCGAGAACGGCGCCGGCAAGTCGACTCTCGTCAAGATCCTGACGGGTATCTACCAGCCCGATGCCGGCGTGATCCGCATCGCAGAAACGGAAACGACCTTTCCGACAGCCCTTGCGGCGGCCCGCGCCGGCGTAACCGCCATTCATCAGGAAACGGTGCTCTTCGACGAGCTCTCGGTGGCCGAAAACATCTTTCTCGGGCACGCCCCGCGCAACCGCTTCGGTCTCATTGACTGGACGAAACTCAACGCCGACGCTGCCGCGCTGCTGCAGCGGGCTGGCGCGGATCTCGATCCCACGATCCGCCTGCGCGATCTCGGCATCGCCAGGAAGCATCTGGTGGCGATCGCCCGCGCACTTTCCGTCGACGCCCGCGTCGTCATCATGGACGAGCCGACCGCGGCGCTGTCGCACAAGGAAATTCATGAACTCTACGCCCTGATCGAGCGGCTGAAGGCCGACGGCAAGGCGATCCTCTTCATCAGCCACAAGTTCGACGAGATTTTCCGGATCGCCGATCGCTATACCGTCTTCCGCGACGGCGCCATGGTCGGCGAGGGATTGATCGCCGATGTCAGTCAGGATGATCTCGTCCGCATGATGGTCGGTCGCGCCGTCGACTCCGTCTATCCGAAAAAGGCGGTCGAGATCGGAGAGCCGGTGCTGACCGTTTCCGGCTATCGCCATCCGACCGAGTTCGATGACATCAATTTCGAGCTGCGGCGCGGCGAAATCCTCGGCTTCTACGGGCTCATCGGCGCCGGCCGCTCGGAATTCATGCAATCGCTCATCGGCGTCACCCGGCCGTCCGCCGGCGCGATCAGGCTCGACGGCGAGGTGCTGGTCATCCGCAGCCCGGCAGAGGCGATCCGGGCCGGCATCGTCTATGTTCCGGAGGAGCGTGGCCGGCAAGGTGCGATCATCGGCATGCCGATCTTCCAGAACGTCACGCTGCCGTCGCTGTCCCATACGTCCCGCTCGGGGTTCCTGAGGCTTGCCAACGAGTTCGCGCTGGCGCGCGAATATACGTCCCGGCTCGACCTGCGGGCGGCCTCCCTTGACCAGGACGTCGGCACGCTCTCGGGCGGCAACCAGCAGAAGGTGGTGATCGCCAAATGGCTGGCGACGAGGCCGAAGGTCATCATTCTCGACGAGCCGACCAAGGGCATCGACATCGGCTCGAAGGCCGCGGTTCACGCCTTCATGAGCGAGCTCGCGGCGCAAGGCCTGAGCGTCATTATGGTCTCCTCCGAAATTCCCGAAATCATGGGCATGTCCGATCGGGTCATCGTCATGCGGGAAGGGCGGATTGTCGGCCGGTTCGAGCGCCCGGTACTCACGGCGGAAACACTGGTGCGCGCCGCGGCCGGCATCGAAGCGCCGAGCGAAGGGAGGGCCGCATGAGGCTGCTGAAAAACCGTGAGGCCCTCCTTGTCGTGGCGACAGGTGTGCTGCTCGCCCTGGTCGCGATGCGTTTTCCCGCTTTCGTCGCCCCGGCAAATCTCGCGCGCGTCTATAACGACACGTCGATCCTGATCATTCTCGCCCTCGGGCAGATGGCTGTCATCCTCACCCGCTGCATCGATCTGTCGATGGCAGCGAATCTGGCGCTTTGCGGGATGGCTGCCGCGATGGTCAACACCGCCTTTCCCGGACTGCCGATCCCGCTCGTCATCCTCGCCGCCATGACGCTTGGTGCGTCTCTCGGCATGGTCAACGGAACGTTGGTCTGGAAACTCGATATACCGCCGATCGTCGTCACATTGGGAACGCTGACAATCTATCGCGGCCTCATCTTCGTGCTGACGGATGGCAAGTGGATCAACGCGCATGAAATGAGCGACGCCTTCAAGGCCTTGCCTCGCCTGGAACTCGCCGGGGCGCCCGTGCTGTCCTGGCTGTCGCTCGCGATAATCGCGCTGATGTTCGTGGTCATGAGCCGGACGCCGCTTGGCCGCGCCTTCTACGCGGTCGGCGGCAATCCGCACGCCGCCATTTACACCGGTATCGATGTCGGCCGCACGCGCTTCTTCGCCTATTGCCTCTCGGGGGCGCTGGCGGGGCTTTCCGGCTATCTCTGGGTGTCGCGTTACGCGGTTGCCTATGTCGATATCGCCGCCGGCTTCGAACTCGATATCATCGCGGCCTGCGTCATCGGCGGCATTTCGATCGCCGGCGGTATTGGTTCTGTCACCGGCGCCGTGCTCGGAGCCCTCTTCCTCGGCGTGATCAAGAACGCACTGCCTGTCATCAACATCTCGCCCTTCGCACAAATGGCGATCTCCGGAACGGTCATCATCATTGCCGTCGCAGTCAACGCCCGCGCCGAGCGTCGCAAGGGCAGGGTCATTCTCAGAAAAGCGGAGGCGGTCTGATGGCGGACGCGCAACTCTCTCCCCGCAACATCCCAGATCGTCTGCAGGGTCGGGGTGCGCGCCTTATGAAGAGCTGGGAGGCCCTGCTCCTGGTGGTGGCAACCGCGATTTTCCTCGGCAATTCTCTGGCCTCGCCCTACTTTCTCGACCCGTGGAACCTCTCGGACGCGACCTTCAATTTCACGGAAAAGGCGATGATCGCCTTCGCTATGGCTCTGGTGATCATCTCCGGCGAGATCGATCTTTCGGTAGCCTCAATCATCGCGCTCGCCTCGACGGCTATGGGCTATGCCGTGCAACTCGGTTTCGATACGCCGGCGCTCGTGGCGATCGGGCTTGGCGTCGGCCTTCTCTGCGGCGCGGCCAACGGACTCCTGATCACCGGCCTCGGCCTACCCTCCATCGTCGTGACCATCGGCACGATGAGCCTGTTTCGCGGGCTAGCTTTCATCGTGCTCGGCGACCAGGCCTTCACCGGCTATCCGGCAAGCTTCTCCTGGTTCGGCCAGGGCTATGTCTGGTGGGTCTTCTCATTCGAATTCACGCTTTTCGTGCTGCTGGCCGTGATCTACGGCGTGCTTCTGCACAAGACGAATTTCGGCCGCACCGTCTATGCCATCGGCAACAACCAGACCGCAGCACTCTTTTCGGGCGTCCGTGTTGGCCGCGTCAAATTCATGCTCTTCCTTATGACCGGGCTAATGGCGGGGCTTGCCTCGATCTGCCTCACCTCCCGGCTGGGTTCGACACGCCCCTCCATCGCGCTTGGCTGGGAGCTTGAAATCGTGACCATGGTCGTACTCGGCGGCGTCAGCATTCTCGGCGGATCCGGCACGATACCGGGTGTCGTGCTGGCGGCGCTGATCATGGGCATGGTCACCTTCGGCTTCGGCCTTTTGAACGTGCCCGGCATCGTCATGTCGATCTTCATCGGGCTGCTGCTGATCTCGGTCATCGCCCTGCCGATCCTCTGGCAACGCGCTCGCCGTCGTTTCGCGCAATGAGGTGAACATGGAAAAATACGCCTTCCGCATGCGGCTCAATCCGGGAATGGCCGAGGAGTACAAGGCCCGTCATGATGCAATCTGGCCCGAACTGGTCGGGCTGCTGAAGGAGGCCGGGATCTCGGACTATTCGATCCACCTCGACGAGGAGACCAACCTGCTCTTCGGAGTGCTCTGGCGAGACGAAGACCATAGGATGGCCGACCTGCCCTCTCACCCGGTGATGCAGAAATGGTGGGCATACATGGCCGACATCATGGAAACCGGCGCGGACAACGAGCCGGTCGCCATGCCGCTCAGGACCGTCTTTCATCTGCCATGAAGACCGTTGCCGTCATCGATATCGGCAAGACGAACGCCAAGGTGGCGCTCGTCGATCTTGAGCGTTTCGAGGAAATCGCCGTCCGCAAGATCCCCAATCTCGTAGTCGCCGAGGGGCTTTACCCGCATTTCGACATCGAACGGCTCTGGCGCTTCATTCTCGCGAGCCTCGCCGCCCTTCATCGCGAACACCCGGTGGAGGCGATATCCGTTACGACGCATGGTGCGACCGCGGTTCTGCTCGACAAGGCGGGCGGCCTCGCTATTCCGGTCTTGGATTATGAGTTTGCCGGGCCGGACACGCTCGCCGTGGAATATGATGAGGCACGCCCGTCCTTTTTGGAAACCGGCTCGCCCCGTCTGCCGATGGGTCTCAACATCGGCGCGCAGCTTTTCTGGCAGCAGCGCACCTTTCCCGAACGCTTCGCCAATGTCGCGTCGATCCTCACCTATGCCCAATATTGGTCCTACCGTCTCACCGGAATCAAAACCACCGAACTGACCTCGCTCGGCTGCCATACCGATCTCTGGAACCCCGAAGCGGCCGCCTTTTCCAAACTGGTCGAGGAGCAGGGGTGGTTTCCGCTCTTCGCGCCGGTACTCAAGGCGGGTGAGGTGATCGGCGGCCTGCTGAAGCCGCTAGCCCACGAGACTGGCCTGCAGCAGGGACTGCCCGTTTATTGCGGCATTCACGACTCGAACGCCTCCTTGCTGCCTCACCTGCTGACGCGCGAAGCGCCGTTCTCCGTCGTATCGACCGGAACCTGGGTGATCATGCTGGGCGTCGGCGGCGAGGCGGCCGAACTCGACGAGAAGCGCGACACGCTGATCAATGTTGACGCGCTCGGCGACCCGGTGCCCTCCGCGCGCTTCATGGGCGGCCGCGCCTTCTCGATGCTTCTCGGCGAGAATCCGCCGCCGGCGTCGCCCGAAGCCGAAGCGCGCGTGCTTGCGGCCGGCCACATGCTGTTGCCCTCAGTGCCGGGCGGCTCCGGGCCATTTCCCTCGGCAAGTCCTCGCTGGACGGTCGAGGAGAAGTCGCTCGATCCTGCCGAACGGCTAGCCATCGTCTCCTTCCACCTGGCCCTGATGACGGCGACCTGCCTCGATCTCATCGGCGCAAAGGGAGAGATTGTCGTCGAGGGCCCCTTCGCGGCCAATGCCGCCTATCTGCGCATGCTTTCGGCTGCGACCGGACGCCCGGTCTCTGCAAACAGGCTGAGCACGACGGGAACCAGCCTCGGTGCGGCCAGCCTCGTGGCGGGCGCCCGCGTCAGGACCGGCGCGGAGGCTTTCGACGAAGCAATTCCGCCGGCCTATGGAGAGTATGCGAGTCGGTGGACGCGAGCGACGGCAAAGCATGTCGAAGCCGGCACGCGCATGAAATCACCGCCGCTCGAGCGGTGAGGTGGGTTTCTTGGGCAACGAGACGAGGAGCGTGAGGTCAGAAGATATTTCTGCTTGCCGCCCGATCATGCTCGAGAACGACGACGATCGATATCGCGGTCATTGCCAGGATTGCGGTGATGGCGGCGCTAATTCCAAGAACAATCATTGTTCATTTCCCGAGAGCGCATCCTCATGATGTCGCTTGTGCCCAGATGGTGCAGCATGCGCAGTGGCGCCCATTCGAGTCGAATGGATACTGGACGCAAAGCAGGGCCGCAATTCTAAACTCTTGTGATTGAAAACCTGTTGGTTTGCCGCCCGAGCGAAATCGGATGCTGGCTGCAAAGAACCGATCCCGAGACCGCCCCGCTGAATTTTAGCGAGTCCGATAACGAGCTGGCGCTGTTAACCTTCAAGCAAGGAATTAACCATAAACATGGTCCAACACGTCGGAATGGGACAGTCTCAGTTTCCCCTCAAGGCATGATGCCGCACCGCCGTACCGGTTCCGGTCCGGTATGCAAATCTTCACAGTTTACTTGCGGGATGGACGATCGCACACGCTCAGGATGCGCTGATCTCATCGATCGGGCGTGACCGGCCACGGTCCTTTGGCGGGCCACATCTTCCTTCAGGCAAGTTTCGAATACGCATCAGGCCGGGGATCAGCGTGAAGCAGGAAACGTCAGAACAGGCAAGAAAGGGCCAGGCGGGCAGCCTGCTCGATCGGCTTCGCTTCGCCGGCCTTGACGAGAACGTCTGCACGCTTCTGCGCGATCACCGCCAGGCTCTTTCACCGCGCATCGAGCTTGCGCTGCGTGATCTTTTCCAGCGCCTGCAGACCCACCCGGACGCCGCCCGCCACTTCGATAGCGATCGCCAGCTCGACCGTCTGCACGACCTGCAATCCTCGCATTGGAACGTGTTGACCGACGCCCGTTTCGACGCGCTCTATGCCGAGCGCGTGAAGGTTCTGGCCGATACGGAAAGCCGAATGGGGCTTGATCCGCGTTGGCAGATTGCGAGCCACGCGGTTGTACTGGAACATCTGATCGTCGGCGCCATCGAGAGTGCCTGGCCCAGATCACTGCTTCCCCTCGGCAAGAGCCGCAGGAAAAAGCTTTGCGAACTGGTCGCCGCCCTTGTTCGCGCCGCATTCGTCGATACCGAGATCGCGGTTTCCCTGCGTTTCAATGCCTTGCGTCAGCAACACCAGCGCCAGCTGTCGGAGCAGCGCAAAAGCGATGAGACCGAAGTGACCGGCCTTTTCCAGGATTTCCTTGGCGCTCTTGCCGATGGCGACCTTGCGGCCCGTCTCCCCGAAAGCGCGCCGGAGGCCTATCGTTCGATCGGCACGGGCCTTAACGCGGCATTGGACCGGATCCAGGAGTCGCTGCTGGCGGTGGATAAGCGTGCCGCGGCGGCAGAGGCGCTGGCGCGGAGCCTGCGTGACCGGGCTGCCGAGTTCTCCGGCAAGGCCGGCGGCGAGGCCGAAGCGCTGTCCGGCCATGTCGCGCTGCTCGACAGCATGACCGAGCGCTTGCGCTCCGGGTCGATCCGCATCGGCGAGACCGAGGTTGCGGCGAGCGAGACACGGGTTGCGGTCGAGCGCAGCGGCGAGATTGCCGGCCAGGCGATTTCGGCCATGGCGGATATCGAGGCCTCGGCGGAGAAGATCGGACAGATCATCGGCGCCATCGACGAGATTGCCTTCCAGACCAATCTACTGGCCCTGAATGCAGGCATCGAGGCCGCCCGTGCCGGCGAAAGCGGGCGGGGCTTCGCGGTGGTGGCGCAGGAGGTTCGGGCTCTCGCCCAGCGCTCCGGCGAAGCGGCGCGCGAAATCAAGCACCTCGTCAGCGGCACGAAGGCACAGGTCGAAACCGGAGTCGAAATCGTCGGCCGCACGCAGGATGCAATCAGCAGCATTGTCGAACAGGTAACTTCCATCAGTGCCGCGGTTTCCGGTGTCGCCCGGGACGCGGAGAACCAGGTGAGCGATCTCGCCGCCACGGCTTCCGAGATCGGCGGCATCTCGCAGGCGATGGGCCAGAGTGCGGCACTCGCAGGCGAGACGCTGGCGTCGTCGGACGATCTCCACAGCGTCATCCTGGAATTGGGCCGGACGGTTCGCCGCTTCCGTTTCGAGCGGCAGGCGGGATCGGCGGCGACCGCTTTCCCCCGTCCGCCCGCTCTGCCGCCGCAGGTCCGTGAAGACGACCCGGCAATGCTGTTCAGCGACGATACCGTCTGCGAGCGGCGGTTCGCCGGCTGAAGAGGCTATTTTCAGGGGCAATTGGATTTCGAGGAACGAAATGGCCAGGAAAAACACCGCAAGAAAAACGCTCAAGCTCGCTCCCGTGCTGGATTTGAACGAGGCGGCCGCGCTGCACGAAAAGCTCCTGGCGTTGAAGGGCGGCCCGGTCGAGATCGACGCTTCCGCTGTCGAGCGGATCGGAGCGCTTTGTGCGCAAGTGCTGATCGCCGGCGCAAGAAGCTGGAAAGAGGATCAGTCGTCCTTCACCTTTTCGCAGGTTTCGGATGCCTTCGTTAAAACGACACAGCTCATCGGGGTGGACATTGCGCCCCTGATGGCAAAGGAGATTTGAGAAATGAAGAAGAGAGTTCTGACTGTCGATGACTCCCGGACAATCCGGAACATGCTTCTTGTCACCCTCAACAATGCCGGGTTCGAAACGATCCAGGCGGAGGATGGCGTCGAGGGCCTGGAAGTGCTCGAAAGCGCCAATCCGGACGTCATCGTTACCGACATCAACATGCCCCGCCTCGACGGATTCGGCTTCATCGAGGGCGTTCGCAAGAACGACCGCTATCGGGCCGTGCCGATACTGGTGCTGACGACGGAAAGCGACGCCGAGAAGAAGAATCGCGCCCGGCAGGCAGGCGCCACCGGCTGGATCGTGAAGCCTTTCGACCCCACCAAGCTGATCGATGCGATCGAACGTGTAACGGCCTGAAGTCCGAGGGTAGCCTCCAATGGATATGAACGAAATCAAAGAGATATTCTTCCAGGAATGCGAGGAGCAACTCGCTGAACTGGAATCGGGTCTCCTTAAGCTCAACGACGGTGATCGCGATCCCGAAACGGTCAATGCCGTCTTTCGCGCAGTCCACTCCATCAAGGGCGGCGCGGGTGCGTTTGGGCTGGATGACCTCGTCTCGTTTGCACACGTTTTCGAGACGACGCTCGATTGCGTTCGATCCAACAGGCTGGAACCCACCCAGGACGTGCTGAAAGTCATGCTCCGTTCGGCGGACGTGCTTTCGGACCTGACGAACGCCGCACGCGACGGCGGCAGCGTCGACGAGGCCCGCAGCCGCCAGCTGATCAACGAACTCGAGGCGCTGGCGAATGGCGAGCTGCCGCAGCCGGCGGCCGAAGCCGTCAAGGCGGCGCCCGTCGCGGAGGTGCCGCGGCCCACCATGAACGAGGAAGGCTTCCAGCCGGTTGCCTTCAACTTCGATGAGTTCGAATCGAGTGAGGCGCCGACGATTGAGCCATCCACTTTCGAGATCGTCTTCAAGCCGAAGTCGGAGCTCTATTCGAAGGGCAATGATGCGACGCTGCTTCTTCGTGACCTTTCGCGCCTCGGCGAGATGAGCATCCATTGCGACATGGACGAGTTGCCGGCGCTTGATGGCATGAACCCCGAAGCGGCCTATTTCAGCTGGAAGATTTCGCTGAAGACGGACAAGGGCGAAGACGCGATCCGCACCGTGTTCGAATTCGCCGAATGGGACTGCGACCTCGATGTAACGCTCGCTGACGAGTCCGCCGGAGCGCGCGAAGAGCTGCCGATGCACCCGGTTCCTTTCGATCTGTCGCTGCTCGACGAGGATGCGCCGCTCACGCCGGCCGAAGACGAAGACCAGAGCGCGGAGCAGCAACACGAGCTGCGCGATGCAGCTATTTCGGCTGCTGCGACCGCGAACAAGGTGGTGCAGATGGCGCAGACCGCCGCGCGTGCGCCCGCCGAGACCGCGAAGAGCGCGGCACCCGCGCCCGTTTCTGCCGCACAGGCGGCAAGCCAGCAGACTGCCTCGGCCGCCACGCCGACGATCCGAGTGGATCTCGATCGCGTCGATCGCCTCATCAACCTCGTCGGCGAACTCGTGATCAACCAGGCGATGTTGTCGCAAAGCGTCATCGAGAACGACACCAATGGCACGTCCTCGATCAATATGGGCCTCGAGGAGCTGCAACAGCTCACCCGCGAGATCCAGGACAGCGTCATGGCGATCCGCGCCCAGCCGGTAAAGCCGGTCTTCCAGCGCATGTCCCGCATCGTCCGCGAAATCGCCGACATGACCGGCAAGTCCGTGCGCCTCGTGACAGAGGGCGAAAACACGGAAGTGGACAAGACGGTCATCGACAAGCTGGCCGAGCCGCTGACGCACATGATCCGCAACGCCGTCGACCACGGCCTCGAAACGCCCGAGAAGCGCGTCGCCGCGGGCAAGACCCCGGAAGGCACGGTGCGGCTTACGGCGAAGCATCGCTCCGGCCGTATCGTCATCGAGCTTGCCGACGACGGTGCCGGCATCAATCGCGAGAAGGTGCGTCAGAAGGCGATCGACAATGATTTGATCGCCGCTGATGCCAATCTCTCGGACGAGGAAGTCGACAACCTCATCTTCCATGCGGGCTTTTCGACCGCCGACAAGATTTCCGACATCTCCGGCCGCGGCGTCGGCATGGATGTCGTCAAGCGCTCGATTCAGGCGCTCGGCGGCCGCATCAACATCTCCTCGAGGCCGGGGCAGGGCTCGACCTTCACGATGAGCCTGCCGCTGACGCTCGCCGTGCTGGACGGCATGGTGGTGACCGTCGCCAACCAGACCCTCGTGGTGCCGCTGACCGCCATCGTCGAAACGCTCCAGCCGGAAGCCTCCGCCATCCACAGCTTCGGCGCAAGCCAGCGCCTGATCTCGATCCGCAATTCCTTTTGCCCGCTGGTCGATGTCGGCCGGATTCTGAACTTCCGCGCCACGCAGGCCAACCCGGTCGAAGGCGTGGCCCTGCTGGTCGAGTCCGAAGGCGGGGGGCAGCGCGCCCTCATGGTGGATGCAATCCAGGGACAGCGCCAGGTCGTCATCAAGAGCCTCGAGGCAAACTACACCCATGTTCCGGGCATTGCGGCGGCGACTATTCTCGGCGACGGGCGCGTGGCGCTCATCCTCGACGTCGACGCCATCGTTTCTGCATCGCGCGGACAGTCCCTCAAACCTGAAATGACCCTTGCTGCAGCCGGATGACAGTCATGACCTATGCCGCAAAAAATCTGACCACTGGCGGACGGGAGCTGATCGCTTTCCGCGTCGGCGACCAGGAATTCTGCGTCAACATCATGTCGGTTCGCGAAATACGCGGCTGGACGCCCGCGACGCCGATGCCGCATGCGCCGCCCTACATGCTGGGCGTCATCAATCTGCGTGGGGCGGTGCTGCCGATCATCGATTTCTCGGCCCGGCTCGGCATGAAGGCGGCCGAGCCGACGGTGAGGCATGTGATCATCGTAGCCCAAGTGAACACCAGGGTGGTGGGACTGCTGGTCGACGCCGTTTCCGATATCCTCACGGTCGCCGATTCCGATATCCAGCCCACGCCCGAGATCGCTTCCGACTTCGAAAGAAGCTTTGCCCGCGGAGTGCTGGCGATCGAGGGGCGCATGATCTGCCTGGTCGAACTCGATTCGGTCTTCCCGAATGAGGAAAGGGAAGCGGCATGAATTTTCAGGCCACGCTCGAGCCGAAGCTCTCGCCGGACGAATGTCTCGCAAGCGGCGAATATCCGCTGACCCGTCGAGACCTCAACGAGATCGCGGCGATGATCTATGCGGATGCCGGCATCTATCTCAATGAGACCAAGGCGTCGCTCGTCTATTCTCGGCTGTCGAAGCATATCCGCAGCCTGGGGCTCAAAGGCTTCCGCGATTATTGCCAACTCGTCGCCTCGCCGGCGGGCGCGCCGGCGCGCCGCGACATGCTCTCGCACCTGACAACCAACTTCACCCGCTTCTTCCGCGAGAACCATCACTTCGAGCATCTGAAGACGGAGGTCTTGCCGGATCTAGTCGCGCGGGCAAAGCAGGGCGGCCGCGTGCGCATCTGGTCGGCGGCCTGTTCGGACGGGCAGGAGCCCTACTCGATCGCGCTCACGGTGCTGTCGTTGCTCCCAAATGCGGCGGACTACGACTTCCGCATCCTCGCGACCGACATCGATCCGAAGATCCTCGCGCTCGCCCGGGCCGGGTGCTACGACGCGACGGCCCTGGAGACGGTCAGCCCCGCCATGCGCAAGCAATGGTTCAAGGAGGTCGAAGTTGGCGGCCGGTCCAAGTGGCAGATCGACGACCGCGTCAAGCGGCTGATCACCTTCAACGAGCTCAACCTTATGGCGCAATGGCCGCTCAAAGGGCCGTTCGACGTGATCTTCTGCCGCAACGTCGTGATTTATTTCGACGAGCCGACGCAGATGAAGATCTGGTCGCGCTTCGCCAGCGTGCTCGACAGTGGAGGGCATCTCTACATCGGCCATTCGGAGCGCGTGTCCGGGGATGCCAAGGCGCTCTTCGACAATATCGGCGTCACCACCTATCGGCATACCGGAAAGTTCCATGGAGGTCGGTCATGACCGCGCCCGCCCGTGTTCTCGTGGTCGACGACTCGCCCACCATGCGTGGCCTGATCTCGGCCGTGCTCAATGCCGATCCGGAGGTGAGGGTGGTCGGCCAGGCGGCGGATGCGTTCGAGGCGCGCCAGGCCATCAAGCAACTCGATCCCGATGTGGTCACCCTCGATATCGAGATGCCGAACATGAACGGCCTCGAGTTCCTCGACAAGATCATGCGGCTCAGGCCAATGCCGGTCATCATGGTATCGACGCTGACGCATAAGGGTGCGGAGGCGACGATCGCCGCCCTCGAAATCGGCGCTTTCGATTGTGTCGGCAAACCGCACGCCGGCGATCCGAATCCGTTCGGCGGGCTGGTCGACAAGGTGAAGGCGGCCGCGCGCTCGCAGCGCAAGGCGATGATCACCACGAACCGCACGACAATGCCGGCCGTCAGCGCCGCTTCCGAATACCGGGCGGGTCGCAAGATCATTGCCATCGGTGCCTCGACGGGGGGGGTGGAGGCATTGATCGCGGTGCTGCAGAAGTTTCCGCCCAGGTGCCCGCCGACGATGATCACCCAGCACATGCCGCACACCTTCACAAAGAGCTTTGCCGAACGGCTGAACAGGCTCTGTGCACCGACCGTCGAGGAGGCGACCGACGGCGCCCGGCTGGAAGTCGGCAAGATCTACCTGGCTCCCGGCGGCGAAAAGCACCTGCAAGTCGCGAACGCCGTTCAGCCATGCTGCCGGCTGGTCGACCGCGAGCCTGTCAACGGCCATCGCCCGTCGGTCGACGTGCTTTTCGATTCGGTCGCCGAATTGGCGGGGCGCAATGCAATCGGAGTCATCTTGACCGGCATGGGCCGCGATGGCGCAGCCGGTCTCCTGAAAATGCGGCACGCTGGTGCACGCACCTTCGGACAGAACGAAAAAACCTGTGTCGTCTACGGCATGCCGAGAGTTGCCTATGAATTGGGCGCTGTCGAAACGCAGCTCCCCCTCGGATCGATCGGGGAGGAGATACTCAAAGCGGCAGCAGCCCGGAAAGAAGGAACCGAATAATGTCCATCGCCGAAAAAATAAAAGTTCTGATCGTCGACGATCAGGTGACGAGTCGTCTGCTGCTCGGGGATGCCTTGCAGCAGTTGGGCTTCAAGCAGATCACAGCCGCCGGTGACGGGGAACAGGGCATGAAGATCATGGCCCAGAACCCGCACCATCTGGTCATCTCGGACTTCAACATGCCCAAGATGGACGGCCTAGGCCTGCTGCAGGCGGTGCGATCGAACCCGACCACCAAGAAGGCCGCCTTCATCATCCTCACGGCACAGGGCGACCGGGCATTGGTTCAGAAGGCGGCGGCGCTCGGTGCCAACAACGTGCTGGCGAAGCCCTTCACGATCGAAAAGATGAAGGCCGCGATCGAAGCCGTGTTCGGGGCGCTGAAATGACAACGGAGGCTGCCGGCAGGCGTGTGCACGTCATTCAAGGCGAGTTCAAGGTTGTCAACGATCCGGATATCGTTCTCTCGACCATTCTCGGCTCCTGTGTGGCGGCTTGCATGCGCGATCCGGTGGCCGGAGTCGGCGGCATGAATCACTTCCTGCTGCCGGGATCCGCGAGTTCGGCGGCATCGAGCGGCGATGCCACACGCTATGGCGTGCATCTGATGGAGCTCCTCATCAACGGTCTCTTGAAACAGGGCGCGCGTCGCGATCGCCTCGAGGCAAAGATCTTCGGCGGCGCGAAGACGATTGCGCGCTTCTCGAATGTCGGCGAGCAGAACGCCGCTTTCGCACGCCAGTTCCTGGTTGACGAAGGGATCCGCGTCGTCGGCGAAAGCACGGGCGGCGAACATGGGCGCAAGCTCGAATATTGGCCGGTGACCGGCCGCGCCCGCCAATATGCCTTGACCGGTGTGGAAGCCCAGCGGGCGATCCAGCTCGACCAAAAACCCGCGCCCGCGCCGAAACCGGCGGAAAACTCGATCGAGTTCTTCTAAAGGGCGGCTAAGCACCAGATTTCGACAACCACGTGAGATACGACATGCAGACCAATTGCCAGAGCCATACACCTCACGCGGAAGAAGCGTTGCCGGAAGTGCTGATGCGAATCGTCACGGAGCTCCACGACGTCGCCTATCTCATCGAGCGCATCGAACCCCAGCTTCTGGACAGTACGACCGGCGGTGCGGATGTCGACAGGATGATGGTATTCCAGGGCATCGACCTGGCGGTCCAGAAGACACGCGGCCTCGCTGAATTCATCGACACGATCACTGCCTCCATCCCCGACAGCTGGTTGGTGGATGTCAGCACGGCCGTCAATCTCGTCAAGCTGGCGGACATGAAGAAAGCCCTCGGAAACGGCACTCTTCGCCACGGCCACTCGCAGCCGCTAACGAAAGCTTCGGGTGATTTCGAGGCATTCTGATGCGGTGACCCGTTCCGGGAGGCCCTCTCCCTCAGCCGCACGCTCGTTGAAGCTCCGCGGACGGGCATTCTGCGTTCGCCCTCCGACGAATCGGCCCCTTTCTGAACCTTCGTCAAGTTCGCGCAAGTTTCGCTGCCTAGCTTCGCTTCCGGGGCTGGTAGATTCGCGTGTATCGAATGTCGGCGATCAAGCCGATACCCAGCAAACCCGAATGTTGGATCTGCGCATGGCGACGTCGATCATAGGCGAGGCTGTCATGCGATACTGGGTGCGGAAACAGAATGAATCTGTTCGATCAATTCTCGACGTTCACGAAGAATCTGGGCAGTCTCGGGCAGGGGAAGCTGATCGCGCTTGCCGTGGCCGGCGTCGTTGCCATCGGTGTCGTCCTTGGCGCAGCCATCTACGTCAACAAACCGGCTTATGAAACGCTGTATGTCGGTCTCGAGCGCAGCGATGTGACCCAGATCAGCCTCGCGCTCGCAGAGGCGAACATCGATTTCGAAGTCGGTCCCGATGGCGCCAGCATCCAGGTTCCCGTCGGCATGAACGGCAAGGCCCGATTGCTGCTTGCCGAGCGCGGATTGCCCAACAGCGCCAATGCCGGATACGAGCTCTTCGACAATGTCGGCTCGATCGGTCTCACCTCATTCATGCAGGAGGTGACACGCGTTCGTGCACTCGAGGGCGAGATCGCCCGAACGATCCAGCAGATATCCGGCATTGCCGCTGCGCGCGTCCATATCGTCATGCCGGAGCGCGGCAGCTTCCGCAAGGCCGAGCAGACGCCGACGGCCTCGGTCATGATTCGCGCGAGCGCCACCGTTGGTCGCAATGCCGCTGCGTCCATCCGTCATCTGGTCGCCTCCTCAGTGCCGGGGCTCGATATCGACGATGTCACCATCCTCGACTCGACCGGCCAGCTACTCGCCTCCGGCGACGACCCGGCCAACAGCGCCCTCAACCAGTCGCTCGGCGTCGTCCAGAACGTTCAGTCCGATCTCGAAAAGAAGATCGACAACGCGCTTTCCCCCTTCCTCGGCATGGATAATTTCCGCACCAGCGTAACCGCCGAACTCAACACCGATGCGCAGCAGATCCAGGAGACTGTCTTCGATCCGGAATCACGGGTCGAGCGCTCGACGCGCGTGGTCAAGGAAGAACAGAAATCCAGCCAGCAGCAGCCGGATAATGCCGCGACCGTTCAACAGAACGTGCCGCAGGCGGCGCCTCGCGGCGGTGCCGGGCAGCAATCGAGCGACGAGGCGGAAAAGAAGGAAGAACAGACGAATTACGAGATCAACAGCAAGACGATCGCGACCGTCAAGAACAGCTACTCGATCGAACGCCTTTCGATCGCGGTTGTCGTCAACCGCGGCCGCCTGGCGGCAATGGTCGGTGAACCGGCCGACCAGGCGAAGATCGATGCCTATCTCCAGGAGATGCAGAAGATCGTCTCATCGGCTGCTGGCTTCGATGCCGAGCGCGGCGATGTCGTCACACTGAAGGCTATGGACTTCGTCGAAACGCAATTGCTCGACCAGGCTGTCGCCGGCCCGAGTGTCATGGAAATGCTGACGCGCAATCTGGGCGGCATCATCAACTCACTCGCCTTCGTCGCCGTCGCCTTCCTGGTCGTCTGGATGGGCATGCGGCCGCTGGCACGCCAGATGGGCTTCGGCGGTCAGACGGGTCAGCTTGAAGGCGAGGCCGCCGGTCTCGAACTGCCGGACTTCTCACCGGCCGGCGCAGGCGCCGGGGGTGCCCTCATGGAAGGCTTCGGTTCCGACTTCGGCTTCGACAGCACCGACGACCTGCTCGACATTGGCGACGAGGGCGGCTTCAACCGCCGCGTCAAGGAGGGTCCGGAGCGCAGGCTCGCTCGCATGGTCGAGATCAGCGAGGAGCGGGCCGCGAAAATCCTGCGCAAGTGGTCGCTCGACCAGGCCGCCTGATCGGCCAGACATACGGACCGAAAGATCCCGCCCGGTGGCGGGATCATTCGTTCTTGACGCGCCGAGCCGCGGAATGAGCTTGAGCCGCCTGAGCGGTCCGGTCGCGGCAGGAGTCGATCGTAATATTACCCGAGTCTAATCGGCTTCGACCGTCAAGGCGGCGAGTCCGCATCTAGATTCCGTCCTTGATGCCGGAGTCTTCGTTTGCGCATTGGTCGCTGCAATTAAGAAAAACTTAATCTTTCTGGATTCGGGAGGGTCGGCGCAGGCCGGATGCCCTGCTCACGCCCGGGTGGTTGTTTGTCGCGGGGTCTGGTTCTTTGAACTATAACTTCTGCTGCGGAAATAGAATTCAGTCGCATCTTTCTTTTTCTTCGGAATTATTCTGGTGTTCTTCCGAACTGCATTTGGTGCATTTTAGCAACAGCTGATTGCTTTAAGCAAACCGTCCCCGGTTGTATTCGCTACTGCCGGACTCCGAACTGGCGCTATGGTTGCATCGGCAATGGGCAGATGCCACGCGCCCCGGCGCATCCAGGAGGGCATGCGATCTGTCTTTCCGATAGAAAGTGATTTAAAATCAATACTCTATGTGAGTTCTCACTGTCCGGCTGTGATTGCGAGGCGTGGCCGTGAGGAGGAATGGTTCACTGGACTCGCAAGACGACGCGAAAGCAAACCGCCGGGCAATGGCAGTGCCTTTTTAGGGGAAGCGATGTACAGTTTAGAAATTGATTCGCGTCCTGATTTGCGTGTGGTGGCGAGTACCGGCCCTGGTCGGATGTTGTTGGGGGCAGACAGCGTATTTCCGGACTCCGAATTCGGCATGGGGGCTGAATGTCATGGAGATTTCGCAGGCGAATGTGGCTTGGTCTTTCGAGTCCGCTGCGCCACCGGCACGTGGTTGGGGCATATCGCGTGAACAGTTGATCAGAAGGCTCGGGGAAACCGTCAACCGCAGCGGTCTCGGCAGTGGCCTGGCGGCGTTGACGGAATATGTAGGGGCGAGCCATTATCTCCTGGCCCGGCATGATCTCTCCCAGGACGGCGGGCTCGACTTCGTCATCTGCTCCGACTGGCCATTCGACATTGTGCGCCGGCTGTCGCGCATCGTCGTCGGGCTGAACGCAAAGACGAGCGAGTTGGAGAAGTGCCTGGCGGCACTGCAACCATGCTTCCACCCCATGCCGGACGACATCGACCTGCCGCGCGGGATCAGCCGCTCCTATTGCGCCGTCACCCTAAATGTGGGTCGATCCCGTTTGCTGCTGATGCTCCTCTTCCCCCAGGACGTGATCCTGTCCCAGGATGGGCTGCGCGATATTGGCGTGCTCGCCGGCTACCTCGCCAGCCTCAAGGCAGATGTGTCCGTAAGGCAGGAGCGAGAGTTCGAGTTGACCGACCGCGAAATCGAATGCCTGTTCTGGATAGCGGAGGGAAAGACGAGCGATGAAGTCGCCGTCATTCTCGGCATCTCCCGCAATACGATCAACAACTACATCACCAGCGTGATGCGAAAGACCGCGACCAGGACCCGGTCGGAGGCGATAGCACACGCCGTTCGCCACAATCTGGTGTAGGGGCGAGAGTGGCGCATATCATGACAGGCGCGCGCTATGATGGAGACGGCCGGTGGGGCGGCGGCAGCGGAAAGTCGGGCCGGGCTGCGACGCTGGTCGCGCGGCTGCAGGCCATGCAACGGCAGATCAATGCCAAGAGCTTCGCCGTCCTGCGGGTCAATGGAGGCGCGACGGCCGCGACGCGCAAGCTCACCTGCGTGCTCCATAATTGGGGCGCCGCGTCGGAAGTGAATGCGCGCGACCTCATCAAGGTCTATGGGGAGGAACTGCTCCAGCATCTCGACCGTTCTCCGCTGCCGGTACTGTGGGACGGCCACGGGGAACACCAGATCGCTGAGGCGTCCGATTTCGAGTCGTTCACGCATCGGTTAAGCGGTGGGAAGCTCTCCTATTCCGGAATCGGATTCCCGGTAAGGCTTGGTGCTCAGGGCAATGGCTATGTGGTCTTTACCGGCAGCTACATGGATGCGTCCGGCGAACAGCTTGTCGATCTGCACGGCCGCTGCGCCCACGTCATGACGGATATGCTGGCCGCGGATGAAAGGCGGCCGGTCAAGGCGGAGGCGCTCAGCGACCGCGAGATCGCCTGCCTACAGATGGCCGGCGACGGCCACATCAGCGAGGAGATCGCCGACAAGATGGGCCTGTCCGTCCACACGGTGAACGCCTATCTCGGCGCCGCGACGACGAAACTCGATTCGGTGAACCGCATCCAGGCGATCGCCAAGGCCATACGGCTCGGATATATCAGTTAGTCACGCTCAATCCTCCACCGCTTTCCGCTTCACGTTCGCACATCCGGCGGTCACCGTTTCCGCTAATGCGGGGCGAGTGAGACTCGCGGCACACTTATACAGCTATTGAAACATGTAGCGCATTCAAGAATGCGACAGCGCCGCGGCGTCTGAAGGGACGTGCGGCGCTGCAGCGGCGTTCTTGTGCTGGTCAGCTCGCGAGCGGGAGCGGATAGGACCTGACGAACTTCGCATCCTCCAGGCTTCTGGCGAGGAAGACCGTGTTTTCGTCGGGGTCTTTCGAGGGCTTTTGGAAATTGATGTGGCTGATCTCTATGCCGGCCGTCTCCCCGGCAAGGACGAGGCGCACATAGACCGTGACGCCGCGCGGCTTGAGTTCGAGATCGAGGGTGATCTCGGGGCATCTGTTCCAGTCGAGACTGTAATTGCCGCCGAGGCCGAAATTCACCGTCCCGGGCTGGAAATAGAGTTCTGCCGCCGATTCCACGAGGTCGGCGAGGCTCGCATAGGACTCGAACCGCAGAAGCGCGATGAGATCCGCAGCATCGATCAGGCGCAATTCGGTTGCTACCGGGCGGATCGCCTCTGCCACTATCTTTTCGCGTTCTTCGGAGAATTCGTTCTTTTTCAAGATTATGTCACCCGTCTCTGTTGCGGCTGAGCTGCGTATACCCGGTGAATCAGCTCGGCGACCGCCTTGTAAAACACCGGTGGAATGACACTATCTACCGAGACTTGTGCAAACATGGAGCGGGCGAGCGGCGGATCCTCGAAAACGGGAATGTTGTTCTTTTCGGCGATCTCGCGGATCTTGAGGGCCACGAGATCCTGGCCCATGGCAACGACAATCGGCGCGTCGTTTTCCTCGCGCACGTAGCGGAGCGCAACGGCGTAGTGCGTCGGGTTCGCGATGACGAGCGTGGCACGCGGCACCGAGGACATCATGCGTTTGCGCGCGCGGTCGCGTTGCACCGAGCGCAGCCGCGATTTGATGATCGGGTCGCCCTGCGACTGCTTCAGCTCCTCCTTCACCTCATGCTTCGTCATCCTCAGCTGCGTGTACCAATGATGCCTAGTCCAGAAGAGATCGACGATCGCCAGCACCGCTGTCGCCAGAAGGACGACGATCATGATCTGCTTGAGGTCCGACATCATCGCCGTGAAGATCGTTACCGGGTCGGAAAACATGAGGTCGAGCGTCGCGAAATAGTCGTTCCATAGAACGAGCACGACGATGAGCGAGACGATGATGATCTTGAACAGCGACTTGCCGAATTCCACCAGCCCCGGAACGCCGTAAATGCGCTTGAACCCCGCGACCGGCGACACCCGATTCATCTTCGGCATCACGCGGTCGAGCACGGGGCGCGGCAGGTTCTGGAAAATCGAGGATCCGACGCCGAAGACGATCAGCAGGACGAAGATCGGTATGAGCAGCGCCGCCGAGTTCAGGATGATGTGCGAGATCAGACCGACGATGTCGGTCGCCGTGCCGATGCGCCAGGCTTCCGGCTGTTCGAAGATGTCCTTGAGCGCTTGCGCGGTGCTTGCCACGCCTTCCGCCAGGAAGAAAACGATGAAGATGTAGATTGCCAGCGTCGAGGCGAAGACCGTCGTTTCGCGGGAAAAGGGAAGATTACCTTTGTCGGCGGCATCGGAAAGTTTCTTCTCCGATGGCGCCTCGGTTTTGCTGTCCTTGTCCTGATCGTCCGACATGAGATGGATCGCTCCCGCCGCCATGGAGTGGGATGAGAAAAGCCATCGCCCGCGCACATCCCGGGCCGACGCGTGACCTGCTGAATCGATCGGCAGGCTGAGACGACCCGCATCTGTGGTGGACCGCGCGCGCCCCTTATGCAAGAGCCGGCCGCTCGCGAGCCGTCCGGCTCAACAGGAATCAACGTGTGGCTTCGGATTCCGAAAGGTTCCGGGGGAACGGCGCCTATCAGATCACGCCGCCTCCGCCTCTTTCTCCTTGAGTTCCAGCTGCCCGCTCGCGGCGAGGCGAATCGCCTCCTGTGCGATCGACCGCCGGGCGATGGCAATGTCGCGGGGATTGATGCCTGCATCGCCGGCGGCCAGATCCGATTCGATCATCCGGCGCTGGCGCGCGCCGATCGATGCGAGAACCGACTCGCGCAGCTCCGCAGCCGAGCCCCTGAGCGCCATCGTGATGATATCGGTGGAAACGTCGTTGAAGAGCTGCACGCGGCTTCTCTGCGGCATGTGGACGATGTCGTCGAAGAGGAAGATTTTCGGCCGGACCTTCTTGGCCGAATCGGTGCTGAGCGTCTCGAGCGAGGCAAGCAGCGTATCCACGTGCTTCTTTTCGAGCTCGTTCATCACCTCCGCGATCTTGGCCGGTCCGGGCGAATTGCGTTCCGCATCCATCTCGTCGATCATCTCGACCACGCGGGCTTCGATGATGGCGGCTGCCTTGGGGCTGACATTCTTCATGTTGACGGCGCGGTTGAGAATGTCCGGCCGCTGCCCGTCCGAAAGCTGCAGCAACACCTTGGCGCCGAAGTTCGAAGGCATCATCGACAGGACATAGGCGATGGTCTGCGGGTGCTCCTTGGCGAGCAGCTGCGAAACGGCGACAGGATCGCAATCCTGCAGGCGGTCCCAGATGTTGGCCTCGTAGGATTGGAACGTCGCCCGGCGGCCGAGCAACCCGTCGACCTCATCCGGCGTCAGACCCTCTTCAAGGATGCTCTCCATGGCCTTGGCATTATCCATCAGGCCCGCGCCTTCGGTGAAGAGATCTTCGAATTCGTTGATGAGCGCTTCAAGCTCGTGGGGAGGGATGGCGCGCAGCGATTGCGCGGCGGCGATGATCGCCTGCAGTTCGCTTTGCGTGAAGAACTTCAGCAGTTTGCCCGCCACGGACTTGCCCATGGCCAGCAGTACGGCCGCCGCCTTTTCCGTCTGGGACAGCGGTCTGGCAATCGCCTGTCCTTCGAAACTTCCGAAATCCGTCATGGATTCATCCCTCGCCCAGCATCGGGCTTTACTTCTTGCTACTCTTGATCTCGATAAGTTTGACGCCGAACCGGGTCACATCCCCGTCGAGGACGGTAATCTCGCCGCGGCCGATGACACGACCGTTGACCATGATTTCCACGGGCTCGCCGATCTTCCGGTCGAGCGCAATCGTCGCTCCCTCGGAGAGGCCCATGAGGCTGGAGACCTGCATGCGGCTGGTGCCGAGCACGATCTGGACATCGATGGGGATGTCCATGATCAGGTCCAAATTGGCGGTCATGCCGCTGCCTGGTGCGCTTTGTGCCGCGGCGCCGACATCGAAATCATTGCCGCCGAAACCGCTGTCGAGGTCGATGCCTCCGGCCATTTCGGTTCCGCCGAAATCGCCGCCGAAGCCGCCGTCAGCGAAGCTTCCGCCGAAGCCGGCCCCATCGGATGCGCCGAATTCGCTGCCGAAGTCCGAGAGGTCGCCCGCCGGTGCGGCGGCTGCGAAATCGGCGCCGAAATCGGCTGGGTCATTGTCCTTCTTCAGAACGCCGCGCAGGTCGTCGATTGCCTGATCGAGTTCGGCGTCTTCCGTGAATCCGGCCTGTTCTTCGATGGGTGCTGCTTTTTTTCGTACCATGTGCGGATCATTCCAGTTGAAGCTTGCCTCAGGCATTCTGCCTTGAAAGGCGCGGTTTAACTCATGATGTGGCGAAGGATGTCCTGTTCGGACCCGTGCGTATCCTTGACCCGGACCGTGTATTTCGCGCCAGACCGGCCGAACTCGCAGATGTAGAGCTCCCGCCCGTTGGCGTTCACCTCGACCTGGACATCCTGGCCGTCATGGAACGGAATCACGTCGCCCGGCTGCAGTCGGCTGATGGTGTCAAGCGTCAGGCTGTCCAGCCGAATACGCGCCTCGAGGGTCACCGCCGACCGGCGGACCTGCTCCTCAAGCTGCTCCGTCCATTCCGGTTTCACACCCGTAGTCTGGCCGGCGACGCCAGGCATGATGATCTGGGTCTTAAGCAGGGTTCTTTGCGGAATGATCACGCAGAAGGTCGAGAGCACCGGCCCAAGCCCGATCGTCATTTCGATGGAGGCCGCATAGACGTCCGCGGTCGCAGGATCCGCTTGCGGACGCTCTTCGCTATTGTACGGGCGGCCGAGCACCGGTTCGTGCCCGCCTTGAGCATTGACGGCCAAGCGGAGAACCTCGGCGATTCTGTCGAATACCGGCGCCGCCACGTCTATCTCGATTTTCGACAGCGCCCTCGGCTCCGGCTCCTCGATGCCGGTCGGCTCGGCGCCGAGCAGAGCTTCGACGAGCGTGATAAGAACGGGGCTGTCGCAGCCGATCTGGAATTCCTCACACCAATTGCGCAGCGAAGCGTCGCTGATGAGGAAGCCGTCACCGAGTTCGGCGATGAGCTCATCGCGCAGACCTGTCTTGCATCCCGCGTAGCCGATCGTGATGTCGTGCCCCGTCTCGGTCTTGAGGAGGCCCGGCAGCACTTCGCCGAAGGCCTGGCCGAGTTCCAGGGCGGTGCGGCCGATGACCTTGTCGTCGCCGAGCGCGCCGATCATGCGCGCCAGCAGCCGCTTGTCGAAGAGGTAGATGTTCGATGCCGTGCTCGGATTCATGGTGTCAAGCCGCCTTGCTTTCGCTGCCGCCGCCCGGGTTCATCATCTCCTGCTCGACCGCATCGATCGACGGTCGCTCATAGGCGGAGATAGTCTTGCGGCCATATTCAAGCGCCACCTGCGGAACGGAGCCGTTCATGTAGGCAAGCAGCGTCTGCTTGACGAGGACGTAGAGCCTGTTCTGCTTTTCGCGGACCGATTTGATGTTGGAGACGAGGGGGGCAACGACCGAATAGGAGAGGAACACCCCGAGCAGCGTTCCGACGAGCGCCGCGGCGATCTTCGCCCCCAGCACTTCCGGCGCCTCGCTGATCGCGCCCATGGCCTTGATCACGCCAAGGACCGCAGCGACGATGCCGATCGCGGGCAGGGCATCGCTCATGGTCGTCAATGCGTGGTAGCACTTCATCTTGTCATGGGTGATCGTCTGGATCTCCTCGTCCATCAGTGCTTCGATCTCGTGCGATCGGGCATTGCCGATGATGATCAGGCGCACGTAGTCGCAGATGAAAGCCGTCAGTTCCTTGTTTTGAAGAACGGTGGGTGCTGACTGGAAGATCGAGGATTCGTCCGGATTGTCGATGTGGCTTTCGATCTCGTTGCGCGACTTGGTTCTGAGATCGCGCATCAGACTGTAGAGCACGCCAAGCGTGTCGAGATAATGCCGCTCCTTCGGTACCTTGTGCTTGAAGGCTTCGCCGAGCGCCTTGCCGGTGTCCTTCACCACCTTCATCGAATTCGCCATGATGTAGCCGCCGATACCGGCACCGCCGATGATCATCAACTCGAACGGCTGGTTGAGGACTTCCAGATGGCCACCCATCGCGACATATCCGCCGAGGATACAGCCGAAAGTCACAAGGAGTCCGATGATGATGTTCATTGTCGATACCTGTCGCGATCGTGATTTCCCTTGGATGGAATAGGGTTTCATCCTTGCGTGAGGCTGGCCGCAAAGCCGGATCGGAACCCGGCTGCGGAACAGGTTCGCGCAAGCAAGTCGGGTCAGGATTTTCCCAGGGTCGGGCCCGAATCGCGTCCGGCTTCTCCATAGTGAAGCGGGATTTCCGCTTGAATTCGGACAGGGCGAACCGTGACCACGACCTACACGAGCTACAGACTGATCACCGCCGATCTTACGAAGTCGCTTGAGCGCGTCTCCGAGCAGCCGGACGTCGCCCGCGAGACGGAATATTACCTTTCCAAGATCGGCAGCATCAAAACGCTCGACGAATTCTTCGCGGACAGCCGACTTTATAACTACGCGATGAAGGCGCATGGGATCGAGGACATGGCCTATGCCAAGGCCTTCATGCGAAAGGTGCTGACCGAGGGTGTCGACAGCGACGACGCCTTTGCCAACAAGCTGTCGGACAATCGCTACAAGGCGCTGGTCGAATCGCTGAATTTCGCACGGCATGGCGAAGCGGCCACCGCCTTCGACAGCGCACAGCAGGGGGTCGTCGACAAATACACGCGTCAGACGCTCGAGGAGAATGCCGGGGAGGAAAACACCGGAGTCAGGCTGGCGCTCTATTTCCAGCGCATGGCGCCGGCGATCACCAGTGCCTACGAGCTCATCGCCGACGAGGCGTTGGCGCAGGTCGTTCGAACCGTTCTGCAGCTGCCTGACGAATTCGCTGCCACCGATGTCGACCAGCAGGCGAAAACCATCGAGAAAGCGATCGAGCTCGAAGATTTCCAGGATCCCGGCAAGCTTTCGGCATTCCTCGATCGGTTCACGGCGATTTGGGAGATCGGGCACTCCTCCGACGGCTACGATCCACTCGCGGTTTTCGGCTCATCGAGCGGCTACGGCATCTCGGCTGACCTGCTGCTCTCCATCAACAACCTGAAACTCGGAGGACGCTGACGTGCAGACCGGCCTCTATGTCTCGCTTTCGTCGCAGATGGCGCTCGAAAAGCGCCTCAACACGCTTGCCGACAATATCGCGAATTCCAACACCGTCGGCTTCCGCGCCACGGAGGTGAAATTCAACCAGGTGCTTGGCGACACGAAACCGACCAAGGTTTCCTATGTGTCGGAAGGCGAGGAATATCTGAGCACCAGCAGCGGCGCGCTGGCGCGGACCGGCGCCACGCTCGACTTTGCCGTCCGGGGCGACGCCTGGTTCTCGATCGAGACGCCTGCCGGTCCGGCGCTAACCCGGGACGGCCGCTTTACGCTGACCGAGGCGGGCGAACTCGTCACCATCAAGGGCTATCCGGTGCTCGATGCCGGTGGCGCCCCGATCCAGGTGAACGGCGCGGCCGGCGATATCAAGGTCGGCGCCGACGGCGTCATCCACCAGAACGGCGTGCAGGTTGCGTCCCTCGGCCTCTATCAGGCCGATTTCAGCGACGGCTTCATGCGTTACGACAACAGCGCCGTGATGCCCGCAATCCAGCCGGAGCCGGTGGTCGACCGCTTCGACGTTGGCGTGATGCAGGGCTTCCTCGAAGAGTCGAATGTCAATGCGATCCAGGAAATGACGCAGCTCATCATGGTCACGCGCGCCTTCGACAATGTGACTGCACTGATGCGCGACAGCGAGAGCTCGCTCGAGGAGGCGATCAGGACACTCGGCGGCGACCGCTAATTCTCGAAGCGCATGACGAGCGAACTTGCGGGACCCGGTCCCGACGGAAATCTGCATGGAACGACAAAGCTCTGAGACAATCGCGACATCGACCTCGCTGGCGGCCCTCGCCGGGCTGGTCGAGCGTTACGCCAATCCCGATATCGCAATCGCGCCCGGCGGGCACGTCCAGACGATTTCGCCCGGGCACTATACGGTGACCGGGCTGTCGCGCCATGTTCGGCTCGGCGACTTCGTCGCCCATAAGAGCGTTACCGGCACTCATCTCGGCGAAGTCGTCCGGGTCGAGCCGGAACGCGTCGTCGTCTGCCCGATCGAGCCGGGCGACCCGATCGGCATCCATGACATCGTCATCCGCAAGGGTGCCTTTCGTATCGCGCCGACAGACAACTGGTGCGGGCGCACGATCAATGCGCTCGCCGAGCCGATCGACGGCCTCGGACCGCTCACGCAGGGCGACGTCCGCCGTTCGATCTCGAACACCGCGCCGCCGTCGATGACCCGCAGACGGGTCGAGCAGGGTTTCAAGACCGGGGTGCGGGCCATCGATATTTTCTCGCCCCTATGCCTTGGGCAGCGCCTCGGCATTTTTGCCGGTTCCGGCGTCGGCAAGTCGACGCTGCTCTCTATGCTGGCGCGCGCTGATGCGTTCGACAAGGTGGTGATCGCACTTGTCGGCGAGCGCGGCCGCGAGGTGCGTGAATTCATCGAGGACACGCTCGGCGACAACCTTTCGAAGTCGGTCGCGGTCGTCGCCACGAGCGACGAAAGCCCCATGCTCAGGAAAATGGCGCCGCTGACGGCGGTCACGATCGCCGAGCACTATCGCGACAAGGGCGACAACGTCCTGCTCATCGTCGACAGTGTCACGCGCTTTGCCCACGCGATCCGCGAGGTGGCGACGGCCGCTGGCGAACCGCCCATCGCGCGCGGCTATCCGGCCTCCGTTTTCACGGAGCTGCCTCGGCTGCTCGAGCGCGCCGGACCCGGCGCCGAGGGGACGGGAACGATCACCGCCATCATCTCCATCCTCGTCGATGGCGACAACCACAACGATCCGGTCGCCGATTCGGCCCGCGGCATTCTCGACGGGCACATCGTCCTCGAACGCAGCCTTGCGGAGGAGGGGCGCTATCCGCCCATCAATCCGCTTGCTTCGATCTCCCGACTGGCGCGTAAGGCCTGGTCACCCGATCAGGAAAAGCTTGCTGCCCGCCTGAAATCGCTGATCCATCGTTTCGAGGAAACGCGCGACCTGCGGCTGATCGGCGGCTACCGGGCAGGCGGCGATCCGGATCTCGACATGGCGATCAAGCAGGTTCCCGTCATTTACGAGGTGTTGAAGCAAACGCCCGGCGAGCGGCCCACCGTCGACGCCTTCACCGACCTTGCCAACGCGTTGAAGGCCGCCGCGATGGGCAATCAGACGGGCGTCGGCGCGCCCAGGAGGGCCTAGTATGACCGATTACGACGCGGACGACATTGTGCGCCAGCGCCGGCGCGATGCCAAGACGCCGATGATCGACAGGCTTCTCGGCGCCTTGGGCCTGGCCATGGCTGCATTCGCGACCTTCTTTCCCTGGTATGCGCTCCTCCACCAGGATGAGTTCAACATGCCGACGCTGTGGCGGGAGACGACCCGGGACCTTCCCGAACGCCCCGCCCGTGACGTCGTTTCCGTCTCGCCGCTGGCCATGCCGGACAAGGACGAAGGGATCGCCGCCGCCATCGACCGGCTGACGACGGCGACCGTGCCCGGACCGGAGCACGATTCGGAGGCAGCCACGAACGAGGCGGAAGCCGGACCAGACCAGCCGTTCCCGGCGTCGCCGCGCTTCAAGCTGATGCATGTCGCCAATGGCAGGGCGCTCATCGAAGGGGCAGGCGGCATGTATGTGGTCCGCGTCGGCTCCATCTTGCCGGATAGCAGCCGGCTTGCGACCTTCGAGCAGCGCAATGGCCAGTGGGTCATGATCACCTCCAAGGGAGAGGTCTACCAGGCTAAGTAGGCCAAAGCTCCAGCACAGCGATTCCTTGCGCGTTGCAGCGGCTTCAGCTCTTCCGGGTGCATATGCGATCGGAATCCTGGTGCCGCTTTCCTCCGCGCCATCACGGGCCGTGGCAAACCCGCTTCAAGACAAGTCCCACGCAAGATTACCCCCCTAGGTTCCACCTCATAAGCAGGAGCTTGAGATGGAACCGATTCAGCTTTTCGAACTTGCGTCGCGCCAGGCCCAATGGTTGACGGTCCGCCAGAACGTCGTGGCGGGCAACATCGCCAATGCCAATACGCCGCACTACAAGGCCAGGGACGTCCTGCCCTTCGAAAGCGTGCTGCAGAGCACCGGCCTGCAGATGGCCGCGACCCATCCCTCCCATTTCACCGAGAGCCTGGAAGCCGCCCAGGTGACCGAGGTCAGCTCCATCGACGATGTCGAAGTGCAGCAATCCGGCAATACCGTCGCGCTCGAAGAGGAACTGATGAAGTCCGGTGCGATCAAGCGCGACCACGAGCTCAATTCGGGGCTCGTGAAATCCTTTCACCGCATGATGCTCATGACCGTACGGAAGTAGACATAATGGATCCTTTGACTTCGGCCCTCAAGGTTTCGGCTTCCGGCCTGCAGGCGGAATCGACCCGGCTGCGCATCGTATCCGAGAACATTGCCAATGCGCGCTCGACCGGCGACGTCCCCGGCGCCGATCCCTATCGCCGCAAGACCGTTTCCTTCGCGGCGGAAGTCGACCGGGCAAGCGGCGCATCGCTCGTGGAGATCGATCGCATCGGCACCGATGACTCGGACTTCAACGTCGAGTTCGATCCCGGCAGCCCGGCCGCCGACGAGAAAGGCATGGTCAAGCTGCCGAACGTCAACATCCTCGTCGAAATGGCCGACATGCGTGAAGCGAACCGCGCCTATGAGGCCAATCTGCAGACCATCAAGCAGTCTCGCGATCTCATTTCCCAGACAATCGACCTGTTGAGGGCTTCGCAATAATGATCGATGCAATCCAGTCCATCGGCGCGTTTTCGGCCATGAAGAAGGCCGAGGGCGCGGAGCTGAACGCCTCCACCGCGCTCGTCGTGCCGCATGCCGGCGCAGCCCCTCCGCAGTCGCAGAGTTTTGCCGAGGTCCTGGGCAATATGACCACGGATGTCATCCACTCGATGAAATCCGCCGAAGGGGTGTCGCTGCAGGCCATTCGCGGAGAGGCCAATACCCGTGAAGTCGTCGACGCGGTGATGTCGGCGGAACAATCGCTGCAGACCGCCATCGCGATCCGCGACAAGGTGGTCACCGCCTATCTCGAAATCGCGCGCATGCAGATCTGAAGGAACGTGACATGAAGGCCCTTTCCATCGCCGCCACGGGCATGAATGCCCAGCAGTTGAACCTCGAAGTCATCGCCAACAATATCGCCAACATCAACACGACCGGCTACAAGCGGGCGCGCGCCGAGTTTTCGGACCTGCTCTATCAGACCGAGCGCGCCCAGGGCGTGCCGAACCGATCCAACCAGGCGATCGTCCCCGAAGGCGCGATCGTCGGCCTCGGCGTGCAGACATCGGCGGTGCGCAACCTTCATATCCAGGGCAGCCTCGTCAACACCGGCAACAATTACGACCTGGCGCTGGTCGGCCGCGGCTGGTTCCAGGTCGAGACGCCGGACGGCGAGACCGTCTATACCCGCTCCGGCGCCTTCAACACCAATGCCACCGGCCAGCTCGTCACTATCGACGGCTATACGGTCGTCCCCGGAATCACTGTGCCGCAGGATGCGAGTGAAATCGTCTTCACGTCCTCCGGCCAGGTGATGGTACGCATCGGCAATGACACGGAGCTTCAGGAAATCGGTCAGCTGACGATCGCCAATTTCGTCAACGAAGCCGGCCTCGAGCCCATGGGCGAGAACCTGTTTCGCCAGACGCCCGCCTCCGGCGAGGCCATCGTCGGCGCGCCGGCCGATCCGGGCTACGCCCAGATCAAGCAGAACTATCTCGAGTCCTCCAACGTCGACGCGGTCAAGGAGATCACCGACCTGATCTCGGCCCAGCGCGCCTACGAGATGAACTCCAAGATCATTCAGGCCGCGGACGAAATGGCGGCCACGGTGAGCAAGAACCTCAGGTAACGCAAGCAGGGGGCAAACATGACGTTTCGCCAGTCCGCCGAAAGGGCAGCAATCGCAAGCGGCGCCTTGCTTCGGGCGCAGGCCATCGCCTTTGCCGCGGTCGCCGCCTTCTCGTCGCCGGCGCTCGCCGCCGGGGAATGGCCGACCGCCGTCATCCCGAAGCAGACGATCTATCCGGGCGCGACGCTGGAAGCGGAAATGCTGGAAGTGGTCGATGTGACCAATCCCGACATCACGGACGGCTATGTGCGGTCCCTGGAGGAGGTGGAAGGCAAGGTTACGAAACGGACCCTTCTTCCCGGACGGGTGATCCTTCCATCGGCGCTGCGCGAGCAATATGCGGTCGAGCGCGGCTCCAAGGCCCTGCTGGTCTTCAGCAATGGTGGCCTGACGATCACTGCAGCCGGTTCGCCGCTCGAGGATGCGGCCGTCGGCGATCTCATCCGCGCACGCAATGTCGATACCGGCGTCATCGTTTCCGGTACGGTCATGGCCGACGGTACCATTCATGTGGTGGCGAAATGACGGTGCGTGCCTGCAAGTGGTTGTTGACCTTCGCCGTCGCCTTCGCCGCGACGCTCACTTTCGCGCACGGGGCTTCGCGCATCAAGGACGTGGCCTCGCTTCAGGCCGGGCGTGACAACCAGCTCATCGGCTATGGCCTCGTCGTCGGGCTCCAGGGGACCGGCGACAGCCTGCGTTCCTCCCCCTTCACGGAACAGTCGATCCGCGCCATGCTGCAGAACCTTGGCATATCGACCCAAGGGGGCGAGTCGCGGACGCGCAACGTCGCCGCGGTTCTGGTGACGGCCACGCTCCCGCCTTTCGCAAGCCCCGGCAGCCGCGTCGACGTGACGGTCGGCTCGCTCGGCGACGCGACATCGCTGCGCGGCGGCACGCTGGTCATGACCTCGCTTTCCGGCGCCGACGGCCAGATCTACGCGGTCGCGCAGGGCTCGATCGTGGTGACCGGCTTCAACGCCCAGGGCGATGCCGCGACGCTGTCGCAAGGGGTTACGACGGCGGGCCGCGTGCCGAATGGTGCCATCATCGAGCGGGAACTGCCGGCGAAGTTCAAGGATGGCTTCAATCTCGTCCTGCAACTGCGCAATCCGGACTTTTCCACCGCCGTCGGCATGGCGGCGGCGATCAACAATTACGCCACGACGCAGTTCGGCGGACGCATCGCCGAAGCGCTCGACTCGCAATCGGTGCTGGTCCAGAAGCCGAAAATGGCCGATCTCGCGCGCCTGATGGCCGACATAGAGAATCTCGTGATCGAAACCGACGTGCCGGCGCGCGTCGTCATCAACGAGAGGACGGGCACGATCGTCATCGGCCAGGACGTCCGCGTCTCCGAGGTTGCGGTCAGCTACGGTACGCTGACGGTGCAGGTGACCGAAACGCCGACGGTCGTGCAGCCGGCGCCCTTCTCCCGCGGTGAGACCGCCGTGGAACCGAACACGACGATTGAGGCTCAGGCGGATGGCGGCACGGTGGCGATCCTCAACGGGTCCAGCCTGCGCTCGCTCGTGGCCGGCCTCAACAGTATCGGCGTCAAGCCCGACGGGATCATCGCGATCCTCCAGAGCATCAAGACGGCGGGAGCCCTCCAGGCGGAGCTTGTGCTGCAATGACCGCAGACCTCTTTCACTTCATCCGTAAGTCACGGCGCCTGGCTTTCGGCTCGGCCGCCGGGGCGCTGATGCTCGCCATGCCGGGCGCCTTCGCCCGGGATGTCACGGCGCCGCCCGCCGAAAACGCGACGGCAAACGAAATCCAGCAGTTCTGCACCAATATCGCCGATGCCGCGCGCGACCAGCGCTACCTGCTGCAGCGCAAGAACCTGGAAACGCTGAAAGCGAGCGTCGACGAGCGCATCTCGGTGCTCGAACAACGCCGGGCCGAATATGAGGACTGGCTGAAGCGCCGCAACGATTTCCTGAAGCAGGCCGAGCTTGGTCTCGTCGACATCTACAAGGCGATGAAGCCGGACGATGCCGCCGGCAAGCTCGAGATGGTGCGCCCGGAAATCGCCGCGGCCATCATCATGAAGCTGCCGGCGCGTCAGTCCTCGCTGATCCTCGGCGAGATGAGCGACGATAAGGCGGCAGTGCTCACCAACATCATCTCAAGCGCCAGCGATCCGAACACCTCGAAGGAGCCGTCATGAGAAAGCAATTCACGGCCGTCCTGGCCGCCGGCCTCCTTGCGGGATGTCAGAGCCAGGCCTTCAAGGAGATCGGCCAGGCGCCCTCGATGAGCCCGATCGGCAGCGGCCTGCAATATACCCAGACGCCGCAGCTCGCCGCCTATCCGAAGCAGCCGCACCAGGTCACCAACGGCTTTTCCCTTTGGAACGACCAGCAGGCGGCGCTTTTCAAGGATGCCCGCGCGATCAATGTCGGCGACATCCTGACCGTCGATATCCAGATCGACGACAAGGCCTCGTTTGAAAACGAGACCGATCGCAGCCGCACCAATTCCAGCGGCTTCAATCTCGGCGCCAGCGGCGAATCGCAAACGAGCGATTTCGGCTGGTCCGGCGATCTGGAATATGGGTCGAACACGAAGACTGAAGGCGACGGCAAGACGGAACGGTCGGAGAAACTGCGGCTGCTGGTCGCCGCCGTCGTCACGGGCGTGCTCGAGAACGGCAACCTTTTGATCAGCGGCTCGCAGGAAGTGCGCGTCAATCACGAGCTGCGCATCCTCAATGTTGCGGGCATCGTACGGCCGCGGGACGTCGACGCCAACAATGTCATTTCCTATGACCGCATCGCCGAGGCGCGCATCTCCTATGGTGGTCGCGGCCGCCTGACCGAAGTGCAGCAACCGCCCTATGGGCAGCAGGTGATGGATTTGATTTCACCGATCTGAGCACCAAGGGTCGGGCGCGGAAACGATCGCAACGGAACGGCATGATGGAAGAAACGGAAAACAAACAGCCCCAACCTCCGTCGAGGATCGTGACCATCGCGGCGGTGGCGGTGCTGACGCTCTTGGCCGGCGGGGGCGGGTGGCTGGTCGGCGCCGCCCTTGCGCCGCCGCCCCCGGGGCCCGAGAAAACGGCCGTAGTGTCGCCGGAGGCCACGGGAGTCGAGGGACTGCCGAAACTCGCCACCGAGGAGAACGGCATCGTCCAGTTGGAGCCGATCACGACGAACCTTGCCTATCCTTCGGAGAACTGGATCCGCCTCGAAGTGGCGCTGCAGTTCAACGGCGCTCCCGACGTCGCGCTCGCCGAGGAGATCCACCAGGATATCGCCGCCTATTTGAAGACCGTGTCGCTGCAGCAGATCCAGGGGCCGCGCGGCTTTCAATATCTCCGGGATGACATCCAGGAGCGGGTTGACCTGCGCTCCGACGGGCGCGTAACGAATGTGATGTTCAGAACGTTCGTCATTCAATGATTCGCTGATGCTCCGGATTGCTGCGTTCATAGTCGCCATGATGGCGATGTCGGGAATTGCCGGGGCGCAGAGCTTGCCCACCGATATCCTGAACACCCCCGTCGACGGCTCCGTCGCCTCATGGATCATTCGCACCTTCGGCCTCCTGACCGTCCTGTCGTTGGCGCCGGGCATCCTGATCATGGTGACGAGCTTCCCGCGCTTCGTCATCGCTTTCGCGATCCTGCGCTCGGGCATGGGTCTGGCGACGACGCCGTCGAACATGATCATGGTGTCGCTGGCGCTGTTCATGACCTTCTACGTCATGGCGCCGACCTTCGACAGCGCCTGGCGTACGGGCATCGATCCGCTGCTCAAGAACGAAATCACCGAAACCGAGGCGCTGCCGCGCATCTCGGAGCCTTTCCGCCAGTTCATGCTCGCCAACACCCGCGACAAGGACCTGCAGCTCTTCATCGACATTGCCCGGGAAAAAGGCCAGACGGTCGTCGTCGACGACCAGGTGGACCTCCGCGCCGTGGTCCCCGCCTTCATGATCTCGGAAATCCGCCGCGGCTTCGAGATCGGCTTCCTGATCATGCTCCCCTTCCTGGTGATCGACCTCATCGTCGCGACCATCACCATGGCCATGGGCATGATGATGCTGCCGCCGACGGCGATCTCGCTTCCCTTCAAGATCCTCTTCTTCGTGCTGATCGACGGCTGGAACCTGCTCGTCGGGAGTTTGGTGCGCTCCTTCGTGTGAGGGGGAAGGGAGCCTCGTCGGCAAACCGCCCTCCTGTGCTCGTCACAGGAATCCAGCCACGGCGCGATGGCGCCGTGAATGACTCGAGAATGGGCCTCCTAGGGTTACGTTAAGGATAAGATTTTACGCGCGGTTAACCACGTTCTTTCGCCACTCCCAGTCCTTCCCCCCGGTTAAGTTCTTGGCAATGAATGACTGCGAATTTCGTCCCCACACGACGGGTTTGGCGTCCTTCACCAGTGGAGCGGAGCCGAGTGGCATGAGGCCGGATCGTCGTGACCGGTAAACGAAATTCAGTCCGGTATGTCCCCCCAATCCGTATTTCGTAAGGGACAAACGAAAATGACGAGCATTCTCACCAACACCTCCGCAATGGCCGCGCTGCAGACGCTGCGCTCGATCTCTTCCAGCATGGAAGAAACGCAGGCTCACGTCTCCTCCGGCCTGCGCGTCGGCTCCGCTTCGGACAACGCTGCCTACTGGTCGATCGCGACGACCATGCGTTCCGACAACATGGCGCTCTCGGCCGTCCAGGACGCCCTCGGCCTCGGCGCCGCCAAGGTTGATACCGCCTATGCCGGCATGGAATCGGCGATCGAAGTCGTAAAGGAAATCAAGGCAAAGCTGACGGCCGCCACCGAAGACGGCGTCGACAAGGCTAAGATTCAGGAAGAAATCACCCAGCTTCAGGACCAGCTCGTCAGCATCGCTGATGCTGCATCCTTCTCGGGCGAGAACTGGCTGCAGGCTGATCTGAGCTCGGGTACAGTCACGAAGAGCGTTGTCGCCTCCTTCGTTCGCGATGACTCCGGCAACGTTTCGGTCAAGAAGGTCAACTACGATCTGAGCACGACAAGCGTTCTCTTTGATACGGCTGGCGCCACTGGTATCCTCGATGCCGCCACCTCGATCGAAGATGACAGCATCACGCTGAACATCAACGTCGATGGCGTCACATCGGCCTATACCGTCACTGCGTACACGACCGAAGACGTTATCGCCGACACGGGTAGCGTCTTCACGGGCGACTCTGCCACGGGCGGTGCGCTTAGCTACGTCAAGGTGGCTGACGACACCTGGGTGGCCGCCGTCGACCAGACCACTGTCGCTACACAGGAAGTCGCATACAATGATGGTACGACGTCTTGGGCAGTCGACACGGGGGCTGCCCCGGGTACGGTCACAACCGCATCCGTCGCTACGCTCTCCATCGACTCGAATACGACCAGCGGTCAGCTCGACCAGCTCATCCAAATGGTTGACGACGCCCTGACTTCCATGACCAGCGCAGCCGCTTCGCTCGGCTCGATCTCTTCGCGGATCGAAATGCAGAGCGAATTCGTTTCCAACCTGAGCGACTCGATCGAATCCGGCATCGGCCGCCTCGTCGACGCCGACATGAACGAGGAATCGACGCGCCTCAAGGCACTGCAGACGCAGCAGCAGCTCGCCATCCAGGCCCTGTCGATCGCCAACTCCGACTCGCAGAACGTGCTCTCGCTGTTCCGCTAATGGTTGCGAGCGCGGGTGGGCTGACCTGCGCAGACCGGATTGCAATGACCGCGCTCGGCAACGGGCGCGGTCGTTCGCTTTTCTGAATCTGCTTCAGTATTCGTTAACCATATTGCGGTTAGATGGCTCCATCGAAACGGCGGGTTTGGCCTTCTAAAACAAAGGCTTGACGGGCATGATGCTGATCGCCGTTCCCGGTGCGACCGGAATGTCCCTTCCTTAATCAGCCATCAAGGGGCACCATCCTATGACTAGCATTTTGACAAATATCGCCGCCATGGCGGCGCTGCAGACCCTGCGTTCCATCGGCTCTAACCTCGAAGAAACGCAGGCTCACGTCTCCTCCGGCCTGCGCGTAGGTGAAGCCGCCGACAACGCCGCCTACTGGTCGATCGCGACCACCATGCGCTCCGACAACATGGCGCTCTCCGCCGTCCAGGACGCCCTCGGCCTCGGTGCCGCCAAGGTCGACACTGCGTATGCCGGCATGGATTCGGCAATCGAAGTCGTCAAGGAAATCAAGAAGAAGCTCGTTGCTGCTACCGAAGACGGCGTCGACAAAAACAAGATTCAAGAAGAAATCACGCAGCTTCAGGATCAACTCGTCAGCATCTCCGAGGCCGCCTCCTTCTCCGGCGAGAACTGGCTGCAGACCGATCTGAGCTCGGGCACAGTTACGAAGAGCATCGTCGCCTCTTTCGTTCGTGACGACTCGGGCAATGTCTCGGTCAAGAAAGTCGACTACGCCCTCAGCACTTCGACGGTACTCTTTGACACGGTCGGCGACACCGCCATTCTCGACAATCTCACCTCGATCGAAGACGACAGCATTACGCTGAACATTAATGTCGGCGGCGTCACGTCTGCCTATACCGTCACCGCATACACGATCGAAGACGTCATCGCCGACACGGGCAGCGTGTTCACCGGTGACTCCGCTACCGGCGGTGCTCTTAGCTATGTAAAGGTAGCTGATGACGTCTGGGTCGCTGCTGTCGACCAGACCACCGTCGCCACGCAGGAAGTTGCATATGACGACGGTACGACGTCTTGGGCAGTCGACACGACGGCTGCACCCGCTACGGTTACAACCGCATCTGTTGCCACGCTTACCATCGACGCGAACACGACCAGTGGACAGCTCGATCAACTCATCCAGATGGTTGACGATGCACTCGAGGCGATGACCAGCGCTGCCGCCGACCTTGGTTCTATCGGCATGCGCATCGATCTCCAGGAAGAGTTCGTCTCCAAGCTGACCGACTCGATCGACTCTGGCGTTGGCCGTCTCGTCGATGCCGACATGAACGAGGAATCGACTCGCCTGAAGGCCCTGCAGACGCAGCAGCAGCTCGCCATCCAGTCGCTGTCGATCGCCAACACCTCTTCGGAAAACATCCTCACCCTCTTCCGTTAATCGTATCGGGACAGTCTCCCACTCATCGAAATCGAAACCGCGCTTCGCAAGAGGCGCGGTTTCTTCCGTTGCGCGCAAGGAGCATGCAGCAACCCGTTTCGCGGCTTAATCCATTCTTCCTGATCTCAATCGTCCCTTAACCGCGTTAACGCTTTGTTAACCATTTCCCGTTAACGCTTTGTTAAGGACGATGGTCTGGCCGCCCAGGGCAATAAGGCGCCAGCGCGCATGACGCCCACCGTCGTTGCCGGCTCTTCACCGGATGCTCCTTCCCCCTTAGGGCAAACACACAATGACCAGCATTTTGACCAATCCAGCCGCCATGGCTGCATTGCAGACCCTGCGCGCGATCAACAGAAACCTCGAAGTGACCCAGGCCCGGATTTCTTCCGGCTACCGCGTCGAAACGGCGGCCGACAACGCCGGCTATTGGTCTATTGCGACCACCATGCGCTCTGACAATTCGGCCCTCGACACCGTTCATGATGCGCTTGGCCTGGGTGCCGCCAAGGTGGACACCTTCTATGCCGCGCTCGACACCGTCGTGGAAGTCATGAGCGAGATCAAGGCGAAGCTCGTCGCGGCACAGGAGCCGGGCGTTGATAAGGACAAGATCAACTCGGAAATGGCCCAGCTGAAAAGCCAGCTGCTCTCGGCTGCCCAGTCTGCCTCCTTTTCCGGCGAGAACTGGCTCTACAACGAAGCGACGCCGGCCATCGGCACGAAATCCGTTGTGGCCTCGTTCAATCGCAGCGCCGACGGCAGTGTCACGGTTTCGAAGCTCGACTACGACACGTCCACATCCGTTCTCGTGGATGTCGAAGACGCAAGCCGCGGCATGCTCACCAAGGCAATGGACGCGGATGCGCTCGATCCGAATACGACTGGCACCCCGCGCGAATACTACCTGCTCGCGGTCGGAACCGTGCCCACCGGTGCCACTGAAATCGCAATGGATGATTCGACGACCGACGAGGAACTGACGGACATGCTCCGCGTCGTTGACAATCTCATCCAGCAACTGACCGACTCCGCCGCGACCCTCGGAGCCATCACCAAGCGAATCGAAATGCAGGAGAGCTTCGTCGCGAACCTGATGGACGTGATCGACAAGGGTGTCGGCCGTCTCGTGGACGCGGACATGAACGAGGAATCGACGAGGCTGAAGGCGCTGCAGACCCAGCAGCAGCTCGGCATCCAGTCGCTCTCGATCGCGAACACCAATTCCGAGAACATTCTGCGCCTGTTCCAGCAGTAAGGGCGGGCTCCGGAGAGGCAGGAGAGCGGAATGATGGCGGCAAGTTTCTATCCGCTCTGCCCCTCATCCGCCTGCCGGCACCCTCTCCCCGCGTGCGGGGAGAGGGTTAGGGCGAGGGGCAGTGGACGCTCGGAAGGGCCGAGGGGTAGCGCCGCCCGCATCCGCCAAACTGATTTCAACCCCTTCCTTCCGCCGCGCCGCCGGTCATCGGCTCGGCGGAAGCCGGTTGGACCGCGCTATTGCCCTGGCGCGGTCCAACACCTTCATTTTCGCACAAGTTTGACCGGATAGCCTTTCTTCGCATCGGGTGAATGCCGGCCAAGATGGTTTGTGCCGCCGCCAATCGAGAATGTTGGATCCTGCCGTGTCTCGGGCGGTCTGGTCCGAAGGAGACAGTGCTAACGTGTCAGGCTCTTTGGATTTCTGGGCCGTGGGTCTCGGGGCTATGAGGCTGCCTCTGCCGGACCGGCGGTGCGCGGCGGCTCTTGCGCGGGCAGGGGAGCGCCCATGAGTGCGTCGCTTTCGCGCTACCTCAAGGATTTCAGCGCGCCGAAGATCGAGCTCACGCGGATGCCGCCGAAATATTTCCCGGATCTCGATGCGGGCTTTCCCGACGGCGAGACCGCTGCGAGGCCCGCAATGCCCGAGATCGACATCGACGCCGAGCGCCGTGCGGCTTTCGAAGAGGGCCGCGCCGAAGCCACGGGCGAACTTGCTGCCGAGCACCAGCGGGAAATCGCCGAACTGAAGGCCCGCCATGCGGAAGAGATGCAGGCCCTGACCCGGCGTCTTGAAGAGGACGCCGCCCGGAAAGTGGCCGTTCAATTCGCGGAAATGACGGAGCGGCTGGCGCTCGCACTCGGGGACCAGACGGCGCGCGTGCTCGCGCCCGTCATGGAAAAAGCCCTGCTCAGCCGCGCCATAGAGAATCTCGCGGACATCATCCGGCAGGGAACCGCCGCCGGCGAGGATATTGCGATAAGCGTCAAGGGGCCGCTTGCCCTTTTCGAGGCGCTGAAAGGTCATCTGCCCGATGACACGATGGTGTTCCGCCACGTGGAGTCGGCCGATGTGGATGTCACGGTCGAATTCGGCGATGCCATCCTGGTCACCAGGATGGCCGCCTGGTCCGATACCGTCCGGAAGGTTCTGGCATGAGTAATGAAAGCCATCACAACGGCAAGAACGAGATCATCATCGTCAAGCGTTCCGGCGGCGGCCATGGCGATCATCACGGCGGCGCCTGGAAGATTGCCTATGCCGACTTCATGACGGCAATGATGGCCTTCTTCCTCGTCATGTGGCTGATCAATGCCGCCAACGAGGAAACGAAGGCGGCGATCGCCGCCTACTTCAATCCGGTGCAGTTGACGCAGGAGAAGCCCTCAGAGAAAGGGCTGAAGGATCCCGCAAAGGACGCCGAGGGCGAAGAGCGACAGCAGCGGTCGAAGGCCGAAGGCGACCAGGCAAAATCCGGTGGTTCGGCCAAGACCGGCGATCAGCTGACGGCAACCTCCGGCGAAGAAACCAAGTACTCCGACGCCGATTTCTTCGAGAACCCCTATTCCGTGCTTTCCGAGATCGCCCAGGAGGTTGGTCAGCAGGCGAATATCAGCGTCACGGGCGACGGCGGTGCCGCCCAATCGGGCCCGGCCACCGGCGCCGATGGCGGCGAGGCCTATCGCGATCCGTTCGATCCGGACTTCTGGACCAAGCAGGTCGAAGTCAAGCGCGCCGGCAACACGGAAAAGAGCGACGTCGCGGAGGAACAGGAAGCCGCGCAGGGGCAGAAAGATGAGTCGGAACCTGCCGATGGCAAGACGCCTGTCGAGACGGCCGAGCTCCAACAGATGCCCGCCGAAGACGGGGAAGCTTCCAGGGAGGAGGCAAGGGAACAGGAGAAGCAGAAAGAGCGGGAGAAGCAGAAGCAAGCGGACGCTCTGAAGGCGGAAATCCAGAAGGCTGTCGGCGGCGAGGCCGGGCGGCTTCTCGAGGGGCTCGTCGTCACGCCCACCGAGGGCGGTCTGCTGGTGACGATCAGCGAGCAGTCGGATGCGCCGATGTTCTCCGTCGGCTCCGCAGTGCCGCACAAGGAACTCGTGCTCACCATGGAGAAGATCGGCAGCCTGCTCGCCACGCGCCCGGGAGCCGTCGCCATCCGCGGCCATACGGACGGCCGTCCCTACAAGGACGGGACCTATGACAACTGGCGGCTGTCTGCGGCGCGCGCGCAAAGCGCCTATTACATGCTGGTGCGCGGCGGCCTCAGGGAAGAGCGCGTCAGTCAGATCAGCGGCTTTGCCGACCGACGCCTGCAGGTGCCGGAAGATCCTTACGCGCCGGCCAACCGTCGCATCGAAATCCTGTTGCAGTCGGGGCAGGGTTGAGCGCGATGCTGAAGCGGCTGCGCACCATTCTGGTGACATCGGTTCTCGCGGTTCCGATTGCGTTCGGTGCCGTACGGGCGAACGAGGGGCAAGAGCTTGCGCCGTTCAAGATGATACGGTCGCTGCAATATATCCAGGATTCCGTCGTGCTCGGCGACCATTCCGCGAGCGAAATGCAGCGCTTCATCCTGGGTGAAATCGACCGGCGCCTGCGCGCGGCCGATCAGGCGCTCTTCCGTGACCCACGCAATGTCGATGCGGCGCTCGTCTATGTCATGAGCGGCGGCAATCCGGAAACGCTGGACCTCTTGACGGATCGCGATGTCGAGGGGAACTTCGACACCCGCGTCACCGATGCCTTGCGACAATATCTGCGCGGCAAGGGACCGCTGATTGTCGAGCACCTCTCCAAGGCTGCGCCCGAATACCGCAATTCCCGCATCGGCCCCTATCTCTTCCTGATTCTCGGCAACGCCACGTCGCAGCAGGATCCCGTCGCCGCGATGAAATACTATGACTGGGCGCGCCTGACGGCGCCCGGATCCATCATCGAGGAGGCGGCACTTCGCCGTTCCGTGGCACTGGCGGCAGAGGTCGGTGAACCCGAGAAAGGGTTCCGCTACGCGCTGAACTACGCGCGGCGCTATTTGACATCCCCCTATGCCAGCCAGTTCGCCGATGACTTCGTCGAGCTGGCGGTCGCCAACTTCGGCGAGGCGGCCGAGCAGCGGGTCGCCGAGATCCTTGGCTTCATGGATCCGCCGCGCCAGCGCGAGGTCTACCTGCGCATTGCGCGGCGGGCGGCGATCGCCGGCCATCAGCCGCTGGCGCTGCTCGCGTCCCGACGCGCCGAGGAACTGGCCGGGATCAGCGGTTCGCAATCGCAGCTGCTGGCAAGCTTCTATCAGGGACTCGCCGCCGTTCCCTCGGACGATGTCTTCGCTGCGGCGCAGACGATCACCGCCATTTCGGAGGAAAGGCTCTCGCAGCGCGACCGCGCTTTGCGGCAGGCAGCAAAGGCGATTGCTGATGCGGTTGTTCGACCGCCACAGGATGTAAGTCCTGCGCAAGCATCCCTGACTACAGCTGAAGAGCGCCTTCGCAACGAAAGCAAGCCGGAGCCGGAGGAGACGGGAAGCAGCATGAGCCCCTTCGCCGTGCCTGCCGTGGCGGACGTGCCCGACGGAGCGGCCGCGAGCGTGGAAGCCGCCGCACCGGCCGATCCGGCCTTCGCCGGCTTCCTTGCCGATGGACACTCTAAGATCAAGGAGATTGATGCGCTCCTGGAGGAGGAAGGACCATGAACCCTGTCAACGAGGCCTTGGGCGTTCCCGCCGCCGTCTCCGGCAAGTCCGGTTCGCGGCAGGGCGGACGGGATCAGCACCCGGGCGAAGCCGGCGCCTTCGAGACGGCGGTCGCCGATGCCGGCCGGAAAAAGGGGCCGGGGCAAAAGGCGGCGCCGGATGCGGCTAAGGATGCCGGCAACGCAGCAACGGATTTGCAACTGGCGGCGGATGCCGCGCTCGGTCGTGGCGGCAAGGGCATGCTGGCCGCAAGCGACGCCGTTGAGCCAAGCGACGGTCTCGAGGCCGCGGCGAATGAGGCGCCTTCTCAGGATGGGCAACCGGGGGTGGCCAACGCACATCAGAAAGCGCTGACGCGCCTGCAGCAATTGGCCGGTGGAAGGATGCCGGAACGCGGCGAGACCCTAGAGGACGAACCGCCTATGCGGATCGCGGATGCAAAGGGAGGGAAGGGGCACGGGCCGGCGGTCAGCGTCGATACGGGCGGTGCCGTCGGCGGCGAAGCGCCGGACGCCAGCACCGCTTCTGCCGAGCCCCCAGCCGCCACTGTCAATGATCTCCTGACCCTGCTTGGCGGACCGGTACAGCCGGCGGCGAGCCTCGCGGCGGAAGGCCAGGCGACCCGCATGTCGGGTGACAGGACCGCAGCTGGGCTTGCGGCGAAGATCGACGCCGCCGATCTCGGGCCGACTGACGATCTGCCGACGGCGAACGGATCCGATAACGCCGCCACCGACCGGCTCTTCCGCTTCGCCCGCGCCGATGGGAAGGGCCAGGCGGTATCCATGAACATCTCGGCGGATGGCGAGCGTGTTGCCGTCGAGAACGGCGGATCATCCGCCGCGCCCAGGGCCGAAGCGATTACCGTGCTGGAAGCCCGCCGCTATCTCGGCGTGGCAATGAACACGAATTCGGCGTCGGTCGCGAGCGCGATTGCCGGTGACGGCGAATGGGCGCAGGCGCTCCAGTCGAGCCTCGCGCTGACGCAGCCGGAAGCGCTGGGCCAGGCCGGCAAGATGCTGAACACGCTGAAGATCCAGATGCACCCGATCGATCTCGGCACGGTCACGGCGACGCTGCGCCTCAAGGACGACGAACTCCATGTCGAGTTGAAGGTGGAGACGGGTGACGCCTACCGGCAATTGCGCGACGACCAGGGCGAGATGGTGAAAGCACTGCGCGCCCAAGGCTTCGCGGTCGACCAGGTGAGCATCACCCTCAGTGCCGGCGGCGACGCGTCGAGCGGCAATGGCTCGCAGGCTCAAGCGGGTCTCGGCCAGTCCGGACGGGAGCGGGCCGGTGAGGGCAATGGCGAAGGACGTCAGCGGCAGGACGGCAGCCAGTCCGCCGCGGCAGAGAGGCGGACGGGCAATGACGGAACGGATGATGCGTCGACTGGCGCTGAGCGCGCTCGCGCTGGTTACGTCTACATGTAGCGCCTTTGCAAGCGGGGGCGCCTGCGAAGGTGAAATCGTCGCTGCCGCTGCGAAATATGGCATTCCCACCGGCATCCTCTATTCGGTCGGCCTGACGGAGACCGGCCGGAAAGGATCCCTTCAGCCCTATGCGATGAACGTCGAGGGCAAGGCCTATTTCGGAAGCAGCGCCCGGGACGTCCTGGCACGCTTCGACGCGGCACGCGCGCGGGGCGCCAAGCTCATCGATCTCGGTTGCATGCAGATCAATTATCACTTTCACGGAGAACAATTCCGATCGCCGGAAGAAATGCTCGATCCGCGCCGGAATGTCGAATACGCCGCCCGCTTCCTGTCCAACCTGCGGGCCCGGCACGAGAGCTGGACGATGGCCGTGGCGCGCTACCACGCCGGGCCGAACAACGATCCGGCGCAGAAGAAATATGTCTGCCGGGTCATCGCCAATCTCGTCGCGACCGGCTACGGCAAGTGGACGCCGAACGCGGCGCATTTCTGCAAATAGCCATCAAAGGTTGTATTTCTAGCATCCGTTCCTCATTGTGGCCACAATGCGGAGAGATTGTGATCGCAAGGCCTTTTGTCGCGAGGCGTTAACTTTTCCACACGTCGGTAGTGCCAATGTTAACGAATGCCTACTAGATATAGATCAAATCGGCACGCGATCCTTAATCAATTATTAAAATACCCCATTAATTTTATCTAGTTGTTCGCGAATCCCACGATTCGTACCTCTCAATCAGTGACACACCCATACTGATTCGGAGGCGGACGAATGATCGTGGTGGTTGATGAAAGAGAGCTTGTGAAGGACGGCTATACGTCCCTGTTCGGTCGCGAGGGCATTCCCTCGACCGGCTTCGATCCGAAAGAATTCGGCGAATGGGTGAGCACGGCCGCCGATTCCGACATCGACGCGGTCGAGGCCTTCCTGATCGGCCAGGGCGAAAGCGCGCTGACCTTGCCGCGTGCCATTCGCGATCGCTCCGAGGCTCCCGTTATCGCCATGAGCGACACGCCGTCTCTCGAGACCACGCTGGCGCTGTTCGACTGCGGGGTCGACGATGTCGTGCGCAAGCCGGTTCATCCGAGGGAGATCCTCGCACGCGTCGCGGCGATCCGCCGTCGCCTGAAGGCAATCGCCAACTACACCGATATCGGGCCGATCCGCGTCTTTGCCGACGGACGCGACCCGGAAATCAACGGCGATGTCTTCGCCCTGCCGCGGCGCGAGCGGCGCATTCTGGAATACCTCGTCGCCAACCGCGGCCGCCGTGTCTCCAAATCGCAGATCTTCAACGCCATCTACGGCATCTTCGACGAGGATGTCGAAGAAAACGTCGTCGAGAGCCATATCAGCAAGCTGCGCAAGAAGTTGCGCAAGAAGCTCGGATTCGACCCGATCGATTCCAAGCGCTTCCTTGGCTACTGCATCGACTGGAACTGAGGCCGAATCGGCAAAATTCCCACCAAGACAGGTTCACGCAAGGCCGGCCTTCTAGTCTCCGGAAGAAGCAGGAAACGAGGATCGAAATGAGTCTCTTTGGTAGCATGAGAACGGGCGTCTCAGGCATGAACGCCCAGGCCAACCGCCTCAGCACGGTGGCTGAGAACATCGCAAACTCCAGCACGGTCGGCTACAAGCGCGCATCGACTGAATTTTCCTCGATGATCCTGCCGTCGAGCAGCGGCTCCTACAATTCCGGCGGCGTCCAGACCCAGGTTCGCTACAGCATTGCCGACCAGGGGGCGACCACTTACACAACCTCGGCCAGCGACCTCGCGATCAACGGCGGCGGCTTCTTCATCGTCGAGGGCGCCAACGGCCAGGAATACCTGACGCGCGCCGGGGCTTTCGTCCAGGACGACCAGGGCAATCTCGTCAATGCCGCCGGCTTCACGCTGATGGGCTATGAATACGAGGCCGGAGTCGACCCGACCGTCGTCGTCAACGGCTTCGACGGCCTGACCAAGGTCAATCTGGCCTCGGAAGGCCTGACGGCGACCGGTTCGACCGCGGGTTCGATGGGCGCGAACCTGCCCTCGGGCGCCGCGAATGGCGACGTGTTCACGACCTCGCTCATCGTTTACGACAGCCAGGGCAACACGCGCATCCTGGATTTCAACTACGAAAAGCTTGCCGACAACCAGTGGGAGCTTGAGATCATCGATCGCGCATCGAGCACTTCACTTGGCACCCAAACCTTGGACTTCGATACAAGCGGCGTGCTGACCACGTCGCCGGCGACGATGAGCATTCTCGGCTCCGCACTCGGCACGATCGCCGGGACCGGCGCCGAACTCAATGACATTACGCTCGATTTCTCCTCGACCACTCAGCTCGGAACCTCGTTCACGCCGGACGGCGGCAAGATCGACGGTAACGCGCCGAGCGAGATTTCCGGCTATCAGATCGATACGGACGGCATCGTCTATATCAAGTATGCCAATGGTGAACTCGAGCCGCGCTACCGCATCGCCCTTGCCAATGTCCAGAGCCCCGACAAGCTGGTGCCGGAATCCGGCAACGTTTACTCTCAGGGCGTGGATTCGGGCGTGATCGTCACGGGATTTGCCGGTTCCGGCAGCTTCGGCACCATTCTTTCCGGTGCGCTGGAGAGCTCCAACGTCGACGTAGCCGACGAGCTGACCTCGATGATCGAGTCGCAGCGCAACTACACGGCAAATTCCAAGGTCTTCCAGACCGGCTCGGAGTTGCTGGAAGTCCTCGTCAATCTGAAGCGGTAATTCCAAGAAAACGGTCCCAGCATGTCGTTGTCCTCCGCAATCGCGATTGCACAGTCAGCATTCAGCACCACGGCGCAACAGACGGCTACGGTGTCGAAGAACGTCGCCAATGCGGGCAACGCGGATTACTCGCGCCGCATGGCCATGCTGGGAACCACCGCGAACGGCGCTCAGATCGTCTCGATCTACCGGGCGCAGAACGAGGCGCTCTTCAAGCAGAACCTCGCCACTATTTCGCAATCCTCCGCACAGAGCAGCCTGCTTGCCGACCTGGGAATCCTGAAATCTGCGCTCGGCGGCAACGACTACGAGACGGCGCCCTCGACCTATCTCTCCGCCTTCCGCAACAGTCTTCAGACTTTCGCCTCGACGCCGGGTAACTCGACCCTTGCGGCAACCGTGGTGGCAGACGCGACCGACCTTGCCAACTCGATCAGCAACACGGCTGCGGCCGTCCAGGCGCTGCGTCTCGACACCGACAAGGATATCGCCGAGGAGGTCGCCAATCTGAACGCGCTGCTGGCGCAATTCGAGACGGCGAACAATGCGGTCAAGGCGGCGACGGCGGCGGAAACGGACACGACCGCCGTCCTCGACGAACGCGACAAGCTTTTGAAGCAGATATCGGAGCTGGTCGGTATCTCGACGGTCACCAGAGCCAACAACGACACCGTCATCTATACCACTGGCGGCACCGTTCTCTTTGAGACCCTGGCGCGCCAAGTCAGCTTCACGCCGACCTCGGCCTATGATGCCAACACCGCCGGCAATGCCATCTTCGTCGACGGCGTGCCGATCGCGGCCGGCTCGGGGGCCGACACGACGGCGCAGGGCAAGCTGGCGGGCCTCCTGCAGATGCGCGACGACATCGCGCCGACTTTCCAGTCCCAGCTCGATGAGCTTGCGCGCGGGCTGGTCGAACTCTTCCAGGAAGGCGGTCTGCCCGGCCTGTTCACCTGGGCGAGCGGAACCGTCCCCGTCGCCGGCACAATCGAAGCCGGCATCGCAAGCTCCCTGTCGGTCAACCCGCTTGCGAAATCGGATCCGTTTCTGCTGCGCGACGGCGGCTTCAACGCCGTAATCTCCAACGTGGACGGTGCGTCGGGCTATACGGAACTGCTCGACGGCTACATCGCTGCGATGGACACCGACATGGCGTTCGATGCGGCGACGGGACTCGACGGCACGAGCTCGATCATGGAGTTCGCCGCCGCGTCGATCGGCTGGTTCGAGCAGATTCGCAGCGCCGCCTCCACCGCCGACGAAAACAAGACGGCGCTTCTGGCCCGCACCGAAGAGGCGCTCGGCAAGGTGACCGGCGTCAGCATCGACGAGGAAATGTCGCTGCTCCTCGATCTGGAGCAATCCTACAAGGCATCGGCCAAGTTGATCAGTACCGTGGACGCCATGATGGCGGCCCTTCTGGAAGCCGTGAGGTAATCATGAAGACATCCTTCGTTTCTAACCTGGCCGTGCAGAATGCCATGCGCCTGACCATTCAGCAGGGCCAGGCGGAACTGCTGAAGCTCGAGACGGAGGTCTCGACGGGTCGGCTTGCCGATGTGGGCGTAGCACTCGGCTCCTCCACCGAACGCTCCGTCAGCCTGCAGCGGGAACTGACGCGGCTCGAAACCCTGACTGACACGAACGCGATCGTCACCCAGAGGCTCGCTGCTTCGCAGCAATCGCTCTCGCTGATGGCCGAAGCCGCAGAGCAGGTGCGAAACACGCTCGTCACGTTCAAGGGCAACGACTCGGTGGACCAGCTATCGGTTCAAAACACTGAGATCGTGAGCGCCATGTCGATGTTCACGGCGGCCGCGAACACTTCCTTCAATGGCGAATTTCTCTTTGCGGGCATCAATACGGACGTGATGCCTTTCGAGGACTATAATGCCACCGGCTCGGCCGCGAAGGCGACCTTCGACACCGAACTCGCAGCCTACATGACGGCGAACGGCATCGCTTCCATGAGCGACTTCACCCAGGCGCAGATGGAAGATTTCATAACCAACACGCTGGCCCCGCTCCATGACGACGACACCCAATGGGCTGCCGACTGGTCTCAAGCCTCGAGCCAGAACATGACGAGCCGCATCAGTGCGGGTGAGGTGATCCAAAGTTCGACCAACGCGACGACGGACGGCTTCCGGAAGTTCGCCCTTGCCAGCGTCATCGCCGCGGAACTCATGGACGCAGATATCGGCTCCGAAGTGCGCACCTATCTCGGCGAAGCGGCAATTGGCTACGTAGCGGAGGCGATCACCGCCATCACCGCCGAGCGCAGCACGCTCGGCATCTCCGAAGCGCGTGTTGAAAAGGCCAACACCTCGCTCGAAGTCCAGATCAACTTGATCAACACGCACATCACCGACCTCGAGGGTATCGATACCTACGCGGCATCGACCCGGATGAACACTTTGCTAACGCAGATGGAGACATCCTACACGCTGACGGCGCGGATCCAGCAGTTGAATTTGATAAACTTCCTCTGATGACTAGAGGATAAGGACAAGCATGAAGGATGTCTGAATGTATCAGTTTGCATACGCCGAGATCATGGAGGAAGGCGTAGCCGTTTCCAAGGATCGAGAGAAACAGGTCCTGAACCGCTCGATCGCGCTTTTGGAAGCGGCAAAGCAGCAGAAGGGATATTCGAGGGAGGCAATCGAGGCGATCTATTTCACACGGCGCCTCTGGATACGTTTCATCGAAGACCTGCGCACCCCGGACAACCAGCTGGACGCAGAATTGCGCGCCAACCTGATTTCCATCGGGATCTGGATTCTGAACGAAATGGAGAAGATCCGCCGGCGCGAATCCTCCAATTTCCAAGGCATTATTGACATCACCACCATCATCAGGGATGGACTGAAATGAAAAGCACACTGCGTATCTCGCTGAAGTCGGGCGAACGAATCTTTGTAAACGGCGCGGTGCTTCGCGTTGATCGCAAGGTTGCGATCGAATTTCTGAACGACGTCACCTTCCTCCTGGAAAACCATGTCCTGCAGCCGGAAGATGCGACGACGCCGCTGAGGCAGCTTTATTTCATCGCCCAGATGATCCTGATCAATCCGGAAGGCGCAGAACAGTCGACCGCCATGTTCCGCAAGTCGATCGTGATGCTTCTGGCTTGCTTCAAGAACGAGGAAGTGCTGGCGGAACTGAAGCGCATCGACGGCCTCGTCACGCAGGGCCGCGCCTTCGAAGCGCTGAAGGCGATCCGCGCTCTCTATCCGATCGAGGACCGTATCCTCAACCAGCAGGAAATGACGCCCCAGATCGTCGAAAAGATCCGCAAGGAGATTGCCCCATGGCGGTAAGCGCCGTCACGTCTAGCACTTCGACAACAGGCACGGCGGGCTCCAATTCGACGAGCAGCGCGGATGCGGCCGACGCAAGCCTGAACTACGAGAGCTTTCTGAAACTTCTGGTCGCCCAGATGAAGAACCAGGATCCGACGGATCCCATGGATGCGAGCGAGCAGATTGCTCAGCTCGCGACCTTCTCCCAGGTCGAGCAGACCATCAAGACAAACAAAAACCTCGAGAGCCTGCTGGCGAGCGAGGCCTTGACGCAGGCTTCGACCTATATAGGCAAGACGCTTACCAGCAGCGACGGTCAGACAAGCGGCGTCGTCGCTCAGGTCGAAGTGACCTCGGATGGCGTCACCGCGATCACGACGACCGGCGCGCAAATCGCCATCGAGACCGGCATCAGGGTTTCGACCACATCGTCGGACTGAAACGGTACGGCGTCGCCCCTGTGGGTACAGGAGCGCGCCGCTTGACGCGGGCAGACGGTGCTGTGATCTTTTTCGAATCAGCACTCTACGGCGCCGCGCGCCTTACCGGACGCGCAAAGCCGATCTAGCCTCAAAGCGGCTCCTGACCAGGACGACCCCCGATGAACGAAGCAGACGCCCTCGATATCGTGCAGACCGCGATCTGGACCGTGATCGTCGCCTCGGGCCCGGCTGTCCTGGCTGCCATGGTAGTCGGCGTCGTCATCGCCTTCATACAGGCCCTGACCCAGGTTCAGGAAATGACGCTGACCTTCGTGCCGAAAATTCTGGCAGTGATGGCGACGGCGGCGCTCTCGGCGCCCTTTGTCGGCGCGCAGATCTCCATATTCACCGACCTCATATTTTCCCGGATCCAGTCCGGGTTCTGATTTGACCGGCAACTTTTCCTCGCTACCACCCTCGCGCAAGCTTGGGCCTTTAGGTCTTCCGTCATAGTTTGGGCAGCTTGTGTGACTGCTGCCCGCCTCTCATGAAGAGACGGAAGAGACATGGCACAACAGGCAGCGCTGACCATCCCGAAACTCGCACCCAAGAGCCGGGAGATCGGCTTTGCGCTCGGGATCGTCATGATCCTGTCGATCCTGTTCCTGCCCATCCCGCCGTTTCTGATCGATCTCGGCCTTGCCTTTTCCATCGCCTTCTCGGTGCTGATCCTGATGGTTGCGCTCTGGATCCAGCGGCCGCTCGAATTCTCCTCCTTTCCGACCATCCTTCTGATTTCGACCATGACGCGCCTGTCGCTGAACATTGCGACGACGCGCGTCATTCTTTCGCACGGGCATGAAGGCCATGGTGCCGCCGGCGGCGTTATTTCCGGTTTTGCCAGCCTGGTGATGTCCGGCGATTTCGTGATCGGCCTGATCGTCTTCCTCATCCTGGTCACGGTTAATTTCATCGTCATCACCAAGGGTGCCACGCGTATCGCGGAAGTGGGTGCGCGCTTCACGCTCGATGCAATCCCCGGCAAGCAGATGTCGATCGACGCCGATCTTTCCGCCGGCATCATCGACGAAAAGGAAGCGCAACGCCGCCGGCGCGAGCTGGAAGAGGAAAGCTCCTTCTACGGTGCGATGGACGGTGCGTCGAAATTCGTGCGCGGCGATGCGATTGCCGGGCTGATCATCACGGCGATCAACATCTTCGGCGGCATCGTCATCGGCTATCTTCGCCATGACATGCCGATCGGCCAGGCGGCCGATGTTTTCGTCAAGCTTTCCGTCGGCGACGGCCTCGTCTCTCAGATTCCGGCGCTCATCGTCTCGCTCGCAGCGGGCCTACTCGTCTCGCGGGGCGGTACGGCCGGTTCGACTGACCAGGCGGTCGTCGGTCAGCTCAGCGGCTATCCGCGCGCACTGATGGTCGCGGCAGGCCTCGTCATTCTGCTGTCGGTCATGCCGGGCCTGCCGTTCCTGCCCTTTGCCGCACTCGGCGGCGGCATGGCCTTCCTCGGCTGGGTCATCCCCCGGCAGATCGAGGCGCTCAATGCCGAAAAGCGCGCACAGGAAGCCGCTAAGGCGCAGGAGAGCAAGGAGAGCGACAAGGAATCCGTAAAGTCGGTGCTGAAAACGGCGGAAGTCGAGCTGCTGCTCGGCAAGCAGGTCTCGACGCGGCTGCTTGGCGCGCACCAGGAGCTTGCCTTCCGTGTCGGCAAGATGCGCCGCAAATTCGCCCTTCAGTACGGACTCGTCGTTCCGGAGATCAAGGTTTCCGACGACATCACCATTCCGGACAAGGCCTATCACATCCGCATTCACGGCACGACCATCGCGTCGAACACGGTGCGCGTCGGCGAAGTGCTAGTGGTGACCGGCGGCGGCCGCCGGCCGAGCGTGCCCGGGGACGAGATCCGCGAACCCGCCTTCGGGATGCCGGCCCTCTCTATCCTCGAGACCTTTACGGAGGACCTGAAGCGCGAGGGCTTCCATCCAATCGACAATGTTTCCGTCGTGCTCACGCATTTGAGCGAGGTGATCCGCAACAACCTGCCGCAACTGCTATCCTACAAGGACGTCAAGGTGCTGATCGAGCGGCTCGATCCGGAGTACCGCAAGCTTGCGGACGAGATCTGCACTTCGCACATGTCCTATTCCGGCCTCCAGGCTGTCTTGAAACTGCTGCTTGCGGAGCGGGTGTCCATCCGAAATCTTCACCTCATCCTCGAAGCCGTTGCGGAACTGGCCCCGCATGTCCGCAAGACCGAGCAGATCGTCGAGCACGTGCGCGTGCGTATGTCGCAGCAGCTCTGCGGCGATCTCGCCGACAACGGCGTGCTGCGCGTGCTGAGACTCGGCAACAAATGGGACATGGTGTTCCATCAGGCGCTGAAACGCGATGCCAAGGGCGAGATCGTCGAGTTCGACATCGATCCGCGGCATCTCGAGGAGTTCAGCGAACAGGCGACGAAGGTTATCCGTGAACATCTCGACCGCGGCATGCCCTTCGTACTGGTAAGTTCGCCCGAATCCCGTTCTTATGTGCGCATGATCATCGAACGCCTCTTCGCCACACTGCCGGTCCTCTCCCATGTCGAGTTGGCCAAAGGGCTCGAGATAAAGATCATCGGCTCGATTTCATGATAACCGATCCCGAGGGCACGGTTCTGGCGCTGTTCGCCGCCTTCTGTCGGATCGGCGGCTGCGTCATGATCATGCCGGGATTTTCGACCGCGCGCGTTCCCCTTCAGGTCAGGTTGTTCACCGCCGTTGCGCTGTCGATGGCGATTCTGCCGATCATGTGGACGGATATCTACCCGGAGGTGACGGGGAAGGGGCACACTTATCTCTATCTCATCGCAAGCGAGACCGTCGTCGGCGCCATCATCGGGCTCGTTGCGCGCTACTACGTTCTCGGCCTGCAATTTGCGGGAACCGCGCTGACGATGCTGATCGGCTTCAGCCCGCCGCCGTCGAGCGACGTCCTGGAGGACACGGCGGAGAACCAGCTGACCAGCATGATCAGCTTTGCGGGTCTCATGCTTCTCTTCATGCTGGATTTCCACCACGTGATCTTCGAGGCGATCGCGCAGTCCTATAGCGCAATGCCGATCGGCACCGGTTTCGATCCGCAGGGCATGCTGATCACGCTTGCCAATTCGCTGGAGCAGACCTTCCTTATCATGCTGCGCCTTGCGAGCCCCTTCGTGGTTTACGGCCTGCTTTTCAACGTCGCCATCGGCATGGTCAACAAGCTGGCGCCGCAGATCCCGATCTACTTCATCTCCCAGCCCTACCTCATAATGGGCGGTCTGTTCCTGCTTTACCTCGGCATCGCTGCCATGCTGCGTCTTTTCGCAGACGGTTTTGCGCCGGTGATGCAGGGCGGTTGAATCAATTGAGTCCGCTGCGTCGCGTATCCCGCTTCCACATGAAGATCGAAGTTTGTCCATGAAGGCACGATCGGAAAAGTTGAAACGCCTCGTCGCGGTCCAGCGGCATTTGGAACGCATGGCCGAAAGTGAGCTTGCCGAGACCGCTCTCCAGCGCGAGGAACTGGCCGGGACGATCGACGTGGTCGTCGACGCCATGGGGTCGGGCCATCCCATGCACCGCATGTTCTCCGGCCATTACGCCTCGCACCTGGGGCGGCTGGTCCAGAAGGACCAGATGCTGCTCGGCATCCAGCAGGTGCACGAGGCGCGCATGCTCAAGGAGCGCGCGAAGGGTGATCGGCTCGAAGAAAGCATGAAGGATGCGCGTCTCGCGGAGGAGCGTGAGGCGGCGGACAATCAGATCCTCGACCTGATCGACCAGCACGTCGCCGGTCATGCACCAGTTTCCGGTAAGGTTGACCGGCGATAGTGGGGCATACCGGACGACCCACCGAAAGCGGGCGGCGGTTCGATATACGGATCGGGTTGCCGACCAATGCTTGCGGCAGCCGTTTTCGAGAGGATCTGACATGGCAATTTCCCCGCCCAGCGACCTAGTGATGGACGTCGTCCGCGCGGCCGATCCGGCGGAGGTCCAGGAGGCGCAGGCGCGGCTGAAGGCCAATCGCGCCGCCTTCCAGGCGACCAGCCTCGCGGACAACGGCAATGGCTTTGCCGCGGCCGTTTCCGTTCTGAACGGTTCCGAGGGGTCGAGCGGCCTCGGCGACATCGCCAACCGCGTCGAAGCGAAGAAGGTTCCGGAGACCTATCGCAAGTTCGAGGCGATGGTGTTGCAGAATTTCGTCAAGTCCATGCTGCCGAATGACAGCGAGAATGTCTTCGGCGAGGGTACCTCCGGTGACGTCTGGAAGAGCATGATGGCCGAGCAGATTGGCGACGTTCTCTCCAAAGGCGGCGGGATCGGCATCGCAGAAGGACTGGCCGGCAACAATACCGTCGAACGTGTGAATGCAGAACTCGACGGCAACAGCCTGAACCTCGCCGCCGGTATGGTTCAGGAATACGAGCGCAAGGCGCTCTCGGGCTATCTGACGACCGACGACAAAGAGAAGAAAGCCTGATGCGTGTCGCCCAAAACCCCCACGCGGTTCTGGGCATCGGCATCAAATCGACAATGCAAGGCGCCTCGCACGGACTTGAGCGCGACGCCCAAACGGCTGGAGGTGGTCCTATGCGCCCACCCACCGATATCACTTGGGAGCTGAATTATGGAAGCTATGGCATCCAATGACCTGCGCATTCAAAATGTCCTCGGTCGCCTGGAGATGATCATCGACAACGAGAACAGCCGCATCGGCGTCGATCCGAACTTCGACATGAAGACGTCGAATGCCCATAAAAGCCGCTGCCTTTATGAGTTGACGATGCTTCACCGCGACGGTGCGCCCGGCGAAATCTCGCCGGCCTTCGCTTCGCAGACGCGCCACCTGAGGCAGAAGCTGCAGCTCAACGCGCAAAAGGTCGAAGCCCATCTGGAAGCCGTACGGTCCGTCGTCGATCTTCTCAAAAGCGCCGCTCAGGATGCCGATGCGGACGGCATCTACACCGAAGCGCAATTCCGTTACAGCGACTTCTGATGCTCAAGCTCCTTTTCACCGGGCTCTGGGTCTGCGCCGTCACGCTTGGATCGGTCTATTTTTCGATGCAATACGCATCGGCACCCGTGCTCTCCGATGCCGAGGCCGAGCGCCGGGCCTCGGAGGAATATGTGCCGGGAGAAATCATCACCGTCCCGGTGATCAAGGACGGCGCTGTCCAGGGCTATTTCCTTGCGAAACTGTCCTTCTCCGCCAAAAGGGAAGGGATAGCGAAGCTGCACGCGCCGCTCCGTCAACTCGTCACCGACGAGCTTTACGATCTGCTCGTCGGATCGAAGTTCATCGATGTCGCCGACACCGGCTCCTTTGACCTGCCGGACTTCAAGCTCAAGGTGAAGGACGGTCTCAATGGGAAACTTGGCGGAGATGTGATTACCGAGGTGCTGGTCGAGCAGCTCGAATATCTGAGTAAGCTGGATGTGGAACGCGCCTCGAGCGGCCAGGCTATCGCTTACGACAAGCCGGCACCCATCGTGGACCGGAACGGCAACGTTGCCGCCGATAAGCTTCCCGAGGCGGCGGTCACGGCAAGCGGCGGCGCCCATTGACGAACAGTCGCCGTCTCTCACCCCTACTGTCCCGGCTTTCGGTCTCCCCGCCCGATAAGGCCGACCTCGGCGGTGACGCGCCCTCTCGCCACGTGGAAATAGTAGAGGGCGGCGAAGGCAAGCCCGGTTTTCGCCCAAAGCTTCACGCCGCGCGGCAGCGACGTTGTCATAAGCGCCAGCGATGTGCCGAGCCTTTTCAACCGGCCGGCGAGAGTCGGATCGCTGCGACGCGCGAGATAGGCCGAAACTGTGCCACGGCGAAGGCTCGTGGCGCGAACCCATGCGGCGGTGGCGTGATGCTCAGGCACCGATTGCGTCACCCAGGCATCCGCGGCCCACGCAAAGGAGAACCCCGCAGCCTTGCACCGGTGGAACAGATCCACCGCGCAGCCGCCGACGATGTCCATGGCGGGATCGAGGAACGGCTGCGGCATGCCCTCGAGCACCGCCCGCGTCACGAGAACATTGCTCGCTGAATAGAGCATCGGCACCGGCCCGCTGGCATCGTAAGGGGGCGCGAACACCGGGTGCCGCTTCCATCGCAGCTCTTGAGGATGCTTGAAAACCGGCAGTTGCGGGCCGCCGACAATATCCGCCCTGTAGGCTTCCTGTACCGCCATGAGGCCGTCCAACCATTCGGGCGCCGCGACCTCGTCATCGCCGATGACGGCGATCGCCTGCAGATTGGGGTAACGTTCGAGGGCCTGCGACAACCCGGCATTCAGGGCCTGGCAGCGTCCACGTCGGCGACAGATGATGACCGCAGAATCGGATGGATGGTTGAGGAAGAAGGCTTTGGCCGCATCAGCGCCGGTCGGCCGCTCGCCGCCGTTTTCGACGACCAGTGTCGCCAAAGGGACGTCGGGACGCTGCGAAACGATCGTCTTCAGCGTTTTGACGAGGTGATCCGGGTCGCTGAATATCGGGACGACGACGACCAGATCGATATCCGCCCTGTTTTCGAGCTCGCACTGAAAATGGATGGAAATATCCTGTCCGTTCGACATCGAACAACCCGCACGCAAATTTCAGGGAAATACTAAAGCAGTCTTCCTAAACGCATGCTGAATACAAACGTTTTTACCCTCGATAAGGTTTCCGGCGTAGCGCAATGCGAGCCGCCGGCCGACCGTTCGGTGACAATGCTGCAGCATGTTCTTCGAAGTGCTGCAGAGATCCTTGCGCGTCCGAGTCTCGCATGCGAATACACCACTCTTTCACGGATGCAAGGAAATGCGCACGTTCGCGCGGAGCAGCCCGCCGTGCCCGTTTAGGCCCTTGCATTTATGCATTTGGGACAGCATAGGGCGCAGGCAGGCAATTGCGCCGCGGAGCGCTGACTAGAGTGTGCCGGCAAGAGGGACTAACCGGGAGATACGCCGTGACGACTGTGATTGATGGCAAAGCCGTTGCCGCTTCGGTCATCGAAACCGTGAAATCCGCCACCAGGGCTCTTGAGGCCGAGGCAGGCGTTCGGGCGGGGCTCGCGGTCGTCATCGTTGGAGACGACCCGGCAAGCCACGCCTATGTGTCTGCGAAGAGCAAGATGGCCAAGGAGTGTGGCTTCCTTTCGGTCCAGCATACCCTGCCGACGGAGACGACGCAGAAGGAACTCGCAGCGCTGGTCGCCGAGCTCAATTCGGATCCGTCGATCCATGGCATTCTCGTGCAGTTACCGCTGCCGAAGCACCTCCAATCGGAGCCGATCATCCAGTCGATCCTTCCGGAGAAGGACGTCGACGGCCTGCATGTCGTCAATGCCGGCAAGGTCGCGACCGGCGATCTGGAAGGCGGGCTCGTCTCCTGTACGCCGGCAGGCGCCATGGTCTTCGTGCGCCGCACCCACGGAGAGGATCTCTCCGGCCTCAATGCAGTCGTCGTCGGGCGCTCGAACCTGTTCGGAAAGCCGATGTCGGCGTTGCTTCTCGCCGCCAATGCTACCGTCACGACCGCTCACTCCCGCACCAGGGACCTGCCGGCCGTCTGCCGCAATGCCGACATCCTAGTGGCGGCAGTCGGTCGCCCGGAAATGGTCAAGACGGACTGGGTAAAGCCCGGCGCGACGGTTATCGATGTCGGCATCAACCGGGTGCCCGCGCCGGAGCGTGGCGAGGGCAAGACAAAGCTTGTCGGCGACGTGGCCTTCGACGAGTGCGCCAAGGTGGCAAGCGTTATCACGCCGGTGCCGGGTGGCGTCGGGCCGATGACGATCGCCATGCTGATGGCGAATACGATCATCGCCGCCCATCGCAAGGCCGGCCGCAAACCGCCGAAATTCTGAGCGTCACCCGCCGCGAAACAGGGTCTACAGCGCCGAGCGTCGTATCGGATGCAATCGGGGACGGGCAAAAGTTCGCTGTAGCGCTTTGAATGCTGCATGTCCTGAACCGAGGCCGATTTGAGGAGACATGCCGTGGGGACAGGGGACGGCAGTCCTCGGCCCTATCGCTCGGGCGCCGACCCCGTCGAAGCGCGTACGATCAACTCGGCGCGCCAGAGCTCCTGCTGCGGATAATCGCCGAGATTGAGTATGCCCGCGATCAGGCGCGTGGCAATGCGCGCGCCGGCGGCCCTCAGCGAGGAACGCGTCGTCGTCAGCGGCACGCTGAAATTCTCCGGCCTCAGCATGGGAAGCACGTCGTCATGGGCGATGACCGAAATGTCGCGGCCGATGACGAGGCCAGCCTGGTTGATCGCTCGCACGGCGCCGAGCGCGAGAACGGTACTGGCGCAGAGGAGGGCCGTTGGAGGGCCCGGCCGCTCCAGGAAGGATTGCATGCTCCTGTAACCGTATTCGTCCGTCATCTCGGAATGGTGGACGAGCGCTTCGTCCAGGCGGAGACCCCATTCCTCGAGCGCCCGCATCAGCCCTTTTTTCCGACGGACGGAAAAGGCGAGATGTTCCGGGCCGTTGATCAACGCGATCCGGCGATGTCCGAGCTGGAGCAGGAGTTTGGCGGCGTCGTAGAAGGCGCGGGTATTGTCGACATCGAGAAAGGGATAGTCGCGCGGCCCGCCCATTGATCGGCCGTGCACGACAAAGGGAATGGAGAGTGATTTCAATATGGGAATGCGCGGATCGTTCTGGCGCATATAGGCGAGAAAGACCGCATCGACATTGCCGCTGGCGGCAAGCCGCCGGAACGTCGCTTCCTCGTCGTCGGGGGCGCTCGGATTGAGTACGAAATGGAAATCGTGCTTCAGGGCCTCCTCGGCCAGGCCCGCCAGGAATTCCCCGAAATGAATGTCGGAATCGATGCCGGATGCAATCGGCATGACGAGGCCGATCGAGTACGCTTTTCCCGTTGCGAGCCGCTGGGCCGCCCGGTTGGGGCGATAGCCGGTTGTGCGCACCGCGTCGAGCACCCGCCGGCGTGTTTCCGCATTGACTTCAGGATAGCCGTTGAGCGCGCGGCTGACCGTCGTCTGAGACAGGCCGAGTAGCTCCGCTAGCTGCTTCAGATTGACCGCCATGGTCAAAAACCTCCCAAAGCGCTTTGGATGACTGTGTCATTTTTGTCGTATTCACCAGGGCGCTTTCTATCTGTACCATCCGAACGACGCTGGAAGAAAGCGGAAAATCCTTGTTTTGCAATGCAAAATCAATGACGCAAAGCAAAACTCGCAGCCTCTCCGGCTGCGTAGATGAAATCTCTTGACTCTTTTGAGGTTGCAATGGAGTGTTGGCGAACTCAAAGCGCTTTGAATTTTGCGCATTGACGATCCGCCCGTGGGCGTACGCTCCGGGCTTCTTTTCGGGAGGACCAGAACGTGAAGACATCATTGCTGATGGGCGTGGCGGCGCTCGCACTGCTTGCAGGAGTTGCCAGCGCCGCAGACCTGAAGTTTCAGCCGGGCGAGGATTCCAAATTCAACTGGGCGAGCTATGAGGAATTCAAGAACGCGCATGACCTGGAAGGCCAGACGCTGACGATCTTCGGTCCCTGGCGCGGCGAGGATGAGGCGCTGTTCAGGAGCGTCTTCGCCTATTTCGCCGAGGCGACGGGCGTCGAGGTGAAATACTCGTCCTCCGAAAACTACGAACAGCAGATCGTCATCGACACGCAAGCCGGCAGCCCGCCGGATGTGGCGATCCTTCCGCAGCCGGGCCTGATTGCCGATCTCGCCTCCAAGGGCTACCTGACGCCGCTTGGCGACGAGACGAAGCAGTGGCTGCTCGACAACTATTCCGCCGGGCAGTCCTGGGTCGATCTCGCGACCTATAACGGCAAGGACGGCACGCCGGCGCTTTACGGCTTTCCATACAAGATCGACGTCAAGTCTCTCGTCTGGTACGTGCCGGAAAACTTCGAGGACGCCGGCTATGAAGTGCCGAAGACGATGGAGGAGTTGAAGGCGCTGACGGAGAAGATCGCCGCTGACGGCGAGAAGCCCTGGTGCATTGGGCTCGGCTCCGGCGGTGCGACCGGGTGGCCGGCTACCGATTGGGTCGAGGACCTGATGCTGCGCACGCAGCCCCCGGAGGTCTACGACAAGTGGGTCACGAATGAAATTCCGTTCACGGATCCGGCTGTCGTCAACGCCATCGAGGAGTTCGGCTGGTTCGCACGCAATGACGAATTCGTCGACGGCGGCGCCGCAGCCGTCGCCTCGACAGATTTCCGTGACAGCCCGAAGGGTCTCTTCGCCTCTCCGCCGAAGTGCTACCTGCACCATCAGGCCTCGTTCATTCCGTCCTTCTTCCCGGAAGGCACGGTCGTCGGCGAGGATGCCGACTTCTTCTACATGCCTCCCTATGAGAGCCAGAAGGAGCTCGGCAATCCGGTGCTTGGCGCTGGCACGCTCGCAATGATCACCAGGGATACACCGGCCGCACGTGCGTTCATCGAGTTCCTCAAGACCCCGATCGCGCATGAGGTGTGGATGGCGCAGACGAGCTTCCTGACGCCCTATAAGAGTGTCAATGTCGACGTTTACGGCAATCCGCCACTCAAGAAGCAGGGCGAGATCCTGCTGAGCGCCACCACCTTCCGCTTCGACGGTTCCGACCTGATGCCCGGCAAGATCGGCGCGGGCGCCTTCTGGACCGGCATGGTTGATTTCGTCGGCGGCAAGTCCGCGGACGACGTTGCAGCCGACGTGCAGAAGGCCTGGGACGCTATCAAGTAGAGCTGGAACATGCGGCGGACGACGAAGGGCGTCGTCCGCCGCCTTGCGGTCGGATTGCCTGCGCGGGGCGGCGGTCGGAGACTGCAGGGCAGTGCGACGCGCAAATGTCGCGGTAGAGCTTTGAATTGCTGCATGTCTTTGCCCTCGACTCGGGGCCGAGCTTAGAGACTTGCAATAGAACGGTAGCGCGCCGAAGGTGATGCGCCGTGCGCCGGTTCCGCGCGCATGTGAGGGGAGGGATGTATCATGCAGCTGATTGCCGCAATCGTTACCATGATAGCGGGCGTGCTGGCCTGCGCCGCCTATTTCTGGGCCAGCAACTTCGTGCTCGACCGGATATTTCCGTCGAAGGGACTGGCCGGGGCCGCCGCGTCGCGCAATCTGCGCATCACCAATGCCATCCGGCCCTGGCTGTTCCTGGCGCCGGCCCTCTTCGCGCTGACGATCTATCTGATCTACCCGGTCATTCAATCCGTATACCTGAGCTTCTATGGCCGTGCCGGGCAGAATTTCGTCGGGCTGCGCAACTACGTCTGGATGATCAATGACGGCGAGTTCCGCCAGTCGATCTTCAACAATTTTCTCTGGCTGCTCGTCGTGCCGGCGCTGTCGACCTTTTTCGGTCTCATCATCGCAGCCCTGACGGACCGCATCTGGTGGGGCAACATTGCCAAGACGCTGATCTTCATGCCGATGGCGATCTCCTTCGTGGGTGCCGCAGTCATCTGGAAGTTCATCTATGATTACCGGTCCGCGGGCTCCGAGCAGATCGGCCTCCTGAACGCAATCGTCGTCGCCCTTGGAGGAGAGCCGCAGGCCTGGATCACGCTGCCCTTCTGGAACAATTTCTTCCTGATGGTCATCCTCATCTGGATCCAGACCGGCTTTGCCATGGTCATCCTGTCGGCGGCGTTGCGCGGCATTCCGGAGGAGACGATCGAGGCCGCGGTGATTGACGGCGCCAATGGCTGGCAGATCTTCTTCAAGATCATGGTTCCGCAGATCTGGGGGACGATCGCCGTCGTCTGGACAACCATCACCATCCTCGTTCTCAAAGTCTTCGACATCGTGCTGGCGATGACGAACGGTCAATGGCAGAGCCAAGTTCTCGCCAATCTGATGTTCGACTGGATGTTCCGCGGCGGCGGCGATTTCGGCCGCGGCGCCTCGATTGCCGTCGTCATCATGATCCTCGTCATTCCGATCATGATCTGGAACATCCGCAATGCGGCCAAGGAAACGGGAGGACACTGACATGAACGCGTCGAAACGTTCTCCGCTGACCTGGGCCGTCCACCTTGCCGTGCTGCTGCTGGTACTTCTCTGGACTCTCCCGACCGCCGGCCTTCTGATCTCATCGCTGCGCGACAAGGACCAATTGGCCGTTTCCGGCTGGTGGACGGCGCTGTCCACCTCGTCGCGCAACGATGTCGCGCGCGCCCCGTCGCCCGAGAACCAGGTCGAACGGGACGGCACATTCGTCATCACCGGCAATCTGCTGCAGGGCCAGGGCGGCGAGGTTACCGCCTTCGGTTTCTCCAGTCGCGAACCCACCGCATTCGATCCGGGGGAGACGGCGGAACTCAATGACGGCGAGCGGCTGACCGTACAGGCGGACGGCAGTTTCGAAATCGTCTCCGACACCCGCATGGAAGGGTCGCGCGGCCAGCGCATATTCTTCACCGCCTCGATGCCGCCGCGCTTCACGCTGGAAAACTACGGCGAAGTACTGAGCGCGGCTGGGATCGGCAGGTCATTCATCAATTCGCTGACGGTTGCGGTACCTTCGACCGTCATTCCGATCCTGATCGCGGCCTTCGCGGCCTATGCGCTTGCATGGATGCCGTTCCCCGGTCGCGCGATCCTGATCGCCGTCGTCGTAGGCCTGCTGGTCGTGCCGCTGCAGATGTCGCTCATTCCGCTTCTGAGGCTCTACAACGACGTCGGTGCCTTCCTCGGCGTCCCGGCCAAGACCTATATGGGAATATGGCTCGCCCATACCGGTTTCGGCCTGCCGCTCGCGATCTATCTCCTGCGCAACTACATGGCCGGCCTGCCGCGCGAGATTATGGAATCGGCGCGGGTCGATGGCGCCAGCGATTTCGACATTTTCGTCAAGATCATCCTGCCGCTGTCGTTCCCGGCGCTCGCCTCCTTTGCCATTTTCCAGTTCCTCTGGACCTGGAACGATCTTCTCGTCGCCATCGTCTTCCTGGGCGCCGGCAATGACCAGCTCGTGCTGACCGGACGCCTCGTTAACCTCCTCGGGTCGCGCGGCGGCAATTGGGAAATCCTCACCGCTTCCGCCTTCATCACCATCGTCGTTCCGCTGATCGTGTTCTTCGCGCTGCAACGCTACCTCGTTCGTGGGTTGCTGGCGGGCTCGGTCAAGGGCGGCTGATTTTCAGAGACAAGGACCCACAAAGCGCATGAACATCAATGCAACGGCGAGCTCCACCTTGCAGCCTGACAAGGACTGGTGGCGCGGCGCAGTGATCTACCAGATCTATCCGCGCTCCTTCCAGGACACGAATGGCGACGGCGTCGGCGATCTCCGGGGCATCACCGCCCGTCTCCCGCATGTGGCGGCGCTCGGCGCCGACGCCGTATGGATATCGCCCTTCTTCACCTCGCCGATGCGGGACTTCGGTTACGACGTCTCCAACTACACGGATGTCGATCCGCTCTTCGGGACGCTCGAGGATTTCGAGGAGTTGACCGCCGAGGCGCACCGGCTCGGGATTCGCGTTATGATCGACCTGGTCCTGTCGCACACGTCCGACGTGCACCCTTGGTTCATGGAGAGCCGGTCGAGCCGCACCAATGCCAAGGCGGACTGGTATGTCTGGGCGGATTCCAAGCCGGACGGCACGCCGCCCAACAACTGGCTGTCGATCTTCGGCGGCTCCGCCTGGGCTTGGAACCCGACGAGGCAGCAATATTACCTCCACAACTTCCTGACCGCGCAGCCGGACCTCAACCTGCACAATCCGGAGGTCCAGGAGGCGCTGCTCGCCGTCGAACGCTTCTGGCTAGAGCGCGGCGTCGACGGCTTCCGCCTCGACACGATCAACTTCTACTTTCATGACAAGGAGCTGCGCGACAATCCGGCACTTGCGCCAGCGCGCCGCAATGCCTCCACGGCGCCGGCGGTCAATCCGTACAACTATCAGGAACACATCTACGACAAGAACCGGCCGGAGAACCTGGATTTCCTGAGGCGCTTCCGCGCGGTGATGGATGAGTTCCCGGCGATCGCCGCCGTTGGCGAGGTGGGCGACAGCCAGCGCGGACTCGAGATCGCCGGGGAATACACATCCGGCGGCGACAAGGTGCATATGTGCTATGCCTTCGAGTTCCTGTCGCCGGATCCGCTGACGCCCGCGCGTATCGCCGAGGTGCTCGAGCAGTTCCACGAAGTGGCGCCGGAAGGCTGGGCCTGCTGGGCCTTCTCCAATCACGACGTGGTGCGTCATGTCAGCCGCTGGGGCACAAGCGTCAGAGACCACGTCGCCCATGCCAAGCTGCTTTCGAGCCTGCTCATGTCGCTGCGCGGCTCCGTCTGCATCTATCAGGGCGAGGAACTGGCTCTCTTTGAAGCGGACCTTGCCTATGAGGATCTGCAAGATCCCTACGGCATCCAGTTCTGGCCGGACTTCAAGGGGCGTGACGGCTGCCGAACGCCGATGGTGTGGGAGAGCCGTCTGGACGGGGGCTTCAGTGAGGGGAGGCCCTGGCTGCCGATTCCGGCAAACCACCTGTCGCATGCAGTTGCCATGCAGGAGAGGGATCCGGAGTCGGTGCTCGAGCATTATCGCCGCTTCCTGCAATTCAGGAAGGCGCATCCGGCCTTGGCCAAGGGCGAGATCGAATTCGTCGAGACTCGAGGACCGCTGCTCGGCATTGTGAGGACCCATGGCGACGAGCGGCTCTTCTGCCTGTTCAACATGAGCGGCGAGGCCGTGACCGGCCACAAACCGGACGGCACGCTGGAGCCGCTCGAAGGCCACGGCTTCGTTTCTGATATAAAGAACAACGAGATCAATCTTCCGGCCTGGAGCGCGTTTTTCGCGCGCCTGGCCTAGAATGCGAGGGGAGGGTGCGATGACCGGCCTGCTTTTAAAAGATATCCGCAAGTCCTATGGGGCGGTTGATGTCATTCACGGCATCAATCTCGACATTAAGGAGGGCGAGTTCGTCGTCTTCGTCGGACCGTCCGGCTGCGGAAAGTCGACATTGCTCAGAATGATCGCCGGCCTGGAGGAGATCACCGGCGGCGACATGTATATCGAAGACGAGCGGGTCAACGACGTGCCGCCTTCGAAACGGGGCATTGCTATGGTGTTCCAGTCCTATGCGCTCTACCCGCATATGACCGTCTACGACAACATGGCCTTTGGCATGCGCATCGCCAAGGAGTCGAAGGAGGAGATCGATCGTCGCGTCCGCAATGCGGCGGACATCCTCCAGCTCACCAAATTTCTCGACCGGCTGCCGAAGGCGCTTTCCGGCGGCCAGCGCCAGCGCGTGGCGATCGGCCGGGCAATCTGCCGAAACCCCAAGGTCTTCCTCTTCGACGAACCGCTCTCCAACCTCGACGCGGCGCTCCGCGTCGCGACCCGCATCGAAATCGCCAAGCTCCACGAGCGCATGGCGGACACGACGATGATCTACGTCACCCACGACCAGGTGGAGGCGATGACGCTCGCGGACCGCATCGTGGTCCTATCTTTAGGGCATATTGAACAGGTCGGCGCTCCGCTCGAACTCTATGAGCGGCCCGCAAACCTCTTCGTCGCCCGCTTCATCGGCTCGCCGGCGATGAATGTCTTCCCTTCGACGATCACGGCGACCGGAACCCAGACGGCGGTGGCGCTCGCGGGCGGCAAGTCCGTGACGCTCGACATTGCGACCAATGCGTCGGAAAGCGGAAAGACGGCGAGCTTCGGCGTCCGCCCGGAGGACCTGCAGGTAAGCGAGAGCGAGGATTTCCTGTTCGAGGGAACGGTTTCGATCGTCGAGGCGCTCGGCGAAGTGACGCTGCTCTATATCGAAGGGCTGGTCGAGAATGAACCGATCATTGCCAAGTTGCCGGGCATCCTGAAGGTCAGGCGCGGCGACAAGGTGCGCTTCACCGCCGACAAGGCCAAGTTGCACCTTTTCGACTCGAACGGGCGCAGCTATCGCGCCTAACGGCGGAGCGGGGCAATTCGCCGCCCAGCTTAACCGCGGGGTGAGGGGAATGGGATGCGCGGCTCGCCTGGTCGTCGTCCCAGAAGCACCTGTAGTGAAGCAAGGTCGGCGCGCACAACGCACTCCGCCGCGCTTGCGGCAGAAGGTGCCGGCAGGCCGATGAGGATCAATTTCCGACTTTTTCCACAAGCCCGCATTCACCCAAACGCTCTGTTAAATTTCGTGGGTTAGCCTGACCCCAAATGAGACACGAAAGGTGATTTCGATGCGCGGCACGGCCCCTGCAATGCATCAGCAGCATTTCCTCAACAAGGAAGAGTCCTTCATGTATGATCGGGAAACGAACTTCCCGATGGAGGACACGCGCAACGAGGCCCGCATCGAATACACCGAGAAGGGGATGCAGCACCTCTCTTCGCGCCGCTGCGAGATTATCAAGCTATCGAAGAGCAGTGCCATGATCGGCATCCTGACGCAGTTCCATCTGCCACAGAATTTCTACCTGGATGTCCCGAGCGCTCGTATCCCGCTGATTGGCTGCCTTCTGAAGCGCGTTCACGCCAACAACATCATCGAGGCGCGATTCCTGCGCCTGCTCAGCGACCGCGACCTCAATCGGATCTTCGTCTACAGCACCCATCCGAACCACCGCAACCGCACGCTTGACATCTATGGTTGACGGCGCCGTCGGGGCGGCTTTGTCCGGAGCACCTGCAGCGATTCGAGCGCATCGGCCCGAAATTCGGACCCGATTTTCGGAAGGCACGATGCGTAAGAGAGTTACGGCTTTCTTTGTGCGCCCCTAAGGACGCACGGCGCCTTTGCCGAGTCAATTGCCGATCCGGCCGTGTCGCCGCCTGTGCTCAATGGAACAGCACGCTGGCGCCGTGGTCGGCCGTTCCGGCGATCTGGCGGAAGGGAGCGAAGAGCTCGCGGCCCATGCCGTAATCGTTGTCGGACAAATCGATGTGCGCCGGCACGCGCGTTTTCAGCGCGATGTCTTCGATCAACACCTCGATCGTTCCCTTGACGGCATCGATGCGGATGATGTCGCCCTCCTGAACGCGGGCGATGGGTCCGCCGTCCCTGGCTTCCGGGGTCACATGGATCGCCGCCGGCACCTTGCCCGAGGCGCCCGACATCCGGCCGTCGGTGACGATCGCCACTTTCTGCCCGCGATCCTGCAGGATGCCGAGCACGGTCGTCAGCTTGTGCAGCTCCGGCATGCCGTTCGCCTTCGGCCCTTGGAAACGTACGACGGCGACGAAATCGCCCTCGAGCTTGCCCGCCTTGAAGGCCGCGTTCAATTCCGCCTGATCGTTGAAGATCTTGGCCGGTGCCTCGATGATATGGCGCTCCGGCTTGACGGCCGAGACCTTGATGACGGCCTTGCCGAGATTGCCGGTCAGCATCTTGAGACCGCCAGAATGCTGGAACGGCTGGTCGATGCTTGCAAGCACCTTCGGATCGGCGCTTTCCTGGGGCGCCCGTTCGCGTTTGACGCCGCCGTTCTCGCCGAGCTTGACGTCGATTGCATAGGCCTCGAGCCCTTGGCCGTAGACTGTCCTGACATCCTCATGCAGCAAACCCTGCTTCAGCAACTGGCTGATCAGGAAGCCCATGCCGCCTGCGGCGTGGAAGTGGTTCACGTCAGCAAGGCCGTTCGGATAGACGCGGGCAAGCAGCGGCACGATATCGGAGAGCTCGGAGATGTCCTGCCAGGTGAGCACGATGCCGGCGGCGCGCGCCATGGCGACGAGATGCATCGTATGGTTTGTCGAGCCGCCGGTCGCGTGCAGGCCGACAACGCCATTGACGATCGAGCGCTCGTCGATCATCTCGCCGGCCGGCATGAATTCGTTGCCGAGCGCCGTGATCGCCAATGCGCGCTTCGCCGCCTCCTTGGTCAGCGCATCACGCAAGGGCGTGCCGGGATTGATGAAGGAGGCGCCCGGCAGATGGAAGCCCATGATCTCCATCAGCATCTGGTTGGAATTTGCGGTGCCGTAGAAGGTGCAGGTGCCGGGCCCGTGATAGGACTTGGACTCGGCTTCGAGCAACTCGTCGCGGCCGACCTTGCCCTCGGCAAAAAGCTGCCGGATGCGTGCCTTTTCGTCGTTCGGCAGGCCCGAGGTCATCGGTCCGGCCGGAATGAAGACGGCGGGAAGGTGACCGAAAGTAAGCGCCGCGATCACCAGGCCAGGCACGATCTTGTCGCAGACGCCGAGATAGACAGCCGCATCGAACATGTTGTGCGACAGGCCGACGCCCGCTGCCATAGCGATGATGTCGCGGGAGAACAGCGACAGCTCCATGCCGGGCTGGCCCTGCGTGACACCGTCGCACATTGCCGGCACGCCGCCGGCGACCTGCGCCACGCCGCCGGCCTCGCGTGCCGCTTCGCGGATCAGGGCCGGATAGCTCTCGAAGGGCTGATGCGCCGAGAGCATGTCGTTGTAGGAGGTGATGATGCCGAGATTGGGAACGCGGTCGCCGGCAAGCGCCTCCTTCTCGGCGGGGGAACAGACGGCAAAGCCATGCGCGAGGTTGCCGCAGCCGAGCACGGTGCGGTGCGGTCCGTTCGCGGCGGCGCTGCGGACGCGATCGAGATAGGGTTCTCGAGTGGCTTTGGAGCGCTCGGCGATGCGGGCGGTAATGGCGGCAATGCGGGAATCGGCGGACATGTCACATCCTGTTCCGGAGTCTCGGGACTCCTCTTCATCCTGTCATTGGCTTTACAGCGGCAAATGCTCCTGGGACGCACAAGTGTCGCCGTAAACCCTGAATTACTGCCCCTCACTTCCGCATGGAATCAAGGGGCCGTGCAAACCGGGCGTCGCGCATTCAAGCTCCGACGCCCGAACCGAGCGCATCAGGGCGCCCAGTAAACCTGCAGCGGCGAGGCCGCACGCCGGAGCACGGCGCGGATCGGCATCTCCGCCTCCTCGCCCGGCATTTCGGCGCGGGCAAGAACCTCCTTCTTGGCGTCGCCTTCGATATGCAGCACCAGGTAACCGGCGTCCTGAAGGCTGGAGAAGGTGAGGGTCAGGCGGGTCTCGCCGGCGCCGTCAGCCTCCATGGTGATCACGCCGCGCGGCGTCGCGGGATCGAGGGCTTCCTCAAGCCGCGTCCCGCCGGGAAAGAACGATGCGGTATGCCCGTCCGTTCCCATCCCGAGCACGACGACATCGAAGGGGGAATTGAGATCTGCGACTGCTGCGCTCGCCTTGGCGGCCGCCTCCTCGGCGCTTGCCGCATCATGGTAGAGCGGCACGAAACGCGCTTCGGCAGCCCTGTTCTTGAGGAGGTTGGCGGCGACCAGCCCATGATTGGAGCGGTTGCTCTCTGGCGGGACGAAACGCTCGTCCACGAGCGTAACACTCACTTTAGCCCAATCGAGTTCACGTTGCGACAGAGCCTGGAAGAATGCCTTGGGCGTAGAGCCGCCCGAGACGGCGATGCTGGCGTTGCCGCGGGACTTGACTGCCGCCTCGAGCCTGGCGCCGACGGCATGCGCCAGTGCTTCCGCCAGCATTTCCCCGTTTTCGTATCTGTGCAGGGTAGCGCTCATCGACCGGTCCTAGATTGCATCGTTCCAGGTGCGACCATCGCGCTCGATCAGCGCGATCGCCTGGCTCGGTCCCCAGGTGCCCGCTGTGTAGCCCTGCACCTGTTGCCCCGTCGTTTCCCAGGCCTTCAGGATCGGGTCGATCCATTGCCATGCCGCCTCCACCTCGTCGCGGCGCACGAAGAGCGTCTGGTTATTGCGGATGACGTCGAGCAGCAGCCGCTCGTAAGCATCGGCATTGCGCGCGTCGAAGGCCTCGGCGAAGCTCATGTCGAGCGACACGTTCCTGAGCCGCATGCCGCCCGGGCCGGGGTCCTTGATCATCAGCGATTGCTTGACGCCCTCGTTGGGCTGCAGCCGGATCATCAACTGGTTGGCGGAGATGCGGCCGGCGCTGTGGTCGAAGATCGAGTGCGGGATCTGCTTGAAGGTAATGACGATCTCCGACATGCGGCCCGCCATGCGTTTGCCGGTGCGGATGTAGAAGGGCACGCCTGCCCAGCGCCAGCTGCTGATCTCGGCCTTGATAGCCACGAAGGTTTCCGTGTTGGAAACGCCGCCTTCCAACTCCTCGAGATAGCCTTTGACCGGACCGCCGGCCGAGGCGCCGGCGCGATATTGGCCGCGTACGGTCACCTGCTCGGCATTGCTGGCGGTAATAGGCTTCAGCGCGCGCAGCACTTTCAGCTTTTCGTCGCGCACCGCCTCAGCGTCCATCGAAGTCGGCGCTTCCATCGCCACGAAGCAGATGAGCTGGAGAATGTGGTTCTGCACCATGTCGCGCAGCGCGCCAGCCTTGTCGTAATAGCCGGCGCGATTTTCGAGACCAACCGATTCCGAAACGGTGATCTGCACGTGATCGATATGGGCCGAGTTCCACAAGGGCTCGTAGAGCGCATTGGCGAAGCGCAGCGCCATCAGATTCTGCACCGTCTCCTTGCCGAGGTAGTGATCGATGCGGAAGATCTGTTCCTCCCGGAAAACCTTGCCGATCGTGTCGTTCAGTTCGTTTGCAGAAGCGAGGTCGCGTCCGATCGGCTTCTCGACGACGATGCGGGTGCTCCTCGTGATCAGCTTGTTATCGCGGATCCGCTCCGAAATATCGCCGAAGATGGCGGGCCCGACGGCGAGATAGAAGGCGCGGATGCGGTCCTTGCCTTCATCGAGAGTCTTTTTGAGATCATCCCAGCCCTGCTCCGACTTGGCGTCGACCGAGACGTAGAAAATGCGGGCCGTAAACTTGGCCACTTCCACTTCGTCGAACTCGCCCGGCTTCAGATGTTCCTTCAGCGCGTCGGTTGCGAATCTGCGGTATTCGTCGTGGGTAAGGGCCGCGCGCGATGCGCCGATGATGCGGGTCGGCTCCGTCAGCTGGCCCTCCATCTGCCGGTGGTAAAGTGCCGGCAGCAGCTTGCGTTCGGCAAGATCGCCGGTTCCCCCGAAGACGACATAATCGAAGGGTTCGACGGGAATGATCTGGCTGCTCATGGGATATCTCGATCTCGTTGAGGTCAGGGCAGGTATAATCTAATCGATTTAAAAGCGCTAGGGTGCAACGCAACAAAATGTATCCGCGCTGCATTTTCTGCCGCTTTTTTCCTGTGTCCGGATGCTGGCCCGATCAGCTCTTCAAAGCCGGTCGCGCAGGGCATACCAGCTGAGGGCCAGGAACAGGAGCGCTGACCGGAACCGGGTTCCGCCTGGAAAAGCCGGTATTTTCAAATCCTTGATGAGATCGAGCTGTGTATCTCTACCCAGCGCAAGGTCCGCATAGAGCTTGCCGCAATAGTTGGAGAGCATGACGCCGTGACCGGAATAGCCGCCGATCGTCACGACACCCGGCATGACCTCGCGGCAGAATGGCTGGCGCGGCATGGTAATGCCGACGGCGCCGCCCCAGGCATGGGGGATCTCGATATCCGCAAGCGCCGGGTAGATCTCCCGGATCTGGCGGCGGATATGGCTCGAAATGTCGCGCGGATTGTCGGCCGTGTAGGCCTCCCGGCCGCCGAACAGCAGCCGCCCGTCCTTCGACTTACGAAAATAGCGCACGACGAAACGCGAATCGTCGACGGATTCGCCGCCCGGAAGAACGCCGGGGTGCTCGGTAAGGACCGTCGTGGCGCCGATGAAGGAGCGGATCGGCATGACATGGCTCGCCGTCACCGGGTCGAGATTGCCGATATAGGCGTTGCAGGCGATCAGCGCCCGGTCCGCTGTGATGGTCCCCCGCTCGGTCTCGATCAACACCGCGCCGCCCCGTTTGTCGATCTTGAGTGCCTTTGTCTCTTCGTAGAGATTGGCGCCCGCAAGGGCAGCCTGTTCAGCCAGGCCGACCAGGAGCTTCATCGGATGGATATGGCCGGTGCCGGTGTCGCGAATGCCGAAGCGGTAATGTGAGGAGCCGAGGCGGCTTGCGGTTTCCTCGCGACCCATGAAGGAGAGATGCGGATAGCCGAAGCGTTCGGCCATCACCTCCACGTGGCCAAGGTACTCCTTCTCGAGACTGTCCTTGTGGCTGACCGAGAGCTGGCCCGGTACGAACTCGATGTCGATCGCGTGTTCCCGTGCGAAATCCAGCACATAGCGCTTGGCGCTTTCCGCCATGTCGAAGAGCAGCTGCGCCCGTTCGTGCCCGATTGCCTCCTCGAGATCTTCCGCCCAGGCGCGTTGGCCGGTGCCGAACTGGCCGCCATTGCGGCCCGATGCGCCGTCGCCGAAGCGGCAGGCGTCGATCAAGGTGACGTCGACACCGTTCTTCGAAAGATTGTAGGCCGCTTGCAACCCCGTATATCCGCCGCCGATGACGGCGACGTCGGCTTTGCGCGAGCCGGCCATCGCCGGATAGGAGGGCCTCGCGGGCATGCTTGCCTCGTACCAGGAGATTCCGGGCGAGATCGGGCTTTGCCAGGTCATGGGGACGCCTTCCGGTCAGACGTTCAGGAGCAGGAATTCACGTTCCCACGGGCTGATGACCTGCATGAAGGTCTCGAATTCGCCGCGCTTCACGCCGGCATAGATGGCGATGAATTCGGCACTGAAAACGTCGGTGAGCGAGGGCGCCGACTCGAGCAGCGACACCGCCTCGAGCAGCCCGCGCGGCAGGTCGATCTCGCCCTCATTCGCGGTGTCCTCGGTGGGGGGCGTCGGTTGCAGGTTCTCGACGATGCCCAGATAGCCGCAGCCGAGCGAGGCGGCGAGTGCCAGATAGGGATTGGCATCCGAACTCGGCAGCCGGTTCTCGATGCGCCTTGCGGCGGGATCCGAAACGGGAATACGGAAAGCCGTCGTCCGGTTGTCGTAGCCCCAGGCCGTGTTCACCGGCGCTGCCATGTCCGGGGTCAGACGTCTGTAGGAGTTCACATAGGGCGCCATCATCGACAGAGTTCTCGGCACGTAATGCTGCATGCCGCCGACGAAGGCGAAGAATTCCTTGGAGGGGGAGCCGTCGGGATTGGAGAAGATATTGCGCCCGGTGGCGATATCGATCACCGACTGGTGGATGTGCATGGCCGAGCCCGGCTGGCCCTGCATCGGCTTGGCCATGAAGGTGGCAAAGATTCCGTGCTTCAGCGCCGCTTCGCGGATCGTGCGCTTGAACAGGAAGACCTGGTCGGCAAGCTCGATCGGGTCACCGTGCCTGAGATTGATTTCGAGCTGAGCCGGCCCCTCTTCATGGATGAGCGTATCGATCTCGAGACCCTGCTTTTCCGAAAAGTGGTAAATGTCGTCGATCAGCTCGTCGAACTCGTTTATCCCGGCGATCGAATAGCCCTGGCCGCCGAGAATGGAACGGCCGGAGCGGCCCTTCGGGGGCCGCAGCGGATAATCCGGGTCATCGTTCTGGGCAACGAGGTAGAATTCGATCTCAGGGGCGACAACCGCTCTCCAGCCCTTCTGGCGGTAAAGCTCGACCACGCGCTTCAGGACGTTGCGCGGCGTATAGCTGATCTGCTCGCCCTGGGAGCCGACGATGTCGCAGATCACCTGCGCCGTCGGATCACTTTCCCACGGAACGATAGAAAGCGTCGAAAGATCCGGCACCAGCTTGATGTCGCTGTCGCGCGAGTCGTAACGGAACTGCCCGGTCTCATCGGGATATTCGCCGGAAATCGTGTGGCGGTAGATGGCCGAAGGCAGTGCGAGCGAGGTGTTGGAGGTGAATTTCGAGGTCGGCATCATCTTGCCGCGCGGCACCCCGGCCAGGTCGGGCGTGATGCATTCGATGTCCTCGATGCCGCGGATCTTGAGCCATTCGACCGCTTCATTCCAGGTTTTGACGCCGCGGGCTGAATGCACGTCGAGGGGTATTTTCGAACTCTTGCTGACCTTTGCTGTCTCTTGGGCAACACTTCTCTTGGAAGACATAAATCACCGGATTTGGCTTCGGATAGCGCATCATAGCTACAGATTGCCGATTGGCTACTGCATGTTTCCTCAAATCGAATTTGAAATGACTACAAAGCACGCCGCACCCGAATTGCGGCTCCGAACGTGCGCCGCACGGCTCCCTGGAGCTCTTGGGAATTGACATTTGGCTGGCCTCCGGGAAGGAAAAGCCGAAACGCGGAGAGGTATTGCGTGGCCGAAAAGCAGGATGTGGTGATCATTGGGGCAGGCGCCGCCGGGATGATGTGCGCGATCGAAGCGGCAAAGCGCGGACGGCGCGTTCTCGTGCTCGACCACGGCAAGGCTCCGGGGGAGAAGATCCGGATTTCCGGCGGCGGCCGCTGCAACTTCACAAATATTCATGCGGGCCCGAAGAACTTCCTTTCCGACAATCCGCATTTCTGCAAGTCGGCGCTTGCGCGGTATCGCCCGCAGGACTTCGTGGCGCTCGTCGAGCGCCACGGCATTGCCTGGCACGAGAAGACGCTGGGGCAGCTCTTCTGCGATCGATCGGCCAAGGACATCGTCGGCATGCTGCTCACTGAGATGAAGCAGGGCGGTGCGGCCTTGCGGCTCGAGACGGCGATCTCCACGATCGAGCGGATCGCATCGGGCTTCCGCTTGACAACGGGTGGCGGTGCGATCGAGGCAGCCTCGCTGGTTGTCGCGAGTGGAGGAAAGTCTATTCCGAAAATGGGAGCGACGGGCCTCGCTTACCGGGTGGCGGAGCAGTTCGGGCTACCTGTGGTCGAGACGCGACCGGCGCTGGTGCCGCTGACGCTCGATCCGGCGCAACTCGAAAAGCTTGGCGCACTCGCCGGTGTCGCTGCCGATGCCGAGGTGCGCTTCGGCAAGGCTGCCTTTCGCGAGGCGGTGCTAGTCACACACCGTGGGTTAAGCGGCCCGGCAATCCTGCAGATCTCCTCCTTCTGGCGCGAAGGCGCGGAGATCGTGTTGAGGCTGATGCCGGAGGTCGACATTGCCGCAGTCCTCAAGGCAATGCGCCGCACCAACGGGCGCCAGGCGCCACAGACGGCGCTCGCCGAGATCCTGCCGCGACGGCTCGCGCATTTCTTCGCCGAGGAGACAAGGCTGACGGGGCGGCTGCTTGCCGATCTCTCGGACAGGGCGATCGACGCGCTGGCGGCGTCTGTCCAGGCCTGGACATTGAAGCCCGCCGGCTCCGAGGGATACCGGACGGCCGAAGTGACGCTCGGCGGAGTCGATACGCGCGCGCTCGATTCAAAGTCGATGCAGGCACGAGACGTTCCCGGGCTCTATTTCATCGGCGAATGCGTGGACGTGACCGGCTGGCTCGGCGGCTATAATTTTCAATGGGCCTGGGCTTCCGGCTTCTCCGCCGGTCAAGCGGTGTAACGACCGCGCAAAAATGGTGATTTGCTTCTTCAGCCATTGTTAATGGAAATGGCCGAACCTCGTCTTCATGGCTGCAAAGGCCGCACTGGCGGAATGGCTCGCAAACGGAAACCGCACTGTTTCCATTTCATGGACTTTCCTCAGCAGCAGGATGGTTGCACCATGAAGCGCATGGCAGGCCGGGGCCTGCCAGCCGAGTGTCAAGGACAGGAAGCCATGCAAAAGCAACGCCGCCGCCCCCGCGCCATCGCTATTGCCCGCACCGGGGAAAGCCGCTCCGAAGCGGAACTCATCGCCTTTGCCGCATTTCTCGCTCTCTTCGTGATCGCAACTGTCGCTATTTTTCTCTCCTTCTGACACGGCGGTTCTTGCCGGGGAGGCGAGCTGTCGCCTCACGATCATCGGCTAGCATCTGGGGTCGCCGCGCTTATAAGATTGTTAATCGTTGCGCCCGAATATGGCCGCCACGTGAGTCCGCAAGGTCCTTGCTGCCGACAGGCAGTGCGGTCCCGCAATGATTGCCGGGCGGACTGGCGGCGAGCGCCGCATGATCTTCAAAAGTATCAGCCTGTTTGCGCATCGGGTGGCACCCTGGCTCCAATGTTGACGGCGTTTGCGTCGCACGGGTCGAGTTTCAGGCCGCTGGGGGAGGCGAAACGCGCGTTGGGAGCCGAGGTATTCCATGCTCATTGACAGGATTCTTGCTCGTTTCAAGATTCAAACGAAGGTTCTGTTCTTCATCCTGCCCTTCGTCGTCAGCATCTCAGCGGTTGGCTTGACCGGCCTCTATGCCTCGGGCCTGCTGCAGGGTCGAATGGAAATCTCGAACAGCGTCCTGCAGAGCTTGAGCGGCTTCAAGGACGTCTATGCGGAAATGAACCAGTTCCTGCACGAGACCACCGAGGAAAGCCGCAAGGCGGTGGAGGACACGATTGCTGCACAAAAGGACGTTCTGGCTGCGACCGCCGCGCAGGTCGCCGGCGCGAGCGGGGAGCAGGAACTCGCTGACGCGATCGCCGCTACGAGCGACATCGAAACCCGTATCGACGGCCTCTGGACCTTGCACGAGGGCGAGCAGCAACTGCGCCTGGCGACCAGAGCCAATCTGGAAACGCTGGCCGCCGAGCAGGTGAAGATCAGCGAACAGACCAATGACCTGCAATACGCGGTGCGCAAGGACGAGAATGCGGCGAAGACGCTGCTGCGCAACGCTGAAAAGCTCCTGCGCGCCGGCCGCTTCTATAACGAATTCGCCACCGAGGTGAGTAGCGCGGTGACCGCGGAGGACAAGCTGAAGGTCGCCCAGGCACGCTTTCCGATGATCGGCCGTACGCAGCGCGACATCTTCGCCCTGCTGCCAAAGGAGGAGAAATCTCTCTCCGAGACAGTCAATTCGGCTTCAGGTGCGATCGGCGCGATCATCAGGGCGCCCGCCGGACCCGAGACACTTGCGGGGCTTTCCAAATATGTCGACCGCTTCCGCAATGCGAGCTTCCGCCTCGAGGCCGCTGCCGTCGGCAAGATGCGCGAGGCGACGCAGATCTTCAGTGAACTCGATGGCAAGATTGCCAGCACCGAGTCGGTATTGACGGCGATGCGCCGACTGTCGGTATCGCTTACCGACATCCAGATCTCCGCGGCCGCATTCCTCGGCAACACGACGGAGGAGAACCGCCAGGCGCTGCTCGACAAGTTTTTGGCCGTGCAGACCAATCTGACCACCCTGCGCGGCATTGCAAAGGACGCGACTTCGTTCGAAGCCATGGCCGACGCAATCGTGCCGGTCGTCAACGCAATGAAGAAGGATGGCGTCGAACTGGTCGAGATTACCGGCAAGCGGAAGGCGGAGTTCAACGCGGCAGGCGCATCGATTGACCAGATATGGAACGACCTGACCGGCTTTGCCGAGCAGCAGAAGGTTGCTGCTGGTACGGAGCGCCAGGAAGCCAATCAGATTTCCGTTGGCGCCACGATTGCCGGCGTTGTGATTGCACTGCTCGCGGGCATTGCGCTCACATTGACGCTGAAGCGGCCGATCGGTCAGATCACCGCGGCCATGCGCCGCCTTGCAGACGGCCTGCTCGATACGGCCATCGACGGCGATGGCCGACGCGATGAGATCGGCGACATGGCGCGCGCCCTTGGGATCTTCAAGGAGAATGCCCTGTCGAAGGTGCGCATCGAGGCCGAAAGCGCCGAACAGCGCGCCCGCGCCGAGGCAGAGCGCAGCCGCAACGACGCGGAGAAGCAGGAACTCGACCGGCAGATCGACCTGGCGGTGAATGAGCTGGCGGCGGGTCTCGGGCGCCTGGCGCAGGGTGATGTGTCGCAACAGATCGAGGTGCCATTCGACGGCCGCCTGGAGCAACTGCGGCTCGATTTCAATGGATCGCTCATGCGGCTGCAGGATACGCTGGCGCAGATCCGCGCCAACGCCCAGGCGATCCAGCAGGGCGGCGCCGACATGCATCATTCGGCCGACTCGCTCTCGAAACGCACCGAGGCGCAAGCGGCCTCTCTCGAGCAGACCGCCGCGGCCGTCGACCAGATCACAGTGACCGTGCGCTCCTCCGCCGAGCGTGCCCACGAGGCGAACCAGGCCGTGTCGCAGACCAAGAAGAGTGCCGACAGTTCGGCAACGGTCGTCACCAATGCCATCGCGGCCATGGGCCGCATCGAAGATGCCTCGCACCAGATCGAGCAAATCATCGAAGTGATCGACGACATCGCCTTCCAGACCAACCTCCTGGCTCTCAATGCCGGCATCGAAGCGGCGCGTGCGGGCGAAGCGGGCAAGGGCTTTGCGGTCGTGGCCCAGGAGGTGCGCGAACTGGCGCAGCGCTCGGCCGAGGCGGCGCACCAGATCAAGGAGCTCATCAACAAGTCGACGGAAGAGGTCAATTCCGGCTCGCTGCTCGTCAAGGAGACGGGAGCCGTGCTTGCCTCGATCAGCTCCGAGATCGTCACCGTCAGTCAACATGTCGAGATGATCGCCACCGCCAGCCGCGATCAGGCGACGGCGCTGAACGAGGTCAATGGCTCGGTCAACCAGATGGACCAGATGACCCAGCAGAATGCCCTGATGGTAGAGGAGGCGACGGCGACCAGCCGGGCACTCGCCAATCAGGCGGATGCGCTGATGATGCTGGTCGGGCAGTTCCGGCTGGAGCCGGAACGCGGAGCGGGTGAGGTTTATCGCGCCGCCTGATCCATGTCGACGGCAGCAGATTGGACGCCGCGTATTTCAATGCGCGGCGTCATTTGCTTTGAGCCGCAATTTGTGCGGCATCATCAGCCGAATCTCCGCGACCGGCCTCTGATGTACGGTCTCCTGTCGATTTTCTAGCAAATCAACCCGACAATCGGACCCGAGTTTCGAAAAGCACGATGCGCAAAGTCAAGAATTTACAGCGTCCTTGTGCGTCCTGAGGGGTGCACGGCGCCGTGAGGCATCACGCCGCGAGTACCATCGCAGTCTTCAGGTATGTCCGTTCGCCGGCGTTTGCGGAACAGCGCAGAAAACATGTGTTCCGCGAGGGTCTCCCTGCATGCGGGCGCGCGCAGGTCGAAGCGTTCGTCAACGCCACGGTTTCTCGACGCCATGTCGAACAGAAAAGCCATTGCCATCATGTCCATGGTGATGCTCCTTATCTTCAAGCATCCCCTCTTTTATGCATCTCGAACTGTTTTACATACAGTCGATTTCGCCTTATGTTTTTCATTGATGAAAAACGTCGATTGGGACATTTACCGCTGCTTCATGACCGTGGCGCGCGGCGGCGGCCTGACGGGAGCGGCGCAGGCGACGGGCCTGAGCGCCGCGACCATCGGACGCCGCATGCTGGAACTTGAGGAGCGCACCGGCCGCGCGCTCTTCATCCGCAGCCAGACCGGTTACGCGTTGACTGCCGACGGCCGGGTGCTGTTCGAGCAGTTGCGCGAGATGGAAGCGGCGGCTCGCAAGGTGGAGAATTGGCAGGAACAGAGCGAGGGGGCCCTGACCGTCCGCGTCGCGGCGGGAACGTGGGTCTCGTGGCTGATCGCGGAGAATTTTCCGGCGATCTGCACCGAGCGCGACTCGTTTAACATTGCGCTTTCGATAGGGGAGGCGCGGGCGAGCCTCGCCTATCGCGAGAGCGACATCGGCATTCGTGCCTTCGAGCCAGAGGAACAGTATCTCGCGTCGCGGCTGGTCGGTGAAGTCGCCTATGCCGCCTATCGGCAGAAGAACGCGCCGGGCACCGTGGAGCGGTGGCTGGCCGTCAGCGAAGAGGAAGCGCGTTCGGCCTATCTGCGCTGGCCGCACGAACAGGCGCCGGGACGGATCGTTGCCATGGTAACGCGCCCGCGCTCCCTGCTCGACCTTGCCCGAGCCGGGGCGGGGACGGCGGTACTGCCCTGTTTCGTCGGCGATCTCGACCCTCTGCTGGAGCGGACGAGCGTGGAGATCGCCTCGCTCCGGCACCGACAATGGATCGTGATGAACAATGAGGATCGCCACAGGCGGGAAATTCGGACGGTCGTCGACCGGATGACGCGGCTCTTGCGTGGTCACGCGGACCTCTTCGCCGGGAAGCGACCGCGGCGCAGTGCCGCCTGATCTGGAGCTGCGAATGGCTCTAATGCGGGTCGGCCGGCTTGGCGCCGGCCGACCCGTCGGTTTGGGTTAGCGCCCGGCGCCGGTGCGGGAGGGTTCCATCCGGGCCACGGGTATAGGAACCGGCATCCGCCGGAGGTGTGACCATAGCCCGGCGCCGAGCAGGATTGCGGTCGCCGCCCAAAGCGTGATCATCACGCCCGCCCCTGGGTGACGATGACGGGGATCAGCAGATCGCCCCAGTTGCCGTCGCCGCCGTGATGGCGTGCCGAGCGCACGAGCTCGACCGAAACGCCAGCGTCGACCGCTTTCATGACGGCCTGGTTGAGGCGATGCAGGTCATTGGCGATCATGCGGATCGCGGCCTGCTGTTCGGGAGTCATCGCCGATGATTGTTCCTCGGCCCGTTCCTTGACGCGTGTCTGGACTGTCATTGGAGTTCTCCTCTTAAAGTTTGGAGCCGGAAGGGGATATTCCGGTTGCCGTCGCGCTTTGTTCAATGTGACCTGCGAGGCGCGCGACGGGCAGGAAGTGCCGAGCGCCTCGCTCTTCGTTATTCCGCCGCCGGGCGGAACTGATCGTGTTCGGTCGATTCCTTCATGGCTGTTGTCGACGACTTGCCACCGGTGATCGCCATCGATACCGCATCGAAATAGCCGGTACCGACTTCGCGCTGGTGCTTCGTCGCGGTGTAACCGTTCACCTCGGCAGCGAATTCCGCTTCCTGCAACTCCGAATAGGCGGCCATCTGCCGTTCCTTGTAGCCGCGGGCGAGTTCGAACATGCCGTAGTTCAGCTGATGGAAGCCGGCGAGCGTGATGAACTGGAACTTGTAGCCCATAGCACCAAGCTCACGCTGGAACTTGGCGATCGTCGCGTCGTCCAGGTTCTTTTTCCAGTTGAATGACGGCGAGCAATTATAGGCGAGCAGCTTGCCCGGATGCGCCTTGTGCACGCCCTCGGCGAATTTGCGCGCCTGCTCGAGATCCGGCTTCGAGGTCTCGCACCAGATGAGGTCGCAATGCGGCGCATAGGCGATCGCCCGCGCAATGCAGGGCTCTAGCCCGTTCTTCACCTGATAGAAACCCTCGACGGTGCGGCCGGCGTCATAGTCGACGAAGGGCCGGTCACGCTCGTCGATATCGGAGGTGAGCAGCTTCGCCGCTTCCGCATCCGTACGGGCGATGACCAGCGTCGGCACGCCCATCACGTCGGCGGCAAGCCGGGCGGCGTTCAGGTTGCGGATATGCGCCGCGGTCGGGATCAGCACCTTGCCGCCGAGATGACCGCACTTCTTCTCGGACGCAAGCTGGTCCTCGTAGTGGACGCCTGCCGCACCCGCTTCGATAAATGCCTTCATGATCTCGAAGGCATTGAGGGGGCCGCCGAAACCGGCCTCCGCATCGGCGACGATCGGGGCGAACCAGGTGTCGACCGAAAGACCCTTGCCTTCCGCAGTCTCGATCTGGTCGGCGCGCTGCAGCGTACGATTGATGCGTTTCGCCAGTTCCGGCGCGGCATTGGCCGGATAAAGCGACTGGTCCGGATACATGGCGGAGGCGGTGTTGGCATCCGCAGCGACCTGCCAGCCGGAGAGGTAGATCGCCTTCAGTCCGGCGCGCACCATCTGCATCGCCTGGTTGCCCGAAAGCGCGCCGAGAGCATTGACAAAATCTTCCTCGTGAATGAGCTGCCAGAGTCGGTTCGCGCCCATCTCCGCAAGCGAATAACGAATCTCGACCGAGCCGCGGAGACGCTGCACGTCTTGCGGAGAGTAGGGGCGCTCAACACCGTCGAAACGCCCCTGCGGCGCGCTGGGAACGAGCTTGTAAAAATCGGTCATTCTTATCCTCCTCGTGAATCTGGCAATTCTTTTGACTTCGTCTTACGGCGATTGTAGCTCATAACATTTTTTACATTGCACTGCGAAAAGGCGCCATGGGAATAAAGAAGTCCGCCGGCTCAAAAGGGTTATCTTGTCTTGAGTTTGACAATGCAGCAAAGTAAATGTGTAAAAAATGTAAAATCTCTTGCCTGCCGATTTTGTAAAGGGAGTTACAAATGGCTGAGAACAAGATCTTTGCCGGGCCGCGCGTCAGGCGAATCCGCAACGGCCTGCAATTGACGCAGACGGCGATGGCGGAAGCGCTCGGCATCTCCCCCTCCTACCTGAACCTGATCGAGCGTAATCAGCGGCCGCTGACGGTGCAGCTTCTGTTGAAGCTGGCCTCGGTCTACAAGGTCGATCTCGACGAGTTGCAGGGCGAGGTAGGCGGTAGCCTGCAGCAGCTCCGTGAGGTCTTCGCCGACCCGTTGCTGACCGGCGAGCTCCCCGGAGACCAGGAATTGATCGAGGTCACCGAGGCAGCACCAAATGTCGCGGGCGGCATCGTCAAGCTTTATCGCGCCTATCGCGAACAGGCCTCGCGGCTCAAGGACCTGGCGGAAGTGCTGGCCGGACAGGGTCACATGGCGGCAGTTTCGGACACGCGCCTGCCGATCGACGAGGTTAGAGAGGCGTTCGAGGCGCGGCCCAATCATTTCACGCGGATCGAGGAGGCGGTAGAAGCGTTTCATGCGAGCCTCTCGGCGGGTGACGATCTTACCGGGGCGCTGAAGGCCTGGCTGAAGAAGGAGCAAGGCCTGGCCGTGCGCACGCTGCCGCTGCATGTCATGCCGAACCTGCGCCGGCGCTTCGACCGCCACTCTATGCGGCTCTTCATCTCCGAACGCCTGTCGCCTTTCGACCAGGCGCGTGAGGTCGCCATGGAGGTCGCATCAATCGCCTGTCATGAGGCGATCACGGCGGAGCTTGAACAGTTCCGCCTTTCGACCGCCGAGGCCCGGCGGATCGGTCGCTTCGAGCTCGCCCGCTACGCCGCCCATGCGCTTATGATGCCTTACACCACCTTTCACGCCGCGGCGCTGCGCGCGAAGTACGATATCGACATCCTGAGAGCCCGCTTCCAAGTTTCCTTCGAACAGGCGGCCAACCGCCTGACGATGTTGCAGCGGCCCGGCGCGGCCGGTGTGCCATTTTTCCTGGTGGAGATGGACAATGCGGGCCATCGTTTGCGCCGGGCGGGAGCGCAGGGTTTCCCCCATGCCCGCTTCGGCGGCGCCTGTCCGAAGCTGAACATCCATGCCGCCTTCGCCGTGCCCGGCCAGATTCTCGTCGATCGCGTGGAGATGCCCGACGGCAGCGCGTACCTGGTGATTGCCCGCACAGTCGACGGGCCCCAGGCGGGCTATCAGGAGAGGGTCCGGCGCACCGCCGTTCTGATCGGCTGCGAAGTCGGGTTCGCCGATGACACCGTCTACGGCGCGGCGCGCATGCCCCCAATTGCGGTCGGGCCGGCCTGTCGTCTTTGCGAGCGGCAGGGATGCCTTGCTCGAGCCGAGCCGCCCGTGACGCGGCCGCTTGGCCTTGACGAGATGGCGACCGGATTGAGCGTCTTCGATTTTCAGTAGCTCGCGGGCGCTGGCCCGGCGGTAGACGGGATTTTGGCGCCCCCAATGCCCGGCACTGTTCCGGCCGGCCCGAACCTTGGCAGGTCTCGCCGGTAAGTGCTCGATTTTACTCGTGCTTGGCAAAGCGCAAACGCGCCGCAACGCTCGCCCTGTCTGGCGCGAAAGCGCTTGAGCTTGTTGCGAAACATGCCTAACCTCGGCATCGCAACGAACAACGGACGGGGCAGGTAAAGGCTTGTCCCGAATGACAACAAGAGGGGAGTTTCATGTCCAAACTCATCGTCGCAACTTTGGCAGCCGCTTTGTTGGCGGGCTCGGCGACGCTTGCATCGGCACAGGAACGGGTCGTCAACGTCTATAACTGGTCGGACTACATCGACGACAGCATCCTTGAGGACTTTACCAAGGAGACCGGTATCAAGGTCGTCTATGACGTCTTCGACTCCAACGAAATCCTTGAAACGAAACTGCTTGCCGGCGGTTCCGGCTACGACGTCGTCGTGCCCACGGCCACCTTCCTGCAGCGCCAGATCGCCGCGGGCGTATTCCAGAAGCTCGACAAGGCGAAACTGCCGAACCTTTCCAATATGTGGGATGTGATCATGGAGCGTACGGCCAAGTACGATCCGGGCAATGAATATGCCGTCGACTACATGTGGGGCACCACCGGCATCGGCTACAATGTCGACAAGATGAAGGAAATCCTCGGCACCGAGGAGAAGCCCAATTGGGACGTCATCTTCGATCCGGAGATCGCCGCGAAGTTCAAGGATTGCGGCATCCATCTTCTCGACTCGCCGACCGATATCATGCCCTCGGTGCTCGCCTATCTCGGCCTCGATCCCGACAGCCATGAACAGGCCGATCTCGAAAAAGCCGCCGACGTGCTGATGAAGGTCCGCCCCTATATCCGCAAGTTCCACTCGTCGGAGTACATCAACGCGCTGGCGAACGGCGACATCTGCCTGGCTGTCGGCTTTTCCGGCGACGTCTTCCAGGCGCGCGACCGCGCGGCAGAGGCGAATGCCGGCGTGAGTGTCGACTATTCGATCCCCGAGCAGGGAGCGCAGATGTGGTTCGACATGCTGGCGATCCCCGCCGATGCGCCGCATGTCGATGAAGCGCACGCCTTCATCAACTATCTGATGAGGCCGGAAGTCATCGCCAAGGCTTCGAACTATGTCTTCTATGCCAACGGCAACAAAGCGTCGCAGCAGTTCCTTGACAAGGAAGTGCTCGAGGATACCGCCATCTACCCGTCGGACGAGGTCATGCAGAAGCTCTTCACTGTGACGCCGTTCGAACCAAAGGAGCAGCGAGTCCTCACCCGGATTTGGACCAAGATCGTGACCGGCCAATAGGCACGGAAGGAATTGCCCGGACTTCGATCCGGGCAATTTTTTGCGGGGCCGTGCGAACGGTTTCGGCCCGTAGCGCATCGGCCCGAAAATCGTAATTGCTTTTCGGAAAGCTCGATGCGCGGACTCAAGGAGTTACAGCGACCTTTTCGCGTCTGAAAGGACGCGCGGCGCTGTAGAGCAATGGGCGTCGGTTGCGGTGGCGCGCCCATCGGCTGTGGCATCGGGGATAAATGATGAAGTCTCTCGGCAGTATCCGGCGGTCATTCGCCCCTTGGGCGGATTCGGCGTCCAAACCATTCATTTCCTTCAGAAACGTAACCAAGAAATTCGGTGACTTCACCGCCGTCGACAATCTTTCGCTGAACATCTACACGCGTGAGTTCTTCGCGTTGCTCGGCGCTTCGGGCTGCGGAAAGTCGACGCTGTTGCGCATGCTTGCCGGCTTCGAACAGCCGACCTCGGGTGAGATCATCCTCGATGGCCAGAACCTCGCGGGCATCCCGCCCTACCGGCGGCCCGTCAATATGATGTTCCAATCCTATGCGCTGTTTCCGCACATGACGGTCGAGAACAACATCGCATTTGGCCTGAAGCAGGACGGCATGCCGAAGGCGGACATAGCCGAGCGCGTCCAGCAGATGCTGAAGCTCGTGAAGCTCGAGAAATTCGCCAAACGCAAGCCGCACCAGCTTTCAGGCGGACAGCGCCAGCGCGTGGCGCTCGCCCGCTCGCTCGCCAAGCGGCCGAAGGTGCTGCTGCTCGACGAGCCGCTTGGCGCCCTCGACAAGAAGCTGCGCGAGGAAACCCAGTTCGAGTTGATGGACCTGCAGCAGGAACTCGGGCTTACCTTCGTCGTCGTCACCCATGACCAGGAGGAGGCGATGACCATGGCCGATCGCATAGCCGTCATGAGCCATGGCACGGTCGTCCAGGTGGCGACTCCCGCGGAAATCTACGAGGCGCCGAACTCGCGGTTCGTTGCCGACTTCATCGGTGATGTGAACCTGTTCGACGGCACCGTCACTGGAACGGAAGCGGGCTTTGTCCAGCTCGAAACGACCGGCGGCGTTCAGATCCGCATGATGTCGCCGGACGGGTTTGCGAAGGGCACGCGGGTGGCTGTCGCCATTCGTCCGGAGAAGATCAGGATCGACCGCCGGACGCCCGGCCATGCACCGATGAATACGGCCGAGGGTGAAATCTGGGACATTGGCTATCTCGGCGACATGACCGTCTTCCACATCCGGCTGAAGGACGGCCAGGTCGTCAAGGCATCGTCGCTCAACGCCGTGCGTGCAGTTGAGGATCCGCTCGGCTATGACCAGCAGGTCTGGATCTCGTTCGGTGACGACGCTGGCGTCGTGCTGAAGGATTGAAGACATGGCGAAACTTGCCTCAAACCTCGTCAGCCGCCTGGTGATCATCATCCCCTATGCCTGGCTGTTGTTCTTCTTTCTCATCCCCTTCTTCATCGTCTTCCGCATCTCGCTGTCGCAAACCGCGATCGCCATGCCGCCCTACACGCCGGTCTTCGATCTTGCCGAAGGCTTGTCGGTCATTTTCGAAAGGATGGGCGAGTTTTCGGCGGACAATTATGTCTGGCTGACGGAGGACGTTCTCTACTTCAACGCCTATGTGTCGAGCATCGTCATTGCCACAGTTTCCACCTTCCTCACGCTGCTGATCGGCTACCCGATCGCCTACGGCATGGCGAGGGCGCCGCGATCGATGCGGCCGCTGCTCTTGATGATGGTGATTCTGCCGTTCTGGACGAGCTTCCTGATCCGCGTCTATGCCTGGATCGCGATCCTGAAGCCCGAGGGGCTGCTGAACCAGTTCCTGATCGCAACCGGCCTCATCGACCAGCCGCTGATCATCCTCAACACCAACGCCGCAGTCTATATCGGCATTGTCTATTCATATCTTCCCTTCATGGTGCTGCCGATCTACTCGGCGCTCGAGAAGATGGATCACGCGCTGATCGAAGCGGCGCAGGATCTCGGTTGCACGCCGATCTCCGCCTTCTGGCGTGTGACGTTCCCGCTCTCCCTTCCAGGGGTCATCGCTGGCTGCCTGCTGGTCTTCATCCCGGCCGTCGGCGAATTTGTCATTCCCGACCTGCTCGGTGGATCGGAAACGCTGATGATCGGCAAGACGCTCTGGAACGAATTCAATGCCAATCGCGACTGGCCGGTCTCGTCCGCGGTGGCGACGATCCTGCTCCTGATCCTGGTCATACCGATCGTCTATTTCCAGAATGTACAGTCCAGGGCCGACGGCGAGGGGAGGTGAGCGATGGTCAGGTGGTCCCGCTTCAACATTGCCTCGGTCGTTCTCGGCTTCGGTTTCCTCTACTTGCCGATCGTCCTCCTGGTAATCTTCTCCTTCAACGAGTCCAGGCTGGTGACGGTATGGGCCGGCTTTTCGACCAAGTGGTACACGCAGCTCTGGTACAACAGAGGCCTGCTGGATGCCGCCTGGGTTACCGTCCGGGTGGCGCTTCTGTCGGCGACTGTCGCCACGGTTCTCGGCACGATGGCGGCTCTAACGCTGGTGCGCTATTCGCGCTTCCGCGGGCGCGTGCTCTTTTCCGGCATGGTCTATGCGCCGCTGGTGATGCCGGAGGTGATCACCGGCCTATCGCTGCTCTTGCTCTTCGTGGCGATCGGGCTTGACCGCGGCTTCTGGACGATCACGCTCGCCCACATCACCTTCACCATGTGCTTCGTTGCCGTCGTCGTTCAGTCGCGGCTATTAAGCTTTGACCAGTCGATCGAGGATGCGGCGCTGGATCTCGGGGCCACTCCGGTCAGGGCGTTCTTTGCCGTGACCTTGCCGGTCATTGCACCGGCGGTCTTTTCCGGCTGGGTCCTGGCTTTCACCCTCTCGCTCGACGACCTCGTCATTGCGAGCTTTACGACGGGGCCGGGCGCGACGACCTTGCCGATGAAGATCTACAGCCAGGTACGGCTCGGCGTGACGCCGGAAATCAATGCCATCTGCACGATCCTGATCGGCATCGTCGCCCTCGGCGTGGTCATTGCCTCGCTCGTCACCAAGCGGCGGGAGGTTCGGCGCGAGAGGGATGAGCGCGCAGCCTTCGCGGCGAGCGGCTGAGGGCCATCAATTCGGGCCGACCAGGGCGGCAAGCGGCGTGACCACGGCGTTCGGCCAGGACCCGCCGACGAAAAAGCGCAGAGGCTGACCGTCGGAGGCGCTGGCGTCTTCGAGAGCTCCGGCAAATGCCAGGCTGCCGTTGCGATAGGGGACGATGCCCGTCACGGAAATGGTGCCGGATGGGCTGACGAAGCGTGCCCTGTCGAGCCGTGCTGTGCGATCGGCGAAGCTCGCTTCGAGATCGGCCGTCTGGAAGTCGAAACTCGCGTCGCTCGCCTGTGACAACGAGAAGAAGTCGCCCTTTCGGACCAGATCGGTAAAGGCGTGCACGTCGAAGTCGGAAAGGCTGCCGTTCCTGAGGCTATAAGTGAGGTGGCCCGAGAGGTCTCCGGTTGTGGTTTCCCACAAGGGGCGGGCGGAAGCGACATCGAGGTTCAGGATCCCATTGCCCACGGGCATTGGACCTTTCAGGCCGAAGTCGGCGAACACGGCGGCGAAGTCGGCATCCTTGAGCGTGAGCTGCAGCCGGCCGCCATTGTCCAGGCTCTTCGTGGAGAGCTGCGCGCGGCCGGTCAGTCTGCCGCCGGCATAGGTGCTGTCGCCTATGTCAAGCAATGCCCGGCCGCCGTCGATCATCACACCGGTGGCCAGATCCTCCAAATGCAGCGGTCCGGCGAGCACGTCCTGGGCGGAGATGCGAAGGTCCGTGCGCCAGCCATTGATATAGCTTTCCGCCATTTTCCACAGCCGATCGCTCCGGACCGGTCGAGCGGGCATGTAGGCCGGCAGGCCGTTGAGGTCGATGCGATCGAATGCAAGGGTTCCGCCGATATGCGGCGAGCCGCCGCCTGGAAGCGTGACGTCGAGGACGCCTGTGGCGGCCGCCCCACCCACCGTCAGTTGCAGTTCGTCGAGCTTGAGCGTCTTTCCGCCGGTCGTCACCTTGGCATCGATGCTGACGCCAGCCGGCGGCAGCGCCATGTCCGCCGATCCGCGATACCAGGCCACGAGTGTCGGAAGCGAGGACGCGGAAAACTGCAAGTGGCCGGAGGCGAACGGCGTGAGGGAAAGATTGCCGATCCCCTCGAATGACAGGGTCAGGGGAACCGACGTGAAAGACGTCTTGATGGGCGTACTTCGCCTGGCGAAAAGCGCGAGCGGACGGTCGCAGACGAATGCCCAAGCGACTTGCTGACCGCCAAGCGCCAGCGAGAATTGCGCACTCAGCCGTTCGGTATAAGAAGGCCATTTGACCGTTCCGGCGATTCCGGAAAGATCGATGCCGCTGTCGCCGGAAAGCGCGTCCGATATGCTGAGCCGCCCGTTTTCGATGGTGATGTCGCCGAAGGGGCTGCCATCGTCCTGCGTCGCGGCCTCCGGGGCGGTCAGCCAATGCGGCTTTTGCCAATTGATCGTGCCGTCGGCGCGGCGTTCAATCGTGATGGTCGGCTCGACCAGCGTAATGTCGTCGAGCGCCGATTCGCCGCGGAGCGCCGAGAGCAGGCTGAAGGACGCGGTGATACGATCGATTTGCGCAAGCGGGCGCGGCTCCGGGCCCCTTGACACGATCTTCACGGAAGGCAGCGTCACCTCTGGCTCCGGCCAGAACCGGATTTCCGGCTTCCCGCTGATCGTGCTTTTGCCCCCCGACCAGCCGTCGAGCATCCGCTCCATCGTCGCGCGTACGTCCGTGGTCGACACGAGCAGGGGAATCGCCGCGTTATAGCCTATGGCGAGAACAACTCCGGCCGCGGCCGACCAGGCGACGTGACGACCGCGCAGCCGATGTCTCAAGGCGCCCGATGCCTTCAGGATATGTCTTTTCATATTGATCCGTTTGCCGTCGCCCTGCATGACCGTCTGGATAGGCCGATGGTTTGCATAAAGCAAATGCGACCGACGGCAAAATGTCGTCGCCGCGGCCTTGGGGACCGGGCATGCTGTTTATCTTGCATTGCAGCATGATATAGAAGCAGAAACGGGAGTGGAGGAATACATGCAGACAGATCGTCCTTTGTGGGTTCCGGATGCCGAGACGCTCGAGCGAAGCCCGATGGCCGAGTTTATAGCCTGGTGCGGCCAGCGCTTCGGCCGGACGTTCTCCGAGTACGACGCCTTTCACGAGTGGTCCGTGGTTGAGCGCGGTGATTTCTGGACCGGTTTATGGGTACACTGCGGCGTCATTGGCGAACGCGGCGAGACGGCGCTCGCCAATGGCGATCGGATGCTGGAGGCGCGCTTCTTCCCCGACGCAAAACTCAACTTCGCCGAAAACCTGCTGCGCGGCAGCGGCAATGACGATGCCCTGATTTTCCGCGGCGAGGATAAGGTCCGCTACCGGCTGTCCTGGGACGAGCTGGTAGGTCTGGTGTCGCGGCTGCAGCAGGCGTTCAAGTCACAAGGGATCGGGGTCGGCGACCGCGTCGCGGCGATGATGCCGAACCTGCCGGAGACGATTGCGCTGATGCTCGCCACGGCGTCCGTCGGCGCCATCTGGTCGTCCTGTTCGCCCGACTTCGGCGAGCAGGGCGTGCTCGACCGCTTCGGTCAGATCGGTCCGAAGCTGTTCATCGCCTGCGACGGCTACTGGTACAACGGCAAACGCCAGGACGTCGACGACAAGGTGCGGGCCGTCGCAAAGAGCCTCGGTGTGCCGACGCTGATCGTTCCCTATGCGGGCGACAGCGCCGCGCTGGCCTCATCGATCGAGGGCGGGATCGCGCTTGCGGATTTCATTGCCGGCGTCGAGGCAAAACCGCTCACCTTCGAGCGACTGCCCTTTGCCCACCCGCTCTACATTCTTTTCTCCTCCGGCACTACCGGCGTGCCGAAGTGCATCGTGCATTCGGCCGGCGGAACGTTGCTCCAGCACCTCAAGGAACATCGCTTCCATTGCGGACTGAAGCCGGGCGAGAGACTTTTCTATTTCACCACGTGCGGCTGGATGATGTGGAACTGGCTGGCTTCCGGCCTGGCAGTCGGCGCGACCCTCTGCCTTTATGATGGTTCGCCTTTCCATCCGAACGGCAACGTGCTCTTCGACTATGCGGCCGACGAGCGCTTCGCCGTCTTCGGTACCTCGGCGAAATACATCGATGCGGTGCGCAAGGGCGGCTTCACGCCGATGACGACCCATGATCTATCCGCCCTGCGCCTCATCACCTCGACCGGCTCGCCGCTGTCGCCCGAGGGGTTCTCCTTCGTCTATAATGGCATCAAGTCCGATGTCCAGCTCGCCTCCATTTCCGGCGGCACCGACATCGTCTCCTGCTTTGTTCTTGGCAACCCGTTGAAGCCCGTTTGGCGCGGCGAAATCCAGGGGCCCGGCCTCGGTCTGGCCGTCGACGTCTGGAACGACGATGGCGAGCCGGTGCGCGGAGAAAAGGGCGAGCTCGTCTGCACCAAGGCGTTCCCCTCGATGCCCGTGAAGTTCTGGAACGATCCGGACGGCGCCAAGTACCGGGCGGCCTATTTCGAGCGCTTCGACAATGTCTGGTGTCACGGCGATTTTGCCGAATGGACGCCGCATGGCGGCATCATCATCCACGGTCGATCAGACGCGACGCTCAACCCGGGCGGCGTGCGCATCGGCACGGCGGAGATCTATAACCAGGTAGAACTGATGCCGGAAGTCGCCGAGGCGCTCTGCATTGGTCAGGACTGGCAGGACGACGTTCGTGTCATCCTTTTCGTTCGCCTGACGCCGGGCGTCGAACTGACCGATGAACTGACGCAGGCGATCAAGAACCGCATCCGCACGGGCGCTTCGCCGCGCCACGTGCCGGCCAAGGTCATTGCGGTCGCCGATATTCCGCGCACCAAATCCGGCAAGATCGTCGAACTCGCGGTCCGCGATGTGGTGCATGGCCGTCCCGTCAAGAACAAGGAGGCGCTGGCGAACCCGGAGGCCCTCGATCTCTTCGCGGGACTGGACGCTTTGAAGAGCTAGTGTTCGCATTAACGAGGTCCTTGCCTTCGCAGAAACAGGGAATGACGGAAAGCGGCCGGTGCGTGCCCGCGCGGACGCATCCCGCTCCCGCTTGGGTCGCGAGGCGAGTGGGCGGTTCTCGGGCGGGAACGAGGCGATATCTACTGTAAGTTGAATAATATTGACCGCCCTTCGTCGGTTGCGTCGGGTCGGAACAATGGTGATCTATTCCGATACGGCATGCGCGCCGAAACGTGACGGTTGCCCGTTAACTCTTTCGCGCTTGCGATATTAACCAACACCGCTGAGTTGCAGGACAATCCCTAAAATTGTCGGGTCGGGAAGTAAGGTCCTGTTAAGCTCTGGCAGCGCAAGGTCTCGTTAACTTGAGGCCGCCCGTTCAAGGGCCGGTACCGCAGCAGAGATGCTGTCGTCGACATGAAGTCGCGAGTTCTCGAGCATTTGTTGGTTGGCATAGATTTGAGGGGCAGCTCCGAGCTGCCTCTTTTTTTCTGTAGCAGGCAGGCGCCTTCCTACGATCGATTTTCCAGCGACCGTGAAACGAGAACGACGGGGATCATGCCGGCAAGGACGATGATCATCGCCGCGACGGAGGCGTCTTCCACTCTTGCACGCGAAGCGTCTTCGTAGACGAGCGTGGCGAGCGTGTTGAAGTTGAAAGGGCGGAGCATGATGGTGGCCGAGAGCTCCTTCATCGTTTCGATGAAAACGAGAAGGGCGGAGGTCAGCACCGCCGGGCGCATCATAGGCAAAAGCACGGTGCGAAGCGTCTGAGCGCCCGTCCGGCCGAGCGCGCGGGAGGCCATGTCGAGATGTGGCGAGAGCTTGTGGAAGCCGGCCTCGAGTGTGCCCTCGGCCATGGTGAGAAAGCGGACGGTGCAGGCATAGATGATCGCGAAGCCGGTTCCGCTCATGATGAGGCCGGTGGAAAAGCCGAAAAGCTCGCGCATCCGGGCATCGATGGCGTTGTCGACTGCGGCGAGCGGGAAGAGTACGCCGATGGCAAGCACCGTTCCCGGTACCCCATAGCCGAAGGAGGCAAGGCGGCCCGCGACGTCCGTGATGGGCGAGCGCCCGGTGCGGGCGGCGTAGGCGAGCACGAAACCGAGAAGCACCGTCGCGAGCGCCGTCAGGCCGGAAACGAGGACGCTGTGCAGGAAGGCGTCCAGGAGCCGTGGCGCGAGGAACTGGTCTAGACGCTTCAGGGCAAAGTTGCCGAGGACGAGGAAGGGAACCGCGAAGCCCGAGAGCACGGGAAGAAGACAGGCGAGCGTCGCCGCCCATTTCTTCCAGCCGGAAAGCTTGACCCGCACCACGTCGTGAACGGCTGCCGTCGTCTTGTGACTCGAGAAGCGCTGCCTACGCCGCGCCGCGCGCTCGATCATCATCAGCCCGATGACGAAGACGAGCATGATGCAGGCGATCTGCGCCGCGCCGGCGAGGCTGCCGCGATTGAGCCAGGTGTCATATATGGAGAAGGTGAGGGTCTGTACGCCGAGGAATTCGACCGCGCCGATGTCGTTCAGCGTTTCCATGGCGACCAGGGTGAGGCCGATCATGATCGCCGGCCGGGCCATGGGAACCTGCACGCGCAGGAAGACCCTCACGGGGCCCGCGCCGAGCGTGCGCGCGACATCCGCAGCCGCGCGACCCTGCATCAGGAACATGGAGCGGCAGGCGAGATAGATATAGGGATAAAGGACCGAACTCATCACCAGCACGGCGCCGCCGAGCGAGCGAACGTCAGGGAACCAGTAGTCCCGGCTCGTCTGGAACCCGAAGATCGCCCGCACCAACCCCTGCACCGGACCGGTGAAGGTCAGGAATTCACCGAAGGCGTAAGCCGCGAGATAGGCCGGTATTGCGAGCGGCAGCACGAGTGCGGCGGAGAGCATGCGGCGCATCGGGAATTCGCAGGTTGCCACCAGCCACGCCGTCAGGATGCCGGTGATCGCCGTGAAGGCGCCGGTCAGCGCGACAAGCAGGAGCGTTCGCATGACGGCACGCGGGACGACATTCTCGACCAGGTGCGGCCAATCCGCATTGCCGCCGGATACGGCAAGCCATGCGATAGCGAGGATCGGCATCAGCACGATCGCGGAGGCGAGCCCCGCCCAGGTGGCGAGCATCCGATGGGTAAGGCCAGTGGCCGATCTGAGATGCCGTCGTCTGAGGCGTTTGGCGATGAGGTGCAATCGATCCATTCCGAGGCGATATTGCCCGCAGGCGCCGGAAACTAGTTCCTGCGGGTCAAGATTTTCCTACAGCATTAGCGCATCGATCCGAAAATCGGAACCGATTTTCGAAAACGCGATGCGCAATTCAAAGAGTTTGCACGCCGCCTATGAGCGTCTAAAAAGACGCGCGGCGCAACCACCCATAGAAGGCTTCTCAGTTCGCCAGGACGCGTTGCGACGGGAAGGAAATTTCGACCAGCGTACCCTCGTTCGGGGCGGAATTGATTGAGAAATGGGCGCGGTTGGCCTCGGCCATCGCCTTGGTCAGCGGCAGGCCGAGACCCGTGCCGTCGCCGCGCTTGCGCCCGCCTGTCGTCACCTGCCTGAACGGCTTCATCGCCTGGTCAAGCTCGTTCCGCGTCATGCCGCTGCCGGTGTCGCGGATCCGCAGGATGACGCTGCCGTTGGCTTCGTAGGAGGTCGACACGACGATCTGTCCGCCGGATGGGGTGAAGCGGATGGCGTTCGCCAGTATGTTAAGCGCGATCTGTTTGATCGACCGGCCATCGGCGACGACCTCCGGTACGGAAGCCGAGAGTGAGGTGCGGATGATCACGCGCTGGCTGTTTGCCTGCGGTTGAACCAGCGAAACCGCCTCGGACACCGCCTCGTTGAGGTCCACGGCGCTGAAATCGAGCTCCATTTCGCCCGCTTCGATCTTCGAGATATCGAGGAGGTCGTTGACGATGTCGAGCACATGGCGTCCCGAGCGGCCGATATCGCCGGCGTATTCGATGTAGCGCGGATGACCGATCGGGCCGAAATGCTCGCTCGCCATCATGTCGGAAAAGCCGATGATGGCGTTGAGCGGCGTGCGGATCTCGTGGCTGACTCGTGCCAGGAACTCCGTCTTGTGGGCGTTCGCCGTCTCCGCCGCCCGCTTGGCACTGCGCAATTCATCCTCGGTGCGTTTCCATTGGGTGATGTCGCGGATGACGGCGCAATAGCCGTTGGAGGAGGAGAGGCGGCCGATCGTCATGAATAGCGGGATGAAGCCGCCGCCGGCTTCGCGCCCGATCACCTCGCGGCCATCATTGAGAACGCTCGCGACGCCGTGGCCGGAAAGGCCCTGAAGATAGTCGATCACCGCCTTCTGGCTTTCATGGGCGAAAAGAGCGGCAAAGGGTTTGCCGCGCATCGCATCCTCGTCATAGTTGAAGAGCGCGCTCGCCGAACCGTTCATCGTGCGGATGTCACCATCCTGGCCCAAGATCACGACACCATCGGTGGCGGTCTCCAGGATGGAGCGAAGCTCGTCGATTTCGGTCCGCAGCTCTGCTTCCGTTTCCGCGAACCTGTCGCCGTCCTGCGGTTCGCTCCCGTCTGGACGCGTTGGTGTCGGACTGACGGCGAGCATGAGCGCGCTTCGTCCTTCCCAGCGGATCGAATGCAGATGGGCGTTGACAGGTGTGAATTCTCCGCTTTCGCGGACGAGCGTCATCGTGCCGTCCGGATCGGACGCCCGGGCCTCTTCGCCAGTGGCAAAGAGCGCCGCAAGACCCCCCTCGTGTGCGAAGGCCTCGAGATCCGCATAGCCGGTGAGCCGCAGGAATTCCGGATTGGCGTGCAGCAGATCGTCGCCGTGGTGGACCAGAAGCGCGACAGGCAGGCTGTCGAGGATCTCGCTGCTCATGGCAACGCCCGTGCGCGCCGGACCGGCTTCGTCGCCGGCTGGCGCGGGAGGCTCTTGGTCGGCGGTCTCCAGCCTGCTTTCGATTGAGAGCGGGGCGGGTGGCGCCTCTTCAGCGGGTGGCGCTTCCGCCGGCGGCCGCGTTTCGTCTGCGCCCGCGGGTTCGGCTGCCGGCGGCGCGCCGAAATGGGCGCCAAGCTGGCGCGCGATCTCACGGAAGGCGGCCTGTTCGCCGCGGGTGAGGGTCCCCGATCCCGTCGGCCGGCGCACGTCGAGATCGATGATCTTGTCCGACGATGGTCGTTCCGGCGCATCGACGACGCGAAGCGCGGGCCGCTCGCCGGCAAAGCCGTGCTCCGCCGCGGCCGCTTGCTGTTTGGAGCTCGTTTCGGGTTCGTCATCCGGCGCGGCGCCGATCGTGGGCTCTGCCACGGTTTTGGTCTCCGGCTCCGGAACGGCGAGTGGCTCCGGTTGCTCGTCAACGCCCTCTGAGGGGATGTTCTCCTGGTGCGGCATCGCTCCGAGCGAAAGGCCGCTCGCCTTCTCATCCGGCACCGCATCGGCTATCCGTACGATGCCGAAGCCGCGGAAACCGTCGAATTCACGTGTCCGGGAATAGGTGGGAAGGGCGGCGAGATCGACGGGCACCTTGAGATTCGTCCCCTCGACCGGCCAGAGGATCGTCTTGCCCGACCAGGTGTCGCGGCGATGCAGGAGCTCGTTGATCTTGTTGTCGGGATCAAGGTCGTAGCGGGCGGCAAGCTCGTCGAAGGTCAGGCCGACGACGTCGGCAGCGCTCGGCCCGACGGCGGAGGCGAATTCCTCGGATATCTCGCTGAACCGCCCTTCCGCGTCGATCTTCCAGACGAAGCGGACGGCACGCCCTCCCGGGTTGAAGTTGAAATCAGCCACGGGCGCTGCGCCTTCGCTTTCGTCCGTTACCGCCTCATCCGGCTTCTCCGGCGCTGGAACTTGCTCGCTCGACGCCTGCAGGTTCGCTTCGTCCAAAGCCTCTGGGAGCACTTCTCCTGGCGCTTGGGCGAAGGGATCGTCTCCGGTGTCGTCGCTGGTTTCACGCGCCACCGGGGCGGGAGGCTCCATGTCCGAATCCGGCACCTCCGTCACTTGAGCCGGGCGATCCGGCAAGGCCGGTTGCGCCTCGGCGGCCGCTTGCTCCGTCGCCGGCTGGGCCGTGCTCTCAGCCGCTACGGCGGTCGCTTCCTCGAGAATGGCTTCCACGGCGAAGAGGAGATGGAGAGCCGGATAGTCGGAAATCTTGCCGATGGCGGCCGGCAATTGCCCCTTGTCGGTTGCGACCGGACGCTTGATCAGCCTGTCCTTGTCGCGCGCGACCGCGGTCACGAGTGTTCGCCGGACCGGCGCCGGCAGCCCCAATCGCTCGAAACCGGGCGACTGGGCAATGATGTCCCCCTCGTCGTCGAGCACGGCCATGTGCGTGTCCGGGCCGTCGAGGCCGGAGATCATCGCGGCGGCGCGTTCGCCGGTCGAGAGCGCTTTGCCGTTGTGCGGCGTCGTGAAGAGGACGGCCTCTTCGTCCGGCCGGATGCGGATCAGTTCCACTGTCGCGTTGAGCGGAAGCCTGCGGAAGCCTGAGGATATCCGGATGAGGAGCTGCCGGCGGTCGCCGACGGCGGAAAGCTGTGCTGCGGCGGCGTGCAACTGGCGGAGCGAAAGATCGGATAAGTCGAGCGCGCTGTCGATGAAGTCGTAGACGGAGGCCATGCCGAACAGCTTGGCGCCCTGGTCGTTGGCCCACAGCGCCCGCGCAAGATCCTTGGAGAACAGGACGGACGCATCCCCGCGGGCAAAATGCTCCCGCACCCGTGCATGCACGGCAATATCGATGAAGGGGTACTGTCTCGCGGGCATTGGCAGGCCTATTAAGGGGTCGCGTGCACGTTAACACTCTATTAATATCCGGCCACATCGCGAGGGTCCAGCAGCGCCGCCTGATCCGCAGGTAGTTTCACGGCGCAAGGTTAATACGCGTCATCTTGTGCGTCGCACAAAAAATGTTGCAATGCACAATTGATTGGGTTATAAGATGTTCAACACCCACACTCCAAGGAGGAAATGCCATGGCCACCGCCAAAAAGACCGAAGACGCCTTTGCGATGTCCTTCGACCCGTCGAAGTTCGCCGTGAACTTCCGTGAATTTGCCGAAAAGGGCGCCGTCCAGTCCAAAGAGGCCTATGCCAAGATGAAGACTGCTGCTGAAGAGGCAACGAAGACCGTCGAAGCAACGTTTGAAAACGCTCAGTCGGGTTCTGTCGAACTCGGCCTCAAGGCCATCGACGCGCTGCGCACCAACGCCGAAAACTCGCTTTCGCACATGGAAGCACTGCTCGGCGTGAGGTCGATCCCGGAACTCGTCGAACTTCAGACGGGCTTCATCCGCAAGCAGGCCGAGCTCGCCGTCGAGCAGGCCAAGACGATGCAGGAAGCCACCCGCAAGGTTGCGGAGAATGTTGCCAAGCCCAGCAAGGAAGCCGCCGAAAAGGCGATGTCCAGCTTCAAGCGGGTCTGATCGTCACTCCCGTTGCGATCGGTACCAGTTGCAGAGACCGGGTGGCTTGCCATCCGGTCTTTTTGCTGGATAATCCGAACTTAAGGCTTGCAAATCGGTGTGACTGACCGTATGTGAGCCGCCAAGCGACTTGAGGTCGCTGCCCGAGTGCGGTTGTAGCTCAGTTGGTTAGAGCGCAGGTTTGTGGCACCTGAGGTCGGTGGTTCGAGACCACCCAACCGTACCATTTTCTCTTCATTTTTTACGCGAATATCTGGTGTTCTGCCGTCACCAGTTCCTGCAGGAACGAGACGACCGTGCGCACGCGCACCAGTTCGCGCGCGCTCTCGTGATAAGTCGTCCAATAGGCGCGGCAGATCGTCGTCCCGGGCAGAAGACGGACGAGTTCGGGATACTGCCGGGCAATGTAATTGTGCAGGATGCCGATGCCGGCGCTGGAACGGACGGCCTCCGTCTGGCCAGTGGCGCTGGAGATTTCGAAGGAGGCGTCCCAGCTACGCATGATCTCGGCTGAGAAATTGAGCGAGGGCGTGAAAATCAGATCCTCAACATAGCCGATGCGGCGGTGGTTCTTGAGATCGTCGATCGTCTTGGGCGTGCCGTATCGGCCTAGATAATCCGCCGACGCATAGAGACCCAGTGTATAATCGGTGAGCTTGGACGAAACGAGACGCCCCTGTTCCGGCCGCTCGATGGTGATGGCGATGTCGGCCTCGCGCTGCGACAGCGAGAAGGAGCGCGGAACCGGCACGAGCTGCAGCTTGAGTTCCGGATAGCGCGCGGTCAGGCGCCCCAGTCGCGGCGCCAGGAAGGAAACGCCGAAACCGTCCGGTGCGCCGATGCGCACGGTCCCCGCGATCGCCGTGTCGATCCGCCCGATCTGCGATTGCGCCGCGAGCATTTCGGTTTCCATGCGCTCGGCGGCGGCGAGGAAAACCTCGCCCTCGGCGGTTAGTTCGCAGCCACTCGGGCGCCGCACGAGAAGGCGCGTCTTCAGCGCTTCTTCAAGTGCGGTGACGCGCCGGCTGAGAGTGGCATGATTGATGCCGAGGCGCTTCGAAGCGGCGAGGATCTGACCCGTCCGCGCCACCGCAAGAAACACTCTGACATCGTCCCAGTCCATGCTGTCGCTCCATGCGCTTTAATTTTTGCACAACGGTTCCTGAAATTCGGAAATTGAATTGTTGAAATCGTAGTGCCATCATGCGCTACAGATCAAGACCAGGAGGAAGCCCCATGTACGAAATCGGACATTTCATCGACGGCAAGCGCGTCGCCGGTACAAGCGGCCGCGTAAGCAACATCTTCAATCCGGCAACGGGCGAAGTTCAGGGCGCCGTGGCGCTCGCGAGCGATGCGGAGCTTGCTGCAGCCGTGGAAAGCGCCAAGGCGGCGCAGCCGAAGTGGGCGGCCACCAACCCGCAGCGTCGCGCGCGCGTCTTCATCAAGTTCGTCCAGCTCCTGAACGAGCATATGAACGAGCTGGCCGAGCTGCTCTCCCGCGAGCACGGCAAGACCATCGAGGACGCGAAGGGCGATGTCGTGCGCGGCCTCGAGGTCTGCGAATTCATCATCGGCATCCCGCATCTGCAGAAGAGCGAATTCACCGAAGGTGCGGGTCCCGGCATCGACATGTATTCGATCCGCCAGCCGGTCGGTATCGGCGCCGGCATCACCCCGTTCAACTTTCCGGCGATGATCCCGATGTGGATGTTCGCCCCGGCGATCGCCTGCGGCAATGCCTTCATCCTGAAGCCCTCCGAGCGTGATCCGTCTGTGCCGATCCGCCTCGCCGAACTGATGATCGAAGCCGGCCTGCCGGCGGGTGTGCTCAACGTCGTCAATGGCGACAAGGGCGCGGTCGATGCGATTCTGACGCATCCGGATATCGGCGCCGTCTCCTTCGTCGGCTCGACGCCGATTGCCCGCTATGTCTACGGTACCGCCGCGATGAACGGTAAGCGCGCGCAGTGCTTCGGCGGCGCCAAGAACCACATGATCATCATGCCCGATGCCGATCTCGACCAGGCCGCCAATGCGCTGATCGGCGCCGGCTACGGTTCCGCCGGCGAGCGCTGCATGGCGATCTCGGTTGCCGTCCCCGTCGGTGAGGAGACCGCGAACCGCCTCATCGACAAGCTGGTGCCGATGGTCGAAAGCCTGCGGATCGGCCCCTATACGGATGAAAAGGCCGATATGGGCCCGGTCGTCACCAAGGAGGCAGATGCGCGCATCCGGAGCCTGATCGAGAGCGGTATCGAGCAGGGTGCGGAGCTCGTCGTCGACGGCCGCGACTTCAAGCTGCAAGGCTATGAGAACGGCCATTTCATCGGCGGCTGCCTGTTCGACCATGTCACGCCGGACATGGACATCTACAAGACGGAGATCTTCGGCCCCGTTCTCTCGGTCGTACGCGCCAAGAACTACGAGGAAGCGCTGTCTCTGCCGATGAAGCACGAATATGGCAATGGTGTCGCGATCTACACCCGCGATGGTGACGCGGCCCGCGACTTCGCCTCGCGCATCAACATCGGCATGGTCGGGGTCAACGTTCCGATCCCGGTGCCGCTCGCTTACCACTCCTTCGGCGGCTGGAAATCCTCGTCCTTCGGCGATCTCAACCAGCACGGCCCGGACTCCATCAAGTTCTGGACCCGCACGAAGACCATCACCTCGCGTTGGCCTTCGGGCATCAAGGACGGCGCCGAGTTCTCGATGCCGACCATGCGGTAACCGATAAAATCTCCTCCCTCTGCTGAGCCTCCTTCGGGAGGCTCTTTTTTGTTGCATTGCGCGCGATTATACAACTAACGTCGGGCAAACCGGGCGATCATGTGCCGGTTCGCGCCTGGTCGCTGTTGCTCGGCCGGGGGGGCGGGTGCTCGCTGAGACCCGGGTTAGATGAGGGGGTACGTCATGGTGTTGGTTGAACCGTTGCCGGCGCAGAGCGTCGGGCAGGGCAGTTTCGGGCGCGCGGCCGAGGGGAACGTTCAACGTCTTTCCTTCACCGGCAGCGCCGGTGAATATTTCGGGATCTGGATCGTCAATATCCTGCTGACGATCATCACCCTTGGCATCTACTCGGCTTGGGCCAAGGTCCGCCGCAACCGCTATTTCTATGGCAATACGGTGCTGCTCGGACGTGGCTTCGAGTATCATGCCAGAGGCGGCCAGATCCTGATCGGCCGCTTGATCGTCTTTGCCTATCTGGTCCTCTATAATGTAATGCTGACCTTCGTGCCCTTTGTTGGAATCGTTCTCGGCGTGGCTCTGCTGTTCCTGGTGCCCTGGCTCCTCACGCGGGGCCTGCGCTTCAGCGCACGGGTGACGAGCTACCGCAATGTCCGGTTCGATTTCGTCGGCCGCGCCGGCGGCGCGTTCCTCGCCTTTATCGTCGGGCCGGTTTTGGCGGCGATCACCCTTGGTATTCTGGCGCCGCTCGCCAGCCGCTGGACCCACCGTTACATCGGCAGCAATCTACGCTACGGGGGCAAGAGTTTTTCGACAAATCCCTCCGTCGGCGCAATCTACAGGACCTGGGGCATCTCCGCAGCGGTGATCGTGCTGGGGTTGCTGATCGTCGGTTTCATCGCCTTCCTCAATCTGGCGATCGTCATGACTGCGGTCGAGAACCCCGATCTGCTTCCGCCGGAAATGCAAGTCTCGCTTGGCCTGCTGGCAGCGCTCGCCTATGTCCTCATTCTGGCGATCTTCGGCACGGCGGCGCTCGTCTATCGAGCCGGCGTGCGCAACGTCGCGTGGTCTGCCACCACCTTCGACGGCAAGCACCGGCTCTTGAGCGACCTCTCGCGTCCGCGCTATGCTTGGATCGCGGTCTCGAATTTCGCCGTCACGCTCGTTACCCTCGGTCTCATGCGGCCCTGGGCAGCCGTTCGCATGGCGCGCTACATCAACGAGCACACGGGTGTCCGCTTCGAAGCGAGTGTCGGCGAGATTTTCTCGGCGATTGCCCAAGAAGGTTCGGCGGTCGGCGCCGAGTTCATGGATATGGAAGGCTTCGACTTTGGCTTCTGAAGCGGCGTCGATTGCTCAGGGCGAGTGGCATCCGGCGGGATCGAGCCGCTCCGTTCCCTGCCGCCTGGTCGAAGATGGCGGGCGCCTCGTCGTCCGCGACGACGCGCGCGCCGAGCTTGCGGGCGGCAGCTTGTCATTGGTCGAGATTTCCGCGCGCGTCGGTCGCATTCCGCGGCGCATCACCTTTCCCGACGGGTCCCTCTTCGAGACGGGCGAAAACGATGCGGTCGACCGGTTTCTCGCCCGGAAGGGCCGAGGCCGGCAGGGGATTGTCCATTGGCTGGAGCAGTTCCATCCGCGGCTGATCGCCTTCGTCGCCGCGACCATCCTGCTCGGTGTGCTGGTCTACCGCGTCGCGCTGCCTGCGCTCGTGGAACTGGCCGTCGCCGTCACGCCCCCGATCGTGCCGCAGATCATGTCGGCAAGCACGCTTGAGACCATGGATCGGACGGTCCTTGGCCCGTCGAAGCTCGATGAGACGATACGCAGCCAAATTCTCGAGGGGTTCCGGCGCATTGCGGCGCATTCCCAGGGCGGCGAGGCGGCCTACACGCTCAACTTCCGCGAAGGTGGCCCCGTTGGCCCCAATGCCTTTGCGCTGCCCGACGGCACGCTGATCCTCACTGACGAACTGGTGGAGCTTGCAGGCGGCGACACGGAGATGATCGTCGGCGTGCTGGCGCATGAGATCGGCCATGTCGAGCATGAGCACAGCCTCCGGCAGATCTATCGTGCCGCGGGCATTGCCGGCCTCATCATGCTGTTTGCCGGCGACATAGGCTCCGGCGCGGAGGACGTTCTGGTGCAGGGGAGCGGCCTGCTTGCGCTCTCCTACTCGCGCGCGGCCGAGGCGGAGGCGGATCGGCATTCCGTCGCGCTGATGATGAGGGCAGGCTTCGACCCGACCGCGATCGCCCGCTTTTTTGAATTGCTGGAGACGAAGCTTCACGACAGCTCCGACACGAGCATCTTCTCCACCCATCCCGGCACGCCGGAGCGGCGCAAGGCCATCCTGGATTTGGTCGCCGCGGAGCGGAGAGACTGACGGGATCTACCCTTCGCCGCCACCGCCCTCGGTACCCGCCGCCCGGAAACGCTCCTCGAATTCCCGGCGCAGCTCCCGCCTGACCTCGGCAGCGCGGTGGCGGCGCTCCCTTATGCCCGGCTCGGGGGCGTAGGGCGGCACGCTCGTCGGCCGCCCGTCGGCATCGACGGCAACCATGGTGAAATAGCAGGAATTCGTATGCCGTCTCTCGCCGGTGCGGATATTCTCCGCCTCAACCCGGATGCCGACCTCCATCGATGTCCGGCCGGCATAGTTGATGGATGCGCGAAAGTGCACCAGCTCGCCGACATGGATCGGCTGGCGGAAGACGACCTGATCGACCGAAAGGGTAACCGCATATTGTTTCGAGTAGCGCGAAGCGCAGGAAAACGCGACCCGGTCGAGCAGGTTGAGGAGTGCCCCGCCATGGACCTTGCCGCTGAAGTTCGCCATGTCGGGCGTCATCAGCACGACCATCTCGAGCTGGCTCGTATCATGCGTCTTGTCCAACTTTCCCTCCGGCGCCGTTGTCTCTCAGCTTTGAAGAGAATCCTCGCTTCGAAGCGATCGGTCAATCGCAGAGGTGCCGTTCCTTCGAAGGCAAGCAGCGGGCTTTCGCCCGCTGCTGATGTCCTTGGCCTGTAGAATGTAACTCAGTCTTGCGGGCCGTCGTTGTAGCCCACCTTGTCGACGAGTTCCGATGCCTTCTTCCGGTTGGCAGCGATCTCGGCGAGCGGCAGCGTATCCGGCTTGATCGATCCAAAGGACTTGACCACTTCGGACGGCTCCACGCCCGGCTTGACCGGATATTCGAAGACCTGTTCGGCATAGATCTTCTGCGCTTCGCCCGAAGAGAGGAATTCCATCAGCTTGATTGCATTGTCCTTGTTCGGGGCGTTCTTGGCGAGCGCCATGCCGGAGATGTTCACGTGTGTTCCGCGGTCCTGTGCATTCGGGAACAGGACCTTGATGGCGGATGCCCATTCCTTCTGCTCGGGCTGCTTGTCATTGGTTATCATCAGACCGACGTAGTAGCTGTTGCCCAGCGACAGGTCGCACTCGCCTGCAAAGATGGACTTGGCCTGGCTGCGGTCGTTGCCGTCCGGTTTCCGGGCCAGATTGTTCTTGAGGCCCGTCAGCCATTTTTCCGCCTCGGCCTCGCCGTGATGCGCGACCATGGAGGCGAAGAGGCCGATATTGTAGGAATGCTGTCCGTCACGGGTGCAGATCTTTCCCTTCCATTTCGGGTCTGCCAGTTCCTCATAGGTGATGTCGTCCTGCGCCACGCGCTCCTTCGAGGCGTAGACGACGCGGCCGCGGGTCGTGAGGCCGAACCAGCTGCCGTCCGGATCGCGGAAATGCTCCGGGATGTCCTTGTTGATCGTCTCGTTGGCTAGCGGCTGAGTCACGCCCCCTTCCTCGGCTTCGGTCAGGCGGCTGATGTCGACGGTGAGGATGACATCCGCCGGCGAGTTCGCGCCCTCCGCCTGGATGCGCTCGACGAGCCCCTTGTCGAGGAAGAGGACATTGGTCGTGATGCCGGTTTCCTTCGTGAACGCGTCCAGGAGCGGCTGGATGAGGTCAGGCTGGCGATAGGAATAGATGTTGACCTCGCCTTCGGCACGGGCGGTGGCCGAGAAGGCCAGGAAGGTCGCCGCCACCGACAGGGTGCCGATCAGCGCTTTAGAGACGTGCATGGTGTTTCTCCATTTCTAGCTTATAAACTTAACCAAACCGATCATCTTTGATACCGCGCCGGTTCGGGCAGTCAACCGGGAAAGGGTGAAGTTGACTGCATCAGTATGTTTTTTCTCTTTTTTGGAATTGTTCCAAACTGCGATCCGTCCTATATGATGGGAACCGAATTCTCGATTCCGGAGTGAACGATGCGTCTGACGAAGCAAACAAACTACGCAGTTCGCATGTTGATGTACTGCGCTGCGAACGGCGAGAAGCTCAGCCGCATTCCCGAGATTGCCAAGGCCTACGGCGTTTCCGAGCTGTTCCTGTTCAAGATCCTGCAGCCGCTGACGAAGGCGGGGCTGGTTGAAACCGTGCGCGGGCGCAATGGCGGCGTAAGGCTGCCGAGGCCGGCGTCGGAGATCAGCCTCTTCGACGTCATCAAGGTCACCGAGGACAGCTTTGCGATGGCGGAATGCTTCGAGGCCGGCGAAATCGAATGTCCGCTCGTCGACAGCTGCGGCCTCAACACCGCTTTGCGCAAGGCGCTGAACGCCTTCTTCGAAGTGCTTGAGGGCTATACGATCGACGACCTGGTCAAGGCCCGGCCGCAGATCCACTTCCTCCTCGGCATCGAGGAGACGGCGCGCCCGCAGACCTCTGCGGCGTAAGCTTTTCCGACAGTTTCGAACGAAGCGAGGGTGGCTGTCGCTGCCGCCCTTGCTAGCGCATCGGCGGAAAATCGGATCCGATTCTCGGAAAGCATGATGCGCCGACTCGAAGAGTCACAGCGCCCGTGCGTCTTTCGGGATGCGCCAGAGCAGGCTTTGAGTCTGCAATAGTGGTTTCCGACATTGCTCCACCCGCGCGACGAAGATCGCGCCGCAGCGGTGCGCTTGCGCGTGTGAACTGAATCCCCTCAGCTGCTTCGCATTAAAGGTCTGGAATGCCGTGAAGGCAGCCCATGCGCGCTGCCGCATTTAGAAATCGTATGTTGCCGGAAGTCTCTATTTGTGGAAGAATTTTTCGCCTAGACAAATTTCTGAAGCGACTTATTGCATTGCGACGCTAAATGTCGTTCCATCCGTTCTTGACCGGATGGAAAATTTCTTGCCGGGTCGAAAATACGAGAACAAAAAAGCAAAACTGGGAAGCAAGCTCATGAAAAAGCTCACGACTCTCTTCGCAGCGACGGCGCTTGCCACGCTGATGGCCGGTTCCGCCTGGTCGAAAACGTTCGTCTACTGCTCGGAAGGCTCGCCGGAGGGTTTTGACCCCGGCCTCTATACGGCCGGTACGACGTTCGACGCTTCGGCGCACACCGTTTACAACCGCCTGTTGGAGTTCAAGAAGGGTACCACGGAGACCGAAGCCGGCCTTGCCGAAAGCTGGACGATTTCCGATGACGGCCTCGAATACACCTTCAAGCTCCGCCCCGGCGTGAAATTCCAGACGACCGAATTCTTCACGCCGACCCGTGACCTGAATGCCGACGATGTGATCTTCTCGCTCGAGCGCCAGTGGAAATCCGACCACCCGTGGCACGGCTATGTGTCCGGCGCCTCCTGGGAATACTTTTCCGGCATGGGAATGCCCGATCTGATCGAGTCGCTCGAGAAGGTCGACGATATGACCGTCAAGATCAAGCTGAAGCGCAGGGAAGCGCCATTCCTCGCCAATCTTGCCATGCCCTTCGCGTCAATCATGTCGAAGGAATATGCCGACAAGCTTGAAGCCGACGGCAAGATGAACCAGCTCAATCAGATGCCGCTGGGCACCGGCCCGTTTGCTTTCGTCGGCTATCAGCAGGATGCGGTCATCCGTTACAAGGCCCATCCGGACTACTGGGCCGGCAAGCAGAAGATCGATGATCTGGTCTTCTCGATCACCACCGACGCGGCTGTCCGCTACCAGAAGCTGAAGGCAGGCGAGTGCCACCTGATGCCCTACCCGAATGCGGCGGATGTCGAATCCATGAAGGCCGATCCGGAGCTGAAGGTCATGGAGCAGGCCGGCCTCAATGTCGCATATCTCGCCTACAACACGACCCAGGCCCCCTTCGACAAGGTCGAGGTCCGCAAGGCGCTAAACAAGGCTATCAACAAGCAGGCGATCGTCGATGCCGTCTTCCAGGGACAGGCGACGCCGGCGACGAATCCGATCCCGCCGACGATGTGGTCCTATAACGACAACATCGAGGACGATACTTACGAGCCGGAAGTCGCCAAGAAGATGCTGGAGGATGCCGGCGTCACCGACCTCTCGATGAAGGTCTGGGCGATGCCGGTCGCGCGGCCCTACATGTTGAACGCACGTCGCGCCGCCGAACTGATCCAGGCCGACTTTGCAAAGATCGGCGTGGACGTCGAAATCGTAAGCTACGAATGGGCCGAATATCTCGAACGATCGAAGGCGAAGGATCGAGACGGTGCCGTGATTCTCGGTTGGACCGGTGACAATGGTGATCCGGACAACTTCCTCGACACGCTGCTTGGATGCGATGCGGTCGGCGGCAACAACCGCGCGCAGTGGTGCAACCAGGAATTCGACGATCTGGTGACGAAGGCGAAGGAAGCCTCCAGCGTCGAAGAGCGCACCAAGCTCTACGAAGAGGCGCAGGTCGTCTTCAAGCGCGAAGCGCCCTGGGCAACGCTCGACCATTCGCTGTCGATCGTGCCGATGCGCAAGAATGTCGAAGGCTTCGTACAGAGCCCGCTGGGCGACTTTGCTTTCGACGGCGTTGATATTGTAGAGTAATCTTAACAACCGACCCGAAGGGGGCGTTTGCCGCTGGGCGAGCGCCCCTCTTCCTTTTTGCCTGGTGGCGCCGCGTAAGCGAGGCCGCGCACCATGGCATGAGGTTTGACTATGATCCGATTCTTCCTGGGGCGCCTGGCGGTCTTGATTCCGACTTTCATCGGGGTCTCCATCATCGCCTTCTCCTTCATTCGCCTCCTTCCCGGCGATCCCGTGGCCCTGCTTTCGGGAGAGCGGGTAATGTCGCCGGAGCGGCATGCCGAAATATCCCATCAACTCGGCTTCGACCGCCCGATTGTCGTGCAGTATCTCGATTATCTTTGGGGCGTTGTGCGTGGCGATTTCGGTGTGTCGATCGTCACCAAGAAGCCGGTGATCGACCAGTTCTTCGAACTCTTCCCCGCGACCGTCGAACTGTCGCTATGCGCGATCATCTTTGCCGTCGTTCTCGGCATCCCGGCGGGCGTGATCGCGGCGATCAAGCGCGGCTCGATCATCGACCAGCTCATCATGGGTACCGCGCTCGTCGGCTTCTCGATGCCCATCTTCTGGTGGGGTCTGCTGCTGATCATCGTTGTTTCCGGCATATTGCAGTGGACTCCGGTCTCCGGCCGTATCTCGCTCATGTTCTTCTTCCCGTCGGTTACCGGCTTCATGCTGATCGACTCCTTGTTGTCCGGGCAGGAGGGCGCGTTCCAGTCCGCCTTCAATCACCTCATTCTGCCGACGATCGTACTCGGCACCATTCCGCTTGCCGTCATCGCGCGCCAAACCCGCTCGGCGATGCTGGAAGTGCTGTCGGAGGACTACGTCCGCACCGCCCGCGCCAAGGGGCTCTCCACCTTCCGCGTCGTCGGTATCCACGCGCTGCGCAACGCCATGATCCCGGTCGTTACCACCATCGGCCTTCAGGTCGGCGTCATGCTGGCGGGCGCGATCCTGACGGAAACGATCTTCTCCTGGCCGGGCATCGGCAAATGGATGGTCGATTCCGTATTCCGGCGCGACTATGCCGTCATTCAGGGCGGTCTCTTGATTATCGCCGGCCTCATCATGCTGGTGAACCTCGCCGTGGACCTGATGTACGGTCTGCTCAACCCCCGTATCCGGCATTGAGGAGGGGATATGACCGAAGTCACTGCTGCAAGTCCCATATCGACCGATCCGTCCCGCCGGGCGAGGCTCACCGAATTCTGGTTCTATTTTTCAGAAAATCGCGGCGCCGTCATCGGCCTGGTCTTCTTCCTCTTTCTGGTGTTGCTTGCGATATTCGCGCCGCTGGTCGCACCCCATGACCCGACGGTCCAGTTCCGCCAGGCCGTCCGGCTGCCGCCCTCCTGGGAGGAAGGCGGCCAGGTCCAGTTCCTGCTCGGCACCGATGCCGTCGGTCGCGACATGCTCTCGCGCCTCATATATGGCACCCGCTTCTCGCTGTTCGTCGGCATCATCGTGACCACGCTGTCCCTGACCGGCGGCATCCTCGTCGGTGTCGTCGCCGGCTACTTCCGTGGTTGGATCGATACCGTCATCATGCGGATCATGGACATCATCCTGGCCTTCCCTTCGCTGCTGCTCGCGCTCGTTCTGGTGGCGGTGCTGGGGCCGGGGCTCACCAATGCGATGATCGCGATCGCCCTCGTCTACCAGCCCCACTTCGTCCGCCTGACGCGGGCCGCCGTCATGGCGGAGAAGACCCGCGATTATGTGGTCGCGGCGAAGGTCGCCGGAGCGCGGCACCCCCGGCTGATGTTCAAGACCATCCTGCCGAATTGCATGGCACCGCTCATCGTCCAGGCAACGCTGTCCTTTTCCAGTGCCATCCTCGATGCTGCGGCGCTCGGCTTCCTGGGCATGGGGGCGCAGCCGCCGACGCCGGAATGGGGCACGATGCTGGCCGAAGCGCGGGAGTTCATTTTGAGCAGCTGGTGGATCGTCACGTTCCCCGGCCTTGCGATCCTGCTGACCGTGCTCGCAATCAATCTGATGGGCGATGGCCTGCGTGATGCCCTCGACCCGAAGCTGAAGAGGTCCTGACATGGCGCTTCTTGAAATCGAAAATCTCGTCGTCGAATTCCAGACGGCTTCCGGCCCGTTCCGGGCGGTCGACGGCGTGTCGCTCAAGGTGCACGAGCGCGAGGTCCTGGCGATCGTCGGAGAATCCGGGTCAGGCAAGTCCGTCTCCATGCTCGCCGCGATGGGACTTCTGCCCTGGACCGCCAGGGTGACAGCGGACAAGCTCACCTTCAACGGAAGGGATCTGCTGACGATGGCACCGGCCGATCGCCGCAAGATCGTCGGCAAGGAAATCGCGATGATCTTCCAGGAGCCGATCGCGAGTCTCAACCCATGCTTCACGGTCGGATTCCAGATCGAAGAGGTGCTGCGCATCCACATGCGCCTCGACAGGGTGGCGCGGCGCAAGCGGGCCGTGGAACTGTTCGAGGCGGTCGGCATCCCCGATCCGACCGAGCGCCTCGGTCATTTCCCGCACCAGATGTCGGGCGGCCAGTGCCAGCGGGTGATGATCGCCATTGCCCTTGCCTGCAATCCGAAGCTCCTGATCGCTGACGAGCCGACGACGGCGCTGGACGTGACGATCCAGAGGCAGATCCTCGACCTTTTGATGAAGCTGCAGGCGGAGTACGGCATGGGTCTAATCATGATCACCCATAATATGGGTGTCGTGGCCGAGACGGCGGATCGCGTCGTCGTTCAATACAAGGGCCGCAAGATCGAAGAGGCCGACGTGCTGTCGCTGTTCGAATCGCCGAAGAGCAATTACACGCGTGCGCTGCTTGCCGCCCTGCCGGAAAACGCGACGGGAGACCGGCTGCCGACGGTCTCGGAGCTTTTCAATGACCAGCAGTTTCTCGGGGGAGCCGCTCGATGACCCATGTTCTCGAAGCTCGAAACCTGGTGCGCGACTATCATGTGCCCGGCAGCCTTTTCCGTAAGGCGCGAACGGTTCACGCGCTGAAGGGCGTCAGCTTCACGCTTGATGAAGGCAGGACGCTTGCGATCGTCGGCGAAAGCGGCTGCGGCAAGTCGACGCTCGGACGCATCCTCACGCTGATCGATCCGGCGACGGCCGGTGAGTTGCTGATCGACGGCCAGAAGGTTGACATCACCCGGGAGGGGCTGACGCCGGAGCTGCGCCGCAAGGTGCAGATCGTCTTTCAGAACCCCTATGGTTCCCTGAACCCGCGCCAGAAGATCGGCGACATCCTGACCGAGCCGCTGATCATCAACACCAAAGTGCCGGCCGCCGAGCGCCGCGGCCGGGCGATGGCGATGTTGAAGAAGGTGGGGCTGGAGGAGAAGCACTACAATCGCTATCCGCACATGTTCTCCGGCGGGCAGCGGCAGCGCATCGCGATCGCCCGCGCTCTCATGCTCAACCCGAAGCTTCTGGTTCTGGACGAACCGGTGTCGGCGCTTGATCTCTCGGTCCAGGCGCAGGTCCTGAACCTGCTTGCCGACCTGCAGGATGAATTCAAGCTCACTTACGTCTTCATTAGCCATGACCTGTCGGTGGTGCGCTACATCGCCGACGATGTGATGGTGATGTATCTCGGCGAGGCGGTGGAATATGGCAGCCGCGATGCAGTGTTTTCCGACCCACAGCACAGCTACACCAAGACATTGTTTGCGGCCACGCCGCGTGCTGACGTTGCCAGCATCAAGGCGCGGCTTGCGCGCAAGAACGCTGCCTGAGCCACTCTTCATTTCGACCGGCGGGCAGGACGTCTTCTTGGAGTTCTCCTCCCGATCATGTAGAGCTTCGCCGCCGCGACTGCATGTCTCGCCGAATCGGGTTGATGAAAAAGACGTGCAGCGATTGAAGCTGCTACTGCAACTTTTCTGCGTCCGATTGGCGCAATGGGGCTGTAGCGGACACAGGCCCCGCGGCGGCAGACATTTCCGGCCGGCAAACTCCCGGCCCAACATCAGGATTGAGGATTATGGAAATCAAGCGCTTCGAAACCGGCCCGCGGATGAGCCAGGCTGTAGTCTACAACCATACGGTTTACCTGGCCGGCCAGGTCGGCAACGCAGGCGACGATGTCGCCACCCAGACGAAGCAGGCACTCGCCGAAGTCGATCGCCTGCTCGCGCTTGCCGGCACGGACAAGACGCGCATCCTCTCGGCAACGGTCTGGCTCGCCGACATGGCCGACTTCGCCAAGATGAACTCCGTCTGGGATGCATGGGTCCCGCAGGGCCACACGCCCGCCCGCGCCACCGGCGAGGCAAAGCTTGCGACGCCCGAATATCTAGTCGAGGTGATTGTCACGGCGGCTCTCTAATGCTGTAGATCTGTCGCCATTGAACTCATCATTCCGGGGGCGCCGCCGACATGGCAAATCGGCGGCGTCTCGCTGTTTGTGACTGCATGTCTTCGCCCTTTGATGTCGATTTGAAGGAGAGATGTAGTGGCCGATTGCCTGAACAGGAACGATTTTTCCATTGATGCGTTTCTCAGCGACTCCGCATGTGGCGGAAGCGGGCCGATGGGCGAGCCGTGTAGGCAGTGATCCCTGAGGCATCCGTATCTGGGTTGGGCTGCTTATCGTGATGCTCCGCAATTCCTGAGGGACAGCCTGAAGTAGTGGCGCGTCCGGCAAGAGGGCAGGTGCGCATTCGGTTCTGTCGGAGAGACTTCGTTGAAGAAGGTACCGATTGACACGGCAAGGGACGGAGTGGCGGAAGACGGACGCCAGCGCGAAACCCGGAATGAGGTCGCCAACGAGATGGCTCCGGCCGCGGCTCCGGCGGCGCTTGCACCCGGGCGTGAGGGCTTCGACCTTCTGGTCGCCTGCAGCATTGTCGGCCTGTTCGTCATCGCCTGTGCTTCCGCCCTTTACGCGCTGGCGGCGGTTCTGGTGCCGATCGTCTTTGCGATTATCGTCGGCATTGTGCTCGGCCAGGCGGCGGATGGATTGACGCGCTTCGGCTTGCCGCCGCTTCTCGGAGGCTTGCTTCTGGCACTCTGCTTCGTCGTCGGATTGTTTTTCCTGGTGAACGCCCTTCTCGTGGCCGTTACGGAGGTTGCGAGCGAAGCCCCGCGACTGGCGGAAAACATCATCGAGCGCATCCTGCCGTTCTTAAACCGGTTCGGTTGGCTGCGGCTCGCGCTCGCCCAGGGTGCCAGCGAGGAGGCGCTCGCCAGTGCCGCCGTGGAGAATGCGGGCCCGTTTCTCGGCACGGTCGCCGCCAGCCTCACACCCGCCCTGATCCAAACGCTGGTATTTCTTGCGGCCCTCGCGCTGTTCCTGCTTGGCCGCATCCATCTGCGCAGCACGTTCATTCTGGCCGTCCCGAGCCGCGAGGGGCGTCTGAATACAATCCGAATCATCAATGCGACCGAGGAGGCCCTCACACAATATTTCGCGACAACGAGCCTGATCTACGCGGCGCTGGGTGCGTTTACGATGGTGATTGCCCTGGTCGGCGGCCTGCCTATGGCCCCGCTCTGGGGGCTTTTCGCCTTCGTCTCGAGCTATATTCCATATCTCGGCGCAACCTTGATAACACTCTCCCTGCTGGTCGGCGGCTTGATGATCCATGATGCGCTAGTCGTCGCCCTGGCGCCGGTGGTCGCCTTCACCGTCGTTCACCTGACAATGGAGAACCTGCTCGTGCCGGCAATCCTCGGGCGGCGCTTCGAGATGAACCCGTTCCTCATTTTCATCGCGATCATCTTCTGGACATGGATGTGGGGCGCGGTCGGGGCAATTCTGGCCATGCCGCTTGCGCTGATTGCGATGACGATCTTCGAACAGGTTCGCGACACATCGGGGGAGCCTCAACTTCCGGGGTGATGCTCGACGGTCGCGGCGCCGCACTTCGGCTTTTCAGCGGTGCCCCGCATGGGCCTGTTCGTCGAAGAACAGCGCTTGGCTTATCAGCGCCTTCACCATCTCAGGATTGAACGGCTTGGTTACCAGGAAGGCCGGTTCCGGCTTGTTGCCGGTCAGCAGCCGTTCCGGGAAGGCGGTGATGAATATCACGGGGACGGCCGCTTCCGTGAGAATTTCGTTGACGGCGTCGATGCCGGAGCTGCCGTCGGCAAGCTGTATGTCCGCAAGCACCATCTTGGGAGAGGTCTTGTGATAGAGGTCGAGCGCCTCCTTGTGCGTGCGGGCAATCCCCGTCACCCGATGCCCGAGGCTCGCGACCATATCCTCAATATCCATCGCGATCAGCGGCTCGTCCTCGATGATCAGGATATCGGTTGCGACCTGCCGCGAAATTTCCTCCGACGCGCTGGAAAGCAGGCCGGCAAATGCACCCTGGTCGAGTGACATGATTTCGGCCGCCTCGTTCATCGAAAATCCCTCGACGGCAACGAGCAGGAATGCCTGCCGGGGCGCGGGTGCGATCAGGGATAGATTGGCCGCGGCCCTCCTTTCCCAGGCATAGGATGATACAAGCTGGGAACGGTCGACCTCGAGCTTGTCGAACAATAAGCAGAACAGCTTGTAGAGGCTGATCCGGTCGTCCGAAGCCGTTGGGAAGAGGCTGACGTCTGCGATGAGCTCTTCCAGCATGGCGGCAACATAGGCATCGCCGGCCGCTTGCGAGCCGGTGACGGCACGGGCGTAGCGGCGCAGATAGGGCAGATGGGGCGCAATTTTGGTGGAAAGTGACATTTAGACCTTCCTAAACTATTGTGCGTTATGATCCCGGATTTGCAGACGGTGTGGCTCGCAGCAGGATACGTCAAAGTTTCGAGCACGTCTTTGGGAATATGGAAAAGAATTGAGCAATTGATGACGGCATATACCGTGAAATCGGCCGGCAAGCCTGCGGTACGTGGAAACTGGCAATGAGGGACCCTTCGGCAGGAGACGGCGGGCGCGGCGCGAAGAAGGGAGATCCCCACCCTGAGATTGCGGCAAAGTTGAAGGCGCTCTACAAGGCCGTGGAGGATGAGCCTGTGCCGCAGCATTTCCTGGATCTTCTTCAGCGGCTCGACGAGGCCGAACGGAACCAGTCGCGCGACTGACGCCGGCAGCTCCGGGGTGCGTCAACGCGGGGCGGGGCCGCGGGCACAGCCCCGCAAGGGCAGCACTGCGCGCCTTGTCAGACGCGCGAGCGCTTCGACCCACGGCATGGTTTCATCCGACCGGTTGACTCGAGAAGGCCACTACAGCGCCGTGTGTCCTTCAGAATGGCGCTGCAATTTTTTTCATCTACGCATCGTGCTTTCGGAAAATCGGGTCCGATTTTCAAGCCGATGAGCTAGCAACGCGCCGTGTAGCGGCGGCCGTAGCGGTCGCGATAAATGCAATAGCCTGGTTCGTTTGCACGGCCGATCAAGGCACCGGCAACGCCGCCGACCGCTGCGCCGACCGCGGCACCTTCGACCTCCCCGGTCACGGCTCCGCCGATGATTGCGCCCGAGGTCGCTCCCACTGCCGCGCCCCTTTCCGTTTGCGTGCAGGCTGACAAGGGAAGGATGAGAGCTGCAACGAGAAGTATTTTCTTCATGACACGTTCCTATCCTTTGGTTCTGCTGATTTAAGGGAATACTGGCTGTCCGAAACCTGCCCTTTGACGGACGAGTGCGGCGAGTCGAAGCCTGAAATCCCCTGCTTTAGGAACCGCGGCGTCTGCCGCGGATATTTGAGGTAACAGCGCAGCGAAGACTTGCATCCTCTTCTCCAGTGCGGATAAGGCGCGCCGCCGCGGCGCTCGTTATCGCCGTCAAAACGCTGAATGGCGCCTTTTGTTCCGCGTGTTGTGCGGTGATGGCGCATGGTTGTTGTGAGATTGCGCCTGGCCGCCCGTCAAGATTAGTTTTGCTTCTTCCGCTCCGCTGTGTCCAGATCCTCAAGTAGAGCATCGAGATGTTTGTTGGTCGTTCTTTCCGTCCGCATTTCAAGGTCGCGCATCGTCCTGCCGATATGCAGATTGTACTTGCGCAAATCTGCCCGGTATTCGGCGATCGTCGCCACTGTCTTCCAGATATGTCGCGCAGGAATCACCATGTTGTTTCCAGTGCTGGCTCATGGCCAAAACGCCGCGAGGCCGCGAAGGTTCCTGCCGAGTGGCCGCGTCTCTGGAATTGGAGGCAGGAGCCATTTTGCCGCCATATCGCAACCGACGTTCCAGAGAGTGCGAAGTGCCGACCAGGATTTTGCTCCCGGAACAAAGGTTTGCTCACGGAACAAAGGTGAGATACCGCGCGTTTCGAGTTCAGCAACGCAGGCAAGGAGATGGATTATGCTCTATTATGCGCTCATCTTTTTAGTCATCGCCATCATTGCCGGTATACTCGGTTTTGGCGGGATTGCCGGCGCTTCGGCTGGTATAGCTCAGGTTCTATTCTTCCTGTTCCTCGTGCTTCTGGTGATCTCGCTCATCGCCGGGTTTATCCGACGAACATGATCCCCGATCTTCCCACTCGGAAGGATGCCGATCATGATGGGTCGTCTGATTCGGCGCATGGCCGGCAATATGGGGTAAGTGTCCGGCTTGCCCCTTATTGATTTCGCCAGAAGGTCTGTTCCCTTGCTCTCACCTGGTGGGTTGGCTATTCATGCGAATACCTTTCCCAAGCAAGGAACGGCCCTGATGAAATCTCTGGAAATTGCTGTCGAGCGCATCCTTTCGGGCCGATGGCTGAAACGCTGATGTGGGCGACGATTGCGCTTTGCCTTCGTCCTCTCGGCCCTGCTCCTTTGGTTCCCTCGAACAGATCATGAGCAAACTGAAGAGATAGCGTGGCTAAGCGGGGGCATTGTTTATGAAGACTGACGTAGTGGTCCTCGGTGCCGGAATCGTCGGCATTTCCGCGGCGATCCATCTGGCGCGGCGTGGAAAATCGGTGGTGATTCTCGATCGGCGCGGTCCGGGCGAGGAGACCTCCTACGGAAATGCCGGCCTTATCCAGCGCGAGGGCGTCTTTCCCTATGGCTTCCCGCATGATTTCGGCGCCCTGTTCCGCTATGCGCTGAACAATACCATCGATGCGAGTTACCATTTCCGGGCGCTGCCCGGGCTGGTGCCGTTCCTCGCGCGTTACTGGTGGCATTCCGGCTTTACCCAGCATCGGCGGATCGCTACCCTTTACGCTCCCCTCATCGAGAATTCGATCGCCGAGCATGAGGATCTGATCGCAGCCTCCGGCGCGGGCGATCTCATCTGCAAGAACGGCTGGATGAAGGTGTTCCGCACGGAAAAGGAGCGCGATGCCGCCTACAAGGACGCCGAGGGGCTCTCCGCCGGCTTCGGCGTCAGCCACCAGAAGCTTTCGGCCAGCGAGCTAAAGACCATAGAGCCGTTCATCCAGGTGGAGCTCGCCGGCGGCCTGCGCTGGACGGATCCCTGGTCGATCCGCGATCCGCACAGCCTGAACAAGGCCTATCTCGCCTATTTTCAGTCGCTCGGTGGCCGCCTCGTCTCGGGCGACGCGGCAACGCTCGAGCACGTCCTCGAGGGTGCCGGCTGGCGCGTGGCGACGCCGGAGGGCCCGCTCGAAAGCCGCGTGGTCGTTGTCGCGCTCGGCCCCTGGGCCGACACCGTCACCCGCAAGCTCGGCTATCATTTCCCGCTCGCGGTCAAGCGCGGCTATCACATGCATTACGGCACCAGGGACGGTGCTCAGCTCAACAACTGGGTGCTCGACGAGGAGATGGGATATTTCCTGGCGCCAATGCTGCGCGGCATCCGCCTGACGACCGGCGCCGAATTTGCGCGACGCGACGCGCCAAAGACTCCGGTGCAATTGACCCGGGCGGAGCGGGTCGCGCGCGAGTTCTTCCCCCTGGCCGAACGCCGTGACGAGGAGCCGTGGATGGGCGCGCGTCCCTGCACGCCCGACATGATGCCGATCATCGGAAAAGCGCCCCGGCACGAGGGGCTCTGGTTCGCCTTCGGCCACGCCCATCACGGCATGACCCTGGGCCCGGTGACCGGCCGGGCATTGGCGGAGGCAATGACCGGGGAGAAGACGGTGATCGACATTCTGCCCTACAGGCCCGAACGCTTCCTTGCCTGAGTTTGCAATTTCCGCTCCGATGACAGTTAAGATTTTTTTGAAAGCGACGGGAACCAAAGTGTGCCCGAGGTGTTTTACCGTCGCTGCAGGCTAGAGGCGGACGCTAGATCTTTGCCCAGCCGCCAGCTGTCCGCCTTTTCAAGGCGCAGGGAGGGATCTCACAGGGATGCGCAAGCACACGATCGAATTCGCCGGCGAAGCCGTCGGTGCGCTGATGCCTGACAACGGGCAGTTCCGCTTCATCGCGGTCAAATACAGCGTCTGGCCCCTGGACGGCAAAACTTTTGCGAAGTCGGAGGACGCGGTGCGCGCCATTGCGACTTTGCACGGTCATCGCCACAGACAGCCGATTGTGCGTGCGAGGACACGCCCTGTGGGTCAGGCTCCGGCAATTCCGGCTGTCGGTCTCGGACCGGTGAACTCGCCTGACATCCCAGGACGTCCGCAGTAGACGGGGCGTTCATTTTCTCTCGCGATCGTCCTTGGCCGGGGCGTTCGCGTCCTGCGGCTGACCCTCGGCGGTTCCGGCGAATTCGTCCCGCGATTTCCAGTTCAAGGCCACCTCGAGCCGGCCGAGAATGAAGAGCACGACCAGGCTCGCAAAAGCGCCGAAGGCCGCGATCCACCAGAAGCCGAAGCCGATCGCCAGCCCGACGGCGCCTGCGAGCCACATGCCGGCTCCGGTGGTCAGGCCCCGGACCTCGCCCTTGGAAAAGACGATCATGCCGGCGGCGAGAAAGGCGACGCCCGCCGTCACCGCCTCCAGGACACGGATCGGATCGATGCGGACCTCCGGACCGGAGAGGCTGGCCATGTGCACGCTTTCGATCGCCATGATGGCGAACACCGCGGATGCGAGGCTCACGAGAATATGCGTCCTCAGGCCGGCCGGGCGCTGCCGCCTTTCCCTTTCGATGCCGATCAGCGCCCCAAGCAGGATGGCACCGCTGAGGCGCGCGAGCACCACCTGGTAAGGCGTATGTGTCGCGGCAAAGATGTCGGCAACAATCTCGTTCATGAACCGCACTATCCTCGCCTTCTGGCGAGGCAGACCGCGACGCCGATCCACCTCGGGCACCTTCCGCACTCCAGGGAGGGCGAGACGCCATCCCGCGCACGAAGCTCCAATGGCGTCATTGGGCCGGCGGTGTCATTTCCGGCGTCGCCGGTGCGGGCGCCGCCTCATCGGCCGGAATCGTGGTCGCCGGTTGTTGTGCCGGTTCGACGGTCGTGGAAGAGGTCGTTTCCGGAACGTCCTCGACGTCTCTCGTCAGTTCCGCGGGCAGCCAGGCGAAGAGCGCAATCACAATTCCGACAAGCAGAGCGGACAAGAGCAGCCACGTGCTGCGCCTGATTCCCGGTTCGCGCTCGGGAGCCGGTGGTGCCTGCTGGTTTTCAGGGTCTTCCGGCGGTCTCAGTTGGTCCTCTTGGGTCATGAACTCATCCTTCCTGGCGCTTGCCCTGCCGGCGACAATTGCGCGGCCATTTCAGAGACAGCTTACACAGGGCGATCGACCATCAAAGTACAATTGCGACCACCAAGGATAGGCGGCCGAATGTTAAACGTTTCAGCTATTACAGGGTTCCGACTCGCACTGCCTGCAACAGGCAGTTGCTGATCGAAGGTGCTTTACAGACAGGCGGCCCGCTGCGAAAACCGGGGCGAGGCGGAAAAACGCTTTCGATGGGGGAAGACGGAGAATGACCATGGCCTATGAAACCGGCACCTTTGTCGGCCGCGCGTGGCGCCCGGATGTCGGGGGGCCAAGCCTTGTGACCGTCCGTAACGGCGAGTTGATCGATATCACCTCGAGCGCGGTCCCGACGATGCGCGACCTTCTCGATCTCGACGACCCTGCGGCGCATGTCCGTTCGGCCCCGGGCGAAGCGCTCGATTCTCTTGCCGATGTCATGGCCGTGGCTGAGCGGGCGCCAGGCGAAGTCCGCCTGCTCGCCCCCTCGGACCTGCAGGCCGTCAAGGCCTGTGGTGTCACCTTCGCTCGCTCGATGATCGAGCGCGTGATCGAGGAGCGCGCCGCCGGCGACGCGGGCCGCGCCAAGGCAATTCGCCAGCGGATGATGGCGATCATCGGCGACAGCCTCTGGAGTCTGAAGGCTGGCTCGGCCGAAGCCGCGCGCGTCAAGGTTGCGCTGATCGAGGAGGGCGCCTGGTCGCAATATCTGGAGGTCGGCATCGGCCCGGACGCGGAGGTCTTCACCAAAGCGCAGCCGCTATCGGCGGTCGGCTGGGGGGCCGCCGTCGGGCTCCATCCCATCTCGCGCTGGAACAATCCGGAGCCGGAGATCGTGCTTGCGGTTTCCGCCGACGGGCGCGTCACGGGCGCCACCCTCGGCAATGACGTGAACCTCCGCGATGTCGAGGGCCGCTCGGCCCTGCTCCTCGGCAAGGCCAAAGACAACAATGCCTCCTGCGCCATCGGCCCCTTCATCCGCCTCTTCGACGAGACCTATTCGATCGACGAGGTGCGCAAGGCCGATCTCGACCTTCTGATCGAAGGACCGGACGGCTTCCGGCTCGAAGGCTCGAGCACCATGCGGGAAATCAGCCGCGATCCGCTCGACCTCGTCGCCCAAACGATCGGTCCGCATCACCAATATCCGGACGGGCTGATGCTCTTCATGGGAACGCTTTTCGCTCCGGTCGAGGACCGCGGCGAGCCGGGCCAGGGTTTCACCCACAAGATCGGGGACGTGGTGACGATCTCGAGCCCGGCGCTGGGCAGCCTCGTCAACACGGTGCGGCTTTCGACCGACTGCCCGCCCTGGACCTTCGGCACGGCGGCGCTGATGCGCAATCTGGCCAAGCGCGGGCTGCTGTAGCGGCGTTTGAGGCGCGGCGGATTGCGTTCGGGCGCAGTCCGTCGCAATCTCGGCTGTAGTGGGTGATCGGATTCGGGCTGATCGATAAATGAAATTCCTTGCTGTGCGCGCCATGGTGGGCGCGCTTCTCCTCTCGCAAGCGGGACCCTTGCTCGCGGAGCCGCTCCGTACCATCGGAGAGGTCAGCGATGCCCTCGGCAGATGCTGGACCCCACCCGCCGGCATCAAGGACTCTTTCGTCACCCTCAAATTCGCCTTCCGCGCCGACGGCACCCTGATGGGCCCGCCCCAGCCGACCGCGATCCGCGTGACCGGTGACGAGGCGCAACGCAAGGCCTTCGTCGCAGCCGCGAGCGCGGCCTTGGAGGGATGCATGCCGCTCGAGTTCTCGCAGGAAGTGGCCGACGAGATCGCAGGGGTCGTGTTTACGTTGCGGTTTAACTCGGCGGAGTGACGGGGCGACACGAAGGCCAGCGCAGAAGTAGGCACGCCAATAACGGAAATGGCTCTTGCGGCATCAGACCGGAGTATCGGCCCGGCATTCAGCCTCCAGAGCTGGCTTGTGGCCGCTGAGCCGCGTTTTCCGCCGTCTATTGCGGGAACTGGGAGCGCAGCGCGCGCTGGGGCTGACTGAATGAAACCTGAGGGAGGTTGCTATTCTCGAATTAAAGGCGCAGTGTCCAACCTTCAGTAGCAATTGTCACGGGCGCTATTGCTTGAGGGTTAGCTACCCTGGCCCTAACCAAGTAGGGCGCCATGTCTTCCACCATACGCAATATATTGTCTGCCGATAGGGAAATGATCCGGTCAGTCTTAGACGAAGCTGGCTATCGCGCGGATGTCCTTATCGGTGATCCGAGACTTTATGAAACTGCCACGTTGCTGGTAACGAAGCTGCTGCTTGCGGGTGTTGACACCCGGTCGGGGCTGGCGGCGAAGCTCGAGTATCAATTGGGCAAGGCCGGCAAGCACAGGCAACCGCCCGGATCGCGGCTGGGGCGCTACGCTATCCAAGGGCTTCCACTCGAGCTGCAAACGAGGTGAGCGACGCTCCTCGCGCTCTCGTCATCCTGGTGTCTTTCCAGACGCATGTAGATGCCTGACCCGAGAATGGCGGAGATCTGGTAAAGCGGCCAAGCCGAAATTCTCGCTCCCGTTGGTCAACAACCTTTTCGCGTCGCCCCGGCATCGGTCAGCACCGCCAGTCACAGGACTATGCCTCGAGATAACGGCCAAAGGTTCATTCGGAGATAAAGACATGTCCCGACCGTACTGCGCAGTACTGGTTCTGCAGGTAAGCGTCCTTCTGTCCGGGACTCTGTTATACAGCCCAGGTGCATTTGGCCAAGCGACACCGCCGGTGCCCGCTAATGCCGTAGCAAGCCGCTACGGATCAGGCTGGGAATGCGATCGTGGGTTCAGAAGGCAGGGCGATTCCTGCGTCGCGGTGATGGCTCCCGACCACGCGTTCTTGACGAATGAATCCTTTGGCAAGGGCTGGGAATGTCACTATGGATTCGCTGAGAACGGCAACGGGTGCCTTGCCGTTCAGGTGCCCGCCAATGCCTATCTTGATCCTTACTATGGTGATCGCTGGCAATGCATGCGCGGGCATCGCCGAAACGACACTGGATGTGAGCTCATCGACCTGCCGGACAATGCGTTTTTGACGGACTCGACCTTTAATGAGGGATGGGAATGTGAACGCGGTTACCAGAATGTCGGGCGCAAATGCGCAGCGTTGATCGTTCCTGAGCACGCTTACCTGACGACCAGCGGGAACGAATGGATATGCGATCGTGGTTTCGAAAAGAAGGACAAAGCCTGCGTTGCCGTCCAGGTTCCGAAAAACGCTTTCTTCGTGGATACATCCTACGGTCAGAAATGGAAATGCGATCGCGGCTATGAAGCCAAAGGGATGAAATGTTCAGAAATAAAGCTTCCTCAAAACGCGCATCTGGACTCCTCCGGTAATGCCTGGGAGTGCAACCGGCCGTACCGGCTCCGCAGCGGTGTCTGCAGCATGGAGTAGGCCGCACATGTATTTTAGGGAGGCGCCGTAGCGCGCGGTGCTCCAGTCGGAAAGCGCCACAGAACGCGCGTCTTTTCAGACGCGCACAGGTCGTTGTAACTCCTTGAATCTGCGGATCTGCGCATCGAACTTTCCGAAAATCGGTTCCGATCTTGGGCTGATGCGCCAAGGGTGTTTCTTCAAAGGTCCTCGCGATCGCCGGCCAGCCTGGGGGTATTAAGAATCCTCAGCGCCCGTACTGCATTTTTGGGGCTGAGCCCTTCCATCTTCCAACGGCCTATCTCTGCGGTTTCTCCGGTGAAGAGATGATAGATCGTATAGGTTCCGTCTCCATCGAAACGACAGAGATTCAGCCAGGATCGAGCCGTTTGGCGCAAATCGCGACGCGGACAGCCACTGTCGCTACAGCCTCATTGGACAAAGCCCACAGCGGCGGCCCCGCACTTGGATGCGCGGGATCGAACTGCCTCTGATGAAGCAAAAAACTATCATCACTCCGTATCCGTAGAGTGAGGCTTTACGATGGATTTTTCTTAAGAATTCGAGTTCTAAAAGATAGTGTTCGAGTTATATAAATATAATATCGGTGATGACTCATATTTTTTCAATTTCAGCCCAGAATTATCTACGATCATTAGAAAAGTGTTATTTTTTTATCGGGAATTGTAATTAAATGTTTACTTCGATTGTTTTAAAGCGCACTGTAAATCATCCGGATTGCCATTGGCTCCTGGTCCGAGCGCGGGCCCGCAACGATCCCGATAATCAACCTGATTAAAGGGAATGAAATCATGACACTCGATCAAATGCTTGAACGGACGAAGCCCTACGCGATTGGTTTAGTCGTTGGGCTTATCGCCGCGCCGATCATCGGTTTCAATGCTGGATGGATTACCACCACCACTGCCAGCACCCAGGCGGCAGAGACGGCCAGAGTGGATGCACTTGCGGGCATCTGTTCAACTGCGGCAGGGCGAATGGCTGCTGCCAGCAGCACCGATCTCGCAGCAATTAAGGGCTACGACAATCGTGCGAAGCGCGATGAACTCGTAGCGGCCATTTTGGCCGATATCCAAGTTCCGGCGGACGTCCTCGGCAAGGTGAGCACGAGCTGCGGTCACTCACTATCCTGAAGCGCGGACGCCGCGCTTTGGGCCTCTCGACCAAACGAAACTTAGGAGATCGCTATGAAAAATCTCATTCCCGCCCGCTTCTATACCTACGATTTCACGCCGCTGTTCGTATCGCTTGCCTTTACTCTGGCGATTGCAGTGATTGTCTATTCGGTCCTGTTCGGAAGCATCCTGTAGTCGTCTGATCATGTGCGCATCCGCTTTACGAAGCTGGAAAGCATCCTGGACGGACGTTCGGGGTGCAGCGCGTTGAGCGGAAACTGGTAAGTCACCCTACATTACAGCGCTGCGCGTCTTTTCAGACGCGCAAAGGTCGCTGTAATACTTTGAATCCGCGCATCGAGCCTTCCGAAAAATCGGGTACGATTTTCGGGCCGATGCGCTAGCTCTTGCAGGCGAGTAGAATAGGCCTGGCATTCGGAAGAGTTGGTCGGGACTTTATCCATGACACAAGCTCAGGCTTTCGCCTTCGCCATTCTGATCGGCCTGATGGTCGGTTTCATATGGGGACGGCTCCGCTACGACCTCATCGCAGTTCTCGCGTTGCTTGCCGCAGTTTTCACCGGCATCGTGCCGCACCAGGCGGCGTTCTCCGGCTTCGGGGACGACATTGTCATCATTGTAGCCAGCGCCCTGGTCGTAAGCGCCGCGATCGAACGCAGTGGTGTCATAGAGGCATTCCTCCATCGCGTGGCGCCCAGTTCGACCTCCGTGCAGGGTCAGGTTGTTATTCTCGTGGCGGCCGTCTCGGTTCTCTCTGTCTTCATCAAGAACATCGGCGCGCTGGCGATGATGATCCCAGTCGCGTTCCAGATGGCACGCCGGTCGAACGCTTCCCCTTCGTCTTTTCTCATGCCGATGGCGTTCGGTTCCCTCCTTGGCGGGCTCACTACACTCGTTGGGACATCACCGAATATTGTCGTGTCCCGAATGCGCGAGGAACTGACGGGCCGCCCTTTCAACATGTTTGATTTCACCCCTGTCGGTATTGGTCTCGCTGCAGCGGGAGTGGTTTTTCTGTCGTTCGGCTATCGGCTGCTTCCGGGGGAACGTGAGGCGGTCCCGACAATGGAGAAGGCGCTGAACATCAAGGACTACATGACAGAGGCTCGCATCACCGCCACTTCGTCCGTTATCGGCAAGTCGATCAGTAACCTGTCGACCTTGTTGGACGAGGAGGTCCTAGTCACTGGCCTTATTCGCAATGAGGTCGAGCGCCTGATGCCCTTGCCGGACGTCGTCCTTCGTCAGGGCGATATCGTTTTATTGGAAGGAGACCCTCAGGCGCTAGAGCGAGGCATCAGGCGCGCGCGTCTGGAACTGGAGGGGCACGACCGTCCGACGGAAGCAAAGGGAGTGGACGAGGAGATCGCCGGAATTGAAGTGGTGATCGGCCCGAAATCGGTTTTGATCGGGCAAACCGCCAAGCGCTTGGCGCTCTATGAACGCTTCAATATTAATCTGCTCGCAGTCAGCCGGAGCAACAAGCGCTTCACCGAGCGTTTGCGCGACATCGTGTTAAGACCGGGCGACGTTCTCGTTTTGAAGGGAGATCTCGTGCTTCTCCCGACCAAGCTGATGGAACTCGGTCTTCTACCCTTGGCCGGGCGTGAGATCCGCTTGGGCAATCCGCGAAAAGGCCTGGTACCGGTGTTGGTGCTGGCCGGTGCTATGGTGCTGACGGCATTTGGCCTATTGCCCGTTGCAACGGCCTTCTTTACGGCTGCTGTCCTGACGGTACTGCTCGGGTCACTTTCGCTTCGGGAAGCTTACGAGGCTGTCGATTGGCCCATCCTGATAATGCTCGGGGCTCTCATTCCAGTCAGCGAGTCGATCCGTACAACCGGTGGCGCCGACATTATCGCCGGCGGCCTCGCTCAGCTTTCCAGCACTTTGCCCGTCTACGGTGCGCTTGCAATGATCATGGTGGTCGCAATGGCCGCAACGCCGTTTTTGAACAATGCAGCCACCGTTCTGGTCGTCGCTCCGATCGCAGTTACCCTGGCTCAGCGCCTTGGCTACAATCCGGACGCCTTTCTGATGGCAGTCGCGGTGGGGGCGGCCTGCGATTTTCTCACGCCCGTCGGACACCAGTGCAACACTTTGGTGCTGGGTCCCGGCGGTTATCGCTTTGGCGACTATTGGAGGTTGGGGCTGCCGCTCTCATTCATTGTGGTCGTGCTGGGCGTGCCTCTAATACAGCTGTTTTGGCCGCCAGTTTAGCGCGCGAGCGGCCAGTGCGGCGAATAATATTAGTTGAAAACAAGCATGCTGACAGTTGCATTCGCTTCGAAGCAGTCGTCTGCTGTGCGATTGCGACGAAATCTGCCCCACTTGATGTCCGTGCATGACTGTGAGCGAGGTAGTTGCGATTTTCACCGCGTGTCCTGCTTGTCGATGGAGTAGAATCGCAAGGAACCGGAGGAGTGGTCATGATTCCTCTAAGCAGACTGGTCGAGCAGCTTCTGGGCATCGGCGCGCTCGTGCTGCTGGCGATTGGTTGCGCTCTCGTCCTTTGGCCCTTCCTGTCGGCAATAATGTGGGCCGCGGTCATTTGTTTCTCGACATGGCCTGTCTACCGCCGATGTGAACGTGCTGTCGGAGGCAACCGGGCGGCTGCCGCCGCAGCTATGACGATGCTGGCCGTCTTTGTTTTGGCAGCACCGCTTGCTTTCCTCGTGACGGCGCTCGCCGGCGATATAAAGAACCTAGCCGAGGGAATAACGCGCGTCCTGGAGCAGGGTCCTTCAGCGCCACCAAGCTGGGTGAAGGGCCTGCCGATTGTCGGCGAGAGTGTGGCAGCTTACTGGGAAAACTTTACTCATGACGCTCCCGCCTTTATCCTCGAGCTCAAAAAGTTGACCGGCCCTGTCACCGATATTGCTCTCGCTGGCGGTGCAGCTTTCGGCATCGGCCTCCTCGAACTCGCGCTAAGTATATTCATCACCTTTTTCCTGTTTCTGCACGGCCGACGCATGACCAGTTTTATGCGTCAGATCGGTGAGCGGATTGCCGGCGCTCGCGCCAGAAGGTTGCTCACGGTCATTGGCACGACCGTGAAAGGTGTCGTTTACGGGATGATCGGAACGGCCCTTGCGCAAGGGCTGCTGGCCGGCATCGGCTTCTGGATCGCCGGCGTGCCCCAATCGTTAGTGCTGGGCTGCCTGACGTTCTTGCTCTCGTTTGTGCCCGCGGGACCGCCGTTCGTTTGGGGGCCGGTTGCACTCTGGCTTCTCATGCAGGGGTCAGGTTGGTGGGGCCTTTTCATCGCTGTATGGGGCCTGCTTCTCGTCAGCAGTATTGACAACTTCTTACGACCATATCTGCTCAGCCAGAACGTCAATCTGCCCGTGCTGCTCGGTCTGTTCGGGCTTGTTGGCGGCGTCCTGGCCTTTGGATTAATCGGGCTTTTTCTCGGGCCGACCCTGCTGGCGGTGGCCTACAACCTCTTTCTCGAGTGGGTCACAACGGAACTCGAAGAGCGTACGCTACGGGCGTCGCCTTCTCTTGTGGCTGACCACTTGGAAGCTGATCCAAGGGATTGAGGTTGACGGATCTTCGCAAAAAAAGGGCCGGGTTCGGCTGATCCTCGCAAGCGGTTCCGGCACCACGCTCCACCAGGAAAACGGCCCACACACGCGAATTCGACGCTTTATGGCACCCGCGCATGCCGTCGGTTTCGTGCTAGGATGACAGGTAGATTGCGGTCACCCGCAAGCATCGAGAACGTCGACCGAACCGAGAGATCTGGATAGAGCATCGCCAATGAAATTGCGCGAGATGCTACCCAGTGAATGCCACATACTCATCTCCGAGCAGCGCGTGGCCCGGCTTGGATGTTGCCGTGATAATCAACCATATGTTGTGCCGATATATTATGTCCAAGCAGAGGGCCAGATTTTCGGTTATTCGATGCCCGGCAGAAAGATTGAATTCATGCGGAGCAATCCGCTCGTATGCGTTGAGATCGAGCATTATACTGATCAGCACCGATGGAAATGCGTAGTCATTGAGGGCAGGTACCGCGAATTCCACAACGAGGCGGAGAAGAAATACGCGTGGAGCATACTGAACGTTTACAATGATTGGTGGGAACCAGGTGCCCTTGACTTGGGCGCGGATGAAAAGCCACCGGGATACCTTCCCATTTTTTTCGCCATCAGCATGGACAAAGTAACGGGCCGTGAAGCGCTTGTGAGTTAGTTCGTTGCCAGGCTGCTAGTCAGCGAATGCCTTAGACCGGGTCGGAGACTACCCACCATGCGCCAGCGAACAGGAGCGCAAGATCGTGTCGCGTAAGGCGCCCGCTTGCGCCATGAACCGGCAACCGGCCGACGGAGCGAGCCGCACTTATTGTCGTCTGCCAGGAGACGTCAGCCAGGTCAGCGCCAGGAAACCGAGGGCTGCCGAGATGACGGAAGCGCCGAGAACGCCGAGCTTGACGGAGTTCAGAAGCGCGGGCTCGAAGGCAAGCTCGGCAATGAACAGAGCCATGGTGAAGCCGATCCCGGTCAGCAGGCTTCCGGCTGCCAGCAGACTCCACGATAGCTCGCCTGGACGAGCCCCGAAGCGGAGTTTCACGGCGAGGAAACTGAAGAGCACAATGCCAACGGGCTTGCCGACCACGAAGGCCGCGAAAATTGCGGTCGTGAGGGGAATGTCGAAGTTCGCGTCCCTTATCGGAACGCCCGCGTTAGAGAGGGCAAAAAACGGCATGACCACGAATGCGACCCAAGGATGGAGAGCAATCTCGAGACGCTCGACCGGAGACAGTGCCTCGCGGGTCGCGACGCCTGCCCGGTGGAGGTCGCTGCGTGCTGCCGTGCCGCGGCTCCAATGGTCGCCGGGCGGATAGGCGCTCACGCGGTCGAGTATCGCGTGGAGGCGGGTGTCGCTTACCCAACTGCGCGCCGGCGTCATTATCCCAAGAATCACTCCGGTAAGCGTCGCGTGAACGCCCGATGCGTCGAATGCCAGCCAGATGCCGCTACCTATCGCGAAATAGACCGGAATGCTGCGGATGCCCAGACGCGCGATCCCGGCTACGACGGCAAGCCCGAGAATGGCGCTTCCGAGTGCGACCCAATTCAAGGCTTCGCCATAGCCGATCGCCACGACCAGGATGGCGCCGACATCGTCGAAGATCGCAAGAGAGAGCAGGAATAGTCGCAAGCGGCCGGGTATGCGCGAGCCGAGCACCGCAAGGCACCCGATGACGAAGGCCGTATCGGTGGACATCACTGTGCTCCAGCCACTCGCACCCGGCCCGCCGCCGACAAGCAGCGAGAACAGACCGGCCGGCACTGCCATCCCGCCGAGAGCAGCGGCGACGGGTAGAGCGGCTATGCGCGGATTGCGCAGTTCCCCCAGCACCAACTCGCGCTTCAGCTCAAGGGCGATGACGAAGAAAAAGAGCGTCATCAGCCCGTCGTTGATCCAGTGCTTCAGAGAACGATAGATCTCGATGTCGCCAACTCTGACGCCCGCAGGCATCTCCCATAAGGCGAGAAACGACGACGACCACGCACTGTTTGCGAGACCAAGCGCCAAGAGCGTGCTGAGCAAAAGGATAATGCCCGCCGTAGCCTCGATGCGGAGGAATTGCATGAACGGCTTGGTAAGCCGATCTGCCGGTTCACGGGGAAGCCATGAGAGACTGTCGTTCATGCCGTGAATTGCTCCCTCGTTCTGATCGCGATCGGCGAATGCTCCCAGCGGCTATTGCAAGGCGGGCACCTCATAAGTCCACACCCGGAACGACTTCAGGGCGTGCGGCCCGAACGAGTTGATGAGGGGGACATCGGCTGCGTCACGGCCGCGTGCAACCAGAATCCTGCCGACACGCGGCGTATTGTTGCGCGGATCGAACGTATGCCATCCATCATCCAGGAAGACCTCCATCCAGGCACTGAAATCCATCGGGTCGACGACCCGGACGCCGATGTCGCCGAGATGACCGTTGATATAGCGTGCGGGAATGTTGAGACAGCGGCAAAGGGTGACCGCAAGATGCGCGAAGTCGCGGCAGACACCAACGCGCTCATGAAAAACTTCGAAGGCCGTCCGCGTCGATCGGGCCTGCATGTAGTCGAAACGGATATGGTCGTGAACGAAATCACAGATCGCTTGCACACGTCCCCAACCGGGCGCGACCGCGCCGAACATGTCCCAAGCGCTCTGGCTGAGACGGTCGGTTTCGCAATAGCGGCTGCCCATCAGGTAGGTCAGACAATCGTCCGGCAACTCCGACACCGGGACTTCCTGGGCGGCCGGCAGCACTTTGTCCGGTTTGCCGTCGTCCTCGATTGTGGCATCGCCCCATATCGTCAGGTCACCCGCCGGTGCGACAAGCCGCCGGCATCGGTTGCCGAAGAGGTCGCGATAGGTCGATGTCGGCACATCGGGGGCGGTGAAAGTTGTTTCAGGAACCCGGATATCGGCCGCGCGATCCTCGTGGACCGACAGCAGGCATACCAAGGCGGCCGGTTGCTGGAAATTCAGCGTGATCTCATAGCCGTAGCGGATCAGCATCTGAATCCCATTCTAGCGGAAATCGGCGGCGGTCAGTGTATAGGAGTCGCGGCGGCCACTGGAATAGACCTTGCGTGCGACTTCGTAGATGGACAGGCGCAACGCGTCGAAAGCAGAAAGGAGCTTCGTTGCCGAGATTTCCGACCTGCCCAATTCGGCATCCGCTCTCACAAGCGCCTCGGCCTCGACGAAGAACCGCACCTCGAACATGCCGTGATGGCCGATGAAACGGACGGCGTTTCGCTTTTCATCGAGGCTGCGGCTCGAATTCGGAAATAACAGCGTCATCCTCAGCGAGCCTCTGTTTCGCGCGACGCGGGCCGCGCTGGTGCCGACAAGCTGATTCGCTTTACCTGCCGCTTTATATTACGAAGGTTACCGTCGACACGCGCCGGTGCGCCTATGGACACGTGGTAGATCCTCCATGGGCGATCCGCTTCGATGTGGCGGCCGTATTGATCATCCACGAGCTCGGGTGCTGACGTCCCACCTTCATTTTCCCAGATGCTGATCGCAAGTGCATGTCGCCCGGCTTCAAATTCATTGCGGTGGGCGTTCATAATGGGGGCCTTTCATCAAGATTTTCGATGGTGTCGAGACTGCTTGAATGGATCTTGTTCCCATCACCATCGGTGATGGTTATGGCGTCTGGACGCTGCGGCATGTCGAGGGTGCGCAAAAGCTCCCGCGCAATCTCTATCGCCTCGTCGACGTCGGTAGCCTCCACGGTCTCTCGGCCGAGGACCGCATGCGCGTCGTCCGCATCGCGGATACGGTAGAACTCGATCACGATCTTCATCGCTATCCTCTCCGTTCTACAGACGTGTCAAAACTGTCATTTTTTGCCCGTGTCCAGCGACGCGCTGCCGTTCGCAGCGGGCTTGATCTGTTTGCCGAATGTCTTTTCGATGAGAGTGGCGCCTTCGTCGGCAGACGCTACGCGCACCGGCTCGAGGCTGTCCTGCGTCGTCACCCGTTCATGATGCTCGTCGTCATTTCGAATGCGGTATTGCGGCGAACCGCCGCTCGACGGCAGCGTGCCGGTGATGTGATAGACCGGTACAGCCGATCTCTGATACCCGCCCTTCAGCCGAACAGCTTGACCGACGGTAAAGAGATGTGTGGCGCCGTCTCGGCGGACCGGACGGGCATTGTGTTTCAAAATGTTAGTAGCGGTCATGATTGTTTGTGGTCCTTTGCTAGTGCGGCAATCGAGCGCCGCCGGATGATCGACATGATGTATTGTGTCGAGGTAGGATCGTGCGGCTGTTCCTGCGGCGCTCCGCGGGAGGCGCTGAGGCGGTCCTGCATGCGAACAGGACTGTGGGTCGGCGGTGTTTCACGCTTGGCGACACTCTGCCCCAACGGCACAAGGCATTCGCTTAGAATTTGTGGCAGATGAGGGGCCCTGAACCCCGCGGAACCCCGCGAAGCAAAATCGGCTAATCACCCCGTATTCCCAGTCTTTAATATGTGGGCCTCAATTGGGTTCTAAACAAGGTTCTCGCTGGTCTTTGTTTTCGCCGACAGGAAGGTGAGGTCTCCATTGATGCAAACGACGCCGTAAAGTCGCTGTTTGCCTGCTGCCCATCCGCCGAAAACACAGAACTGATCCAACCTGTGTATGAAATGCCGAGATCACACCGGCGATCGTGTTCGCGAGAAATCAGGAACATTGAGACGCGGGCACCGTTTAGATTGAGAGGGTGTATGCACTGGGAGGTTATAATGAGAAAGCACTCCCGCGAAATATCGCCTGAGGTGCGCGCGGCCATCAGCGCGTTTCTGAACGCGTGTCAGAAAGAAGCCCGGCCACTTGCGACCTCTGAAGCCCTTGGCGCAGTGCGGCGCATTTTCCCTGATCTGGATATTTCAGATGGGGACCTCATGAACGCCATAATCAGCGAAGCATCGTTGGTGGGCTTCGACGTAGGCACCCCGGATCCTAAGTCCGCGGCGCGGATGAGGGATGCGCTTGAAGAATGGGATAATGAAGGGGGCGCAATTGATGAACCGCCGCGCAGCGAAGCTCATGCCAGCAGGGGCAATGACACGGATGGCACAAGGCGGCGGGCAAAAGCGACCAAGGACCGAAATGAGTTGCTCTAGCACGGCGCTAGCGAGCTGCCGCAGCAGTTTGACAATTTAAACTTCGCGAATCTCAACCCCGGCTGACGCCGCTGTTGTTGCCTGCGGAAGTCTGGCCGATCTCACGCGCCGGCCGGCGCCGTCGGCTACGACCATTACGGGCAGGCCGCGCCAACTTCAAAATACGTCCAGATAGCTGAGCAACGAAACTACGCCGACGACGACAACCACGACCTGCGCCATCTGCTTCATCGTCGAGTCAATCGGAAGTTTTTGCACGAGGTACAGCACCAGGGCGATGACGAGAATCGTGATCAGGACGCTGATTATGATGGACATGCGCGGGTCCTTTGAACGAACTGCCTTTGCGGCAGTGAAGTTGTAAATATGGCTGAGTTCTACAATGAGAAGGGCCGCGTGGACGCAGGATACGGATTCCAGAGACTAACCGGGACAGCCTTCCGATCAAAATCCGGAGAGCATTCAGATCAAATACCGGACGGGTTTTCCGTCCTGACGATGCCTTGGGGTCCACAACCTTGGCAAGAAGCTCTTATGTGTCCACGAGGGTGGGAAAGCGCGCCATTATAAGATGTTGCCGCGGGCGGATCAGGCTCTCGACGTCGTGGCCAATGGGTGATTTGCCCTTGATCACCACCGGAGACGCCGTCACTCCTCATTGTGTGAGGGCATCACCCGTGGGCTGCAGTGCTGGGCATCAGATCGACGCCAAAACGGGATCCAGCCTGACTGAAAAAACCAAGGAATTAAAGTGGACTTAGCGAGATTTGGCTGGGGAACCTGGATTCGAACCAGGACTAACGGAGTCAGAGTCCGCTGGTCTACCGTTAACCTATTCCCCAAGGTCCGCTGGCGGAGCCTGGCCGCAGCGTCGGTGTGGCGGGCTTATAAACAAAAGAACGGCGGATGCAAATACCTTTTGGCAAAAAAATGCGGCCGGCTTGTGATCTCGGCGTTCCTCGTTGCGGCCGATCGCGGCTGTCCCTGAGGTGGCTTCTGTCGGTAGGAGCGGGAGCCGCAAAAACAATTTGGCTAAAAAGGGCGGCGCTGGTACAGTCGCGCCAACGCAAAATCGAGAGAGCGCCTTGAGCGGCCGCAAGGCTTCGCGCGGCGCAATGGTTGAGACACGTGAAGGACCCCGATTACGGCGAAAAGCCGTCTGAATCCGGGGCGTCGGCAGCAGGTCGTGGCGGGGCGCAGAAGCATGTGCCGCGCCGCGGCAAGGGCAAACGGAGACGGCGCAAGCCGTCCGGTTCGCCGTCTGCAATTGCCAGCGGATCCGGGGTGACCGGAGAAGCAGGGCGTCCCGCAGCACTGGACGAAGCGGAGCCGGCGCGCAAGCGCAAGCGGCGCCGCCGCTCCAAGGCAGCAAAGTCCCAAGGCCAGGCTGTACTCGCCGCCTCCGGCGGCCCTTCTGCGCATTCGGATGCGGCGACCGCCGACAGGAAAGGCCAAAAGTGCGGGAAGAAGGCGCGCCATCGGCGCGGCCTTCAGGGTCGGCCTCTGGCGTCGCGCGGCAAGCCGCTCGCTGCCGAGCGTGCCGGCGATCAGCCGCGGCCGCGCCCTGCCGAAGCCGCCGTGCCGCAGGCGCCACAGCCGGCTCGCTCTGAAAATCTGCGCGCCCCCTATGTCGCACCCGGAGACCTGGCGGCGCCGCTCTATGCCGCACTCGACCTCGGTACCAACAATTGCCGTCTGCTCGTGGCGCAGCCGACCCGACCGGGCCAATTCCGCGTCGTCGATGCCTTTTCCCGCATCGTCCGGCTTGGAGAAGGACTCGGTGCGAGCGGCCGGCTCTCGGACGACGCGATGGAGCGCTCCATCGAGGCGCTGAGGATCTGCGCCGCCAAGCTCAACCTCCGTTCGATCCGCCGTCGCCGGCTGATCGCGACCGAAGCGGCGCGTTCCGCTGCCAACGGCGAATCCTTCCTGAATCGCGTGGCCGAGGAGACCGGCCTCGACCTGGAGATCATCAACCGCGAGACCGAGGCGCGCCTTGCAGTTTCCGGCTGCTCTTCTCTCGTCGATCGCGAGACAAAGTCGGTCGTGCTCTTCGATATCGGCGGCGGCTCCTCCGAGATCGCCGTGATCCGCATCGGCGAGAACCGCTCGAGCCGTCTTGCCAACCACATCACCCACTGGACGTCGCTGCCGGTCGGCGTCGTCACGCTCTCGGAGCGCCATGGCGGCGAACATGTGACGCCGCAGAGCTTCGAGACGATGGTGCGCGAGGTCGAGGGCATGCTAGCCCACTTCGAGAGCCCGTCGGTAGACATGCTGGCAAGCGGCAATTCGGGCAGCGGCTTCCACCTGATCGGCACGTCCGGAACCGTGACGACGCTTGCGGGCGTCCATCTCGACCTGCCGCGTTACGATCGCCGTCGGGTCGACGGACTCTGGCTCTCCGATGCGGAAGTCTCGGCCATGCAGGCGCGGCTTCTCTCCTGGGATTTCGCCGCCCGCGCCGCCAATCCCTGCATCGGGCCGGATCGCGCCGATCTTGTGCTTGCCGGCTGCGCCATCCTCGAGGCGATCCGGCGTCGCTGGCCGTCGACGCGCATGCGGGTCGCCGATCGCGGCCTGCGCGAGGGCCTGCTGACCGACATGATGGCAGATGACGGAGCCTGGCGGCGGTCGCGGCCGCGCCGCCACCAGCGGGGCTTCAATGCCCCGCCGGCGAGCGAGGAACGCAACAGGGTCCACGACAAGGCCCACGAAGGTGCGAAGGCATGACGAAATCCCCGATCGGGAGCAAAGGCAGCGGCCGCAAGCTCGGCCAGAAGGTGAAGAAGGGCAAGCTCAAGGCTTCCTCGCGCCGCTGGCTGGAGCGCCACATCAATGACCCCTACGTGCAGCGCGCGCAACTCGAGGGCTATCGCGCACGGGCGGCCTTCAAGCTTCTTGAAATCGGCGAGAAGCACAAGATTCTCGCCGGCGCCAGGCGCATCATCGACCTCGGCGCAGCGCCCGGCAGCTGGTCGCAGATCGCCGCCAAGGTCACGCAGTCGACCGACGCCGATCCGCGCGTCGCGGCGATCGACTTTCTCGAGATGGATCCGATCCCCGGCGTCCGCTTCCTTCAGCTCGATTTCCTTGATCCCGAGGCGCCGGAAAAGCTGAAGGAGGCGATCGGCGGTGCGCCAGATCTCGTGCTGTCCGACATGGCGGCGCCGACCACCGGCCATCGCCAGACCGACCACTTGCGCACCATGCATCTCTGTGAGGTGGCCGCGCACTTCGCCGTCGACGTGCTCGCCGAAGGCGGGCATTTCCTGGCAAAGACCTTTCAGGGCGGCACCGAGCGCGATCTCCTCAACATGCTGAAGCAGAACTTCCGGCAGGTCGTGCATGTGAAGCCGGCCTCGTCCCGCGCCGAATCGGTCGAGATGTTCCTGCTCGCCAAGGGCTTCAAGGGCCGGCGCGCGGACAACGAAGCGGCCGAAGATGATGAAGCGGAGTAGGGCATGCTCCTCTATGTGACGCTCGGAACCAATGATCTCCGGCGCGCCGGCGCCTTCTATGACGGCACGCTTGCAACCCTTGGGCTCAAGCGGCGCAAGGAGGACGAGGTTGAGATCGGCTACGGCGCAGAGGGCGACATCCGTTGCCGTCTATGGGTCGTGACGCCCTTCAACCGACAGGCGGCAACCATCGGTAATGGCTCGATGGTTGCGCTCGAGGCGGAAAGCCGCGCCGCCGTGGACGCCTTCCATGCTGCGGCCATCGCCAATGGCGGCACGGACGAGGGCGCGCCGGGGCTCAGGCCTTTCCATCCCGATTTCTACGCGGCCTATGTCCGCGACCCGGACGGCAACAAGCTGTCTGCCGTTTGCGAGCGGCCGGAGTAGAGCGGAATACCGCTTCGAGACTTGCGACGAGACAGACTCAGGTCGAGACGTCACTCACCGCTGCCCTAGAGCGCCGCGTGTCTTTTCAGACGCGCAAATGCTGTAACTCTTTGAATCTGCGCATCGGGCTTTCCCGAGAATCGTTTGCGATTTTCGGGAAAGCCCGATGCGTTGGATCACTTCACGGCCCTCGTCTCCGCCTCCCGCACCGGTAGGCGGTGGCCGGAAACGGATGCGCCGGCGGTCTTCGCCATGGTGAGGAAGGGGATCGCCGCCAGGAGGTTGGCGGCGGCGATGATCATGAAGGCGATGTGGAAGTCTTCAAGGCTGAGCGCCTCGCCGCTGATCGTCGTCTCTATCTCAAGGATTGCCCCGGCGACGGCCACGCCGAGTGCGAGGCTGATCTGCTGCAGCACCGCGCTCATCGCGGTCGCCTTGCTCGCATCATCGTCGTCGATATCGGCGAAGGAAAGCGCGTTGACGCTGGTGAAAAAGAAGGAGCGGGCGAATCCGGCGACAAGCAGGATCGACAACAGCAGGAGATAGGGCGTCGCCGGCGTGAAAAAGCCGTTCGCGAAGGTGGTGATGGCCGCGACCATCGCGGCAATGATCAGCGTCGTGCGGAAGCCGGTAAAGGCGAGCACCCGGCGCGCGAGGAACTTGGTCGTGATGGCGCCGACCGCGCCGATGAATGTGATCAGACCCGATTGGAACGGGTTCAAGCCGAAGCCGATCTGCAGCATCAACGGCATCAGGAACGGCACCGCACCGACGGAGATCCGGAATACGGTGCCGCCAATCTGGGCTGCCCGGAAAGCGCCATCGTGGAAGAGGCGGAGGTCGAGCACCGGTGCGGGATGCCGGCGGGCATGGAGGATGTAGAGGAAGGCCGCCGCGACGCCCGCTGCCACCGAGGAGAGACCGACCGCCGGCGGCAGAGCCGGCAGGCTGATGACCGAAAGACCGAAGACGACGCCAGCGGCGGCGACGCCGCCGAGCAGAAAACCGAGAATGTCGACCGGCGGCGGGTTTCGCCGTTCCATCTCGGGAAGGTGAATGCCGGAAAGCACGTAACCGGCGATGCCGATCGGTACGTTGATCAGGAAGATCCAGTGCCAGGAGAAATAGGTGGTGATGAAGCCGCCGAGCGGCGGGCCAGCCAGCGGTCCGACAAGGGCTGGTATGGTAAGCAGCGCCATGGCCGAGACGAGCTCGCTGCGTGGCGTGCCGCGCACGAGCACGAGGCGGGCGACCGGCGTCATCATGGCGCCGCCCATGCCCTGCAGGAAGCGGGCGAGCACGAAGGCGACGAGGCCGTCGGCGACGGCGCAGAAGATCGAACCGAGGGTGAAGACGAGAATCGCCGCACGGAAGATGCGTTTGGCGCCGAAGCGATCCGCCATCCAGCCGCTCAAGGGAATGAAGATCGCGAGCGCCACCATGTAGGAGGTCAGCGCCAGCTTGAGCGTGATCGGTCCGACGCCGATATCATCCGCGATCGCCGGTAGCGATGTCGAGATGACGGTGGCATCCATCTGCTCCATGAAGAGCGCGACGGCGAGGATCATCGGGACGATGCGGTTCATGCGGGACCCTCGCGCGGCCCGAAAATCGTACCCGATTTTCGGAAAGCTCGATGCGCAGATTGAAACGGATACAGCGACCTTTGCGCGTCTGAAAAGACGCGCGGCGCTGTAAGCGTGCGTAGCGGTGGCGCCGCTAAACCCTTGAGATGGCTTTGTCGGGGCGAAGCCGGGGAATGCAGATCAAAAGCGTGTGATCCGGGTTGCCCTTTCCTGTCAAGGCGCCACCTGTGTCACGCGAGGGATGCCTCGATAGCACTCCATTGTTGCAGGAGAAAACGACGGATGACATTTTTGATGAAACGCCGAACGCTCTTCGGAGCAGGGGCTGCAGGGGTACTGACGGCGCCGGGTCTGTGGGGCGGGTTTGCGATGGCCGAGGAGAGCACGGGGACCGGTGCAGCGTCGGGCGGGGGCGCCTTCCGGACGCTGAAGCTCGGGAGCTTCAAGGTTACGGTGATCAGTGACGGCACGCGTGCCTCGGGCAATCCGCATGAGACCTTCGGCACCAACCAGCCCTCGGAGGCGGTTGCCGCCCTGCTGGCCGAGAATTTCCTGCCCACCGGCGCCTTCGTCACCGGTTTTTCACCGACACTCGTTGATACCGGCTCGGATCTCGTGCTGTTCGACACCGGCTTCGGGGAGGGAGGGCGCGAGGCAGGTATGGGGCAATTGGCGCGCGGCATTCGCGCCGCCGGCTACGCTCCCGAGCAGATCTCGGTGGTCGTTATCACCCACATGCACGGCGATCACATCGGTGGTTTGACGGAAGGTGGCAAGCCTGCCTTTGCCAATGCGCGCTACGTCACCGGACAGGTCGAATACGACTTCTGGAAGGATACGGCGCGCGTTGGAACGCCGGCCGAAAACGGTCACAAAGCGGTGTTGGAGAAGGTCGTGCCTCTCGCCGAAAAGACGACCTTCATCGCCGACGGCGCCGAGGTGGTACCGGGAATTTCGGCGATTGCCGCGTTCGGCCATTCCCCGGGTCACATGATCTACCGGCTCGAATCGGAGGGGCAGACGCTGATCCTCACGGCCGACACGGCCAATCACTATGTCCTGTCTCTGCAGCGCCCCGACTGGGAGGTCCGCTTCGACATGGACAAGGCCGCGGCCGCCGCGACGCGCAAGAATGTTTTCGACATGGTCGCGACCGACCGGCTCCCCTTCATGGGCTACCACATGCCGTTTCCGGCGGTCGGCTTCGTCGAAAGAAAGGATACGGGCTACCGCTTCGTGCCCGTCAGCTATCAGTTCGACATCTGACATCGAGGCGTTTGTTGCTCCGCAATAAATATGTGCGAGGCCCGGGCGATTTCCGGGCCTTCACTATTTTCATTCCGTCATATCCGTGTTACGAGCCCTCGCCAACTTCCAAGTCAAAGCCTTGAAGTCACCCGGAGGACAAGCCGCTGAGCTCCTCCGGGGATTTTTGTATATTGAAGAGGAACTGGCCATGGCGCGCATCATCGAAACGGCAACCGGTCTGGAGGCTTTGACCTTCGACGACGTTCTGCTCCAGCCAGGACATTCCGAGGTCATGCCGGGCCAGACGAACATCGCCACCCGCATCGCGCAGGACATCGAACTCAATATCCCGATTCTTTCCGCTGCCATGGACACCGTCACGGAGGCGCGGCTCGCGATCGCCATGGCGCAGGCCGGCGGCATCGGCGTTATTCATCGCAACTTGACTCCGGCCGAGCAGGCGGAGGAGGTCCGGCAGGTCAAGAAGTTCGAAAGCGGCATGGTCGTCAACCCGGTGACGATCGGACCGGAAGCGACGCTCGCCGATGCGCTGAGCCTTATGAAGGCGCACGGCATTTCCGGCATCCCGGTCGTCGAAAACGGCGGCAACGGCGGCCAGAAGCAGGGCCGTCTCGTCGGCATCCTGACCAACCGCGACGTGCGCTTTGCCTCCGACCCGTCCCAGAAGATCCATGAGTTGATGACCCGGGAGAACCTGGTCACGGTCAAGGAGAGCGTCGACCAGCAGGAAGCCAAGCGCCTCCTGCACAAGCACCGCATCGAGAAGCTCCTGGTGGTCGATCCGGAGGGCCGCTGCGTCGGCCTCATCACCGTCAAGGACATCGAGAAGTCGCAACTGAACCCCAACGCCTCGAAGGACGCCCAGGGACGCCTGCGCGCGGCCGCCGCTGTCAGCGTCGGCGATGACGGCTTCGAGCGCGCCGAGCGGCTGATCGATGCCGGCGTCGATCTGATCGTGGTCGATACCGCCCATGGGCATTCGCAGCGCGTGCTCGATGCGGTCGCCCGCGTCAAGAAGCTGTCGAATTCAGTTCGCCTCATGGCGGGCAACGTCGCCACGGCAGACGGCACCAGGGCGCTGATCGACGCAGGCGCCGATGCCGTCAAGGTCGGTATCGGCCCCGGCTCTATCTGCACGACCCGCATCGTCGCCGGCGTCGGCGTGCCGCAACTCGCGGCGATCATGGCGGCGGTCGAAGCGGCTGAGGTCTCCGGCATCCCGGTCATTGCGGATGGCGGCATCAAATATTCGGGCGACCTTGCCAAGGCGATTGCCGCCGGTGCTTCCGCTGTCATGGTCGGCTCGCTGCTCGCCGGCACCGACGAAAGCCCGGGCGAGGTCTTCCTCTATCAGGGCCGTTCCTTCAAGGCCTATCGTGGCATGGGCTCCGTCGGTGCCATGGCCCGCGGCTCGGCCGACCGCTACTTCCAGGCCGAAGTGCGCGACACGCTGAAGCTCGTTCCGGAAGGGATCGAGGGTCAGGTTCCCTATAAAGGCCCGGTCGCGGGCGTCCTCCACCAGCTTGCGGGCGGCCTCAAGGCGTCGATGGGCTATGTCGGCGGCGCGACGATCAAGGAGTACCAGCAGCGCGCCACCTTCGTGCGCATATCCGGCGCCGGCCTGCGCGAAAGCCATGCCCATGACGTGACGATCACGCGCGAGAGCCCGAACTATCCGGGCGCCGCCTGATCTCTTTCGCGCGGGATGAGGAAAAGTGCACGCGGTTTTCCGCCCGCATCCCGCGCTAACTTCTTAGAATGGATCACGTTTATGGTTTTGGGTCGATCCGACCTCTTCATCGTGATCTAGGGGCGCCGACCGGCGCCCCTTTCCCTCCTGACATTCCTTCCCCCGAGACATTCAATCGAGAGTGCCGATGACAGGCTTCGAAATATTCTGGCCCGTGCTTGCCCATGTCGCACTGGTCTTCGCGCTCTACGCGCTGCTTTCCAGGCGCCGCGTGGCGCTCGTACGGGCGGGCAAAGTCGATTCGTCGCAGTTCCGCGAAAACCGCGAGGAACCGAGCGAAAGTCTGGTCGTGCGCAACAGCATCGCCAACCAGTTCGAGCTGCCGGTACTCTTCTATGTCTGCTGCGTCCTGCTCTATGTGACCGAGGGCGACAACCCAGCCGCGCTCGGCCTCGCCTGGCTGTTCGTCGCGCTGCGCTACGCCCATGCCTTCGTGCATGTGACGAGCAACCGGCTCAAATTTCGTCGCCCGCTCTTCATGGCATGCTTTGTCGCGCTCGCTGCGATGTGGGCATGGCTCGCCGTCTGGATGGCGATGAACTGACGATCGCCCGATTGTCTCACCCTTGAGACAAATCTCCCCCCCGAACTGCCGGGCCTTGACGCGCGTCAAGGGACGGCCGCTCGCTCTGTGGCTAAGCTCGCTCCGTCACCGCGCCTCCTCGGAGGAGGGGAGCGAGCCTATTGGCAAAGCCAATACCGAGCATCGGAGGAGAACCGACATGACCATGAAAGCCGCCGTCGTACGCGAGTTCGGCAAACCGCTGGTGATCGAGGAATTGCCGATCCCGCAGCCCGGCCCCGGCCAGGTCCTCATCAAATATGAGGCGACCGGCGTGTGCCACACCGATCTGCATGCCGCCAAGGGGGATTGGCCGGTGAAGCCGAAACCGCCCTTCATTCCCGGCCATGAAGGGGTTGGCTATGTCGCGAAGCTAGGGGCCGGCGTCAAGGGACTGAAGGAAGGCGACCGGGTCGGCGTTCCGTGGCTTCATACCGCCTGCGGCTGCTGCACGCCTTGCCGCACCGGTTGGGAAACTCTGTGCGGCAGCCAGCAGAACACCGGCTATTCGCTCGACGGCACCTTTGCCCAATACGGCTTGGCAGATCCGGATTTCGTCGGTCGGCTGCCCGCCAATCTGGAGTTCGGGCCGGCGGCCCCGGTGCTGTGCGCCGGAGTTACGGTCTATAAGGGCCTGAAGGAAACGGAGGTGAGGCCTGGCGAATGGGTGCTCGTCTCTGGCATCGGCGGCCTCGGCCACATGGCCGTGCAATACGCCAAGGCCATGGGCATGCATGTCGCGGCGGCCGACATTTTCCCGGACAAGCTCGGGCTTGCGGAAAAGCTCGGCGCCGACCTCATCATCGACGCAAGGGCGCGTGATGCCGTCGAGGAGGTGCAGAAGCGGACGGGTGGCGTCCACGGGGCTCTGGTCACGGCGGTCTCGCCAAAGGCTATGGAGCAGGCCTACAGCATGCTGCGTGCCAAGGGCACGATGGCGCTTGTCGGTCTTCCGCCGAGCCAGATCTGCCTGCCGGTCTTCGACACGGTGCTCAAGCGCATTACGGTGCGCGGCTCGATCGTCGGCACCCGCCAGGATCTGGAAGAGGCGCTGGAATTTGCCGGCGAAGGAAAGGTTGCCGCCCATTTCTCATGGGACAAGATCGAGAATATCAATGCCATCTTCGAGCGCATGGAAGAAGGCAGGATCGACGGCCGTATCGTCCTCGACCTCAATGGCTGAACGCGATCGCCGGTAACGCAGTTTTGACGTCGCCACGCCGTCCGCTGACCTATCTTGTTGGCGGGCGGTTTGGCGTTGTTGTGCCGCCTGAGGCGGGATGAGGAAAAGTGTGCGCGGTTTTCCACCCGCATCCCACCCTGATTCATAGGAGAAGCAGCCGAAGGAGGGCGCCATGAATAAGCCTGTCATCACCCAGGCGATGATCGATGCCTATGACGAATATACGCATCTGACCTTGGATCGCCGCCGTTTCATGGAGAGGCTGACGGCGCTCGCCGGCTCGGCAGCGGCGGCCGCCGCGATCGTGCCGATGCTGGCCGCGGACAGCGCCAAGGCGGAAATGATCGCGGCGACGGATGAGCGGATCAAGGGAGAGGACATCACCTATCCGGGGGCTGATGGCGATATGAAGGGCTATCTGGTGCAGCCCGCCCAAAAGTCGGGCAAGCTCCCGGCGGTGATCGTCATTCACGAAAATCGCGGTCTCAACCCGCATATCCGGGATGTTGCACGCCGGGTCGCACTCGAGGGTTTCGTCGCCATTGCTCCCGATTTTCTCTCGCCGGAAGGCGGAACGCCGGATGACGAGGACAGGGCGCGGGAGATGATCGGTGCGCTCGACGCGCAAAAAACCAACGCGAATGCGGTCGCGACCGTCGCTTTCTTGCAAGGGCATGAGGCAAGCAATGGCAATGTCGGCGCGATCGGCTTTTGCTGGGGCGGCGGTCTCGTCAATCGGCTCGCGGTAAACGCGCCCGAGCTTGATGCCGGCGTCGCCTATTACGGCTCGCAACCCGATCCGGCAGATGTGCCGAAGATCGAGGCGGCAATGCTTCTGCACTACGCCGGGCTCGACGAGCGCATCAATGCGGGCATCGAGGCCTATCGAGAGGCACTGACCGAGAGCGGCAAGGATTTCACGATCCATATGTATGAGGGCGTGAACCACGCCTTCAACAACGACACCTCGGCCGCGCGCTATGACAAGGCCGCGGCCGACCTCGCCTGGGAGCGGACGATCGCCTTCCTCAAGGAAGAACTCGCCTCGAGCTGATCGCATGAGCCAATCGGGATAGGAGGCGGCACGCTCTCCTATCCCACCTCGGCGGCGGCCCTCGTCGAAACCCTTTGCGCGCACGCGACGATCGCTTCGGCAAGCGCGTCCATATCGCGCCGGCGCGGATTGCTGCGTCGCCAGACGAGGCCGACATCGCGCGCCGGCTCGGGCGCGGCGAAGGGAACGATCCGGATCGCATTGCGCGCGGCTTCGCTCGGGACGGCAATCTCCGGAATGAGCGTCATGCCCATGCCGTTCGCGACCATCTGCAGGAGCGTGGCCATCGAGGTGGCGCCGAAGCTCGTCAGTTGCCGCTTGCCGGCGGTGTTGCACACGGCAAGCGCCTGGTCGCGCAGGCAGTGCCCCTCTTCGAGCAGCAACAATTGCGAGATATCAACCTGGTCTTCGGTAAGCGGCGACATCAGCACGGTTCGGTCGTTGTCGGCAATCGCCATGAAGAACCGGTCCGAAAACAGCGATTGTGTGACGACGCCCTCCGCATCGATTGGTAGAGCCGCGACGACCGCATCGAGCCGGCCCTCGCCGAGATCCGCAATCAGCCGCTCGGTCAGCGATTCCTTGAGTTCCATCTCGATCGCCGGATAGCGCTGACGCAGATAGGGAATGAGATGCGGCACCAGATAGGGCGCCAGCGTCGGGATGACGCCAAGGCGAAGGCGCCCCTCGAGCGTTCCCGTCCGCTGACGCGCGCTGTCCTCAAGCCTGTCTACATCCGCGAGAATGGCGCGTACCTGGGCCAGCACCTCCTCGCCGATGGCGGTGAGAAAGGTGCCGGCGCGGCTTCTTTCCACCAGCTTTACGCCCAGATGCGCCTCCAACTCCATGATCTGTGCCGAGAGTGCCGGTTGACTGACATGGGCAAGCTCGGCCGCCCGGCCGAAATGGCGCGCGGTCGCGAGGGCGTCGAAATAGCGCATCTGTCGAAGCGTCAACATGATCGGAAATATCTATCGAAATTGTTCGGGAATACAATCGGAGATTATCGCCTCCAAGGGCGAAGCAGCAGATGACGGAGGCGGGCCGGTAGGCGCAGGCCGGACCCGTCTCCCGAAATGGACAAGGCCACGCCGGCGCGAGCGTGGCCTTGTCGCGCTTGGCACCCCTGATGCCTCACCAGCCCGGCAGCATGTGGCTCTGTCGGAGGCGCGGGTAGCGGGGATAGCCCTTGATGTCGCCGTCGAGGTCGTCATTGACGGCGATCGGCGTGATGTTGTCGAGACAGGCCGTGATGTGGTTGGTGATGGCGTTCGAGAGCGACGGCGACAAGCCGGGGCGCTTCATGATGCCGATCTGCACCGGTGCCAGCGCCGGAAAGCCGTCCGCCAGCGTAAGCACCTTCATGCCGGGCCGCAGCGCCGATTCCGGCAGGACGGAAACCGCCATGCCGGCGAGCACCGCTGCGGCGACGACCGTCGACGACCAGCTCGTGAACAGGATCTGATATTCCCGGCCGGTCGCATCGAGCGCCGCGCAGGCGGCCTGCCGCCACAGACAGTCGCGGCGTCCGACGGCGAGCGGTATCGGCGCGTTTTCAGGCAGCGGATGGTTGATCGAACTGACCCAGCAGAGCGGCTCCGTCCTGACCACGTCGGACGCCCTGGCGCGCGGATTGTGAGTGACGAGCGCGATATCGAGGTCGCCCTTTGCCATCTTCTCCGCCAGATCGGCCGAGGGTTCGCAGACAATATAGAGCTCGACGTTCGGGTGCGTCTTGGCAAAGCGTACGATGATCTCCGGCATGTAGCGGTCGGCATAGTCGTCGGGCGTGCCGATCCTGAGCGTGCCTTCAAGGCGATTGTCGTCGAAGGAGGCGATTGCCTCGTTGTTGAGGCGGATCATCCGCCGGGCAAAATTCAGCAGCCGGTCGCCCTCGACGGTCAGCCGGTTTCCGCGGCCGTCCTTCATGAACAATGGTTTGCCGATGCGCTCCTCGAGGCGGCGCATCTGCATGGAAACGGCGGACTGTGTCTTGAAGACGCGTTCGGCCGCTTTGGTGAAGCTGCCTGTATCTGCAATGGCGACGAAGGTGTGCAACTGATCGATATCGAGCGGTGCGGACATGGCCGAGTATCCATAAGAGTGTTTGATGAATATCATTAAAAACATTCGTTGGACTGATCAATAAGGATTTGCGATTCATAGGCTGCAAATCACGTCGATCCCTCTGGCGAAACGATCGCCGAAACCAACTGTTCCCGCCTGCCCCGCGTATGACCTCCCACGCGGGGGATAGGCATCTGCGTGCCTGAGAAAAGGAGCACCGCCATGCGCACGACCGAACATGCCCTCGACCTCGTTGCCGGCAAGCCGACGCTTGTGTCCCGCGCCGCAGGCATCGTCGGTGTGCTGACGGCTGTCTGGCGCCAGCACCGAAGCCGCCGTCAGATCGCGCGTCTGCACGACCTCGATGATCGGCAACTGCTCGACATGGGGCTGAAACGGCAAGACCTGAACGAAGCTTTGACCTCCGCCTTTTTCGAAGATCCGTCTAGCTATCTCACGCGTGCGTCGCGAAACCGAGCGAACCTCTTTTACCGTGGCATGCGTCACGACTGAGAGTCCCCATGGCGCATCCCGCCGGATGCGCCATTTGCGGCATGATCCTGCGCAAGGTGCCGCCATTGCGCGGATCATGCCGCAAAGTTCAAGTTACGGTGAAGAACCTAACTCTTCCCCGCAGGGTATGAGCCAATAGACCCTGCTGCTTGCCCGGTACATGCCAAGACGTGTACCGGGCTTTTTTATGCGCTCGCCGAACACTGTCAGTATGAATCGAACCGAGAGGGCGAGACTGCTGCATCCCGCTGCCACGGCCTTCTCCCCGCAGGCGGGAAGAAGGGACTCGCGGCAAGCCCCGTCCGAAGATCCCTCGTCCCGTGGGCGGCGAGGGCCGGCGCACCGCGCCGAAAATCGGATTCGGAGAGCACGACGCGTAGTTTCAACGAGTTGCAGCGTCGTTTGTCCGTCCAAAAAGGACGCATGTGTAGGGGTGAAGGGCGATCACCACCAATCCAGTCTAGGAATCCTTACGGTCGTCGGACGCGCTCTCATAGCTCTCGAACAGTGCGTCGATGTTCTTCTGGTATTCCTTCTGCATCTCAAGTCCGGTATCGAACATGCTGTTCATCATTTTCGAGAACTGCGTGAAGGCGGCATTCTTCTCCGGCTCGGGCGTCTCCGGCTCGGGCGCCTTCTCCGGCGTTGCGCCGCCAGTGCGCATCATGTCCTGAAAGGCCTTGACGAACGGATTGTCGGCGAAAAGGTCCGAGGCATTCGGCTCCTCCTTCGCCTTGGCCATCCCGAAAAATCCCTGCATGGCCTGGGTGAAGGGATTGTCGAACGGGTTCGGCGTCGGTTCCGGTTTCTTGGCGAACCCCGTCGCTTCCATCCACTGCCGCATCAGCGTCATCATCGGATTGTTCGCAAACGCCTCGTTGGCCTGGCCCATGGTTTCCTTGAAGAGGCCGCCCATGAGCGTGGTCGCCATTACCGGCAGCATCTGCTTGTAGATCTCCTGACCGATCCCGGTCATTTGCGCAGCTTGCGCGGCGATCGCGCGCGACATCTCCTTCGAGCCGAAGAGCTGGCCGAGGACATCGTTGCCGTCCGCCACGCCCTCGGGCGTGAAGGCCTGTCTCATGTCCTCGAAATACTTGGCGTAATTGCCGGTGGAGATCGCCGTCATCAGCGACCCTAGATCGTATGGATTGGTGGTGTTGCGTTTGAGGCCGGTGGAGAAGGCGGGCATGAGCGCCGCCGTCGCCTTCGCCATTTGCTCCTGCGCAAGACCGAACTGTTTGGCCATCAGCTCGATGGCGTGGCCGTTCTGCGCCTGCACGAACATGTCAAAAAGCGGTGCCATCCCATTTCCTTCCCGGCCGAACGACGCATGTCATTGCACTATAACGGGAATCGATAGTCTGGAAACCGCTTTTATGCGAGCGGAGCGTGCCGCTAATACTGGTATTCCGCGAAGATCGGCTCGACCGACTGGTTCCAGCGCCCCTGATAGAGCGCCAGCAGGTCTTCCGCGAGCGTCGACTTCTTGGCAAGGACCTCTTCGAGCGGTGCCAGGAATTGGCTCTCATCGACGCCGTCGCTGTTCAGGCGGTTACGCCGCTTCAGCCCGGAGCGCGAAATCGCCAGCACTTCGCGCGCGATCTCGAACAGCGAAGCCGTGCGGAGCTTCGCCTGCAGCGCTTGGGCCGGAACCGCGTCGCGAAGCGCCTGAACGTCTTCGAAGCTCCAGTCGCGTGTCAGTGTCTCGGCTGCTGCCAGCGCCTCGTCGTCATAGAGGAGTCCAACCCAGAAGGCCGGCAACGCGCAGATTTTCCGCCACGGACCGCCGTCGGCGCCGCGCATTTCGAGGAACCGCTTGAGCCTCACGTCGGGAAAGAGGGTCGAAAGGTGATTGGTCCAATCGCCCATGTTCGGCTGCCATTCGGCGATCTCGCCCTTCAAGGCGCCGTTCATGAACTGCCGAAAGGTGACGTGGGTACAGTCGTGGTAGTGGCCGTTTCGCACGACGAAATACATCGGCACGTCGAGCGCCCATTCGACGTAGTCGGCAAAGCCGAAGTCCGGCTTGAAGGCGGCCGGCAGGAGCCCGGCGCGTTTGTTGTCGGTGTCGCGCCAGATGTCGCCCCGCCAGGACAACAGCCCGTTCGGCTTGCCCTCGGTAAAGGGCGAACTGGCGAAGAAGGCGGTCGCGAGCGGTTGCAGCTTCATGGAGACCTGCATCTTCCGCCGCATGTCCTCTTCGGACGAGAAGTCGAGATTCACCTGGATGGTACAGGTGCGGTACATCATGTCGAGGCCCTTCGTGCCGACCTTCGGCATGTAGCGTGTCATGATCGCGTAACGCGATTTCGGCATGCGCGGCGTCTCTGCAAAGGTCCATTTGGGGCTGCCGCCGACGCCGAGGAAGCCGATGCCGAGCGGTTCGGCGATTTCGCGCAGCACCGCCAGGTGCTGGTTCGATTCCTTGCACGTCTGATGAAGATTCTCGAGCGGTGCGCCGGAAAGCTCGAACTGCCCGCCGGGCTCCAGCGAAATCGCACCATTGCCATGGATATCGACAAGGCCGATGATATTGCCCTCGTCGATGATCGCTTCCCAACCGTTCCGTGCGGCCATGCCGTTCAACAGCGCCCGGATGCTGGCTTCGCCGGAATAGGGAACGGGGCTGTTGTCCGCCTTGAAGAAGGCGAACTTCTCGTGCTCCGTGCCTATCCGAAACTTCTCCTTCGGCTTCGCTCCCGACGCCAAATAGGCGGTTAGGTCGGCGACGGAGGTGACCGGCGTCTGATCGGTGGTATCTCGGGCCATATTCGTCTACTTCGTTTGAGCGTCACCTGCCGGCTGGCAGAACGGAATGGAGGGTGCTTGAACCGTATTCAAGTGCGGTGCAAGTCAAATTCTTTCAAGATAGCCTCAAAAAAACTCCGCGCAGTTTTGCGCGCCTGGAGCGCTTCGCGATCGGAACTGTTCGCGCGAGGCGTTGAGGCTCTTTTTTGTGTACCGCGCCGACGCAGAATCGCCTCACGGGCTGCGACTTACAGCGTCTTTTATGCGTCCTAAGGCGCTGAAAGGGCGCTGTAACTCTTTAGATCTACCCATCACGATTTTCGAAAGTCGGATCCGGCTTTCACGACACGCTAGCGCCAGTCCCCGATCGTGGCCTGGATCACGGCCATTGCGGCGACCGCCGCCGTGTCCGCGCGCAGGATTCGCGGCCCGAGCGGTATCGGTGTCACGAAATCCAGGCTGCGCAGGAGCGTCCGCTCGGCCTCGGAGAAACCACCTTCCGGACCGATCAGAAGCGCGAGCTGCCGCTCGGGGATGGCGCTGAGGATCGGCAGTGGGTTCTGGCTTTCACTGCCCTCGTCGCAGAAGATAATGCGCCGGTCGCGCGGCCAGCTCTCGAGCAGGTCTTCGAGCTTTTGCGGCGACTCCACGGAGGGGATGCCGAGCACGCCGCACTGTTCGGCCGCCTCGATGACATTGGCGCGCACGCGGTCGAGATTGCCGATTTTGCCCTGCACATGCTGGGTCATGACCGGCTGAAGCACGCCCGCGCCCATCTCAACCGCCTTCTGGACGAGATAGTCGAGCCGGCCGACCTTGAGCGGCGCGAACAGATAGACGAGATCGGCGGCCGCCGGCTGCGGACGCGTTTGCTCGACCGCTGTCAGGACCGCCCGCTTGCGTGAGGGCGTGGAAAGCTCGGCCCGCCATTCGCCATCGTGGCCGTTGAAGACCAGAACCGGTGTGCCCTCGCCGAGGCGCAGCACGTTGACGAGATAGTTGAACTGCTCATTCGTCGCTGCGTGCCTGGCGCCGGCGTGGAGCCGGGTTTCTATGAATAATCGCTGCAGACGGAAATTGGCACGCATTTCAGTTCCTTTGCTTTGCCGCAGGTCCGAGCCCTGGTTCGCTTTCAGAGAAACAGGCTGGAAAGCACGAGATAGACGAGAGCCGAAAGCAGCGCGGATGCGGGCACAGTGATCACCCAGGCTGCAATGATCGTCAGGAAATAGGAGCGGCGCACCAACCGCCGGCGGCGTATCTCCGCGAAATTCGTTTCGGCCGCTTCCATGAAGTCGGAATGGCCGCTCTCTCGCCGGACATGGTCCAGCCGTCGCTTCGAGTGGCGCGTGTACCATTCGCGGAAAAAGCCGACACCGAACACGGCGCCGACTGCCGTATGGGTGGAACTGATCGGCAGGCCGAGTGCCGAAGCAAGCAGTACCGTGACCGCCGTGGCAAGCGCTACGCAGAAGGCACGCATGGGATTGAGGCGGGTGATTTCCCGGCCGACGACGCGGATCAGCCGCGGGCCGTAGAGCAGCAACCCGAGCGAAATGCCGAGCGCGCCGATCAGCAGAACCCAGTAGGGCGCCTCCGACTTTTGTGTTGAGATCGTGCCGCCAAGCGCCGTGACGATCGCCGAGAAGGGGCCGATGGCATTCGAAACGTCATTTGCCCCGTGGGCGAAGGAAAGCAGCGCCGCGGCCACGATCAAGGGAAGGCGGAACAGCTTGCGAAGGGACTGATTTCGATTCTCGAGTCCTTCCGACTGCCGGCGGATCCACGGCTTGCTTAGAACGTAGCAGGCGCCACCGACGAGAGCACCGGCGAGCAGGCCCGTCGGAACCGAAATGATGGCGACCCGGACGAGTGCGAAGACCAGCACATAGGCGGTGAAGGCGCCCGCCGTGATCCCGAGGACGACAGGCATCCAGCGCCGCGCGGCGGCGATCTTGTCGCTGCGGTAGATGACGAATTCCTTCAGAAAGGCGAGGAAGGAGGCGGCAAGGATGCCGCCGAGCAGCGGCGAGATCGACCAGCTTGCCGTGATCCCCGCGATCGTCCACCACTTGACGACCGCCGGGCCTGCAGCCACGAGGCTGGCGCCGACGATCCCTCCGACGACGGAGTGGGTGGTCGAGACAGGTGCACGGGCATAGGTGGCGATATTGATCCAGACCGCCGAAGAGATTAGCGTCGCCATCATCACCCAGACGAGCGCCTCGGGACTGTCCAGCCTCGTGCCGTCCACGACGCCCGCCCCGATGGTCAGCGCAACCTTACGCCCGGCGATCAAAGCCCCGGCGATCTCGAAGACGGCGGCGATCGCCAGGGCCGTGGCCATTGTCATGGCCTTCGCTCCGACGGCAGCGCCGACGTTGTTCGTCACGTCGTTGGCGCCGATGTTCATCGCCATGTAGCCGGCGAAGGCGGCCGCTGCGACGACGATGGCGATGCCCGAGGCGCCGGTGAAGTAGCTTGCCGCGATCGTCATGCTGACGATGAGGAACAGGGCTGCGAGGCCGGGGACTGCCAGACCACGCATGACGTGATGAGTCGCCTCCTCTGCAAGGTTGACCTTGTCGAGATCCTTGTCGAGTGTCAGCTTTTCCAGGTTCGGGCGCGGCTTGGCCACGGATCGGTTCCCCCTATTCGTGATCGCCAGTAGCGGTAGGAGCCGGCGCATTCAAGCAGAATTGGAGCGGTGATGGGGCGTGGGCGCTACAGCGCCGCGCTTCTTGGTAAAACGCGCAAAGGCCGCTGTAGCATTTTGAATTGCCGCATGCTGTGTCCGTTTATCGAGGTCGATTCAAGGAGACATGCAACAAGAGCGCAATCGTCAGCCGTTGGCGGCTCTTGGCGACTGCGCCCCGCGGGCGCTCATGCGTTTGCCGAAGTCGAGAATAAGCTCTTTCAAGGACGGCTCGGCCACGCGCTTTGCCGCCTCTTGGCAGTTAACCCATTCGAGCCGCCGCGCGCCCTTTTCGGGGAAGTTCTTGCAGAAGTCCTCGACTTCGAGCGCATGAACCTGGACCCTGCACGAAATCTGTAGACCATGGTCCATGCGTTTCTGATAGGTATAGAAACCGAGGGAGGTCTTCTGGATCTTGCCCTTCACGCCGGCTTCCTCGTAGGCTTCGCGTTCCGCCACTTCGTGGGCGCGCTTGCCTTGCATGGGCCATCCCTTCGGAATGACCCAGCGGCCGGTGTCGCGGCTGGTGATGAGTAGAATTTCCGGCTCCCCCGTCTTCTTGAGCATACGATAGCACAGCGCGGCATATTGCATGCGCGCCGGGCGACGCAGCATCAGGTGCAGATCAGAGGCTAGCCGGTGCAGCAAGCTCAAGAGCGTCGTCACTCCTACGCGAATCAGCGGCATTAGTCGTTTCGAAAATATGTCTTGTCCGCCTTGCCTGTAAATGGTTCGGCCGAAGATAACCGCCGAGATGCGTACAAGTTCCAGAATAGTATTTCAGTTTTCATTACAACTCATACGTGTTCTTTTTCGTTCATAGATCGACGTTGCAGACGGCCGGGCACTCACGAGTCCCGGGTGCGATCCCGCTGCTGCAGGCGCAATTGGGCGATGCGCGCCCACTCACCGCTGCGTTCCGCCTCGCGAGCGGCGGCGGCGACGAAATCGATATGACTTTGAGCGGCCCACTTGGCCGCTTGCGGATCGCGCGCCATGACCGCGGCATAGATCGCCTCGTGCTGCGCCAGCAGCCGATCGCGGGCGCCGGGGGCGCCGAAGATCGTATTGCGGTGAAAGAATATGCCCCGGGTCAGAAGCCTGTAACAGGCCCGCAGCGTATGCAGCAGAATGATGTTGTGCGCGCTCTCGCCGATCGCGTTGTGCAACTCGATGTCCGCCTCGAGCTCTTCGTCGAAATTGCCGCTGCGGTGCGCCTCGCGCATGCGTTCGATGACACGGGTCAGGATATCGCGGTCGAAGTCCGTGGCGCGGGTGGCGGCGAGCTCCGCGGTCAGGCCTTCGAGTTCGCGCCGATACTCGAGGTAGTCCTGCGTCGCCTTCGAATGGCGCCCGATGAGCTCGACCAGCGGCTTTGAGAATATCTGCCCGACCACGTCCGCGACGAAAGTGCCGCCGCCGTGCCGGCTCTCCAGCAGACCGCGCGTCTCCAACTCTTTTAGCGCCTCGCGCAGGATCGGCCGCGACACGTCGAAACGCCTGGAAAGCTCCCGCTCGCCCGGCAGGCGATCGCCGTCGCGAAGCACGCCTTCGAGAATGAGAAGCTCGATCTGCTGTACGACCTCGTCCGCCGTGCGGCTATGGCTGATGCGGGCATAGAGGTCGATCTGGTGTTCGGTCACGGGCATGCTCTCCTAGGCGGACAGCTCTTGCGCTCAAGCCTACCGCTCTTCGGGAATCTAGCAGCCGCCGCGAAGTGGTCAAATTGATTGTCCACTTCGCGGCCCTGAGGCTGACAAAAGTCAAGCTGCGTCAAAGCGCCCAATTCTTTTTGCTCGACGGGTTGATAAGAAAATGGTGATGAATGCGTGAGGGGGACGAAGCGCTTCATGTCAAAAGGCAGTTTTGCATTTCCGGTTGCACCGTTGCGCGCTCAGGCGTTGGGCGAGGTTCACGCGCGGCCCTACGCACTGGTGACGACGCCGCGCGTCATCTTTCAGCTTGCTTTCCTCACCGAAGGCGGATCGATCGTCGATCATGCGGTGCTCTCCGAACTGTCGCGGTCCTGTGGCATCGCGCCACCCGGACGCGACGCCAGCCACCATGCCATCCCCTGGGGGAATGGCACGCTGCGCTGGGAGCGGCATACGGAATTCTCCACCTATTTCTGGGATACGCCGGCGCCGAACCGGTTCGGTGAAGAGGTGCCGGTTCATCCGTTTGGCGACGGATTTTCGCCGCCGGGCCTGTTAATTGCCGGCATCCGCCTCGAGATCCGACCCGACACGCCGCAGACTAGAGAGGCGATCAGGCTCTTCGATCCGAAGAGCCTCTGCTACAGCGAAAGCAAGAACGGCCAGGCCGTGATCGTGACCGACTTTCGCCAGAACGGCGACGGCCTCACCCAGATTCTCGTGATTGACAGGGGGATGACCGAGGCGGGCACGGGTGCCCTGGCGCAGCGCCTGCTCGACATCGAGACCTATCGCACACTCGCCATGCTCGGCCTGCCGGTGGCGCAATCATTGTCGCCGGAAATCCGGCGGACCGAGGACGGCCTGACGGCGATCACCCAGCGGATGAAAGCAAATGTCCGCGAGGAAGCTGACGAGATGCTTTCCGGGATCACGCGTCTTGCCGCCGATCTCGAAGCCGGCGCCGCCTTGAGCCTTTATCGCTTCGGCGCCAGCCGCGCCTATTACGGCATCGTCCAGGAACGCATCCGTACACTTTCCGAAACGCCCGTGCCCGGTTACGAGACGATCGGCACCTTCCTCGAACGCCGGCTGGCGCCGGCCATGCGGACCTGTCAATCGGTCGAGGAGCGGCAGAAGAACCTGTCGACCAAGCTGGCGCGCGCGACGACGCTCCTGCGAAGCTGGGTCGACGTCGAACTCGAACGCCAGAACAGCGCGCTGCTCAATTCGATGGACCGCCGAGCGAAGCTGCAGTTGCGCCTGCAGCAAACGGTCGAAGGCTTGTCGGTCGCCGCGATCTCCTACTACGTCGTCGGGCTGTTCGGCTACCTCGCCAAGCCCTTGAGCCACCAGATCCCCGTCGACCCCGGCGTGCTCACCGGCCTTGCCGTCCCCATTGCGGTGTTCGGCGTCTGGATGGTCGTAAGGCGCATTCGCCGCCATCATGAGGAGGCGTCGCACAAATAGCGTCCATTGCTATCGCGCTTCAAATATGCATGCGGCCGAAGGTCCATTAGCATTGCCCCGGATGCCGTTCCAGTGGTAAACAAAAAATACCACCCTATGGCGCCACGCCTGTTCTCTGGAAGCGTAGAGATCGCCATAGCATGTTGAATTTCCGTGTGTTTCCTCAAGTCGGCAAGATTTGAGAAGCACGCCTCAGGGCGCATCTGGCTGGAGGTGCTCATGCCGGAGACGATCGGGTTCTTGGAACCCAGACAGGCCGTTCTTGACCGCCGGCGGGAGATTCTCATCGACCTCGCCGATCTCCTCCCCGAGGCCTCGCTGATCGGCGACGAGCGCGGGTTGAAACCCTTCGAGACGGATGCATTCCTTGCCTATCGCCGTATGCCGTTGGCCGTGACCCTGCCGGAGACGACGGAGCAGGTCGCAGCCATTCTCAAATATTGCAGCCGATATGGCATCCCCGTCGTGCCGCGCGGCGCCGGAACCTCACTTTCCGGCGGCGCCATTCCCCAGGAGGATGCCGTCGTCGTCGGTCTCTCGAAGATGTCCCGCATACTCGACATCGACCTCTTCAACCGTACGGCGACGGTTCAGGCCGGCGTCACCAATCTCAGCATTTCCGAAGCGGCCGGTGCCGACGGCTTCTTCTACGCGCCCGACCCGAGTTCGCAGCTCGCCTGCACCATCGGCGGCAATATCGGCATGAATTCCGGCGGCGCCCATTGCCTGAAATACGGGGTGACCACCAACAATCTCCTGGGCGTCAAGATGGTGCTTTGCGACGGCACGGTGATCGAGCTTGGCGGCAAGGCGCTGGATGCGCCGGGTTATGATCTCATCGGCCTCGTCTGCGGCTCGGAGGGGCAACTCGGCATCGTCACGGAGGCGACCGTCCGCCTGATCGCAAAGCCGGAAGGCGCGCGCCCGGTGCTCTTCGGCTTCGATTCGTCGGAAGCGGCCGGGTCCTGCGTCGCCGATATTATCGCTGCCGGCATCATTCCGGTCGCGATTGAATTCATGGACAAGCCGGCGATCGAGATCTGCGAAGCCTTCGCCCAGGCGGGTTATCCTCTTGACGTGGAGGCGCTCCTGATCGTCGAGGTCGAGGGTTCTGAAGCTGAGATGGACGCAACGCTTCAGAGCATCATCGAGATCGCCCGCCGCCACGGCGTCAAGACGATCAAGGAATCGCAATCGGCGCTCGAGGCGGCGCTGATCTGGAAGGGCAGGAAATCCGCCTTCGGCGCTACCGGTCGCATCGCCGACTACATCTGCATGGACGGCACCGTGCCGCTGAGCCAGCTCTCGCATGTGCTGCGCCGGAGCGGCGAGATCGTTGCGGGCTATGGCTTGCGCGTCGCCAACGTCTTCCATGCCGGCGACGGCAACATGCATCCGCTGATCCTCTACGACATCAATGATCCGGAGGATGCGGCGCGTGCCGAGGCCGCCGGCAACGATATCCTGAAGCTTTGCGTCGAGGCGGGCGGCTGCCTCACGGGCGAGCATGGCGTCGGCATAGAGAAGCGCGACCTGATGCGGCATCAGTACAGCCAGGCCGACCTCGACCAGCAGATGGCGGCGCGCGCGGCCTTCGATCCGCATTGGCTGCTGAACCCGTCGAAGGTCTTCCCGCTCGAAGGGCGGCCCGCGACATGATCGTCCATTTCGAACCGCCAAGCGAGGAAGGCATTGCCTCGGTCGTCCGCTCGGCATCGGCCGAGCGCGTCACGCTTTCGATCGTCGGCGGGGGCACGCGGACGGGCTTCGGCAATCCCATCCGGGCGGATCGCACGCTTTCGACGCGGCGCCTCTCCGGCATCGTCACCTATAATCCCGCGGAGATGACGATGAGCGCGCTCGCGGGCACGCCGCTGTCGGAGATCGAGGCGGCGCTCGATGCGAAAGGCCAGATGCTGTCCTTCGAGCCGATGGACCACAGGCCGGTCTTCGGCACGTCCGGCGAGCCGACCATCGGCGGCGTCTTTGCGGCCAATGTCTCGGGCCCGCGCCGCTATGTCGCCGGTGCCGCGCGCGACAGCCTGCTCGGCCTTCGCTTCATCAATGGCCGCGGCGAGGTGATTAAGGCCGGCGGGCGGGTGATGAAAAACGTCACCGGGCTCGACCTCGTCAAGTTGCTCGCCGGCTCCCACGGCACGCTTGGGATCCTGACGGAGGTCACCTTCAAGGTCCTGCCTTCGCGGTCCGCGGCCGCAACCGTGGTCGTTTCCGGTCGCAACGACGCGGAGGCCGCAGCGGTGATGGCCGAGGCCATGGCCCAGCCGGTGGAGGTGTCGGGCGCTGCGCATCTGCCGGAGAGCGTCCGTGGGCGGTTCGTCGCCGGCGCGCTGCCCGAGGGGGCGGCCACGGTGCTAAGGCTAGAAGGGCTTGCCGACTCGGTCGCCCTGCGTGCGCAAAGGCTTTCAGGGGCGCTCGCTCGCTTCGGGCCGGTCTCACAGTTGGATGCCGCCCAGTCCAAGGTGCTTTGGGCGGAAATCCGCGACGTGAAGCCCTATGCCGACGGCACCATGCGGCCGCTCTGGCGCGTCTCCGTCGCCCCTTCGGCGGGGCATCAGCTCGTCGCCGCGCTTCGGTTGCAGACGGGCGTGGACGCCTTCTATGATTGGCAGGGCGGGCTCGTCTGGCTGCGCATGGAGGCGGACCCCGAGGCCGAGCTCCTGCGACGCTATATCCGCGCGGTCGGCGGCGGGCACGCGATGCTTCTGCGCGCCGGTGAGGACGAACGTGCGCGCATCCCGGCCTTTGAACCGCAGCCATCCGCTGTGGCACAATTGTCGGAACGCCTGCGCGCGTCGTTCGACCCATCGCGGATTTTCAATCCCGGGCGGCTGGCGGCAATCGCTTGAGGCATCGCCATCATGACGCCCAACGGCCAAGGAGACCTCAATGACAGATCCTGGTTCGCACACGCCGCCTTCCCGTGATACCGACCGCTGGCTGGAACCCGGAAAGGTCAACATCCAGATCGTCTACGTTCTGTATCTGCTTGGCTTTGCCATCGGCATCACGCCGCTGATCGGCCTCGTTATCGCCTATCTCAATCGCGACAAGGCCGAAATCTGGGCAAGGTCGCATTATGACTGGGCGATCCGAACCTTCTGGATCGCCTTGCTGTTCATCCTGATCTCGGCGGTGCTGTCCGTCGTCTTCATCGGCGTGCTCGGCTTCGTGGCGACCGCAGTCTGGGTCGTGGTGCGCTGTGTCGTCGGTCTTCAGAAGGCTGCGCGCGAGGACCCGATCACCAATCCGGAAAGCTGGTGGATCTAGATACCTTCCGACCGGCCCTTACAGTATCGGAGTATTCGGTTGCAGACCAATTTTTCCCCTGAACAGCTTGCTGACCCGCATGTCGCGGAATCCGAGAAGATCCTGCGCAAGTGCGTTCACTGCGGCTTCTGCACCGCCACCTGTCCCACCTATGTGCTTCTCGGCGACGAGCTCGATAGCCCGCGCGGGCGCATCTATCTTATCAAGGACATGCTCGAAAACGGGCGTGCCGCCGATAAGGAAACCGTCACCCATATTGACCGCTGCCTCTCATGTCTCTCCTGCATGACGACCTGTCCCTCAGACGTCGATTACATGCATCTCGTCGACCACGCCCGCATTCATATCGAAGAGACCTATCGACGGCCCTTCAACGACCGTTTCGCCCGTTCCGTGATCGCCGCGACGCTGCCCTATCCGAGGCGCTTCCGGGCGGCGCTCGGGGCTGCCCGTCTCGCCCGGCCGATGGCCGGACTGCTGAAGCGCATTCCCTGGCTCAAAACCTTCGGCGTCATGCTCGATCTCGCGCCGGCTGCGCTGCCGCCCGCATCCGCGACCGCAAAGCCGAAAATCCATCCGGCGAAGGGTGCTCGCCGTGGCCGCGTGGCGCTGCTCGCCGGCTGCGCCCAACCGGTGTTGCGGCCGGAGATCAACGAGGCGGCGATCCGGCTGCTGACGGGGCAGGGGATCGAGGTCGTCGTCGCGGAAGGGGAAGGCTGCTGCGGCGCCCTGGTTCACCATATGGGCCGCGAGGAACAGGCGCTGAAGGCCGCCCGCCGCAATGTCGACGCCTGGCTGAAGGCCGCCGAGGAGAGCAGCCTCGACGCCGTCGTCATCACCGCCTCCGGCTGCGGCACGACGATCAAGGATTATGGCCATATGCTGCGGCTTGATTCCGCCTATGCCGACAAGGCAGCGAAGGTCTCTGCTCTGGCGAAAGACATAACCGAATATCTGGCGAATCTGGACCTGCCGGAACAGGAGACGCGCGGGCTGACGGTCGCCTATCACTCCGCCTGTTCGATGCAGCATGGGCAGAAGATCACGACGATGCCGAAGCAGCTTCTGAAACGGGCGGGGTTTACGGTGCGCGACCCGGCGGAAGGCCACCTCTGTTGCGGCTCGGCCGGTACCTACAACATTCTGCAGCCGGAAATTTCGGCGAAGCTGAAGGCGCGGAAGGTCAGGAATATCGAAGCGACCAAGCCGAATGTGATCGCGACCGGCAATATCGGTTGCATCACGCAGATCGCGACCGGAACCAATATCCCGATCCTACATACGGTCGAGCTTCTGGATTGGGCCTATGGTGGGCCGAAGCCGGCGGGGGTTTGACGTTCGAGTGTGTAGGAATTACCCCTCAGCCGCCTGCCGGCACCTTCTCCCCGCAAGCGGGGCGAAGGAGGATCGCCGCGAAGTCTCGCCCTCCACCGAGGTCGAATGTGTGAGGGGCGAAGGTTCAGGAATCCCCTCTCCCGCGTGCGGGGAGAGGGTTAGGGTGAGGGGCAGCTTGCCGTCAGCCGCCGAAGATCTGGCGGAAAATGTCGACGCCACGGTCGTCGAAGCTGATGTCGCCCTGCTTGTTGCCGGGGCCGATCACGATCACCTTGGTGCCGATCGGAGCCCGATCATAGAGATGCTCGACGTCCTCGTTCATCATCCGGATGCAGCCAGACGACATGTTCTGACCGATCGTCCAAGGTTGGTTGGTGCCATGGATGCGGAAGATCGTGTCGCGGCCGCCCTTGTAGAGATAGAGCGCGCGGGCGCCGAGCGGGTTGTCGATGCCGCCTTCCTGGGTGATCGGCAGGATTCGGCCCTTGGCCGCTTCGCGCGCGCGCATTTCCGCCGGCGGCGTCCAGCTCGGCCATTCGGCCTTGCGGCCCACTTTGACGATGCCGGACCAGCCGAAACCCTCGCGGCCGACGCCGATGCCGTAGCGCGTCGCGCGGTTCGGACCATCGATGTAATAGAGGAATTTGCTGTTGGTATCCACGATGATCGTGCCGGGCGCTTCTTCCGTGCGGAAACGAACCTTGGTTCGCCAATACTTCTTCGGCGGCTTCTTCGGCTGGGCGGTGAGGACGATGTCCGAGCGCTTGACGGCCGTTCCGCCAGGCTCGACCGGCGTGAACGCCGAAGCGCCCACGGCAGCAAACAGAGTCGTGGCCGCGACGCCGAGCGCAACCAGTATACCGGCGTGACATTTCATCTACGATTCCCTCTCAACCCCAAATTCCAAAAAGCGATGCGATTTACTGGCAAGTTCCGGCCTGAGACAACCGATACAAACAGACTGCGTCGGGCAAGCAGCGTCGCGGACAACCGCTGTTGCCTTTAGATCACGGTTCGGCTGGAAAAAGCGCGGCTCGCGTCGAAGCGAGCCGCCGCCGCTACAGCACGACGACCTTGGTGCCGACATTCACCCGCTCGTAAAGATCGACGACGTCCTCGTTGCGCATGCGGATACAGCCGGAGGACACGGCATAGCCGATCGTCCAGGGCGCATTGGTGCCGTGGATGCGATAGAGCGTGGAGCCGAGATACATAGCGCGGGCGCCCAGCGGGTTCTGGGGGCCGCCGTCCATGCGCGCCGGCAGGTAATGGCCCTTCGCCGCTTCGCGCGCGATCATTTCCTTCGGCGGCGTCCAGCTCGGCCACTCCGCCTTGCGGGTGATCCTGTGTTCGCCCGCCCACTCGAAGCCCGGCTTGCCGACGCCGACACCGTAGCGGCGAGCTTCGCCATTGCCGGTCACGAGATAGAGGAAGCGGTTATTGGTGTCGATCACGATCGTGCCGGGCTTCTCCCCTGTCTGATAGGCCACCATCTGCGGCAGGAACTGCGGATCGAGCTTGGTTTTTACCGGTTTCTGGGCGCGTGCGGCGGCCACGGGCTGAACGGCCGGTGCGTAGGGCTTGCGCCTGACCTGCCGCCGCTCGACGGGTTTTCGCGTGGCGGCCGGCGCCTCTGGGCGGTAAACGGCCGGGCGTACGTGCCGGCCGGTCAACTGCATCACCCAGGGTGCCGTCAGGTCCGGGCTGACGATGACCGGGGGCCGGTTCTGGTAACGATCCTGCGCCTCGGCGCTCACGGGGAGGATGCAGAGGCAGGTCGTGGCAAGCAAAAGGAACTTCTTCATCGGACGGACTCGCTACATTACGCCCAATACGAGGCGGCTATTGGAGCCGCGATGCTCGCACCCGCCCCGCCACCGAAAAGTAAACGGCCCTTCGCTAAAATGCCGCGGATGCGATAAAGCTTCGGGTAGGGTTATTTGCGGCTTTATGAATCTGGTTTACAAATGGTAAACGGAACAAAAGAGAAACATCTGCGAAGGAATGGGCGATGCCGGAGAAGGGTCTGATCACGGGCGAGGACGGGCTCAGCCGTTGTGCCTGGCACGGCAATCTCGAAGACTACCGCCGCTACCATGACGAGGAATGGGGTCGACCCGTGGCGGACGACCGCCGGCTGTTCGAGAAGATCTGCCTGGAAGGTTTCCAGTCCGGATTGTCCTGGCTGACGATCCTCAGGAAGCGCGAGGCTTTCCGCGCGGCCTTCGCCGGCTTCGATTTCGATGTGGTCGCCGAGTTCCGTGAGGCCGATGTCGAGCGTTGCCTTGCCGATCCGGGCATCGTGCGCCATCGCGGCAAGATCGTTTCCACCGTCAACAATGCCCTGCGCGCGAGGGAACTGCGCGATGAGTTCGGTTCTCTCGCCGCCTATTTCTGGTCGTATGAGCCCAACGGAAGCGAGCGACCGGCGGTCATGGACTACGAGACGCTGGTCGCCAATCCGACGACGCCAGCCTCGGTCAGGATTTCGAAGGATCTGAAAAAGCGCGGCTGGACCTTCGTCGGGCCGACGACCGTCTATGCCTTCATGCAGGCCATGGGTCTCGTCAACGACCACCTGGAAGGCTGCTTCTGCCGTGACGGTGTCGAGGAGATGCGGCGGCAATTCGCCCGGCCTGCGGCAGGTCCGCCTCGATCCGGCGCATAGGTTCGCCCGAAGGCGCGAACGCAACATGCCGGCGACATAGGATGAACCGGACAAAAGGGGGGACGCGAGAAAACGCCGTACGGGCTTGAGCTTGCAAGGCTACCTGTTCCCTTCGTCCTGCTGCGCTTTCCCGACTTCACGCGTGGCATTTATGTTCTGGCTCGCTTTGGGCGTCATTGTCGCTGTCGCCGCTTTGCCGCCCTTGCCGCCCTTGACATGATCCGGTAGGGAAGGCACCGACCTAGCTTTGAGTAGCCGGAATGCCTTCCATGAAAGACAAGACAAAGAAACCGCAGAAGCTCAAGGCGCGCCTGCCGCGCGGCTTCGTCGACCGTTCGGCCGCGGATATCCGCGCCGTCGACGAAATGATCGAGAAGATCCGCGACGTCTATGAGCGCTACGGCTTCGATCCCGTGGAAACGCCGCTGTTCGAATATACCGATGCGCTTGGCAAGTTTCTTCCCGACAGCGACCGCCCGAACGAAGGTGTCTTCTCGCTGACCGACGATGATGACCAGTGGATGAGCCTGCGTTACGACCTGACGGCGCCGCTTGCCCGCCACGTGGCGGAGAATTTCAACGAGATCCAGCTTCCCTACCGCACCTATCGCGCCGGTTACGTGTTCCGCAATGAAAAGCCAGGGCCCGGCCGGTTCCGCCAGTTCATGCAGTTCGACGCCGATACGGTCGGCGCCGCCGGCGTTCAGGCGGACGCCGAAATGTGCATGATGATGGCGGACACGATGGAGGCGCTTGGCATCAGGCGCGGCGACTACGTGATCCGGGTCAACAACCGGAAGGTCCTCGACGGCGTGCTGGAGGCGATCGGTCTCGGCGGCGAGGAGCAGACAAATACTCGGCTGACCGTGCTGCGCGCGATCGACAAGCTCGACAAGTTTGGACCGGAGGGGGTGCGGCTCCTGCTTGGCGAAGGGCGCAAGGACGAGAGCGGTGACTTCACCAAGGGCGCCGGGCTCAATGACGAGCAGATCCGCAATATCCTGTTCTTCGTCGGCATCACCGACTATGCCGCGAGCGCGGGTGAACTGTCAGAGCTGGTTGCCGGCACCGCCAAGGGAGCGGAAGGCGTCGAGGAACTCAACACGATTCGCAGCCTGGTGCTGAGCGCCGGCTACGAGGCGGATCGCATCAAGATCGATCCGTCCGTCGTGCGCGGCCTCGAATACTACACCGGGCCGGTTTTCGAAGCGGAACTGCAATTTGCCGTCACCAACGAGAAGGGTGAGACGGTCGTCTTCGGTTCGGTCGGCGGCGGCGGGCGTTACGATGGTCTTGTCTCGCGTTTCATGGGGCAGCCGGTACCGGCAACAGGCTTCTCGATCGGCGTGTCGCGCCTGATGACGGCGCTCAAGAATCTCGGCAAGCTCGGCGTCGAGGAGGTTGTCGCGCCTGTTGTCGTCTGCGTGATGGACCGCGACCTCGGCAGCATGGGCCGGTACCAGCGCTTCGTGCAGGACCTGCGCCATGCCGGCATTCGCTCCGAGATGTATCAGGGCAACAAGAAGAATTTCGGCGACCAGCTCAAGTATGCCGATCGCCGCGGCTCGCCCATCGCCATCATCCAGGGCGGCGACGAGCGCGCCTCCGGCACCGTGCAGATCAAGGACCTGATCGAAGGCAAGCGCCTCTCCGGCGAAATTGAGGACAACGTCGCCTGGCGCGAGGCCCGCGTGGCCCAGGTCTCCGTTCCGGAAAGCGAGCTCGTCGCAAAAGTCCGGGAAATTCTGGCAGAGCAGGCCGAGGACCGGAAAAGGGCAGGCTGATGCCGTTGATCAATCTTCCCGCCTTCGCCGCCGACCTCCTCGCCGATTTCGAGCGGCTGAAGACGCTGCGTGTCGATACGCCGGTGATCCAGCCGGCCGAGCCCTTCCTCGACATGGCGGGAGAGGACCTGCGCCGGCGCATCTTCATGACCGAGAGCGAGACCGGCGAGAGCCTGTGCCTGCGCCCGGAATTCACCATTCCCGTATGCCTCAGGCATATCGAGACGGCGACCGGCACGCCCCAGCGTTATGCCTATCTCGGCGAAGTGTTTCGCCAGCGTCGCGACGGCTCGAACGAGTTTTATCAGGCCGGCATCGAGGATCTCGGCGATCAGGACACGGCCGGTGCCGATGCGCGGGCGATCGGTGACGCCATGCTGGTTGTGACCAGTCGGTTACCTGGCCGGCGGCTGAGGGTGACGCTCGGCGATCAGTCGGTCTTTGAGGCAGTGGTCGCCGCCTGCGGCTTGCCCGCCGGCTGGCAGAAGCGGCTAATCCATGCCTTCGGCGACCAGAAGCAGTTGCAGAGGCTGCTGGCGGAACTAGCCGATCCGAAATCCTCCGGGGTCTTCGGCCCTGAGGTGGAGCGGCTCGCCGGCATGGGTATCTTGGACGACGAGGAGCGGCTCATTACCGAGATCGCCGAGACCATGGAAGCGACCGGCTACTCCACCAATGCCAGCCGCTCGCCGGGCGACATTGCCCGCCGGCTCAAGGAGAAAATGGAACTGGCGACGACGCGGCTCGACAAGGCAGCGCTGGCGATCATGCGCGAGTTCCTGGCGCTCGATCTGCCGCTCGCCGATGCACCAGACGCTCTTCATCAATTCGCCACCGGATCGGGACTGAAGATAGGCGATGCGCTCGCGCTCTTCGATGCCCGCGTTGCGGCGCTTTCAAAGACGGGCGCGGATGTCGATGTCATCAGGTATCGTGCCGCCTTTGGCCGCCCGCTCGATTATTATACCGGCCTCGTCTTCGAGATCGAGCTTGAGGAAATTCCGGCGGTTCTCGCCGGTGGCGGGCGCTTCGATCGGCTGCTGACGCTGCTCGGCGCCCGGGAGCACATCCCGGCTGTCGGGTTCTCTCTCTGGCTTGACCGGATCGAGCGGGCCATCGCGGCCGCAGGGGGTGCGAAATGACCATCACCATTGCGCTGCCCTCCAAGGGCCGGATGAAGGAGGACGCCTCGGACATCTTCGCGCGGGCCGGGCTGAAGATCGTCGCCGTCGGCAATGATCGCTCCTATCGCGGCCGCGTCGAAGGCTGGGAAGACGTCGAAATCGCCTTCCTCTCGGCCTCCGAAATCTCGCGCGAGGTCGGCTGTGGCGCCGTCGATTTCGGTGTCACCGGCGAAGACCTCGTGCGCGAAGGGCTGGCGGACGTCGATGGGCGCGTCGAATTTGCGGCTCGGCTCGGCTTCGGCCACGCGGATGTCGTCGTAGCCGTGCCGGAGATCTGGTACGACGTCGATACCATGGCCGACCTCGGGGACGTCGCCGCCGATTTCCGCGCCCGCCATGGCCGGCGTCTGGCGATCGCCACCAAATACTGGCGACTGACACAGCAATTCTTCTCCGGCAGCCACGGTATCCAGCTCTACCGCATCGTTGAAAGCCTGGGTGCGACCGAAGGCGCCCCGGCTTCCGGCTCGGCCGATATCATCGTCGACATCACCTCGACCGGCTCCACGCTCCGCGCGAACCATCTGAAGATCCTTTCCGACGGCGTGATCCTGCGCTCCGAAGCCTGCCTCGTCCGGGCTCGAAAGCCGGCTCACGCTGGCGATCCCACGATCAATCGCATCATCGCTGCCGTGCGAGGAGTGCTCTGATCCGATTAACTCATCTCGTATTCGCGGGTCCGGCCCCTGACAATGCAACCAGCGCTACCTATGTAGGAACGGCAAAGCTCCCAAGACCAAACTTGAGGCAACCTTATGGCTGATCTTTCGTCCTTTCCGATCACGCGCCGCTGGCCGGCGAAGAATACCGACGTCATCCAGCTCTACTCGCTACCGACCCCAAATGGCGTGAAGATCTCGATCGCTCTCGAAGAACTGGGCCTGCCCTACGAAGCGCACCGCATCGCCTTCGACGCGAACGAGCAGAAGTCGCCTGAATTCGTGTCGCTCAACCCGAACGGCCGCATTCCGGCGATCATCGATCCGAACGGACCGGACGGCAAGCCCATCGGGCTTTTTGAATCCGGCGCGATCCTCGTCTATCTCGCGGAAAAGACCGGCAGGCTCATTCCTGCGGACGCGGCCGGCCGTTACGAGACGCTCTGCTGGGTGATGTTCCAGATGGGCGGCGTCGGTCCGATGTTCGGTCAATTTGGCCATTTCTTCAAATTCGCCGCCGACAAGGTCGCGAACAATTCCTATCCTGTGGAGCGCTATCGCGACGAGGCGAAGCGTCTTCTCGGCGTTCTCGATGCGCGTCTCGACGGCCGGCAATGGCTGATGGGCGACGAATATACGATTGCCGACATTGCCACCTATCCCTGGGTGGAAGGGGCGCGGAAATTCTACGGCGGCGCCGAGGTCCTCGACTACAAGAGCTTCCCGAATGTCCTGGCCTGGGTGGAGCGCGGACTTGCGCGCCCGGCCGCTCAAAGAGGCCTGGAAATTCCGAGAAAGGAATAGACGGAGCACCCTCCGGCCGCAGTTGACGAGGCTGCGGCCGGGAGGCTACCGGTTAGCGAAAGAGAATCGAGTCGGGTGGATAAGGTGTCGGGAAGGCTTGTTGTCATCGGTGGCGGTCAGGCCGCTTTCGCCCTGGTTGCCAAGCTGCGCGCCCTCAATGACCAGCGTCCGATCACCGTCATCGCCGCCGAGGCGAGCCTGCCCTACCAGCGGCCGCCGCTTTCCAAGAAATACCTGCTGCGTGAAATGAGCCTCGACCGGCTGCTTTATCGGCCGGAGGCCTGGTATGCGGAACACGGGGTCGACATCCGCCTGTCGACGACCGTGACACGCGTCGAGCGCGCCGCGAAAGAGGTCACGCTGAGCGACGGCTCGTCGCTTGATTACGAGACGCTGGCCTTCGCCACGGGGGCGACCCCGCGCCGGTTGCCGGCGTCGATCGGAGGCGACCTCGCGGCTGTCTATGTCGTGCGCGACTACAAGGATGCCGACCGGCTCGCCGAGGAAATGATGCCGGGGCGGCGGGCGCTCGTCGTCGGCGGCGGTTACATCGGCCTCGAGGCAGCGGCGGTCGCCCGCACCCTGGGCCTCGAGGTGACCGTCATTGAAATGGCCGACCGCATCCTTCAGCGCGTCGCCTCCGCCGCCACCTCTGCGATCGTGCGCGACATTCACCGCACCCGCGGCGTCGAAATTCGCGAAGGCATGGGGCTGCACCGTCTCATCGGTAAGGACGGCCGCGTCTCGGCTGCCGAGCTTTCCGACGGCTCCGTCATACCGGTGGATATGGTGATCGTCGGCATCGGCGTGATGGCGAACGACGCGCTCGCGCACGATGCCGGGCTCGAAACGGCGAACGGCATCATCGTCGACAGCTACGGGCGGACGTCCGACCCGGCGATCTATGCCATGGGCGATTGCGCGGTCCTGCCCTGGCAGGACATGCGCATCCGTCTGGAGTCGGTCCAGAACGCGGTGGAACAGGCGGAGGCCGTGGCCGCCATCCTTGCCGGCGGTTCCGCGCCTTACAATCCGCATCCCTGGTTCTGGTCGGACCAGTATGACGTCAAGCTGCAGATCGCCGGCTTCGGGCTCGGTCATGACGAGACGCTGGTCCGCCCGGGCCAGCGCGAGGGCAGCGTTTCGGTCTGGTATTTCCGCGAAGGCAAGCTGATCGCCGTCGATGCGATCAACGACGCAAAGGCCTATGTCACGGGAAAAAAACTGCTGGAAGCGGGGAAGACACCGGATCGCAAGGTTTTGGCTGACCCGCAGAGCGATTTGAAATCGTTGGTGTAATTGGCGAAATCGCCCCTCACCCTAGCCCTCTCCCCGCATGCGGGGAGAGGGGACGTGCCTTGCTGCCAACGGTTTCGGCTGGGGAGACGAGGGTGCCGGGAGGCGCCTCCGCCCCGCCTGCGGGGAGAAGGTGGCCGGCAGGCCGGATGAGGGGCCGCCGCGACGATCGACCACCTCAACGAGACGATCGCTTCTTGCTGAATAGCAAAAAGGGCGGCCCCTAAAGACCGCCCTTCAGATCCGGTTGGACCTTCTGTGCTAAGGCTTTCGCCTTATCACATCATGTCCATGCCGCCCATGCCGCCCATGCCGCCCGGCATTGCCGGAGCGTCCTTCTTCGGCAGCTCGGCAATCATCGCTTCGGTGGTGATGAGCAGCGAAGCAACCGAGGCTGCGTCCTGGAGTGCGGTGCGAACGACCTTGACCGGGTCGATGATGCCCATGGCGATCATGTCGCCATACTCACCGGTCTGAGCGTTGTAGCCGAAATCGTCCGTGTTCTTCTCGAGGATCTTGCCGATAACGATCGAGGCTTCATCGCCAGCATTTTCAGCGATCTGGCGAGCCGGAGCCTGCAGAGCGCGGCGAACGATGTTGATGCCGGCTTCCTGGTCGTCGTTTTCACCCTTGGCGGTGATCTTCACGGAAGAGCGGAGCAGGGCAACGCCACCGCCCGGTACGATGCCTTCCTGAACGGCAGCGCGGGTCGCGTTGAGGGCGTCGTCGATGCGGTCCTTCTTTTCCTTCACTTCGACTTCCGTCGCACCGCCGACGCGGATGACAGCAACGCCGCCAGCGAGCTTGGCAAGGCGCTCCTGCAGCTTTTCGCGGTCGTAGTCGGAGGTGGTTTCCTCGATCTGGGCCTTGATCTGGCCAACGCGGCCTTCGATGTCGGCCTTCTGGCCGGCGCCGTCGACGATCGTCGTGTTCTCCTTGGAGATCGAGACCTTCTTCGCACGGCCGAGCATGTCGAGCGTGACGTTTTCGAGCTTGATGCCGAGATCCTCGGAGATCACCGTGCCGCCCGTCAGGATGGCGATGTCTTCGAGCATGGCCTTGCGGCGGTCGCCGAAACCCGGAGCCTTGACGGCAGCGATCTTCAGGCCGCCACGCAGCTTGTTGACGACGAGCGTTGCAAGGGCTTCGCCTTCGACGTCTTCAGCGATGATGAGGAGCGGCTTGCCGGTCTGGACGACGGCTTCGAGAACCGGGAGCATGGCCTGGAGGTTAGAAAGCTTCTTCTCGTGCAGGAGAATGAAAGCGTCTTCGAGGTCCGCGACCATCTTTTCCGGATTGGTGACGAAGTAGGGCGACAGGTAACCGCGGTCGAACTGCATACCTTCGACGACTTCGAGCTCGGTCTCGGCGGTCTTGGCTTCTTCAACCGTGATCACGCCTTCATTGCCGACCTTCTGCATCGCTTCGGCGATGTCGAGGCCGATCTGCTTTTCACCGTTTGCGGAAATCGTGCCGACCTGGGCAACTTCATCCGAGGTGTTGATCTTCTTGGCCTTGGCGAGCAGGTCCTTGACCACTTCTGCGACGGCGAGATCGACACCGCGCTTCAGGTCCATCGGGTTCATGCCGGCAGCAACGGCCTTGGCGCCTTCGCGAACGATCGCCTGGGCCAGAACGGTCGCGGTCGTCGTGCCGTCACCGGCGATGTCGTTGGTCTTCGAAGCGACTTCGCGGACCATCTGGGCGCCCATGTTCTCGAACTTGTCTTCGAGTTCGATCTCCTTGGCGACCGAAACGCCGTCCTTGGTGATGCGCGGAGCGCCGAAGGACTTGTCGATGACGACGTTACGGCCCTTCGGGCCGAGCGTTACCTTGACTGCATCGGCGAGGATGTCGACGCCGCGCAGCATCTTTTCGCGCGCAGTACGGCCGAACTTTACTTCTTTAGCTGCCATTTTTGAAAGCTCCTGGTTTCGAAATGCCGGAAGAGGTCCGGTTTCAAATTACGGAAGTTTTGGGAGGGTTGCCGGCCGATCAGCCGATGATGCCCATGATGTCGGCTTCCTTCATGATCAGAAGGTCTTCGCCGTTGATCTTGACTTCGGTGCCGGACCACTTGCCGAACAGGACGCGGTCACCAGCCTTGACGTCGAGCGGGACGACCTTGCCGCTTTCGTCACGAGCGCCCGATCCGACAGCCACGATTTCGCCTTCTTGCGGCTTTTCCTTTGCGGTGTCCGGAATGATGATGCCGCCCTTGGTCTTTTCTTCAGACTCGACGCGGCGGACGACAACGCGGTCGTGCAGCGGACGGAAATTGGTGCTTGCCATTGTCTAATCCCTCGATCAAATGACATTACGGATCGTTGAGAGATCCGGTGGATGGATGTTAGCACTCATGTTTGGCGAGTGCTAGCGCCGGGGAGATAAGACTGGCCAGCGAACGAGTCAAGGATCGGCTGCGAGATTTTTCGGCCAGTCGGAAAGCGTTGACAGCTCCGCCGCTATTTTGTTTGATGGCCACATGGGGTGAGCGAATACCCCACGAGGCGTCATGCTGGAATTCGCGTCCACCCTAATCAAGGACGTCGTATCATGGCCTCGTTCAATTCCATCTCCATCGAAAAACTTGCCCGGCTCGTCGGAACTCCCAAAGGCCCCGTTATCATCGACGTGCGCGATGACGACGATTTTTCGGCCGATCCCCATCTCGTGCCAGGTTCTTTCCACCGGACCCATGCCGACGTCCGGCAATGGGCGCAGCAATACAAGGGGCACTGGGTCGTCGCGCTCTGCAAGCACGGCGGCAAGCTCAGCGAAGGAGTGGCCGGCTGGCTTCGCAATGCGGGCGCGACCGCCGAGATACTGGAGGGCGGGATCGAGGCCTGGCGAGCAGCGGGCCTGCCTCTCGTCCCGGTCGCGAGCCTTCCGAACGCCGACCCGTCCGGTGGTTCCGTGTGGGTGACAAGGTCAAGGCCGAAAATCGACCGCATCGCCTGTCCCTGGCTGATCCGCCGCTTCGTCGATCCGCATGCCAATTTCCTCTATGTCACGCCTGCCGAGGTCGAGATGGTAGGCGAACGCTTCGGCGCAACACCATTCGATATCGAAGGGGTCTTCTGGAGTCATCGCGACATGGACTGCACCTTCGATACGATGGTCAAGGAATTCCGTCTCTCCTTCCCGGCGCTCGAGCATGTCGCCCGCATCGTGCGCGGCGCCGACACCGACAGGCTCGATCTCGATCCTCGCGCCGCCGGCCTGCTCGCCTTCTCGCTTGGCCTCTCCCGCATGTATGCCGACGATCTCGAACAGCTCGAGGCAGGCATGACGCTCTACGACGCGCTCTACCGCTGGGCGCGCGATGCGACCCAGGAGAAGCACGATTGGGTATCCCACGGCGGCAAGGGGAAGCGGACGTGAACGAACAAGGATTGGTGGGCCTCGCTCCGGCCCACCCAACCTTCTCCGAGGCGGCGAAGGTTTGGGCGAAGATCGGCCTGTTGAGCTTCGGCGGACCGGCCGGGCAGATCGCGCTGATGCATCGTGAGCTCGTCGAGGAGCGCCGCTGGATCTCGGAAAGCCGGTTTCTGCATGCGCTCAACTATTGCATGCTGCTGCCGGGCCCGGAGGCGCAGCAACTCGCCGCCTATATCGGCTGGCTCCTGCACGGCACCCGCGGCGGCGTCGTGGCGGGCATGCTTTTCGTCATCCCCGGCTTCTTCGTCATTCTCGCGCTTTCCTCGGCCTATGCGCTGTTCCAGGAGACCGGCTGGCTCGCGAGCCTCTTCTACGGGCTCAAGGCGGCGGTGCTCGCAATCGTGATTGAAGCGCTTGTCCGGCTTTCGCGGCGAGCATTGAAAACGGGTTTTGATCGTCTGCTGGCGCTCGCCGCCTTCCTCGGGCTCTTCGTTTTCGCGCTGCCGTTTCCCTTGGTGGTGGTCTCGGCCGGGGTAGTCGGCTATGCGGTCGCCCGCCGCGCGCCCGTGCACCGGACGGCCAGTCAGGCGGCCAAGGCGCCCGATCTTCCTTCCGTCATCGGAGCGGATTTTCCCGAGGCAAGGCCTTCCACGAAGAGGGCGGTGGCGGTCGTCGCGCTCTGGGGCGGGCTTTGGTTGACACCCTTTCTCATCATCTGGGGCGCCCTCGGCGGCGCTAATATCTATAGCGATATTGGCGTTTTCTTCTCGCAGATGGCCGTCGTCACCTTCGGCGGCGCCTATGCGGTACTTTCCTATGTCGCGCAGCAGGCGGTCGAGACCTATCACTGGCTAAGGCCCGGCGAAATGGTCGACGGCCTTGCGCTGGCGGAGACGACGCCGGGGCCATTGGTGCTGGTGCTCGCCTTTGTCGGCTTCATGGGTGCCTACCGCGCGGCGATCGGCATCGATCCGCTGACATCCGGCCTCCTCGGCGCGACGCTCGCGACCTGGGTGACCTTCGTACCCTGTTTCCTCTGGATTTTCCTGGGCGCGCCCTATGTCGAGCGGCTGCGCGCGAATGTTGCGCTTTCGGGTGCGCTCTCGGCGATCTCGGCGGCGGTTGCCGGCGTCATCCTCAACCTGGCGGTCTGGTTCGGCCTGCATGTCCTCTTCAGGCGGGTCGAGCGGTTGGAGAGCGGGCCGATTTCGCTTCCCTTGCCGGACCCGGCGACGCTGGAGCCGACCGCCCTGTTCCTGACGATGCTTGCGGCCGCGTCGCTTTTGTGGTGGAAGCGCGGGATATTGGAGACACTGGCGCTCTGCGCCGGAGCCGGGTGGCTCCTTACGCTTCTGTGATGCCTAAGACGCTGCGCGGCTGCCGAATCCTTGGGAAGTGCGGCGATTTTCCATGCGCGAGGCTTGTATTCTTGCCCCTTCCTTGCAATGTCAGCCGAAAAGCCGAGTTTGCGGGAAGCCAGGATGGCCGTCAGGATCAACAGTTTTCGGGAAATCGCCAGCCGTTACGACGTGGTGCTCTGCGACGTCTGGGGCGTGCTCCACAACGGCGTTCAGGCCTTCGTGTCCGCGGGCGAGGCGTTGGCCGAGGCGCGCGCGCAGGGGCTGACCGTCATCCTCATCACCAATGCCCCCCGCCCGTACCCCGGCGTGAAGGTTCAGCTGCGCGGCCTAGGCGTTCCCGACGAGGCCTATGACCGCATCGTCACCTCCGGCGACGTGACGCGGGCGCTGATCGCCGCCGCCGAGAAGCGGGTCTTCTTCATCGGCGCCGATCGGGACCTGCCGCTGCTCGAAGGTCTCGGCACCGATATTGTTTCGTCTGAAGAGGCGGAAACGATCGTCTGCGCCGGCTTTTACGACGACGAGACCGAAACACCGGAGCACTATCGCACCACTCTCACCGCCCTTGCCAAGCGCAAGGTGCCGTTCATCTGCGCCAATCCCGACCTGGTTGTCGAACGCGGGCATCGCCTGATTCCCTGTGCCGGCGCCATAGCCAAGCTCTATGAAGAGCTCGGCGGCGAGGCGCGCATAGCCGGCAAACCCTATAAGGCGATCTACCGCGCCGCACTTTCGGAGGCGAGGGCGGTCAGGGGCCCGTTCGATCTTGTCCGCGTGATCGCCATCGGCGACGGCATGCCGACCGATGTCAAGGGTGCGCAGGATGCCGGCCTCGACCTGCTCTATATCAGTGCCGGCATCCACGCGCAGGAGTACATGCACGAAAGCCGCACGGACGAGGCGAAGCTCACCGCGTTCCTGAAGAGGGAAGGGGCGACGCCGAAATGGTGGATGCCGCGGCTTGGCTGACGGGAAGACGGAGATGACGGTTTTTCATCGCAACGAAACCCGTGATCCGCTCCCGGAGCGCCTTCATGGCGGTGTGGTGGCGATCGGCAATTTCGATGGCGTCCATCGCGGTCATCAGTCCGTGCTCAATCGTGCGCTGGACGAGGCAAGGGGCCGAAGCGTCCCCGCCTTGGTACTCACCTTCGAGCCGCATCCGCGCACCGTTTTCCGGCCCGACCAGCCGGTCTTCCGTCTGACCCCGGCACCACTCAAGGCTCGTATCCTCGAGGGTATGGGATTCGGAGCGGTAATCGAATATCCCTTCGACCGGACCTTCTCGGAGCTTTCGGCTTCCGATTTCATCCATCGCATCCTGCGCGAATGGCTGCATGCCTCGCATGTCGTCACCGGTTTCGATTTCCATTTCGGGAAAGGGCGCGAAGGCGGCCCGGCCTTCCTGATGGCGACCGGCGAGCGGGAAGGCTTCGGTGTGACCTTGGTCGATGCTTTCCGCGACGAGAATGCCGACGTCATCTCCTCGAGCGTCATCCGCTCTCTGCTTGCCGAGGGCGACGTTTCGCACGCGGCGGGCCTCCTCGGCTACCGCTATACGGTCGAGGCGGAGGTGATCGGCGGCAAGAAGCTCGGGCGAGAGCTTGGCTATCCGACCGCGAATATGCGCCTGCCGCCGGAAGCGGAGCTCAAGAGCGGCATCTATGCGGTACGGTTCTGCCGGGACGACGGCGCGCTTTACGACGGGGTCGCCAGCTTCGGCCGCCGGCCCACGGTCGACAGCGACGGCGAGGCGCTGCTCGAAACCTTCGTCTTCGATTTTACCGGCGAGCTCTATGGCGAGGTCTGCGCCGTCTCCTTCTTCGGTCGCCTTCGCGACGAGTTGAAGTTCTCGGGTCTTGAGCCGTTGATGGCGCAGATGAAAGAGGACGAGAGGGAGGCGCGCGCGCTTCTTGCCGGCGTCCAGCCCCTGAGCGAGATCGATCGCAGCCTGAACTTCGCGTGACGGCGCCCAAAGAAATCGGCCGCCCGATTGCGGTGGACCTTTTCAAAAGGCCGAAAACGCCTTAAAGAACCGGCCACTATGACCCGGCACCGTCGATTGACCGTCGATCAGCGAATTATTGGCCCGGCTTTCCGTGCGCGCTAGGCGGCGCCGGAAGGTCCGGGATTTTGGCGTTTCGCGCCCCCACTGCATCTTCCAGAGACAGAATTCTTCCGAATGCGCGACGAACCCGCGCGGAAAAGACGAATGCAAAGACCATGACAGAAACCGCTGAAAAGATCGATTATTCCTCCACGCTTTACCTGCCGAAGACGGATTTTCCCATGCGAGCGGGCCTTCCGCAGAAGGAGCCGGAAATCGTCGCTCGCTGGCAGAAGATGGAGCTTTACAGAAAGCTTCGCGCCTCCGCCGCCGGTCGCGAGAAATTCGTGCTGCATGACGGGCCGCCCTATGCCAATGGCAACATCCATATCGGCCATGCGCTGAACAAGATCCTCAAGGACGTCATCAACCGCTCGTTCCAGATGCGCGGTTTCGATGCCAATTACGTGCCCGGCTGGGACTGCCACGGCCTGCCGATCGAATGGAAGATCGAGGAGAAATACCGCGAGAAGGGCCGGAACAAGGACGAGGTTCCCGTCAACGAATTCCGGAAGGAGTGCCGTGACTTCGCCAGCGGTTGGATCGGGGTTCAGACGGACGAGTTCAAGCGCCTCGGCATCGAGGGCGACTTCGAAAACCCCTACACGACGATGAACTTCCATGCGGAGGCCCGCATCGCCGGCGAGTTGATGAAGATCGCCAAGGCCGGCCAGCTCTATCGGGGTTCGAAGCCGGTCATGTGGTCGGTCGTCGAGCGCACGGCGCTTGCTGAGGCCGAGGTCGAATATGCCGACGTCGAAAGCGACATGATCTGGGTGAAGTTCCCGATCACCGAGGGTCCGGGCGCACTTGCCGGTGCCTTTGTGGTCATCTGGACGACGACGCCCTGGACGATCCCCGGCAACCGCGCCATCGCCTATTCGTCCCGCTACGCCTACGGCCTCTATGAGGTCGCGACCGCCGAGAACGACTATGGTCCGCAGCCTGGCGAAAGATTGATCTTCGCCAAGCGTCTGGCGGAGGAATCGGCCGCCAAGGCGAAGGTTACGTTCAACTTCGTCCGCGATATCGAGGCGAGCGAGCTAGCGGCGGTGATCTGCGCTCATCCGCTGCACGGGCTCGGCGGCGGCTATGCCTTCAAGGTGCCTCTCCTCGATGGCGAGCACGTCACTGACGATGCCGGCACCGGCTTCGTGCATACGGCACCCGGCCACGGCCGCGAGGACTTCGAGGCCTGGATGGACAGCGCCCGGACACTTGAAGCGCGCGGCATTTCGTCGGCAATTCCCTTCACGGTCGACGACGCCGGCTATTTCACGGCCGATGCGCCCGGCTTTGGTCCGGATGCGGAAGGCGGCGCTGGGCGGGTGATCGACGACAAGGGCAAGAAGGGCGACGCCAACGACCGCGTCATCAAGGCGCTGATCGCCCGCAACACGCTCTTTGCCCGCGGGCGGCTGAAGCATTCCTATCCGCATTCCTGGCGGTCGAAGAAGCCGGTCATCTTCCGCAACACGCCGCAATGGTTCGTCTATATGGACAAGGACTTCGGCGACGGCACGACCCTGCGCTCGCGGGCGCTGAATGCGATCGACGAAACCCGCTTCGTGCCGGGCGCGGGCCAGAACCGCCTTCGCGCGATGATCGAACAGCGCCCGGACTGGGTGCTGTCGCGCCAGCGCGCCTGGGGAGTGCCGATCGCCATCTTCGCCGACGACGACGGCACAATTCTTGCCGACGAGGAGGTCAATGCCCGCATCCTCGAAGCCTTCGAGAAGGAAGGGGCGGATGCCTGGTTCGCGGAGGGCGCCAAGGAACGCTTCCTCGGGCCTGATCATGACCATGCCCGCTGGCACCAGGTCATGGACATTCTCGACGTTTGGTTCGACTCCGGCTCGACGCACACATTCACGCTCGAAGACCGGCCCGATCTGAAATGGCCGGCTGACGTCTATCTGGAAGGTTCCGACCAGCACCGCGGCTGGTTTCACTCCTCGCTGCTCGAAAGCTGCGCGACGCGCGGCCGCGCGCCCTACAGGGCGGTCATCACCCATGGCTTCACCATGGATGAGAAGGGCGAGAAGATGTCGAAGTCGAAGGGCAACACCGTCACGCCGCAAGAGGTGATGAAGGATGCCGGCGCCGACATCCTGCGCCTTTGGGTGATGACGACCGACTATTGGGAAGACCAGCGCCTCGGCAAGACGATCATCCAGACCAATATCGACGCGTACCGGAAGCTGCGCAACACGATCCGCTGGATGCTCGGCACCCTCGCGCATGACAAGGGGGAGGTGATTGCCCTTTCCGACATGCCGGAACTCGAGCAGTTGATGCTGCATCGCCTGGCCGAGCTCGACCGGCTTGTCCGCGAAGGCTATGACGCCTTCGACTTCAAGCGGATCGCCCGGGCGCTTACCGATTTCTCGAATGTCGAGCTCTCGGCGTTCTACTTCGATATCCGCAAGGACGCGCTCTACTGCGATGCGCCGTCTTCGTTGCGCCGGCGCTCCGCCTTGCATGTCATCCGCACGCTCTTCGATTGCCTGGTGACCTGGCTTGCGCCGATGCTGCCTTTCACCATGGAAGAAGCCTGGCTGTCTCGCAATCCGGATGCGGTCTCCGTGCATCTCGAGCAGTTCCCGGCGGTGTCGGCGGAATGGCTGAACACAGCACTTGCCGAGAAGTGGCGAAAGATCCGCGAGGTTCGCAAGGTCGTGACCGGTGCCCTGGAGATCGAGCGCAAGGACAAGCGCATCGGTTCGTCGCTCGAAGCGGCGCCGATCGTCCATGTCGCCGACCCGGACCTTCGCCAAGCGCTCGACGGGCAGGACTTTGCAGAGATCTGCATCACCTCGGCAATCCGCATCGACGGAACCGAAGGGCCGGGTGACGCCTTCACACTGCCGGAGGTCGCCAAGGTCAGCGTCGTGCCGAAGCTTGCCGAGGGCCGCAAATGCGCCCGCTCCTGGCGCATTACGACTGACGTCGGAACCGACCCGCTCTACCCGGACGTGTCCGCCCGCGATGCCGCCGCGTTAAGGGAACTACGTTTCAAAGCGTAACCGATGTTTACCGGATGAATTGCGCTTGAGCCGTTCATCCGGTACAACCTGCCCGAAATTTGGCGGATTTTTCCGCCAAGGGGCGCTTGAATGACCGCGAGGGGCGCGGGTAGGGCTGGCTGGAAGGAATCTCATGGGAATGACGCGAGAGTTGCGATTGTCTGTCGGCGTTGCCGCGGTCGTGGCGGGCAGCCTTGTTGTCTCGGGCTGCGTCGGCGGGCCGACCTACGGCACGGACAAGACGGCCGGCGAGCATTTGCTCGACGATCTCGGCAGCGCCGTCAGCCTGGCTCCGCCGAAGGGGGATCCGGTCAAGTATCAACCTCGCCCGTCGCTGGTTCTGCCTCCGAAGGAGCAGGAGACCGCGTTGATCCAGCCGCAGCAGTCGCTTGCAAGCCGCGAGAACAATCCGGCCTGGGTCGAATCTCCCGAGGAGACGCGCGCACGTCTGCGGGAGGAGGCGGACGCCAACAAGAACAATCCCAATTACGTTTCGCCGCTTGCGAAGGCGAATTCCAATGGTCGCCGGCTATCGGCCAAGGAGCAGCAGCAGGCCTATCGCGAGGCCCGTAAGATCGAGCAGGGCGCCTATTCCGACAAGCGCCGCTTCCTGAGCGATCCGCCGCTCGAATATCGTCGTCTGCCCGAAGGGGCGGAGATGGATCTCGGCGAACCGGAGAAGGACAAGGAGCGCCGGCGCAAGAAGGAAGCGCAGATCGCCAACAGCGGCAACAAGTGGTACTGGCCGTTCTAAGCGATGATCAGCATCCGCGACGCCGTCCCGGAAGATGCGGCGACGATCCTGCGCTTCATCACGGCACTCGCCATCTATGAAAAGGCGGAGCACGAGGTCGAGGCGACCATAGAGCTGCTCCAGGAATCGCTCTTCGGGCCGCGTGCGGCCGCGCGCGCCGTCATCTGCGAGGTCGATGGCAAGCCCGCCGGCTTCGCTGTCTGGTTCTACAATTACTCCACCTGGCAGGCGCGCAAGGGCCTCTATCTCGAGGATCTCTACGTCTCACCCGAGCATCGCGGCTCCGGCGCGGGCAAGATGCTCCTGAAGCATCTGGCACGGGTCGCCTTTACCGAGGGCTGCGGCCGCTTAGAATGGAGCGTTCTCGATTGGAACGAGCCCGCCATCCGTGTCTATGAGTCGATCGGCGCCGAGCCACTCTCGGAATGGACGCGTTACCGGCTCACGGGCAAGGAGCTCGAAGCTCTGGCCACCGACTGAGAATCACCGTCGGGCGGCGAAGAACTCGCGGAGAACTTCGGCGGACTCGCGCTCGGCGAGACCGGAATACACATCCGGAACGTGATGGCAGGTGGGCGAGGCGTAGAAACGCACCCCGTTCTCGACTGCGCCGCCTTTCGGATCCTCCGCTCCGTAATAGAGTCGGCGAATGCGGGCGAAGGAGATGGCGGCCGCGCACATGGTGCAGGGCTCCAGCGTGACATAGAGGTCGGCGCCGGAGAGCCGCTCGTCGCCCACGGCGCGCGCCGCCAGCCGGATCGCCTCTACTTCGGCATGGGCGGTAACGTCGCGGAGTTCGCGGGTGCGATTTCCAGCAGCAGCGACCACTTCGCCATCGAGCACGACGACCGCGCCGATCGGCACCTCGCCCCGTGCCGCCGCCTTGCGGGCCTCTGCGAGGGCCGCATCCATGAAGCGCTCTGTTTCCGCCATCACTTGCTCATAATTTCGCTTAACCCAAGGCTTTCGACCTGATAGGACAGCCGCAAAAGGCAGGCAACAGAAATGACATCCAAAGACAAGCCCAAGGGGCCCGGCAAGGCCAAAACCCGGAACGGCAAATCCTATTCCGGAGACAGGAAGGCTGGTGCGACCAAACCGGCCACGAGCGGCGCGGCCGCGGATGCCGTCGGCGCCGATGAGCCGCAGCGCATCTCGAAACTTCTCGCCCGTGCGGGGGTAGCCTCGCGCCGCGATGTCGAGCGGATGATCATGGAAGGGCGCGTGACGTTGAACGGCGTCCTGCTCGATACGCCGGTCGTCAACGCGACGCTCGCCGACAGGATCGAGGTCGACGGTCGTCCGGTCCGCGGCATCGAGCGCACGCGGCTCTGGCTCTACCACAAGCCGGCGGGCCTGGTCACGACCAATGCCGATCCGGAGGGGCGCTCGACGGTCTTCGACAACCTGCCCGAGGACTTGCCGCGCGTATTGTCCGTCGGCCGCCTTGATATCAATACCGAGGGGCTGCTGCTGCTCACGAATGACGGCGGGCTCGCCCGCGTGCTCGAACTGCCCGCGACGGGCTGGCTGCGTCGCTACCGCGTTCGCGCCCATGGCGAGATCGACCAGGCCGCACTCGACCGGCTGAAGGAAGGCATTGCCGTCGAGGGCGTCCTTTATGGCGCAATCGATGCGACGCTTGATCGTGTCCAGGGATCGAATGTCTGGATCACCATGGGCCTGCGCGAGGGGAAAAATCGCGAGATCAAGAACGTGCTCGGCGCGCTCGGCCTCGACGTGAACCGGCTGATCCGCATCTCCTACGGCCCGTTCCAGCTCGGCGACCTGCCGGAAGGCGAGGTCCAGGAAATCCGCGGCCGGACGCTGAGGGAACAGCTTGGGCCCCGCCTCATCGAGGAAGCGAAGGCGAATTTCGACGCGCCGCTTTACAACGACCAGGCGCCCGCCCGCGAAGTGGAAGAGCGCGACGAGAAGGAGGCTGGTGACAAGCCGGAACGCGGCGCGCGGCAGAAGGAGGACAAGCGGGAACGCGCGCTTGCCCGCCTCGACACGCGTCGTGCCGATGGCCGCTCGCGCGAACGCGGCGAGCGTGGCGCCGGCAGATCCGAGGAGCGCCAGGCCCGCCCGACGCAGCGACGCAGCCGCGCGTCGAATGTGTGGATGGCGCCTGGAGCTCGCCCCGTGGCCGCCAAGAAATCCAAGGCGGCAGAGGATGATTCCGCAGCGAAGCCCGCGCGCGGCAAGGATGCGGAGGCGAAGCGTTCCGGCCGTGCCAAGCCGGGCGGCTCGGCAAAGGCAGCGGGCGCTCGCGACGCGGCTGCAAAGGGCAGCCCGGACAAGACCGTGCGCCGAAAGGACGAGGCGACCGCCGGCGGGTTCGAGCGGCGCCGTCCCGCCGAAGGCGCCGAGCGGAATTCGCGCGACCATGGTGATCGTCCGCCGCGCCGGGAGGGGAGCGATCGCCCGCGCGGCGAACGCGCTCCACGCCCGCAGCGCCGCAACGACGAGGATCGGCCCTCCGGCGATCGCGCGCGCGCGAAGCCTTCCGGTGCCAAACCGGCAGGCGGCAAATCTGCAAGCGCGAAGCCGGGCGGGGCGAAATCCTCCGCACCGCATTCTTCCGGCCCGCGCGGCGGCAAACCGGGTGGAGGCAAACCCCGAGGCAAGCCCGGCGGCCGTACCGGTGGCGGCAAGCCCCGCGGCAAGGGGAAGTCGTAGGCCGTGCGCATCGTCGGTGGAGAGTTCCGTGGCCGCTCGCTTGCCGCGCCCAAGTCCAACGATATCCGGCCGACGACGGACCGCGCGCGCGAAAGCCTGTTCAACATTCTGAGCCACAGCTATCCTGAGGCCCTCGACAATACGCGTGTACTCGATCTTTTTGCGGGCACCGGCGCCGTTGGCCTGGAGGCGCTGTCGCGCGGCTGCCGCCAAGCGTTGTTCGTGGAGCAGGGCGTGGAGGGCCGCGGGCTTCTCAGGATCAATATCGAAGCGCTCGGCCTGCAAGGGCGTGCAAAGGTCTTCCGGCGCGATGCGACCGATCTCGGGCCGGTCGGAACGATGGAGCCGTTCCATCTGGTTTTTGCGGACCCGCCCTATGGCAAGGGATTCGGAGAGCGCGCGCTCGAGGCGGCGGCTGCCGGTGGATGGCTCGTGCCCGGCGCGCTCGCCGTATTGGAGGAGCGGGCGGATGTTCGGCCGCAGCTGGCGTCGGCCTTCGAACTGCTCGACACGCGCGCTTTCGGCGATACGCAGATACATTTTTTCCGCTTCGCGGCGCTGTAGCACGCTGAATTACTGCATTGGATCGCGATGGATCGGGCGCACTCGAGAGCAGACGGCTGCAGTTGGAAGGGAGCTGTCGATGGAGCAGGACCTGTCGAGACTGGATTCGGCGACGTCGAAAAGTGAGCCGACCGTGGCGCTCGCCCTTGGCGGCGGCGGCGCACGCGGCCTTGCCCATATTCACGTGATCGAGGCACTGGACGAGATGGGCATCCGCCCCGTTGTAATCGCCGGTTCGTCGATCGGCGCGCTCATGGGGGCTGCCATGGCAGCGGGCCTGACCGGCCGGGAAATTCGCGAGCACGCCCTTTCGACGGTCGGCCATCGCGGCGAAGTGCTGAACCGGCTGTGGCAATTGAGGCCGAGCAGCCTCTCGGAGGCCATGGCGAACGGCTTCCGCTTCGGGCAGCTCAACATCGAGCGTGTGTTGAAGGCCTTCCTGCCGGAGGCGATCCCCGGCCGCTTTTCCGATCTCGTGATTCCGCTGAAAGTCCTGGTGACCGACTATTACGGCCAGACGGAGCGCGTCTGCGATGGCGGCGACCTGCGCCAGGCGCTTGCCGCTTCATGCGCCCTGCCGGCGGTGTTCATACCGGTGAAGATCGATGGTCGTGTGATGATCGACGGCGGCATCTATAACCCGATCCCCTTCGACCACTTGCGCGAGGCGGCCGACATCGTCGTTGCAGTCGATGTCGTGGGCGGCCCGGACGGCGACGGTAAGACGATCCCGAGCCGCATCGACAGCCTGTTCGGCGCAAGCCAGCTGATGATGCAGTCGATCATCGCCATGAAGATGAAGGCTGGCGCGCCTGACATCCTGCTGCGTCCCGACGTCGGCCGCTTCCGCGTGCTCGATTTCCTGCGAGCGCAGGAGGTGCTCACCGCCACCGCGTCCGCCAAGGACCAGATGATGCGCGCGCTTTCCGAACGCATCGCCCACTGGCGGCCGGACGACTGATGCAGGCTGCTACTAATCCGCGTTGGCCAGCGTGTCGTCAGGACGAGCCTTGGCGTCGGCGGCGAGCGCCGAGAGCATTCGCTCCTGCGTTTCGGCCGAGTGGCTCACGTCGCGCCTCGGTTTCACCAGGGGTTCCGGCCGCACCGGTTTTGAATGCAGCATATGGCGGCCCGCGCTGATGCCTTCCGCCTCCTGCAGGACCAGCCGCGCCTCGTCGCGCCGGCGGATATCGTCCATGATGCCGATCGCTTCCTCGCCGGCGACCCCCAGCGCCTCGAGCGTCTTGCGGCCGAAGAGCAGGCCGGATTCGAACGTCTCGCGCAGTTCGTAGTCGATGCCTTTGGAGCGCAACTCCAACGTATGCAGCCGATCATAGGAACGGGCGAAAATGCGTGCGTTCGGAAATTCGGACTGCAAGAGGCCGATGATTCTGTCCGTCGTTTCCTTCTTCTGTGTGCAGACCGCGACGATTTTTGCCTTCTCGATGCCGGCCGCGCGGAGTACGTCGAGCCGCGTGCCGTCGCCGAAATAGATGCGGAATCCGAAGGTCTCTGCCTGATGGACGCGCGCGGCGGAATGGTCGATGATCGTCACGTCTCGCCCGCCGGCCAGGAGAATTTGCGCGGCGATCTGGGCAAAGCGTGAAAAGCCGATCATCAGCACGTCGGCGCCAGCGCCTTCGAAATTCTCCTCCATCTCGTCCTCCATTTCGTCCTGCTCGCGCATCAGCCGCTTCGACAAGAGCGCGGCGACCGGGGTAAGCGCCATGGAGAGCGTGACGATGGCGACGAGCAGGGACGAAACCCCTTGTGAGAAGACGCCGGCGGCGGCTGCGGCGGTGAAGAGCACGAAACCGAATTCGCCGCCCTGCGGCAGGAGCAGGGCAATACGCACCGCATCGTTGTGACGGGAACCGACGGCGCGGCAGAGACCATAGAGGACAAGGCTCTTCGCCGCCATCAGCACCGGCACCGCGATCAGGATCAGGAGAAGGTTGGCCGCGACGACGCCGAGTTGCAGCGATAGGCCGACAGCCATGAAGAATAGCGCTTGCAGGATGCCGCGGAACGGCTCGATGTCGGCCTCGAGCTCGTGGCGATAGGAGGATTCCGCCAGCAGCACGCCTGCGAGGAACGCACCCATGGCCATCGACAGTCCGGCAAGCTGCATCATCGTCGCGGCCCCGATGACGACGAGCAGCGCGGCGGCGATCATGACCTCACGGGCGCCGGTGCGGGCGATGACCTGAAAGAGAGGATTGAGCAGATAGCGGCCCGCGGCAAAAAGGGCGGCGATCGCGGCGATCGCGATGGCGAAGTCCTGGAGTGGCGTGGTCGTGGCCTCCGGCGCCCGGGCCGCCAACAGCGGGATCAGGGCGAGAAGCGGAACGATGGCAATGTCCTGCAGCAACAGGATGGAAAAGGCGCGCTGGCCGTAGCGCGTGTTGGTGTCGTTGCCCTCGTCGAGGATCTGCATGGCAAAGGCGGTCGACGAGAGCGCCATGCCGAAGCCGGTAACGACGCTTCCCCGCCAATCGAGGAGACCGAAGACGGCGATAAGGCCGGAAAGAACGACGCCGGTAATGACCACCTGCGCCGTGCCGAGGCCGAATATGTCCCGCCGCATCTGCCACAGCCGCGATGGCTTCAGTTCGAGCCCGATGATGAACAGCAGAAACACGACGCCGAGTTCCGCCACGTGCAGGATTTCCTCGCCCTCGGTGATGCGCTGGGCGATCGGACCGATGAGGACGCCGGCGGCGAGATAGCCGAGGATGGTGCCGAGACCGAGGCGCTTGAACAAGGGTGCCGCGACCACGGCACCGCCGAGCAGCATCAATGCCTCGGTGTAGATGAACGGTGTCGTTGCCATGCTCGATGCTTTCATGCTGGCGACCGTTGCGGCCTCTTGGAAACGGGGCGCTCGGCCGTATGTCCTTTTCATGCGGCAAGGGGAATCATGATGATGCCCTTGATGCATGCCTTACTGCACAATAAATGGGGCAGGAACGAAAGGTCCAGCAATGTCCGAGAAAATCGATTCCGCCATCCTTGAAACACGCGCCGCCGAACTCGTCGATCGGGCTCGCCAGGCCGGGGCCGATGCGGCGGACGCAGTCGTCGTGCGCGGCCGTTCCCGCTCCGTGTCGGTGCGGCTCGGCAAGGTCGAGGCGACGGAAGCCTCGGAAAGCGACGAGTTTTCGCTGCGGGTATTCGTCGGGCGACGGGTCGCCAGCGTTTCCGCCAATCCCGGTTTCGACCTGAAGCTGCTCGCCGAGCGCGCAGTGGCGATGGCAAAAGCTTCGCCCGAGGACCCTTATGCGTCGCTCGCCGAGCCTGATCGCCTGGCGAAGACCTATCCGGATCTGGATCTGTTCGACGCTCGCGAGGTTTCGAGCGAGGCGCTGACGGAAGCGGCGCTCACGGCGGAGGCGGCGGCGCTCTCGGTATCGGGCGTCACCAATTCGAGTGGCGCCGGTGCCAGCGCGGGCATGGGCGGGCTCGTGCTCGTCACCTCCCACGGATTTACCGGCTCCTACATGGCGACGCGTTTCGGCCGTTCCGTCAGCGCGATCGCTGGCGAAGGCACGAAAATGGAACGGGACTATGATTACGACAGCCGGCTCTATTTCGATGAACTGCGGAGCCCCGAAGACATCGGCCGTGTGGCCGGGGAAAGGGCCGTGGCCCGCCTCAATCCACGCCGCGTGGCGACCGCCAAAAACGTGACCGTCGTTTACGATCCGCGCGTCGCGCGCGGCTTCGTTGGCCATCTCGCGGGCGCGATCAACGGCGCCTCGGTCGCGCGCAAGACTAGCTTCCTGCGCGACATGATGGACAAACGAATCATGAAGGCCGGCATTATCGTCACGGACGACCCGCTGATCGTGCGTGGCGCCTCCTCGCGGCCTTTCGACGGGGAAGGGATAACCGGCCAGAAGTTGTCCATGGTCGAGGATGGGGTCCTGAAGCACTGGTTCCTATCGACGTCGGTGGCGCGGGAGCTCGGGCTTCGGACCAATGGGCGCGGGGTGCGCGGCGGACCGACCGTCAATCCCGCCTCGACCAATCTCGCCCTCGAACCGGGTGCGATCTCGCGGGACGATCTGATGCGCAGCGTTGGCACCGGTATTTACGTGACCGAGCTGATCGGGCAGGGCGTCAACATGGTTACGGGCGAATATAGCCGCGGCGCCTCCGGCTTCTGGATCGAGAACGGCGAGATCAGCTTCCCCGTTTCCGAGGTGACGATCGCTTCCAACCTGAAGCAGATGTTCATGGCCCTGACCCCCGCCGACGACATCGACAGGAAATTCGGCATCGCCTCGCCTACATTTGCCATCGAAGGCATGACGCTTGCCGGATCTTGAAGGGCGGCCGATTAGACGGCCACGTTGAACGCGCGGGTCCGTTTCCCGCCTGTAAGGAGTTGAATGTCGGAAACAGCCCTCCCGACCACGCCCAGCTGGGACGAGGACCTCGCACTGATCATTGCCGCCGCGGTTGCGGCCGGCGACACGGCACTGGGATATTTCCGCAGGACGGTCGACGTTCGCTGGAAGAATGAAGGCCGCTCGCCCGTAAGCGAGGCCGACCTTGCCGCAAACGATATCCTCAGGACCAGGCTGCTCGGCGCGCGGCCCGACTATGGTTGGCTTTCGGAGGAGACCGACGATGACGAGACGCGCCTCACGCGCGACACCGTTTTTGTCGTCGATCCCATTGATGGCACGCGCGCCTTCATCGAGGGCAAGGAGCTCTGGTGCGTCAGCGTGGCCGTCGTCCATCGGGGCCTGCCGGCAGCGGGCGTTCTCTACGCGCCGGCACTCGAAGAGCTGTTCCAGGCGACCCATGACAGCGAGGCTTGCAAGAACGGCGAGCCGATCGTGGTTCGCGATCCCGGCGAGAGGCTGCATCTGGCGGTCGCCGATGATGTCGTGAAAAAGCTCCACTCCCCCTACCGCGAAAGGATCGAGCGCGTGCCGCATGTGCCGTCGCTTGCCTATCGGCTGGCGATGATCGCGGATGGCCGCATCGACGGCACCATCGTCAAGAAGAACTCGCACGACTGGGATTTGGCGGCCGCCGACCTCATTCTCGCGCGGGCGGGCGGCGCACTTCGCGGACTCGACGGTCTGCCCCTGTCCTACAATCGCCCGATTGTCAGCCATGGGTTTCTAGGCGCCGCATCCGGACAGGCACTGCCGTCCTTGCTGGCCGCGACACGCGCGCTCGAGGCCCATTGACCTTTGGGGGCGAATGCCGCAAATCAACGCCGACCGGTCGAAAGAAAATGGGAACACGATGGCTCACGACACCGACAAGAAACAACGCCTGCACCTCGTCTTCGGCGGCGAGCTGACGAAACTTCAGGACGTCCAGTTCCGCGACCTGGAGCAGCTGGATATCGTCGGGATTTATCCTGACTATGAGAGCGCCCATTCCGCGTGGAAGGCCAAGGCCCAGATGACAGTCGACAACGCCCATATGCGTTATTTCATCGTGCATATGCATCGCCTGCTCGACCCGGAAAATGAGTGACGTCAAAGGCGCCGGCGCAGGAGAGAGCGCGCGTACATGAGTAGCCTTCGCGCACGGCTTGCGCTTTCCGCCTATCGCTGGGTCGGTACTGCGATCTATCCCTTGGTCGGCCCTTATCTGTCCCTGAGGTCGGCCAAGGGCAAGGAAGATCCCGCACGGCGCCGCGAGCGCTATGGGCATGCCAGCGCGCCGCGCCCCGATGGGCCGCTCGTCTGGTTCCATGCAGCAAGCGTCGGCGAGACGGTCGCGGTAACCCCGCTGATCAAGGAGATCCGCCGCCGCGGCATTGGCGTGGTGCTGACCACCGGAACGACGACCTCGGCCCGGGTCGCGGTCGAGCGGCTGGGCGCGGGCGTCGTGCATCAATATGTGCCGCTCGACCTCAAGCCGGCGGTAAGCCGCTTCCTCGAATATTGGCAGCCGGATCTGGCGATCATTGCCGAATCGGAAATCTGGCCGATGACCATCGTCGAGCTCGGCCGGCGGCACATTCCGCAGGTCTTGGTCAATGCCCGCCTCTCGGACCGCACCTTCGCCCGCTGGAAGAAACGCCCGTCTCTTGCCGACGCCCTTTTCGAAAATCTCGCGCTCGTCATCGCCCAGTCGGATGTCGACGCCGACCGGTTTCGAACGCTGGGCGCGCTGCCGGTCATGGTTTCCGGCAATCTCAAGGTTGATACCGATGCGCCGCCGCATGATCCCCAGGCACTGCGCGAATATCGCCAGCAGATCGGCAGCCGCAGGACCTGGGCGGCGATTTCCACCTTCGAGGGAGAGGAGAATGCGGCGGGGATCGTCCATTGTGCGCTGAAGGAGCGCAGCAATCTGCTGACGATCGTCGTGCCGCGTCATCCTGAGCGCTGCGACGCCGTCGAGGCGACGCTGACGGCCAAGGGGCTCAAGGTCGCGCGCCGGACGCGCGGCGATCCGCTGACGCCGGAGGTCGATATATTGCTCGGCGACACGATCGGCGAAATGGGTCTCTACCTCCGGCTGACCGAGGTCGCCTTCGTCGGCCGCTCGCTTTTTGCCGAAGGCGGTCAGAACCCGCTCGAACCGGCGATGCTCGGCTGCGCGGTGCTCTCCGGCGGCAATGTTCAGAATTTCCGCGAGACCTACCAGATGCTCGCCAAGAACGGCAGCGCCAAGATCGTCCGTGACGTCGAGATGCTGGCGAAGGGCGTGAATTACCTGCTCGCCAACGACGACATGCGCCGCTCCATGATCGACGCCGGCCTTGAATCCGTGCAACAGATGCGCGGGGCGCTGACGGCGACCTTGAAGGGTTTGGAGCCTTATATCAACCCGCTGATCGTGAAGGCGCGGCTCACGCCGCGCGCCGAAAGCTAGGACTCGCTGCGGAACAGGATCATGGCAATTCGAGCCATCGCCGGCATATTGTTCGACAAGGACGGCACCCTTCTCGACTACGTCAAGAGCTGGGTGCCGGTGAATTACGAACTGGCGCGGATTGCGGCCAAGGGCGACGAGACCCTGGCGAGGGCTTTGCTCGAGGCGGGCGGGATGGACCCGGATACCGGCCATGTCGCGCCGGACAGTCTTCTGGCCGCCGGCAATACGGTTGAGATCGCGGCGGGGATGGTTGGTGCCGGCGCGCCTTTCACGGTGGAGGCACTGACGACGCTTTTCGACGGGCTTTTTGCGCGTTCCGCCGAATACGCCGTGCCGGTCACCGACCTCGCCACCTTCTTCGCCGGCCTCCACGCCAAGGGATATCGCCTTGGCGTCGCCTCGAGCGATAATGAGCGTTCGATCCGGGAAACCGCCAGGCGCTTCGGTTTCGACAATTACCTGCACTACGTCGCCGGCTATGACAGCGGCTATGGCGTCAAGCCGGAGCCGGGAATGGTACTTGGCTTCTGTGCGGCGACGGGGCTTACTCCCGATCAGGTCGCCGTCGTCGGCGACAACAATCACGACATGCATATGGGCCGCAGCGCTGGCGTCGGGCTGACCGTCGCCGTGCTGAGCGGCACGGGTTCACGCCAGTCGCTCGCCGCAGCGTCGGATCATTGCCTGACGGACATCACCGAGCTTGAAGCGGTGCTTTGAAGGTGCCATACCGCCCGACCGGCTTGCCTTTTTTGCCGTTCTGACGTTTTTTGTGTGGCAGCCACGCCCTTGCGGCGGCAATGGCGGGTGAACCGGAGGTCGTCCGGGGTCAGCAAGCGGCGGAGGCGGCATATCAAAAATGGTTTCGGAAGCGCCCCCCTTCTGGTGGATCAAGGCCGATTGGCGCGCCTATGCTCTTTGGCCCTTTTCCTGGCTCTATGGACGCGTCGCGGGAATGCGCATGGACCGGGCGCGCCGCGCCATGCCGCCCGTGCCGCTCATCTGCGTCGGCAATTTCACGGTCGGCGGGGCCGGCAAGACGCCGACGGCAATCGCCCTTGCCCGGGCGGCAAAGGCGCGGGGGCTCACGCCGGGCTTCCTTAGCCGCGGCTATGGCGGTTCGCTCGATGTCACGACGGTGGTCGAACCCGCCCATCATCGCGCCCGCGACGTCGGCGACGAACCGCTGCTGCTCGCGCGCGAGGCGCTGACGGTCATTTGCCGGCGTCGCGTCGAGGGTGCCCGCAAGCTTGCCGCCAAAGGCGCCGACATCATCATCATGGATGACGGCTTCCAGAGCGCGCGCCTGACCTTCGATTTCGCCCTGTTGGTCATCGATTCCGCCCGCGGCATCGGCAACGGCCATCTCGTGCCCTCCGGCCCGGTGCGCGCTCCAATTGCCAATCAGCTCCGCCATGCCACCGCGCTTTTGAAGATCGGCCATGGACCGGCCGCCGATCTTTTGATCCGCCGCGCCGCGCGGGCGGGGAAGGCCGTTTATGTGGCCGACACGGTGCGGCTCGACGACGGATCGCTTTCGGGGGTCAGGGTCCTCGCCTGGGCAGGCATCGCCGATCCGGAGAAGTTTTTTCGCACAGTGCGGGAGACGGGCGCGATCATCGAGGAAACGCGGAGCTTCCCGGACCACCACCATTTCTCCGAGGACGAGATCGTCGACCTTCTCGACCGCGCCGAAAGCAAAGGCTACACGCTGGTGACGACAGCCAAGGACATGGTGCGCCTCGAACCGGGCCACGGTCGAGCGACGGAACTGGCGGAGAAGAGCAGGGTCATCGAAATCGAGGTGCGCTTCGACGACCCGTCGGCCCCACGCAAGATCATCGAGGCGACGCTCGATCACGCGCGGGCGCGCAAGCTCGGGATGGCGAAGGAACAGCAGCGCTGAGCCGCGAGCGCGGCCGCTTCAGTGCTCTTGACTGGGTAGAGCTCCGGCACGCCGCTCCGCGTCGAGCGAGGCTGCCGCATCAGTGTAAGGCTCCTGCCGGGCAACGCTCCAGTAGCGCAACTCATCGACGGGTATTGGCTTGCCGGTCATGGCGCAGGTGACGTAGGAGCCGGCAAGCACGATCTGAAAGTCACCATCGAGATAGCGTATCTTCGCCTCGCGGGAGGAATTTCCGTCGAAACGGTTCATCGTTTGCGCCTCGTCACTGCTGGTATCTTTCCGTCTATCCCGGCGTCCCGAGAAAGGCCAGCGGAATTCTAGCGCATCAGCCCGAAAATCGTACCGACTTTCGGAAAGCTCGAGGCGCAGATTCAAAGAGTTACAGCGACCTTTGCGCGTCTGAGAAGACGCGCGGCGCTGTAATATCCGCCACCGCCGCCGGCAATCCCGTCTCACTCGTACGGATGTCAGCTCCTGCCGAAGAGCCGTTCGATATCGGCGAGCTTGAGCTCGATATAGGTCGGGCGCCCGTGATTGCACTGCCCGGAGCCGGGAGTTGCTTCCATCCGGCGAAGCAGCGCATTCATCTCCTCCGTGCGCAGGCGGCGGCCGGCCCGGACGGAGCCGTGGCAGGCCATTGTCGCAGCAAGATATTCGAGTCGGCCGGCGAGGCCGTTCGCCGTATCCCATTCCGCAAGTTCGTCGGCCAGCTGACGCACCAGTCCGGCGGCATCCATTTCGCCGAGCATCGCCGGGGTCTCGCGAACGGCGACCGCGCCGGGGCCGAAACGCTCGATTGCAAGCCCGAGCCGCAGGAACTCCTCCGCATGCGCAATGAGGCGATCGCAATCGTCCTCGGAAAGATCGACGATCTCAGGAATGAGCAGCGTTTGTGCCGGCACGGGCCGCGAATGCAGCGCCTCCCTCATCGTCTCGAAGACGAGGCGCTCATGCGCCGCGTGCTGGTCGACGATGACGAGACCGTCCCCGGTCTGCGCGACGATGTAGTTTTCGTGGAGCTGGGCACGGGCGGCGCCGAGTGGAAAGGCGGGCTCGCGGCCGATGTCCGTGGCGGCTGCCTCTGCGGCCGCTTCGGCACGCGCCGACGGCTGCGCAAACTCCGCGAACGCCGCCTGCGGCGGCTCTCCCAAGCCGCGGATGGCCGCATCGAAATGTATCGGTCGGTAGGGGGAGGCGGCTGCGCTCCAGGGCGCCTGTGGTCTTTGCTGCTCGCCCCGGTAAGCGTCGGGGCGGAAGGCCCGCATCAGGCCGTGCGCCCCGGTGGTTGCCGCGCGGTCGCCCTCGCGCGCCAGGGCCTCGCGGATTGCTCCGATGATCAGTCCGCGGATCAAGCCCGGATCGCGGAAGCGCACATCCGATTTCGCCGGATGGACATTGACGTCGACGAGGGCCGGATCGAGCGTGATCGACAGCACGGCGATCGGGTAGCGCCCCTGAGGAATGGTTTCGGCATAGGCCGCACGGATCGCCGACAGGATGAGCTTGTCCTGAACCGGCCGGCCATTGACGAAGGCATATTGCTGCAGCGAGTTGCCGCGGTTGAAGGTCGGGACGCCTGCAAAGCCGGTCAGCCGCGCCTCTTCCCGCTCGGCATCGATCTCGATCGCGTTGTCGCGGAACTCCCTGCCGAGAACCTGCGCCATCCGTGCGAGCCGGTCATCGCCCGTTGCCGGAAACTCGAGCGTCGAGCGGTCGGATCCGGAAAGCACGAATCGCACTTTTGGAAAGGCGATCGCCATGCGGCGCACGACTTCCGAGATGGCGGCGGCTTCCGCCTTCTCGGACTTCATGAACTTGAGCCGCGCGGGCGTCGCGAAGAAGAGATCGCGCACTTCGACGACGGTACCGACATTGGCGGGCGAGGGGCGCACGGGTTCGGTCTTGCCGCCCGTGACGTTGATGGCCGCGCCTTCCCGCGCGCCGGCCGCGCGCGTGGTGATCGACAGCCGCGCCACCGACCCGATCGAGGGCAGGGCCTCGCCGCGAAAACCCAGCGTGCGGATATCGGTGAGGCGGTCGCTGATCTTAGAGGTGCAGTGCCGGCGGATCGCCAGTTCCAGATCGCCCGGTGTCATGCCGCTGCCGTTGTCGGTTATCCGCAGAAGCGTCTTTCCACCCCCCGCCGTGGCGATCTCGATCCTCGTCGCGCCAGCATCCAGGGCGTTTTCAATCAGTTCCTTGGCGGCGCTGGCGGGCCGCTCGATGACCTCACCGGCGGCGATCTGATTGATGAGTGTTTCGGAAAGTTGCTGAATGGCCATGGCCTATCTTCGTGGATTCGCCGGGCAAGGAAAAGGGGGCTCCGAGCTTTGCGCCGGCACGATGTGAAGAGAATGCCAGCTGTAAGGGCAGCAGCGGAAAAACGCCCCCTCGACTTAATCCCACCTTAACGTTCTGCTGCGATTTTCCACAACAACCTGAATGATCATGGGTTTTGTTCTTTCGAGTACCGCAGCGTTGCTGGACGCTGCTCGCACGGGCCGAAGAAATGCCGTCACTGGCCAGCCAGCATGTCCCGCAATGAAAACCGCCGCGACAGCGCCGTTCGCCGCAGAGACGCGCAACGGCCGCCGTGACACTTTGGGTTTGCTGCATGGTTCCAGGCAGCGGCCGAGACGAGGGCAGTGCAATGGACGATGTGGCGCCGATCGGCGCGGACATCATGAGGACGGTTCTGGAGTCGGGCTGCGACGCGCTCGGCTTCGCTTTGCTCGTCTGCGGCCGCGACGACACGATTCTCTTTGCCAGCGCCTCCATCGTGCAATTCTTCCCCGTACCTGCCCGCCTGCTGAGGCCGGGCACGCGGCTTCGCGATTTCCTGGGCGCGGTCTATGACACGGGAGTGCGTCCCGGAACCTTGCCGGAGAACAGCCGGCGCCGCGCCAACCGGGAGGACTGGATCGCCGAACAGATGGCACTCCACTGGCGCGAGCGCTACGAGAGCGTCGAACGGGCCGGCCGCATGCGGTGGCTCTGCCTGCGCAAGCGCCGCCTGCCGAACGGTATCGGCATTCTTTCGCTCACTGACATCACCGAGCAGAAGAAGCGCGAAGAGCAATTGCAAACGGACATGGAGCGCATCGAACTCACGGAAGAGATTCTCGACGCCCAGCCCAATCCGATCTGTGTCAAGGATCGGAACCTCCATTATATTGCGGTGAACAAGGCGTTCTGCATTCTTCACGACCTGCCTGCGGAGGCGATCCTTGGTCGTTCGGCCTGGGACCTCCTGGATGCTGATATTGCCGAGCGCTTGGAACAATCGGACCGGCAGGTGCTGGCAACCGGACGGCCGCATTCGGACGCCGAGCACATGGTGCGCGCCGATGGAAGCGACCTTTGGGTCGTGACGCGCAAGTACCGCGTCGGCATGCCGGGCCGCCAATTCGTCGTGACCTGCATGAACGACGTCACCGATATCGCCGCCTGGTACCACGGTGATGGCGACGGCGGCAGCTCCTCCGGGCTGCAGATTCGCGACTACAGCATCTTCGCGCCCGGCCAGAATTTCTATGACCCGTTCCGGGCGCTGAATGTCCAGCAACTCGTCGAAACGGGATCGATGATCGAGACCTTGCCGGCGCGCGGTCTGCGTATACTGCTGGTGACGTCCGACCGCGACCTGGAAGAGCGCGTCGTCGCTCGCCTGCGGGGCTCGGGGCTCGATGCCTGCGCCGTTCGCGATCTTGAGGAACTCGACGCCTTCGCGAGCGCCGCTGAAAGCCGCGGCGTGAAGCTCGACGTCCTGTTGCTCGATCGCGCGCTCGCCGGCAGGGACGCGATCCTTGCCTCGTGGCGTGACTGCCCGCTCGTCGAGGTGTCGGGCGGCACCGACGTTGCGACGCTTCTCACCGAGATTTTCCGGGCCTGCGCCGAGCGCCGGCCGGCGCGGTCTCTTTTCCCGCAGGGAGATTTCGAGATTTCTTTCGAGGACGACGCGGGGCCGGGAGCGGTTGCATCCAAGCTGGACGTGCTGGTCGCCGAGGACAACCAGATCAATCAATTCGTCTTCGCCCAGATCCTTGACGGCCTCGGCCTGTCCTACCGCATTGCCGCCGACGGCCGAGAGGCGCTGGAGCTTTGGCAGGAGCTCCGGCCTGCGATCGTCCTGATGGATGTGACCCTGCCGATCCTGAACGGCTTCGAGGCTGCCGCCGCCATTCGGGAGACCGAAAAGCGGACCGGAGGCCGCACGCCCATTGTGGCCGTGATCGTACAGGCTTTCGACGTCGATCTGGATCAATGCCGGGTCTCCGGCATGGACGACCACATCATGAAGCCGATTAGCCCGGACATGATCGAGGCAGTCCTCAGGAAATACGTGCCGGCCGGGACCCTGAGCGCCGCGGGCTGACGGCCCTCGATAGATTTGACAGTGTGGCGCTATCGGATTGTTAACCCTCGATTGTCATCGTCCGCAAATTGATGCCGTTGATGGCGTCGATTGGGGAGGCAAGCCCATCCGGCCGCCTCGGGCAAAAGCGACCTCTGCGCGCATGGCGCCGGAGGTGAACGGGCGGAAAGTGTAGAGCACCACTGGCATGATGACGTCGGTCAAGCAGATTTCCCTCCGCATCCCGGACATGTATTCCGGTCGGAGGGTACTGCGGGCTGACCTTTCCTGCGTCGAGGGCCGGTGGTGGCAGGGCTGCTGGAGCCCGCCGCGATGACGCTCTCCCCGGTTGATCCGCTCGATGGCATTGCCCTGGTCGATCCGCTGACGGGCCTCGGCAATGCTCAGCAATTGCAGCGGAGTGTCCTGGCGCTGGCGGACGAACGAGCCGCCGATCCAGCGCCATTCACCATCGGACTTGCCAATATCGATGGCTTCAAGCCGATCAACGACCTGTTCGGTCCGGAGGCCGGCGATCGGATCCTCTACCAGGTCGCGCATCGCCTGACGGCCTGCGTGCCGGAAGGCGCCGTGGTGATGCGGACTGCAAGCGATGAGTTTGCCATCATCCTGCCGTTGATCTTCGAACGAAAGGGCGCCGAAAAGATCGGGCAGATGCTGAGAGAGGCGCTTTCGGCGCCTTTCGATCTCGGCGATCGCACCGTCCGGCTCTCGGCATCCTTCGGTTTCGCTGTCTATCCTTTCGCGGGCAACACCTTCGATGACCTGTTCAAGAGCGCAGACACGGCCCTTTACCGCTCGAAGCGGCGGGGTCGGGGCCAGATCACCGTTTACTCGCACGAGATTGCCCAGGAAATGAAGCGGGCGACCCAGCTCGAGCAAGCGCTGCGCAACGCCATCATCGCGGATGAAATCGACGTGCATTTCCAGCCGATCGTCGATCTGCGCACTGACAGCGTCGTCGGGTTCGAAGCGCTCGCCCGATGGTGTGACGCGGATCTCGGCTATGTCTCTCCCGCTGTCTTCGTTCCGCTGGCCGAAGAGCGCGGCTTCATCGATCCGCTTTCGGAAATGCTGCTGCGCAAGGCGGCTCAGACCGCTCTTTCCTGGCCGAAAGAGCTATTTCTATCATTCAACCTCTCCTCCGCGCAGCTGACGGATCCGGCGACGAGCGGTCGGCTCCTCGCGATCATCAACCAGGTCGGACTCGACCCGCGCCGCCTTGAACTGGAGATCACCGAGACTGCAGTCATGGCGGATGCCGACGTGGCGCAGAAGATCGTTGCCGAGTTGAGGGCGGCCGGAGTACGCGTCTCGCTCGACGATTTCGGCACGGGGCAGTCGAGCCTCGGCCGATTGCGGGATTTCTCCTTCGACAAGGTGAAGATCGATCGCGCCTTCGTTTCCCGCATTTCCGCCGACCGTGCCTCGGAGCATATCGTCAGGGCGATCGTCTCGATGTGCGAAGGGCTTGAACTCGAGGTCGTGGCCGAAGGCATCGAGGATTTCTCCGAGGCGGTGAAACTGAAGGCGCTCGGCTGCGGCATGGGGCAGGGCTACTTCTATGGCAAGCCAGCCGACGCGGTCGCCACCATGCGCTATCTAGCCGGTCGCCACCGCGAAGCCAATGCGTTGCGCTGATGCAAAGCCCAGCTATCCCGAAGGATTTCTGCCGGAGCGGTCGCGAGCACCCTCCTCAAGGAGCCAGTCGCGGACGCGCCGCGCCTGGCCGTTGAGTTCGCGCGATCGCGGCCAGACGACGTAAAAGGCCTGCCCCGTCCTTAAGACGTGCCCGCCGACCGGCAGGAGCGCGCCGGAGCGCACCTGTCTTGCAATGAGATGTTCCCAGCCGAGCGCGATCCCTTCACCGGCAAGCACGGCCTGGATCACCAGCACATAGTCGTTGATCGCCAGCCGCTTGCCCTGCCCGGGATAGGAGAGCCCGGCGCTTGCAAACCACTCGGCCCAGTCGCAGGCGCGCCTCACCGGCTCCTCCAGATGAATGAGGTTGTGCCGCAGGAGATCCTTCGGCGTTTCGGGCAGGCCATTCACCTCGATATAGCCGGGCGACGCTACCGCGTTGACGACCTCCTCGGCCAGGAGTGCCGAATGGTAGCGCGGCCATCGACCCGGGTCGCCGCCGCGTATGCCCAAGGGAATGGGCTCGTCGTCGAGGTCGAGATCACGCACGCTCGTCTGGATGCGAAGGTCGATCTCCGGCAGATCCTCGCGCAGCCGGTTGAGGCGCGGCAGCATCCACATTGAGGCAAATGCGGTCGAGGCGGCAAGGGTCACGTGCGTTTCGCGCCCCTTGGCTCGAATATCCTCCGCCGATTTCCGGATAAGCGACAGTCCGACGGAGACGTCGGCGTGGAATTTCTCGCCGGCTTCCGTCAGTTCGACGGCGCGATGCACGCGATGGAAGAGCGTAACGCCGAGCTGCTCCTCGAGACCCCGTATAGCGTAGGAGACCGCGGCCTGCGTCATGCCAAGCTCATTCGCGGCGCGGGTGAAGTTCTGATGGCGCCCGGCTGCCTCGAAGACGATGAGGCTGGCGGCCGACGGAAGCAGGCGACGTAGGTTTTCCATAAGTTCCACTTATAGTATGCGTCGAATTTTTCCAGCGTTACAAGTGTATCTCTGGAAATTAGCATCATCTCAAATCATGGGAGATGAGGCTATGGCAGAGGCGACTGCAACGGTTGGCGCGGCCCCGAGACGAGTGCGGAGTGCGCGGCCGCATCGGCGGGAGGCGGGAGGGAGCCTCGGCGTTTCCTACATCACCCGCAACATCCCGCCCTACGACATTCTCGGCGAGGAAAGTCTCGAGCGGATCGAGCGGACGGCCGACCGCATCCTTGCCGAAGTCGGCATCGAGTTCCGCGATGATCCGGAGGCGCTCGATCATTGGCGGCGGGCGGGTGCGAAGATCGAAGGCGTCCGTGTCACCTTCGAGCCCGGCATGCTGAAGGAGATCGTCCGATCGGCGCCGGCGCAGTTTACCCAGCATGCCCGTAACCCTCAACGCAGCGTTGAGATCGGCGGCCGCAACGTCGTCTTCTCGCCGGCCTATGGCTCTCCCTTCGTCATGGATATCGACAGGGGCCGCCGCTACGGCACGATCGAGGACTTCCGCAATCTGATCAAGCTCGCCCAGTCGAGCCCTTGGCTGCATCATTCCGGCGGGACGATCTGTGAGCCGGTCGACGTGCCCGTCAACAAACGCCACCTCGACATGGTCTACAGCCATATCAAATATTCCGATCGAGCGTTCATGGGGTCCATCACCGCGGAGGAGCGCGCCGAGGACTCGATCGAAATGGCGCGCATCCTCTTCGGTGCCGATTTCGTGGACAGGAACTGCGTCATCCTCGGCAACGTCAACGTCAATTCCCCGCTCGTATGGGACGGGACGATGACGAAATCGTTGCGCGCCTATGCACGCGCCAACCAGGCGGCGGTCATCGTGCCCTTCATCCTCGGCGGGGCCATGGGCCCGGTCACCAATGCCGGTGCAATCGCGCAATCCTACGCCGAGACGCTGGCCGGCTGTGCATTGACCCAGCTCGAGCGCAAGGGTGCGCCCGTGATCTTCGGGAATTTCCTGTCTTCGATGTCGCTTCGTTCCGGCTCGCCGACTTTCGGCACGCCGGAGCCGGCGATTGGCAGCATGGTCGTCGGCCAGTTGGCGCGCCGGCTTGCGCTGCCGTTGCGCTGCGCCGGCAACTTCTCCAACTCGAAGCGGCCCGACGCTCAGGCAATGCAGGAGGGCGTCATGTCGATGCTGTCGGCAGTGCATTGCGGCGCCAATTTCATCCTGCATTCGGCCGGCTTCGTCGATGGCCTGCTTGCGATGTCCTATGAGAAATTCGTGATGGATTCCGACTTCTGCGGCGCTCTTCATTCCTACCTTGCCGGTGTCGTGGTCGACGACAATACACTGGCGATGGACGCCTTCCTCGAAGTCGGGCCGGGTAGCCATTTCCTCGGTTGCGCGCACACGATGCGCAACTACCAGGCCGCTTTCTGGGACAGCGCCCTTTCCGATAACGAGCCGTTCGAGAAATGGGTGGAGGAAGGGGAGACTGACATGGCGCTGCGCGCCAACCGCAGCTGGAAGAAAACTCTCGCCGAATATCAAGCCCCGCCCCTGGACGAGGCGATCGACGAAGCATTGCGGGATTATGTCGCGCGGCGCAAGAACAGCATGCCGGACGCTTGGTACTGATCGGGCATCATCGAGCTTAGGTCGAGTTTCGCAAGGGCGCACAGTTCGAGGGCGAGCGCTGCAATGCTCTGAAAACCGGTGAGAATACGCTTCTCCCACGTCGACCACGGAAAAAGATAGGAGCCATCCCCCGCAGCCGCTGCGGAGGATGGACGGTTAGGCGAGGAAGCAGGGGCCGGGAGATTACGCCTCTGCTTTCTCAGCCCCCGCTCGGCTTTACTGCTGCGGTGCCGGCTCCGGCTCAACCGGGGTGGCCGGCGTTACGCCGGACGTCGTTGCCGGGTCGGTCTGCTCGGCGGCGTTGCGCTCGGCCATCACCTGCGACATGTTCTTGAACTCTGGTGCGGCCTTCAGCGAATCGGCCGTTTCAGTGGTCATCAGCCTAAGCGTGATGCCGTCTTCCTGCATGCTCGCTTCGATGTTATTGAACGGAACCGCGACGTTCTTTTCGCCGATGCCGAGGAATCCGCCGACGCCAATCACGGCCGCTTCCACGCCGCCGTCTTTCCTGATGATCAGGTCGTTGATCTCACCGACATTCTCATCATTGGCGTTATAGACCGTTTGCCCGATATAGCTGTCGGCTGAAATCTGATCATCAGCCTGTTCGGTCAGGTAACCGGCGCCAGCGTCTGCAGTGGCGGTGGTCTCCGTCTCTACAGTCGCGGGTGTCTCCGCCTGCTCGGTAGGCTCAGTGGTCGCCGGGGCCTCCGGCGTCTGTGCCTGCTCACCAGCTTCCGGCGTCGCTGGAACCGGTTCCATAGTCTGGGTTTCCGGCGCCTGAGTTTCCGGCGCAGCCGGCGTCGTCGTGTCCTGTGCGAAACTCATCGGGGCAATGGCAACGCCCACGATCAGCGCGCCAGCGGCAACGGAAGATTTAAGAATCTTAGTCATCTCACAGTGCCTTTCGTTGACGTTGTCGACTAGGCGCAGCCTTGATGCTCAAGGAGATCACGCTACGCCGATGACGCTCAAGCAACGTTTGAGACAAAGAACGGTTCCAGAGAGAGCTTCATTTTCAAAGCTGAAGATTGTGGGGGTCTAGGACCATGCAATCGCTGGCGGCGGTCCGCTCGCCAGGGATGAATGGTCGGCTGGGATCGATATCGCGCGGCCCGAGCGACATCGAAGCAGCGTTTGAATATCGGAACATCTTAGCCCTTGAATCGGGCGCCACGCGGCGGGTCCATCAACGACAAAGCGCCGCGTCTCCCAGCGAACACGCGGCGCCCGATCCGTAAAGCTGCGATCAGCAATCCTGGCGACGGCCTCAATGGCTTTCGCGCTGCACTTCACTGCCGCTCTTGCCGACGAGGAAGTCGAGGTCGGCGCCTTTATCGGCCTGCAGAACCGTGTCGTAGTAGAGCTTGTAGTAGCCACGCTGCCACTTTTGCTCCGGCGGTTGCCATGCGGCCATGCGGCTCGCGAATTCCTCTTCGCTCACCAGCAGGTTCAACTCGCCGTTCATCGCGTCCAGGCGGATACGGTCGCCGGTTCTGACAATCGCTAGCGGGCCGCCGGCATTGGCTTCCGGGCTGACATGAAGAACCACGGTGCCGAAGGCAGTGCCCGACATGCGCGCGTCGGAAATGCGCACCATGTCGCGAACCCCTTTTTCGACCAGACGACGCGGGATCGGCATGTTGCCGACTTCCGCCATGCCGGGATAGCCCTTGGGGCCGCAGCCCTTCAGCACCAGGATCGTATCCTCGGTCACCGGTAGATCCGGGTCGTCGATCTTCGCCTTGAGCTCTTCGATCGTCTCGAAGACAAAGGCGGGGCCTTCATGCGAGAGCAGGTGCTCGCTTGCCGCCGAGGGCTTGATGACCGCACCGTTCGGGGCAAGATTGCCCTTCAGGACGCGGATGCCGGCCGCGGCGCGAAGCGGGTTGTCGAGCGGCCGGATGACGTCGTCATTGTAGACGTCCGCGCCCGCCCAGTATTTGCTGATCGGCAGCCCGAACACTGTCGGCGCATCGGCGTGCAACAGGTGCTGGATACGGTTCATCACCGCCGGCAGCCCGCCGGCATAGGCAAGATCCTCGATCAGATATTTGCCCGATGGCATGCAGTTGACGATGCAGGGCACCTGTCCGCCGACGCGGTCGAAATCGTCGAGACAGAGATCGACGCCGGCGCGTCCGGCAATGGCAAGCAGATGCACGACGGCATTCGTGGAACCGCCGACGGCGGCGTTGGCGACGATGCCGTTCTCGAAGTTCTTCTTCGTCAGGATCTTGGACAGCCTCAGATCCTCGTGAACCATCTCGACGATCCGCTTGCCGGTCATGTGCGCCAGCGCCATGCGGCGAGCGTCGACCGCCGGCAGGGCCGCGTTGGTCGGCAGCGACAGGCCCATGGCTTCCACGATAGAGGCCATCGTCGTCGCGGTGCCCATGGTCATGCAGACGCCGGGAGAGCGCGACATGCCGCTTTCCGCCGCCATGAATTCCTGCATGCTCATCTCGCCGGCGCGCACGGCTTCGGAGAATTTCCATACGTCGGTGCCCGAGCCGATGTCCTTGCCCTTCCATTTGCCGTTGAGCATCGGTCCGGACGAAACGACGATCGTGGGCAGGTCGACGGACGCGGCCCCCATCAATTGCCCGGGCGTCGTCTTGTCGCAGCCGCCGAGCAGCACGACGCCGTCAATGCCGTGGGCGCGGATCGCCTCTTCGACATCCATTGCAAGAAGATTGCGGAAGAGCATGGCCGTCGGGCGCATCTGCGTTTCCCCGAGCGACGAAACGGGAAACTCCACCGGAAAGCCGCCGGCTTCCCAGACGCCGCGCTTCACGCCTTCGGCGAGGATGCGCAAATGGCTGTTGCAGGGGGTGAGCTCGGACCAGGTGTTGCAGATGCCGATGATAGGGCGCCCGTCGAAGACGTGATCCGGGAAGCCCTGGTTCTTCATCCAGGACCGGTGAATGAAACCATCCTTGTGTGTCCCACCGTACCAATGGCGGCTTCTCAGTTCTTTCTTCTTTTCGCTCATCCGAGCACTCCCTTTCCATGAGCGATTCCATCGCATGCGTCAATTGTATGACTTTTTCTCGGTGCCGCGCCAGCTTTTGTTGATGGGCAGGGACGGGATGAGGTAAAAATTGCGAGCCGCGCTTCCTCTAGAGCAGGAAATCCGGCTCGAAGCGGCCCCTGACCGCGATCCCGAGCTCGAAGGTCTTGCCGGCATCGGGGTCGGCTGCTCGCGCGGCATCATCCATGTCCTGCCATGCAGAGGTCACGAGCAGCCGGTCGGCATTCGCGCCGATGAAGGCCGGGCAGCTCGGCTGCGTCGCCGGGGCCGCGTAGCGTGCGACCTTCTGGCCATCGGGCTTGTAGACCTCGACCGCGCCGGCACCCCAGCGGGCATTCCAGATCTGCCCGTCGGCATCGCAGATCGCGCCGTCGACGCCGCCCGGGGCCGTGCTCTCGTCCGAGAGAAGAACGGGGTCGCCCGTCGGAAGCGCCGTCGCCGGATCGATATCGACGCGCATCAGATGATTGACGTCCGTGTCGGTGAAATAGGCGGTGGCGCCGTCCGGCGAAAAGCAGATTGCATTGGGGATGGTGACGTTGCTGAAGAGCTTCGTGATGCGGTTGCCGGCGACGTGGTAGATCGCGCCTGCGTGTTTCTCTGCCCGTTGCCCCATGGTGCCGATCCAGAGCGCACCGCAGGCATGGACGCGGCCGTCATTCGACCGGTTGCCGGGTTTGTCCTCGAGGGTCGCGAACGGGCTGAGCTGGTAGTTCACCGTGTCGCGGATGAAGAGCCCCTGGTCCGATGCGATCAGTTGCCGGGTCGGATCGATGGTTGCGAGCACGCTGCCGAGGAAGGGCAGGGGATGGATTGTCTTGTGTCCGCTTGCGAGATGCAGCTCGTGCAGTTCCTGACCCTTAATGTTGAACCACCAGGCCGTGTCGGTCCGCTGGTCATAGGTCGGACCCTCGCCGAGCTCTGATGTGAAGTCGCAGAGGATCTGGCCGGAAAAGGGAATGAGGTCGATCATCGCTCGCCTCCATAGACGGTATCGTACGTTGCGAGCGTGGCGGCTGCGCGCTGCCTGACCTCTGCAGCGCTCATGCCCGGCTTGTAAAGGCTCGAGCCGAGGCCGAAACTGCGGATGCCGACCTTCGCATATTCGGCGAAGTTCGCTTCCGAAACGCCGCCGACAGCGGCGATCTCGATATCCTTCGGCAGCACGGCGCGGATCGCCTGAATGCCCGCGGGGCCGAGCACGCTGGCCGGAAAGAATTTCAGCCCGCTCGCGCCCGCACTTGCCGCTGCCAATGCTTCGGTCGGCGTGAAGACGCCGGGCATCGTCACCATGCCCCTGGCCGCGGCGAGCCGTATGACCGCCGGCTCGACATTGGGACTGACCATCAGCCGACCGCCGACGTCGGCAAGCTGGTCCACCTGCGCGGTTGTCAACACCGTGCCCGCGCCGATCAGGCAGCCGGCCGGCGCCATCTTGACCGCCGTTTCGATGGAGCGGAACGGGTCGGGCGAGTTGAGCGGAATTTCGATTGCCGTGATGCCCGTTTCGACGAGGGCGCCGACCACGCTCTCCGTCTCTTCGGGCTTCAAGCCGCGCAGGATGGCGACCAGCGGATATTTCATCGGGGGCAAGGGAATGCGTTCCATATTCGTCTTTCCGTCAGAGAGGCCAAATCAACCGGGCGGCCGCCGAAAGCCCTTGCCGAACAGCCTCGTCAGCATCCACGAGGCGGGGCGCAAAACCCTGGCTCTCCAGCGCTGAACGATACAGCGCGCCGAGCCCGCCGGAGCCCACAAGGCAGATGCCGTCCACGGAACCGGCCGTCGCAAGCGCACCGGAAATCTCGAGGCCGATCAGCATGCCCGACAGCCGCGCCCTTGCGTCGGCGGCGCTCAGACCGTAGAGCAACTGGCCCGCCCGGACGGAAAAGAGCAGGTTCGTGGCTAATGCCGGCTTCTCCCGCGCCTGCGCCACCGCATCGGCAAAGGCTGGGTTGTCGCCGGCCACGGCATCTGCGTCCGCCACGGCATGGCTCAGAATTGTGTGGCGCGAGATGACGTCGAACAGCTCGCCGGTCATGAAGGTGGAAAAACCCTCGACCGTTTCGCCGGAGAGCCGGACCCACTTGCTGTGGGTACCCGGCATGCAGACGAGATGGCGGCCGCCACCGAGACCGTCCGCTGCGCCGAGGAGCTGTGTTTCCTCTCCGCGCATGACATCCGGCTGCCGCTCGTCACGCTGGGCGAGGCCGGGAAGGATGCGTATGTCACGATCGACGTCCGGAACGGCGATCGCCTTGCCGGGGATGGCCGCAAGCTTTGCCGGCGTTTCCAGATAGCCGGCTTCCTGCCAGCCCTGGCGGGCACCGGCCATGCCGCAGATGATGATCGGCAGATGGTCGGGCGCCTCTACGGCGGCAAGATGAGCATCGAGAACCCGCTGGAAACCGGTTTTTGCCGCGGTCGCCATGCCTTCCCCGCTTCGGCGCTCGGCAAGGACGCTGCCATCCTGGCCGATGATCCAGAGCCGAAAACTCGACGTTCCCCAATCCACCGCGGCGTAATAGCCTCGCCTCGTCAAAACACGCCTCCATCGATAATCATGGCCTGCGCCGTCATCGCCGCGGAACAGTCGGATGCCAGGAAGAGGCAGGGGCCGACGAGGTCCTCGGCGGTCAGCATGCGCTTCAGGCATTGCCGCTCCTGCATCCGCGCGATCGCCGCATCGTCGAGCCAGAGCCGTTTCTGCCGTTCCGTGACGATCATGCCGGGCAGAACGGCATTGACGCGAATCTTGTCCGGACCGAGCCTGCCCGCAAGCGATTTCGTGAGCCCGATGATTCCCGCCTTCGCCGTTGCATAAGCCGGAATCTCAGGCATGTTCAGCATGAAGGCGATCGACGAGAAGTTAATGATCGATCCGCCGCCCTGGCGTCGCATGTGGGGCGCCACCGCCTGGCTCGCGAAGAAGAGATGGTTGAGGTTGACGGACAGGCTTTCGTCCCAGCTGGCCCCGGTGACATCGTCGAGCGCCTGGCGGTCGTCGCGCGCGGCGTTGTTGACGAGCACGCGAATCGGGCCGACGGCGGCGGCAGCGGCGGCGACTGCCCTCCTGATCGCCTCTACGTCGCGCAGGTCGGCGGCGATGTATTCGGGCCGTTTCCCCGTTTCGGCGGCGAGCTTGTCGCAAAGCGCGCGGCTCTCTTCTTCGGCGATATCGATGAAAGCGACACGCGCACCCTGGCGCAGGAAAGCTTCCACAAGCGCGGCACCGATGCCGGACCCGCCGCCGGTGACCAGCACGCCACAATCGTACAGGTCGGGAAACTGGCTGCTCGGCAAGCTCATGGGGTAGGGTCTCCCTGGTGCCGCATCGGCGGCTATTGTTCCGCTATGTGGAACGATGTGTTATTTTCTGGAATTATCGCGCCAGTGGCTTTATCCTGTCAAGGTGACGCGGTGGCGGAAAGCGGTCGGAATGGAGCGGAGCAAACTGGAAAATCCGGAGAAAGAAGCGGCCGTGACCGGTACGCTCGGCAAGGCCCTGGCGGTGCTCGAGGTCGTGGCGATGGCCGATGGTCCGCAACGCTTCACGGACATCCTTCAATCGGTGCACCAGCCGCGCGGGACATTGCACCGGCTGCTTGGCCACTTGGTCGACGAGGGACTGCTGGTGCAGCGGCGTGACCTGTCCTACGAGCCCGGGCTTCGCCTGCTGAAGCTTGCCTATCGGTCCTGGTCCGGCAATCGCTTCCGCGACATCGCAGAACCCTATCTCCTGCGCCTGCACGAGCTGACCGGCGAGACGGTTCATCTCGGAGTGTTGCAGGACACGGAGATCATCTATGTCGACAAGGTCGAAAGCCGACAGGCGGTGCGCATGAGCTCGCAGATCGGCAAGGCCTCGCCGGCCTATTGTACCGGCGTCGGTAAGGCGGCGCTTTCCTCGCTCCCGCCGGACGAACTGAGGCGAATCACGGCGCGGATGGAATTCCGTCCGTTTACTGCGCGCACCCATCGCTCGGTCGCCGCCTTGCTTGTCGAAATCGACGAGATTCGCCGTGACGGCCATGCATTCGACTGCGAGGAACACGAGGCGGAGATCTGCTGCGTGGCCGCGCCGATCGCCGTACCGGAGCATGAACTTATTGCAGGTATTTCTGTAACCGGTCCCGCCTACCGCGTCAGCATGGCGCAATTGGCAATCTGGGCGAAGGACGTGCGCAAAGCCGCGGCAGAGATCGAGGAGGAGGTCAGGATTCGGCTCGGCCCCGGCCGCGGTGAACGATGAGCAGGTTCCGCAAAGTGTCCCACGGCTTTGCGGTCAGCAACAGCGGCAAGCCAATTGAAATCGAGCGAGACATCGTGGGTTGCCCAGCGAAAGTCTGCCTGGCGGATCGCTTTACGGTAAATTAGAAGTTTCGACTGGACGAGGCGGCCGTGGATCGTTAGCTTCCGGTCGTCAGGCTACCGCTACGAGTGGTTGTGCCATCGAACAGGCGCGGTTCGCAGCACCACACGTCCTGGTGCTTAACGGCTGCGATGACTGCGGGCGGCGGGCAGAGGTTCTGACAGGTCATGATGGCGAAGGCAATCAGCACGCAATGCGACGTGCAGGTGCGGGAGGCGAGCGGAAGATGATTGATTTCAGCGCTGACATTTCCTCACTAATGCTCCCGAATGGCCGTTCCGTGGCCGGATCGCTCGACAGCGAAGATGAAGTCAAGCGCGTTCTCGACCAGATATCTGATGCCTACGGCTTCCGCGGCTTTACGGTGCTGGCCGTTCCGGATTCCGGATGCCACAGCCTTGCCGCGCAGGCGCCGCTGACGACGTGGCCCTCGGAGTTTTTCCGGCGCTATGACGGCGCTCGTCTGATGGATGGTAGTCCGGTCATTCAAAAGCTGCGGCGCAGCACGATTCCCTTCACCTACGATGCGCATCAGCTGGCGCGCAGACGGCTGGACGGCAAAGGCGATGCCGCTGTCAGCGTGTTCGAGGAGGCCAACATGCCGCGCGGTGTCTACCTGCCCGTCCATGATCCCGCCGGACATCGTGGCGCCATCGCCTTCGGCGGTGACAGGCCGGTCGTCTCCAACGATGAGCTGCAGGCCCTCAACCTGTGGGCCGGGTTTCTTTATGGCCGCTGGGCCGAGGTCAGTAGTCGCGACAGGCGGGGCGCGGCTAGCCTTTCCCGGCGCGAGATCGAATGCCTGCGCTGGGCCGCTGCCGGCAAGACGACGGTCGAGATGGCCCGCATCATGGCGCTGTCCGAGTATACGGTGAACCACTACCTGAACCGTGCGACTCGCAAATTGGACTCTGTCAATCGTGTCCAGACCGTCGCCAAGGCAATGCGTGCGGGCCTGATCAACTAGACTCAGGAACCGTTGGATTCGCCACGCGAGTGGAAAAATTGACGGGTCCCGAGCTTGGCCAAGCCGCCGTCTCGGTGCGCTCCCCTAGAAAAAGGGGGATGCTTTGGCCGTAAGCGCGAAATACACAGCCTTTTGCGAGGGAGAGGCGATGATTGTCGATCAGCGGTTGGCAATGGTCGCGGGCTCGGGCTATTTGAAAATTGATGATTGTCATGGAACGCGCGAATGCAAGATACGATGACGACCGGGATGCATGACGTCGATCTCCCCCGGGGCGGTGATTTCGCGCCCGAAATCGCAGGGCTTGAGACCCAGTTCGATATCATCCGCTATATGCGGCGGATCACGCAGATCTTCGGCTTCAGGACATTCCTCATTTGCTCGATTCCCGCCATCGATGTGGAGCGGCTCTCCACTGCCACGGTGATCTCCAATATGCCGGCCGAACTGCTCAACAAGTATGACAGCCTGTCGACGCTGCGCTTCAGCACGGGCGTGCGACGTTTGCGGGAGACAACGATGCCGTTCGAGATCACACTCAAGGAGTGGGAGCAGGAGGGCGGCAAGCCGGCATCGGCCGCAGATTACATTGCCATGCTGCGTGAGAATGGCATCTTTCAGGCGAATTATTTTCCCGTGCACGACGCCGAGGGCGGTCGCGGCGCGGTCATTTTTATGGGGCCGGAAGTGGATTTGCCGATGACGGCGGCGATGGAGCTGCAGATGATCGCAATCCACGTCTACAATCGCCTGGCCGAAATCGGTTCTGTCTGGAAAAGCGCCAATACGGCGCTCTCCGAGCGGGAAATTCAATGCCTGAGCTGGACGGCGGCCGGCAAGACGAGCGCGGAAATCGCCGGCATACTCGGCCTCTCGGAGCACACCGTCAATCACTACCTCAATCACGTCACCAAGAAGCTCGACGCCGTGAACCGCACGCAGGCGGTCGTCAAGGCGATGAAGAAGGGCTACATCAGCTGACGCTGGTTTCCGCCGGCTTTTCGGCCGCACGGAAAGGGGGCAGCGCAAACGGTCTGCTCAATTGTCGCGCTGATGTCGTGCCTAAAGGGTGGGCATGCATGGAATTTAAGCGCAACACTTCCGCTCACCTGCTGCAAGCCTTTGTTAGCCCATTGAAATGGCAGGAGATATTGTGTGCCGGCGAAGTTGGCACGCATCCTGCATTCTCTTTGTCGTGTCCAGAGGGGACCATAATAAGACAGCGCCCACGAAGGTCGCGAAGAATAGGGCCGCCGCCGATCGCCTGTGATCCCGGATGTACGGACACAAGGCCTTCGGCTGGCGGCCCTCATTTAATTGTCTGTCGCAATTGGCGAAGCGCCCCGCCTCGATTATCTGTTGCATGATCTTAAATCGAATCCGATTTGCGGATAAATTGTGCAGGAGTCCAAAGCGTTACAGTGGCCTTTGCGCCCCCGTCAGGGCGTCGCGCTGTTCGCGAGGAAGAGACGAGAGGGCGACATGCCGGACGTGACCAGGGAAATGATTCTTGAAAAGCTGCGGAGCGTTCGCGGCCCCGACATGGAGGGCAATATCGTCGAGCTCGGCCTCGTCTCCGACGTCTTCATTTCGGACGGCAAGGCGTATTTCTCGATCACCGTGCCGGCAGAGCGGGCGAAGGAACTCGAACCGATGCGCGCCGCCGCCGAGCGGGTGGTGCGCGAAATCCCGGGCGTGAAGGCCGCAATGGTCGCGCTGACCGCCGACCGCAAGGCGGCACCAAAGGCCGCACCGGTCGAGCGGCCGCGACCGGCGCCCCCGTCCGGACAGCCGCATGGTCAGCGGCCGGCGGGCGGAACGCCGGCGAAGACCGGGATACCCGGCGTCGGGGCCATCATAGCCGTTGCATCGGGCAAGGGCGGTGTCGGCAAGTCGACGACCTCGGTGAACCTCGCCTTGGCGCTCAAGGCGAATGGCCTCAAGGTCGGCCTTCTCGATGCCGATATCTACGGACCGTCGATGCCGCGCCTATTGAAGATTTCCGGCCGGCCGCAGCAGATCGAGGGCCGGCTCATCCGGCCGATGGAAAACTACGGCCTGAAGGTAATGTCGATGGGTTTCCTCGTCGACGAAGAGGTCGCTATGATCTGGCGCGGACCGATGATCCAGTCCGCGCTCCTGCAGATGTTGCGCGAAGTCGCCTGGGGCGAACTCGACGTGCTCGTCGTCGACATGCCGCCCGGCACCGGCGACGCGCAACTGACCATGGCCCAGCAAGTGCCGCTTGCCGGAGCCGTCATCGTCTCGACCCCCCAGGACTTGGCCCTCGTCGATGCCCGCAAGGGACTGGCCATGTTCCGCAAGGTCGAGGTACCGGTGCTCGGCATCGTCGAGAATATGAGCTATTTCATCGCGCCCGACACCGGCAAGCGCTACGACATTTTCGGCCATGGCGGTGCACGCAAGGAAGCCGAACGCATCGGCGTGCCCTTCCTCGGGGAGGTCCCCCTGACTATGGCCATCCGCGAAACCTCCGACGCCGGAACGCCGCTGGTGGCTTCCGAGCCGGACGGCGAGGTTGCGCGGATCTTCCGCGACATCGCTGCAAAAGCCTGGGACCAGGTTTCGGCGGCACGGCAGGACAAGAGCCGCGCCATGCCGAACATTGTTTTCGAATAGCTAGCCCTCCGGCACACGTCGCCGCAACGCCTTGATCGAAACGGAGTTGCGGCTGGGGAACTGCCCGACCGTGCTGTTTCTCTCCATGGGCGTGCTGCGGCGCAGCAAATTATCATTGATTTTGAGCGAGCATTGTGCCATATGCCATGCCGCTTCCCGCGAGGGCGGCTGCACGGCACCGGCCGCCGGAGACGTTCTTTACGCCATCCGCCGAGTGCCGCGGCAGCGGTCTGACGGGCGCAACGGCATAGTCAAAGTCCTGTGGCGGCTGATCGGCGGGATCCCATTTGGTTCGCCGCGCCGGCCGCATCGAAAAGGCGGCTCTATGATCACAGGATATTGCGCCCACGGGAAGGCTGCCGCGCTCGCGACGGCGGAACCGCCGGGATATCCACATGCCGCAATGGCTGGGCCGAATGCACGGCATGTCGAGCCGTGCTCCCTTCTGCGATGTTTCCCTTGTTCTTTCGGTGGAAAGGCTGGCTCTAAGAGCCTGTTGAACGCCCATGTCTGAACTGTCTGCCCCTGCCGTGCCGGATTCCGAGAATACGCGTCGCCTGCTCGCATTGGCGCTCGGCTCCGTCGGCGTCGTCTACGGAGATATCGGTACGAGCCCGCTCTACGCGCTGCGGGAGGCGTTGCGGCCGGTCGCGGGAAACGGCGTTACGGAGGCGGAGATCATCGGGGTCATTTCGCTGATGATCTGGTCGCTGACGATCATCGTGACGATCAAATACGTGCTGTTCCTGCTGAGGGCCGACAACCAAGGGGAAGGCGGAACGCTGTCGCTATTGGCTCTCCTGATGAAGACGGCCAATGGTCATGCCCCTATCCTCTTCTTCATGGGGGTTGCGGGGGCGGCGCTCTTCGTTGGGGACGCAATGATCACCCCGGCGCTTTCGGTTCTCTCGGCCGTCGAGGGATTGAAGCTGGTGACGCCGGCCCTTTCGGATTATGTGATCCCCATTGCCGTCCTCATCCTGCTCGCCCTCTTTGCCGTCCAGTCCAAGGGGACTGGGGCCGTTTCCAAATTCTTCGGGCCGATCACGCTTGTCTGGTTCCTTTCCATGGGCGTGGCCGGGCTCATGCACATCGCCGACGACCTGTCGATATTCACGGCCTTGAATCCGCTCTACGCGGTGAGTTTCCTCTTTGGTGAGGGCTATGTCGGCATCGTCGTTCTCGGCGCCGTATTCCTGACCGTCACCGGGGCCGAAGCGCTCTATGCCGACCTCGGCCATTTCGGTCGGCGCCCGATCCAGCTGGCCTGGTTCAGCGTGGTCTTTCCGGCGCTGACCTTGAACTATCTCGGGCAGGGGGCCTTTGTCCTCAAGAATCCGGCGGCGATCTCCGATCCGTTCTTCCTGATGTTTCCGAAATGGGCGCTGCTTCCCATGGTCGTTCTTGCGACGGCGGCGACGATCATTGCCAGCCAGGCAGTGATCACCGGCGCCTTTTCGCTGACGCGCCAGGCGATCCATCTCGGCTTCCTGCCACGCATGGCGATCTTCCATACGTCCGAGACTCAAACGGGCCAGATCTACCTGCCGAACGTCAATACGCTCTTAATGTTCGGCGTCATTGTGCTTGTCTTCGTTTTCGGCTCGTCCGAGTCGTTGGCGACGGCCTACGGCATTTCGGTCACCGGTGCGATGCTGGTCACGAGCTGCCTTGCATTCGAATTCCTTCGCGCCCGCTGGAACTGGTCCGCTGCCGGCGCCGCAGTCGCGCTGTTGCCGCTCTTCTTGCTGGAGCTCGTCTTTCTCGGCGCGAACATGCTGAAAGTTCATGACGGAGGCTATGTGCCGATCATGATCGCGGCGACCTTCACCGTCATCATGTGGACCTGGAGGCGCGGCACGGGAATTCTCCAGGCCAAGACCCGCCGGATAGACGTGCCTCTCGCGAGCTTCATCAAATCCGTCGAACGCGAGAGCGAACATGCGCCAGTAACCGTGCCGGGCACGGCGATGTTCCTGACGAGCGATCCGGAGTCAACGCCCGCCGCACTCCTGCACAACATCAAGCACAATCATGTACTGCATCAGCAGAACTTCATCCTCACGATCCGCACAGCCAACACGCCCAAAATACCAAAAGAACAGCGTGTCAGCGTTCGGCAGCTGTCGGAACGCTTCGCCCTGCTCGAGATGAAGTTCGGTTTCATGGAGACGCAGAACGTTTCGCAGGCGCTGGGTCTCTTCCGCAAGTCGGGCATCAAGTTCGACATCATGTCTACGTCGTTCTATCTCGGCCGCCGCAAGCTCGTACCGGACGCTGAATCCGGCATGCCGCATTGGCAGGACCGGCTGTTCATCGCCCTCGCCAATGCGGCCATCGATCCATCGGACTATTTCCGCCTGCCGACGAACCGCGTCGTCGAACTCGGCTCGCACGTGATCATTTGATCGCGCGTGCCGAAGCGGCCTGTCCCCCCGGCAGGTCTGCATTAACCAAACATCAAGGTTAATGCTTCATCTTCAAAACTCGAAGGAAGCGGTCCCGGCAGGCCGTCCGATCGCTTCGAAACTTTGGCGTCCTCGCGTGGCATCGTGCCGTCGGCCTCCGGCCGGCTTGCGAGAACGCGCGCCCGAGTAAGAGTTGCGTGGAGCCGTACGGTGCGTAAGAGTCGTCAGTCGAGCCGCAAGTTTCGCATGTTCCCGGTCTGGCGCGCCCCGGCGACCATTGGGCTTGCCATTTTCCTCGGCTTTCCCTCGGCCGTCGCCTATTCGGACCTGGCTACCTTCCTGTCCGGCATCAACCGCGGCGGCGAGCGCTGGCGAATGTACATGACGCCGTCGCCGGCGGGCTCGGTGCATGAGGCCGAGATGGTGTTCTCCGATCCGGTCACGACCGGTGCTCTCGACGGAGGCGCCGGCATCACGCTGCCCGATGGCAGCCGCGTGGCGCTGACGGCGGAATCCAAGCGGCAGGGAGGAACGCCCGATGAGAATCGCGTCACCCGCAAGCTGAAGAAGGGCCGCGTCGTCGCCGTCAGCCCCGTGACGCCGCCGAAGGACTTCAGCGCCGGGTCGATCCTTCAGCGCACGAGTTCGCTGATCGAACCCGATTTCGACGGTGCGGAAAGAATGGTCTTTGCGAAGCCGAAGATCAAAGGCAAGGAGATCGAGATCGCCACGGCCTTCTACCGGAAACAGCCGCCGACGCCCGACCGGGGCGTTTCGCCGATGCTCGCAAAGCTGGTGACCAACGACAAGGCCGATATTCTCGCCACCGCCTATGTCCCGGCCGATCCGGACTATGCGCGCGAATCGCCCTTCGATTCGATTCTTAGGGACGACGAACATGGCGGGCGCTTCATTCCAGACATCGCTCCCGATGATCATGCCTGGGCAGCGACCGCCCTGCCGCCGACCGTCTTCAACAAGGAAGAACAGACCTGCCTGGCAGAAGGCATCTATTTCGAAGCCCGCAGCGAGCCACTGAAAGGACAAGCGGCAGTCGCCCAGGTGATCCTCAACCGCGTCCGCAACCCCACCTATCCGAAAACCATCTGCGGTGTGGTCTACCAGAACAAGAATTGGCGCAACCGCTGTCAGTTTTCCTTCGCCTGCGACATGATCCGCGATCTGATCTATTCGCGTTCCCACTGGAAGGCAGCCAAGGAAGTGGCGATGGCCGTAACGGCGGGCAAGATCTGGCTGCCGGAAGTCGGCTCCGCGACGCACTACCACGCCACCTATGTGAACCCCGCCTGGGCCAGGACGATGAAGCGCGTCGGCCGGATCGGACTGCACATCTTCTACCGGACCTACGGCGGCGGCTGGAGCTGATCGATTCCCGGGCTCCGGATAGCGACCGGCCGCTTGTCTCCTGAAAATCGGCTGATAGGACGCCGACGCTGAAGGCTCGGGTTACCACTGAGACCGCCCGAAAGGCGACGATTCCCAGTGCCGCTTTGCCGCAGGTGCTCCAAAATATAGCTAACCTGTTGAAAAAGCTGAAAAATATTGTCCACCCCCAATGCTGTTCCATGCCTTGACTATGCAGAAGCCTAAAACTATGTTGCGCGCGACTTCAAAAGGGGCCGAACGTGGCGATTGCCGGCCGTTTGTATGACCGTGATCGCGTTTACACCGCGTGAGGCTGCAAAGGGGAGCCATGTGACGGAGAAGCCGGAAGAGAGTATCGAGGCGCGGCTGAAGCGTCTTGGCGAGGACATCGCGTCCAGGCGGACGGATACTTCGGACAAGGCGGAGCTGCGCAGCGCGGAAAGCCGCAAAGGCTATGCAGAGGCGATGAAGCTTTCGGGCGAATTCATCGCCGGCATCGTTGTCGGGGCGTTTCTGGGCTATCTTCTGGACCATTTTGCGGGTACAGGGCCGTGGGGCATGATCGTCCTCCTGCTGCTCGGGTTCTGTGCCGGCATATTGAACGTGCTTCGTTCTGCCGGTCTGGTGGCTAAGCCCGACCAGAGTGGGCGTGGCCCTGAGAGTGAAACGAAGGACGGGGACGGCGCCTGAGGTGTCGTCTGGAAGAGCACGGTTTCCGCTTGCGGGCGGGCAGAACGAAAGAGAAGCGCGGTGTCAAACGATCCGACCCACCAGTTCCTGGTCAACAAGATTGTCCCGATCGAGATTGGCGGAATTGACTTTTCCTTCACCAATGCATCGTTGTTCATGGTCGCGACCGTCGGCGCTGCTGCGGGCTTTCTCTATCTCACCACCTCGCAGCGCGGTCTGATTCCGACGCGCATGCAGTCGGTGTCAGAGATGTCCTACGAGTTCATCGCGTCGATGCTTCGCGAGGGTGCTGGCAGCCACGGGATGAAATTCTTCCCGATGGTCTTCTCGCTGTTTATGTTCATCCTGACGGCGAACCTGCTCGGCATGTTTCCCTATTTCTTCACCGTCACCAGCCAGATCATCGTGACCTTTGCCCTTGCCGTCTTCGTGGTCGGCACGGTGATCCTCTACGGCTTCTACAAGCACGGTCTAGGTTTCCTGAAGCTTTTCGTGCCTCATGGTGTGCCGGGCGCACTTCTGCCGCTGGTGATCGCGATCGAAGTCATCTCGTTCCTTTCCCGTCCCATCAGCCTCTCGGTCCGTCTCTTCGCCAACATGCTGGCCGGCCATATCACGCTGAAGGTCTTCGCAGGCTTCGTCGCCTCGCTCAGCGCTTTTGGTGCGCTCGGCATCGGCGGCGCGGTCCTGCCGCTCATCATGACCGTCGCTCTCACCGGTCTTGAATTCCTGGTCGCCTTCCTCCAGGCCTATGTCTTTGCGGTGCTGACCTGCATGTACCTCAATGATGCCGTCCACCCGGGAAGCCACTAGGGAATAACAGTCGCTCGCTTCCGGTCGGCTTGAGCCGCCGGGGGCGCATCCTAAGCCGCAACACCATTCGAAGGAGTCAATCATGGACGCGGAAGCAGCAAAGTTCTTGGGTGCAGGTCTTGCATGCCTTGGTATGGCCGGCACGGCTCTCGGCCTCGGCAACATCTTCGGCAACTATCTCGCTGGCGCCCTGCGCAATCCGTCGGCTGCTGACGGCCAGTTCGGTCGCCTCGTATTCGGCTTCGCCGTTACGGAAGCTCTGGGCATCTTCTCGCTGCTCGTAGCCCTGCTCCTCCTCTTCGCCGTCTAATTCCGGCTGGAGCTTCGGCCGCGGTCCTAGGGCCGCGGCTACGCATATCTACTGCATGTCTCCTTGAATCGACCCCGACTTAAGGGCGAAGACATACAGCAATTCAAAGTGCTTCAGCGATTTTTGCACGTCTGATAAGACGCGCGGCGCTGTAGAAGTGCACCTGGAGGTGAGCATGTTTGTGACGGCGGCTTATGCCCAGTCAACCACCACCGAAGGCGCCGAAGCGCACGATGCCGCTGCTACCGGTGAGGTGCACACCGAAACGGGTGTGGCCCACGAAGGTGAGCATGGCTCCGGCGTGTTCCCGCCCTTCGATTCGAGCCATTTCGCATCGCAGCTGCTTTGGCTTGCGATCACGTTTGGACTTTTCTATCTCCTCATGTCGAAGGTCATCATTCCCCGTATCGGCGGAATTCTCGAGACGCGGCATGACCGGATTGCGCAGGATCTCGACGAGGCATCCCGCCTGAAAGGTGAAGCCGATGCCGCCATTGCGGCATATGAGCAGGATTTGGCCAACGCGAAGGCCAAGGGCCATTCGATTGCAGATACCGCCCGCGAAGCAGCCAAGAACAAGGCGAATGCCGACCGGGTCGCCGTCGAGGCCGATCTCGCCAAGAAGATCGCTGCTGCCGAAACGCGCATCGCCGACGTCAAGGCCAAGGCGCTTTCCGACGTTGGCGCGATTGCCGAAGAGACGGCATCTGCCGTCGTTACGCAACTGATCGGCGGGACCGTCACCAAGGCCGAGATTTCCGCCGCCGTCAAGGCGTCTGCGGGCAACTGAGGAGCGGCCAATTATGGCTCTTGATGCGACTTTCTACGCCTTTGTCAGCCTGATCCTGTTCCTGGCTCTCATCGCCTATTTCAAGGTTCCGGCCATGATCGCCGGCGCACTCGATTCCCGCGCCGACAAGATCAGCAACGAGCTGGCGGAAGCCAAGCGACTGCGCGAAGAGGCGCAGGGCCTGGTTGCCGAATACCAGCGCAAGCGCAAGGATGCCGAGGCGGAAGCGGCCAGCATCGTCGCCGCCGCGCAACGTGAGGCGGAGATGCTGACGGCGGAAGCCAAGCAGAAGACCGAGGAATATGTCGCTCGCCGCACGGCACTTTCCGAGCAGAAGATCAAGCAGGCCGAGAGCGATGCCATCAACGCGGTTCGCGCGGCCGCCGTCGACCTTGCGATCAGCGCCGCGGAGAAGGTTCTGGTGGCGAAGGCCGATTCCGGCGCACAGGAAGCGCTCTTCAAGCAGGCGATTGGCGAGGTCAAGTCGCGCCTGAACTGAGATCGGGTTCCGGCTCGTCGGTTAGAGAGCCCCGCTTCGGCGGGGCTTTTCTATTGGAGAGCGTGTCAAGAAGCCCATTGTAAAATGTCTGCCATGCAGGACTTTGCGGACGTTGGTCAGGCGCAATCGGGGCGGTCTGCGTGGGCTGGTTCATTTCCACCGCAAAGATTGGAATTATGCTTCCTCGGCCGCGTGACGCCGACGGCGCGCCAGCTGCTTGCCGAACGGGCTGGGCTTAACCGGACGATCCGGCAGATCGCGGCTGGCGATGACGCCGGTTGAACATTAGTCCGCTTCCGCAAGCCAGTGCCGGTGATACCTTCCCCCGCAGCGAATCTGCATTGCCGTCGACTTATAGCGGATTGAGGATCTTCTTGCCGCCGCTCTTAAAAGTCTTCGCTTTATGGAGTCCTGCCGTAAGCGATCGCCCTCAGACCTGCCGGAAGGGGCGGAAGGTCATGCGGTGCAGCGAGCATGGGCCATGGCTGTCGATCGCGGTGCGATGCTTCGCCGTTGCATAGCCGGCATGCAGGGCAAAGCCATAGGCAGGAAAGGTCGCATCGGCGCGCGCCATCATGCGGTCGCGCGTAACCTTCGCGACGATTGATGCGGCAGCGATCGAAACGGAGCGGGAATCGCCTTTGACGATCGCCTTTGCGTGACAGGAAAGCCCCTGAGGCACATCGCGCCCATCGATCAGGACGAAGCGCGTCGCTGTCGCCAGACCGCAAATCGCCCGGCGCATGGCGTCGAGGCTGGCCTTGAGGATATCGGTGGCATCGATGTGCCTCGCCGAAGAGGACGCGATTGAGACCGTGGCCGTGGCCATGATCCGGTCGAACAACGCTTCGCGTTGCTCGGCGCTCAGGAGCTTGCTGTCGTTGAGACCGTCGGGGACCGCATCGGGATCGAGGATGACTGCGGCAGCGACCACCGGACCCGCGAGCGGCCCGCGGCCGACCTCATCGGCACCGGCAACGGGCCAGAAGCCGTCCCGCTTTGCCGCCAGTTCGAGAGCGAAATCCGGGACCACCGGATGGAGAGGAAAAAGAGGGGAATCGGGCGGTTTGCGACGTGACATGCGGGGGACCCTCGCATATCCGCCCGATTCCCTTCAAGCCCCCCGGCACGAGTGCGGCGGTGACCGGGAGGAAAACCAGCGTCATCCTGAGGCGGGAGGACGCCGGAGCTGAAATCCTGTCTGCGCTCACGGCGACATGCGTCCCACCGGACGCGGTTATGTCGCTCTAACCACCTACTGCATGTCTCCGTGAATTGACCTCGATTTGAGGACAAAGACATTGATCTTGCGCGTCCGATAAGCTGGGCGGCGAAGCGGCGCCCGCGTGAGAGCTGCCGTCCGTTGCCGCCTCGGTGCCCCGGAGATGCGCGGCGACCTCAAAGCAGCGACAATTGCATGCCCATTCCGAGTGGGGGCACGAAGAGATCGTTGCGCAGCTGGCGGCGCGTGAGATTGAGGCCAAGCCGCTTGGCGGCGAGTTCGAAGCGCCGGCCGATCTGCCAGGCATAGGGGCCGGCGCCCTTCATCCGCTTGCCGAACTCCGCGTCATAGTCCTTGCCGCCGCGCATCGAGCGGATCAGCGACATCACGTGCCTGTAGCGATCAGGATAATTTCTCAACAGCCAGTCCCGAAACAGTGGGCTCACCTCCAGCGGCAGGCGCAGGAGCACATAGCTGGCCTCGGCAGCGCCGGCCGCCTTGGACGCGTCCAGTACGCGTTCGATTTCGTGGTCGTTCAAGGCGGGAATGACCGGCGCAACCAGGACAGCCGTTGGAATACCGGCCTCGGATACCGCGCGCATCGCCTCAAGTCTTTTGGCCGGCGTCGAGGCCCTGGGCTCCATAGTGCGTGCAAGCTTCCGGTCGAGGGTGGTCACCGAAATGCCGACACGCGCGAGACCCTTTTCCGCCATCGGTGCAAGCAGATCGATGTCGCGCGTCACCATGGCCGATTTGGTAACAATCATCACCGGGTGGTTGGCCGCCTGGAGCACTTCGAGTATTTGGCGCATTATGCGCCATTCCTTTTCGATCGGCTGATAGGGATCGGTATTGGTGCCTATCGCGATCGGCCGCAACTTGTAATCCGGCCGCGCCAGCTCTCGCTCCAGCAGGCGCGGGGCGTCCGGCTTGGCGAACAGCCTGGATTCGAAGTCGACGCCCGCAGAGAGACCCATATAGGAATGGGTGGGCCGCGCGAAGCAATAGATGCAGCCATGCTCGCAGCCGCGATAAGGATTTACTGAGCGGTCGAAAGGGATGTCGGGGGATTCGTTGCGGGTGATGACCGACCGGGGCTTCTCGATCTGGACCTCCGTTATGAAGGGCGGCAGATCCTTGATGGTCTGCCAGCCGTCGTCGAAGGTTTCACGGGTTACGGGCTCGAAACGCCCTGACATGTTGAGGCCGGCGCCGCGCCCGCGGCGGCGATCGACATCGATCCTGATGCCGCTTCCGGTCGCAATGGAGTCGGCGATCTCGGCGCTGTTGCCCGGCGCAAACGCGCCCTGCCTGAGTTGAGACAGTTCGTTCATGGAAATCTCCTCGAACCGATTGGCGACTCTGTTCCGTTCTGATTATTTTCCTAGCGCAGGTAATGGAACAAAGCAAGAACAAAATTATTCGGTCGCGCAATCGGAGCGAGGCGATTGGCTTTGCCCCTGTAATCTTGTGGTATTTTCCTCTGCAATACGCTAGGAACGGCCATGCTGACGATCATTATGGAAACGCGGGACAGCGAAGCGGAGCTAGCGCAAACGCTTTCCGCCCTTGTAACGGGTGCCGTGGAAGGGCTCGTCAGCGACGTCATTATTCTCGATCACGGTTCCAAGGACGGCTCGATGCATGTCGCCGACGCCGCCGGCTGTCGCTTCTGCCTCGACTGGGACCTCGTCGATGTCCTGCGCTCGGCACGTGGCGAGTGGCTGATGCTGCTCGAGCCGGGCGCCCGCCCTCTTGGCCGCTGGGTCGACGAGCTCCTCGAATATGTCTCGCTCAACAAGGCCCCGGCGCGCTTTTCTCCATCGAGAGTGCACAAGCGGCCTCTGCTCAGCCGCCTGTCGAGGAGGGCGCCTCCGCTCGAGGCTGGGTTCTTGATGCGCAAGCTCGACGCCGTCGCAATGGCGCGTGCCGATATGCGGTTGAGCGATATCGCCAATGCGCGTTCGGTGTGCAAGCTTGGGACCGAACTCGTTCCGGCCTGGGTTGCGCAAAGCCACCGGATGGCGGAGCGCGCCTGAATCGGGCCGGTAAAAAGCCGGGCCAACACGGAATAGGGGTGTGCCTTTCGGCACCCCCGAGTCAACGCTTAAATCATCTTTTTCGCGAAATGTCTTTGCCATGCACGCCCCTTTCCAAATGGCATGCATGTTGTATGTCTCCTGTTTCCCAACATATCCGGGAAAGAGGCGTCGTCGCATTCGTTCAAAGCGGAGAGTCGCTGCCTGCTGCGGCCGCTTCGCTCGAAGCTAACGGGAAAAATGTAGCGGCTCTTTCCGCCGGCGGCTGTTCCAAAGGGAACAGGCCTCCTCAGCTGCGCTTCAGGTGCTCGTCGAGCCGTGGCATGATCTCGACGAAATTGCATGGCATGTGCCGGTAATCGAGCTGCTGTTTTAGGATTCCATCCCATGCATCCTTGCAGGCCCCGGGCGAGCCGGGAAGCACGAAGACAAAAGTCGCGTTGGCAACCCCGCCGGTTGCTCGAGACTGGACCGTCGATGTGCCGATCTTGTCATAGGAGATGCGGTGGAAGACCTCGGAAAAGCCGTCCATGCGCTTTTCGAAGAGCGGCTCCAGCGCCTCCGGTGTCACGTCGCGACCGGTGAAGCCTGTGCCGCCGGTGGTAATGACGACGTCGATTTCGGGGTCGAGCGTCCAGGCTTTCACCTGGTCGAAGATCTTCTGCCGCTCGTCCGGGACGATTGCGCGCGCTTTGAGGAGATGACCCGCTTCGCGGATCCGCGCCTCGAGCGTATCGCCGGACTTGTCGTCCGCGCGTGTGCGCGTGTCGGAGACGGTCAGGACGGCGATGCCGACGGGAATGAAGCGGCGAGTCTCGTCGATGCCCGGCATCTGGCCTTATCCTCTTTTTCCGGCGGTGCGGCTGGCTAGAACGTACCACCCCGTATGAGCGGCGGAAATACGCCGTGCAGCCGCAGCCGCCGCTTCGTCGCTGCTGAACAGGCCGAAGCAGGTGGCGCCCGAACCGGACATGCGCACGAGGTCTGCGCCCGCCGCGCTCAGGGCGTCGGACACGTGTTCGATCGCAGGTTCCAGGGTCCGCGCCGGCGGTTCCAGGTCGTTACGCATGCCGGCCAGAGCGCTCAGCCACTCCTCGGTCGTTTCAATGCCTTGCGGTAGCGCCAGCGGTGGGTTCGCCTTTCTGGCAAGCATGCTGAAGATCATCGGCGTTGACACGGCGACGAGCGGGTTGGCGAGCACGATGGAGAAGGACGGCAGATCGGCGAGCGGGGTGATCACTTCGCCGATTCCCTTTGCCAGAAGTGCCCGGCCTTCCAGACACATCGGCACGTCGGCACCGAGCTCGAGGGCGAGCTCATTCAGCCTCTCGGGCTTGATGCTGGCATTCCAGAGCGCAAGCAGCCCCTTGAGCGCCGCTGCGGCGTCTGCCGAGCCCCCGCCAATGCCGGAGGCGATAGGTACGTTTTTTTCGAGATGTAGATGAACCGGGCCAGCGGCTGCTCCTCGCCCGGCAAGTTCCCGGCGCAGGAGATCGCGTGCGCGAAGGACCAGATTGCCATCACGGTCATGAGCCGAGGTCGGCAAATCCAGCGAGAAGCGGCCCGAGACCGTGAAGCGGTCAGTCTCCGCCGGCGCCAAGCCCACTCGGTCGCCGTGATCGGCGAAGGTGACCAGACTTTCGAGTAGGTGGTGGCCGTCGGCACGCTGGCCGACGACATGCAGCGCCAGATTGATTTTGGCCGGCGCCGCACAGTTCAGTGCGAAGCCGGAGAGGTCGCCAGCCCGCATTCTATCAAGATTTCTTGTCCGATGCGGCGGTTTCCGCGGCGCCCTTTTTCGGCAGGGTCTCCTTGGCATCCGCCGCGGCCGGAACGTTCTGCTCGAGCAGCGGCAGTCCGTTTTCGATCTTTGCCTTGATCTTCGGGATTTCCGCTTCCTCAGGCTCCAACTCCAGCGCCTGGTTCCATTGGAACACCGCCTCGAGCTTGCGTCCGACCCGCCAATAGGCGTCGCCGAGGTGATCGTTGATCGTCGGATCTCCGGCCATCAGCTCCGCCGCACGCTCGAGCTCGTCCACCGCCTCGTCGAAGCGGTTCATGCGGAAATAGGCCCAGCCGAGCGAATCGACAATGTAACCGTCGTCGGGCTTGAGCTCGACCGCCTTGCGGATCATCTCCAAGCCCTCTTCGAGGTTGATGTTCATGTCGACCCAGGAGTAGCCGAGATAGTTCAGAACCTGCGGCTGGTCGGGATTGAGCTCCAGAGCCTTGCGGAAATTCGGCTCTGCCTTCTCCCAGAGCTTCTGGCGCTCGTAAGCAATTCCGCGCTGGAAGAAGACGGTCCAGTCGCTGCGGTTCGGAACCGGCCCGATCGCCTCGACCGCGCGGTCGTAAAGCTCGCCCATTTCCTTGTAGGCCTTGGCATCGGAAAGCACGCTGCCATAGGCAAGATAGTTGCGGATGTTCTTGGGATCGAGTTCGATCAGCCCCTGCAGATGCTTCTTCGCCTCGTCGACCTTGCCGATGCCGGCAAGGGCGAGGCCCAGCTGCAGTTCCGAGACGCGGCGCATCGGCGAGTCTTCCGGCACGCTCTTGTAAAGTGCGATTGCCTCATCTTCCTTCTTCAGGTTTTCGGCAATGCCTCCCAGCATCACCAGGACATCAGCACTGCCGGGATCGAGCCGGCGCGCCGTCTGCAGGTAGAGCGATACGATGTCCTCGGCCCCCTCGCGGTTGAGCGCGCCACCGATCGAGAAAAGCACGGCAGCCGCGCCCTGCACGGCCGTGCGCACCTGCTGCTCCTGGTGCTTGCCGTCTTCGATGCTCTTCCTGAGCGCCTCGAGAGGGGTGTAATTGTTGACGAGGTTCTCGCCGACTGAGACCGTATCGAGCGCCTTCTGCTTGTTGCCCTCGCGCGCCTCGAAGCGCGCCAGCGCCTCGACCGCACGCATGAAGGTGTCCGGCGCGGCACCTCCGCCTTCCCGGTCTAGAATGGCGTCGTTCAGCCGCGCACGCGCCGTCGCCTTGTCGCCGGCGGCCAGAGCAATCGCTCCGGCATGATAGTTCTTGAACACCCGGAACCATTCCGGCCCGTCGAGCGCCTTGATCTGCGCAAGCGCTTCCTTCGGTCTGCCCTGACCGAATTTCGCCCAGGCGGAGAGCAGAGTGCTCATCAAACGGTCGAGGTCGTTGGGGCCTTCATATTTCAGCAGCTTCTGCGCCGTGCGGTATTCGCGTTTGCGGATCGCGTCGATCGCGCGCACGATCGTGGTGATCCGTTCGACGGCCCGATCGGATTTCAGCTCCTCGGCAATCTTGACGCCTTCATCGAATTCGCCGCCGATCAACAGCGTGATCATCAGGCGCTGCTTGACGTCCCGGTTGTCCGGCTCGAATTGCAATGCGATTCGGTAGAGGTCTGCCGCCATCGCATAGTCGCGATCGACGTCGGCCGTCCGCGCCGCCAGGAAGGCGCCGGCGAAGGTATTTGCGCTCCTGAGGTCGAAAGGTTCGGCGTCCTCGACCGCAGTCGCTTCTTCAGCGAAGGCGTAATGGCTGCCGGTCGTCGCCACGAGGGCCAGCATTGCCGCGCCGCTGAGAAGGCGAAGGAGTTTGTTCTGCCGCATATCAAACCTTTCGTTGCCGAGGGTCCGGCGCATTGCGCCATCGCTCATTGCTGCGGAGTCGATTGGAAGATCCGGACGCAAGTCTCAAAAAACAGAATGGCTTTTTTGGCGCAGCCCGGCAAGAAATTCCTCAAGGAAACGCTGATGTGCGGCTCAGCTCACCCGTTCGATGCAGAAATCGATCACCTCGGTTAGCGCCGACTTCCAGGGGGAAGCCGGCAGGGGCGCGAGCGCATCGCGCGCGATCGTGCCGTAGTGCTGGGCGCGCGCAATCGTATCGGTCAGCCCGCCGTAGCGGTGGATGAGGCCGAGCGCCTTTTCGAGATTGGCCGCATCGCTGGCGCCGCCTTCGATGGCTTCGCGCCAGAAGGCGCGGTCCTGCGGCGTGCCGCGACGATAGGAGAGGATGACCGGCAGCGTGATCTTGCCCTCGCGGAAGTCGTCGCCGACATTCTTGCCGAGATCGCTCGACGAGCCACCATAGTCGAGAACGTCGTCGACGAGTTGAAAGGCGAGGCCGAGATTCATGCCGTAGGACTTCAGCGCGTTGCGATCGGCCTTGCTCGCAGCCGCAACGATGGGGCCGACCTCGGAGGCCGCGGCGAAAAGCGCGGCCGTCTTGGCGCGGATCACCTGCAGATAGTCGTCCTCGGTGGTCTCCATGTTTTTGGCCACGGAGAGTTGGAGAACTTCACCCTCCGCGATCACCGATGCGGCGGTTGACAGCACGTCGAGCGCATCCAACGAACCGACATCCACCATCATGCGGAAGGCCTGCCCGAGCAGGAAGTCTCCGACGAGCACGCTCGCCTGGTTGCCCCAGATCGTCCGCGCCGTCGACTTGCCGCGCCTGAGATCGCTTTCGTCGACCACATCGTCGTGCAGAAGCGTCGCCGTATGCATGAACTCGACGCTAGTCGCGAGCTTGACATGCGCGTCGCCGTCATAGCCGAACATCGAAGCGGCGGCGAGCGTCAGCATCGGCCGCAGGCGCTTGCCGCCCGAGGAAATCAGGTGGTTGGCGACCTCCGGAATCATCTGCACGTCGGAGCCCGCCTTGGAAAGAATAAGCTGGTTGACCCGCTCCATGTCCGACGCCGTGAGCCCGACGAGCGGCTTCACGGACGCCTGTTTGTTTTTATTGTCTTCCAGCGGTATCACTACGCCCAACGCCCCGGACTCCTGTTTCTTGCTCGGTTGTGACAATAGTAAAGAGGTGGCTTGTGCGGCAAGAGGCGAATTGCCTCGCCCGCTGGAATTTGAGGGAGGAGACCCGATCCCGATGAAGGAACTCATCCGCACCAACGATGCCGTCGTTCTCTCCTTCGCAGAAAGCCTGATGAAGGATGCCGGGATCGCCTGTTTCGTCGCCGATCGCGACATGAGCATCCTTGAAGGCTCGCTCGGCCTGCTGCCGCGACGCTTCCTGGTGGCCGAGGAGGATGCCGAGCGGGCTCGGCGCATTCTGATCGAGGCGGGTCTGGAAAAGGAGCTGCGGCAGTGAATGAGGCATCTCCGCGGACCGGCCGCTATGCTCGCGCCGAGTGGAAACCATGACGACGGCGATCAAGGAAACCGTGGATGCATTCCACCGCGGCGGCTTTCACCTGATCCAGCCGCTCGGTCAGGGGCATCGCTCCGGCATGGATGCAATGCTGCTTGCGTCCCTCGTTTCCTGCGACGGCGCTTGCCGCGTCGCCGATCTCGGCGCAGGGGCGGGGGCGGCCGGCATGGCGGTCGCCTCGCGCGTCGAATTGGCTGAGGTGCTGCTCGTCGAACGCTCGCCGATCATGGCGGACTTTGCCCGTCGCAGCCTCGCATTGCCCGCAAATTCGCATTTTGCGGCACGCGTCGCCGTTCTCGAGGCGGATGTGACGCTGACCGGCAAGGCACGCACAGCGGCCGGCTTTGCCGACGACAGCTTTGATCACGTCATCATGAACCCGCCATTCAACGATGCCGCCGATCGCCGGACGCCGGATCGCCTGAAGGCCGAGGCCCATGCGATGAGCGACGGTCTGTTCGAGACCTGGATCAAGACCGCGGGCGCGGTCATGAAGCCTGGTGGGCAGCTTTCGCTGATAGCCCGGCCGGAGTCGATTGCCGAGATCATTGCGGCCTGTGGCCGCCGCTTCGGCGGCATCGAGATCACGCCGCTCCTGCCGCGCGCCGGCGAGAACGCAGTTCGTATCCTGGTGACCGCGATCAAGCAGAGCCGCAAGCGATTGGCGCTGCGCGCACCGCTCGTGATGCACGGGGAGGGGACGCACCGTTTCTCCACGGAAGTCGACGACCTCAACAACGGCCGAACCGCTTATCCTCGTCGGCGATAAACGGCAAGTACGGCATTGCGTTTGCTGCGGCAGTGCATACATGCAGGGTCAAATTTCGTATGAGCAGGAGTTGAAATGGCCGGGTTCTTTAAAAAATTGCTTCCGAGGCGTTTTCGCACCGACGGGCTAACGATCCCGGCGATCCGTCTCCACGGCGCAATCATGGCGGGGGGAAGCCAGTTCCGTCCTGCTCTCAATCTCGCGACCGTGGCGCCGCTACTTGAGAAGGCCTTCGCCGTCAAGGAGGCTCCGGCCGTTGTCATCTCCGTCAACTCGCCCGGCGGCTCACCGGTGCAGTCGCGCCTGATCTACCAGCGTATCCGCGATCTCGCCGAGGAGAAGAAAAAGCGGGTCCTGATCTTCGTCGAGGACGTGGCAGCCTCAGGCGGCTACATGATTGCGCTTGCCGGTGACGAGATCATTGCCGATCCGAATTCGATCGTCGGCTCGATCGGCGTCGTGTCCGGCGGCTTCGGCTTTCCGGAGCTGTTGAAGAAGATCGGCGTCGAACGCCGCATCTACACGGCTGGCGAGAACAAGGTGGTCCTTGATCCATTCCAGCCGGAGAAGGAGCGGGACGTCGAGTTCCTGAAATCCCTTCAGCTCGATGTCCACGACACCTTCATCGAAATGGTCAAGTCCCGGCGCGGCACGCTGCTGAGTGACCATCCCGATATTTTCTCGGGTCTCTTCTGGACCGGCCGGCGCGGGCGGGAGCTTGGCCTCGTCGATGGCCTCGGCGACATGCGCGGAGAGGTCAAGAGGCGCTATGGCGAAAAGGCGCGGCTTGAACTCATCCAGCCGAGCCGCAGCCTCTTCGGGTGGCGCCAGCCGGGGGCGGCGGTCGCGGGGTCTCTTGCGGCGCCACTCGCCGCATCGGCTGCTGCCGGACTTGTCGAGGTGATAGAAGAAAGGGCGCTATGGGCGCGCTTCGGGCTGTGAGACCCACGGCGACAAATGTTGGTCAGCTGCGCACTGCCCGATCACGGAATTGCTGCTCCAACCGGTATTATGTCTGATCCGGCAGGCGCAGAGGAGGAAACATGCCGCAGATCATCCTGCTCTTGATCATCGCCGCTATCGCCTGGATCGGCTACCGCAAGTTCATTGCCGATGCCGAGAGGCTCACGCGCCAGAGCGAGCGCCTGCGCCGGGAACGCGAGAGCGGCGCCGATGGAACACTCGTCAAAGACCCGAAAACCGGTGAATACCGCCTCAGGCGCGACGACGAGTGACAATTGCCCAGGCCGAGGCGTAAGCCGTGGATCGGCCAAGGCGCTTGACCCTTGTTCTCCGGCATGGCACCTGTCGCGGCAAATCGAAGAATTCGGACGATCCCATGACCGCTGCCCCCCTCCCGGACCATATGAACCCGAAGCGCTCGTTCCAGGCCTTGATCCTAACGCTGCACAACTATTGGGCGGACAAGGGATGCGCGGTGCTCCAGCCCTATGACATGGAGGTCGGCGCCGGTACCTTCCATCCGGCGACGACGCTCCGCGCGCTCGGGCCGAAGCCGTGGCGTGCGGCCTATGTTCAACCCTCGCGGCGTCCGACCGACGGCCGCTACGGAGAGAACCCCAATCGGCTCCAGCACTACTATCAGTACCAGGTGATCCTGAAGCCGAACCCGACCAATCTCCAGGAACTTTACCTCGGCTCGCTCGAGGCGATCGGCCTCGATCCGCTGCTGCACGATATCCGCTTCGTCGAGGATGACTGGGAAAGCCCGACGCTCGGCGCGTGGGGCCTTGGTTGGGAGTGCTGGTGTGATGGCATGGAAGTGTCGCAGTTCACCTATTTCCAGCAGGTCTGCGGCATCGAATGTTCGCCGGTTTCCGGCGAACTGACCTATGGCCTCGAGCGCCTGGCGATGTACGTCCAGGGCGTCGACAATGTCTACGACCTCAATTTCAACGGCCGCGAGGGCGCCGAGAAGATCACCTATGGCGATGTCTTTCTGCAGGCGGAGCAGGAATATTCCAGGCATAATTTCGAATACGCCAACACGGCGATGCTGCATCAGCATTTCATCGATGCGGAGAAGGAATGCCTGGCGCTTCTTGCCGCCGGCGCGCCCGGCGACGGCGGCAACGATCGCCTGCACAAATGCGTCTTGCCCGCCTATGACCAGTGCATCAAGGCGAGCCACGTCTTCAATCTTCTCGATGCGCGCGGCGTGATCTCGGTGACGGAGCGCCAGAGCTACATCCTGCGCGTGCGCACCCTCGCCAAGGCCTGCGGCGAGGCTTTCCTGCTGACCGATGCAGGCGGTGCGAATTGCAAACAGGAGGCGGCCTGACAAGGTTGGTGGGCGCCGCAGGGGAGGCCCGGTTTGCGATCAAATCAGATCGCCGTTTTCGATATGCTGGACTGGCTTCATGAGGGGAGAGGCGCCGGCCTGCAACGCCCTCGCATAGGTTTCCAGCGCGCGGCGGACGCCGTCCGGCCTCTCGACCTGCTCTACGCTCGCATAGGCAACGAAGAGCCCCGCAAAGGCGATCGCGTTGATGAGAGTTGCGAGCGATTTCATCGGGGAGCCCTTGCGTCCTAGCGTTGTTGATAGATCGACTATCCCCCAATTGCGGCCCAGTCGCCGTTACCGGGGATACAGGCCGGACGGCAGCCAATTCGATGAGCCGGCAGCAGCCGCGGCGCATGTGGAACGCCCGCTCCCTCGTGCCGCTTCAATTCGGGCAGCGCCTTCACGCGCTTCGTCGGAATGTCGCTGAAGCTGCCCGTGCGCCGAGTGCGGGGTCGCGGCAGCGCTTTGAATCGCTGCAGGCTTTTGTTCGTTAATCGATTTCGATTCGAGGAATCATGCAGTAAGCTCCGGCGGGTGCAAAAGGAGGGTTCTTCATGCTCGGGCTGGCAATCGGTGTCGCCGTGATCCTTTATCTTGTCTACGTCTACAACAGCCTCGTCAGGGCGCGTCAGATGACGCAGGAGGCCTGGTCCGGCATCGACGTGCAGTTGAAACGCCGCGCCGATCTCATCCCCAATCTCATCGAGACGGTGAAGGGCTATGCGGCGCACGAGAAGTCGACGCTTGAGGAGGTGGTCGCGCTGCGTAACCGGGCACAGGCAGTGCCGGAAGGCGACGTAGCCAGCCGGGCCTCCGTCGAGGGTGCGCTGTCGCAGGCGCTCGGCCGCCTTTTTGCGCTCGCCGAAGCCTATCCCGACCTGAAGGCCAACCAGAATTTCGCCGAACTGCAGCGTTCGCTGGAGACGATCGAAGGCGAGATCCAGATGTCCCGCCGCTATTACAACGGCGCCGCCCGCGACCTCAACGTGAAGGTCGAGAGCTTCCCGTCAAACCTGGTTGCGAACATATTCCGCTTTGCCCGGGCCACCTACTTCGAGATCACCAACGAAGCGGATCGTGCCGTGCCGTCGGTCAGGTTCTGATGCGTGCCGCGGTGAGGAAGAGGGCGTTGCAGTGACGCGGCTTTTCGCGACGCTGGCGATCGCATTGCCCCTCCTGGTGACGTCGGCCGCTGCGGCGGCAGAGATCATCTCCGCTTTTCATTCGGTGATCGACGTCGCCAAGGACGGCACGCTCACGGTCACGGAAACGATCACGGCAAATGTGGAAGGCAAGGAGATCCGACGCGGCATCTACCGCGATTTTCCCTTGACCTTCCTCGACGAGAACGGCCGTCGGGCCCGCGTGGACTTCAAGGTCGTTTCCGTCGAACGTGACGGCGAACAGGAGGAATACCGCACGGAGGCGATCAGCGGCGGCATCCGCGTTTACACCGGTGAGGCCGACGTCTTCCTGCCGCATGGCGAACATACGTTCCAGATCTCCTACGAGACCGGGCGGCAAATACGCTTCTTCGACGACCACGACGAACTCTATTGGAACGTGACCGGAACCGAGTGGATGTTTCCGATCGAGGAGGCAACGGCAACCGTGACCCTGCCATCGGGGGTCAGGGTACAGGCGCTCGACGTCTTCACCGGCGGTTACGGCGCCACCGGCAAGGATGCGCGCGTCGTGGAAGAGGGCGACGAGATCTTCTTTGCGACGACGCGCAGACTGCTTCCACAGGAAGGATTGTCGATCGCGATCATGATGCCGAAGGGCAGCATCGACCGGCCTAGCGCTGCACAGGAAAACATCTGGTGGCTGCGCGACCGTCTGGCGCCGGTCATCGCCGGGGTCGGTCTCCTGCTCGTCACCCTCTATTACGGGCGTGCCTGGGTCCGCGTCGGCCGCGATCCCGCCCGTGGCGTGATGGTGCCGCGCTGGGACCCGCCGGACGGAATTTCGCCAGCTCTCGTCAACTATATCGACAGTAAGGGCTTTTCCGGCCAGGGTTGGACGGCGTTTTCTGCGGCCGTGCTCAACCTTGCCGTGAAGGGCTATGTCGTCCTCGACGATCTGAAGAGCGCCATCGTCATTTCCACCACCGGCAAGGACGGAGGAGAGCGGCTGCCGACCGGCGAGGCAGCAGTGATGAAAGCGATCGCCTCGGCCGACGGCAAGCTTACGATCGATCGGGCGAACGGGAAGGAGGTCGAGGCGGCGGGGTCGGGCTTTCGCCGCGCAATGGAGCGCGAACATCGCGACAAATACTACCGCGCCAATACCGGATACGTCATCGGTGGCGTCCTGCTTTCGATGGTTGCGCTGGCCGCACTGTTCATCTTCGGCGATCTAAACGAGGACAAGATCCCCCTCGTTTTCGTGCCGGTCGTCTTTGCCATTCTTGTTTCGAGCCTGGCGGTCTCCTTGGGCAAATCGTTCCGGCGCGGCTCGAGCCTCGTGCGCCGCATCCTGTCCATCGTCGTGCTTGCCTTTATCGGCTTCGTGCTCTTCTCCGTCTTCTCGAGCATCCTGGCGGTCGTCGTCTTTTCGACGACCGATCCGGACGACCTGCCGCTGCTCTTTGCGATCGGGGGCATCCTGCTGGTCAACTTGCTCTTCTTTTTCCTGATGGGGGCGCCGACGCCGCTCGGCACCCGCATGATGGATGGCATCGACGGCCTCAGGCAATATATGTCGCTTGCCGAAAAGGATCGCTTGAACATGCAAGGCGCACCGGAAATGTCGCCGCGGCACTTCGAGACGCTCTTGCCCTATGCCGTCGCGCTCGGGGTCGAGACGCCGTGGACGGAGACCTTCGATCGCTGGCTGCTGGCCGCGGCAGGCGGTGCAGCCGCCGCGGCCTACCAACCGGCCTGGTATCACGGCGACTCCTTCGGTCCGGGGTCTTTCGCCGATACGATCGGCGGCTTCGCTGGCTCCATGGCCGATACGATGACGTCTTCGCTGCCGCCTCCGCCCAAGAGCTCGTCATCGGGATTTTCGTCCGGTGGCGGCTTCTCCGGCGGCGGCGGTGGCGGCGGCGGTGGTGGCGGCTGGTAGCGGCGGCAATTTCCTCACTGCACTTGATGACATTTTCTCTAGAGCTTGCTAAGTCCCGCGCCAACGGTCCGGAACAGAACAAAGTCGAATTCATGCCTGATCTTCTTATCGAACTGCGCTCCGAAGAAATTCCTGCCCGCATGCAGCGCAAGGCGGCTGGTGACCTCAAGAAGCTGGTGACGGACGCGCTGGTGGGGGCCGGCCTCACCTATGAGGGCGCGCGCGAATACTGGTCGCCGCGCCGGCTGACGCTCGACATTCGCGGCCTGAATGCCCGCTCCGCCGATGTCCGCGAGGAGCGCAAGGGGCCGCGCACCGACGCCAACGAAAAGGCGATCGAAGGCTTCCTGCGCGCCGCAGGCCTCTCCTCGATCGGTGAAGCGCATGTTCACAGCGATCCGAAGAAGGGCGAATTCTACGTCGCCCATATCGTGAGGCCCGGCCGCGCGGCAGAAGACATCATTGCCGATGTGATGCCGGCAATCATCCGAGACTTCCCTTGGCCGAAATCGATGCGCTCCGGCGCCGCTTCCGCGAGGCCGGGCAGCCTGCGCTGGGTGCGCCCGCTGCAATCGATCGTCTGCACCTTCGGCGCTGAAACCGAAGAGACGAAGGTGATCCCGTTCGAGGTCGACGGCATCGTCGCCGGGAATGTCACCTACGGCCACCGGTTCCATGCGCCGGAGGCGATCAGCGTTCGCCGCTTTGCCGATTATTCGGAGCAGCTCGAAAAGGCGAAGGTCGTGCTCGATGCCGAACGCCGCAAGCAGATGATCTCCGCGGACGCCCACAACATCGCCTTCGCCAACGGCCTCGAACTGGTCGAGGACGAGGGGCTGCTCGAGGAGGTTGCGGGCTTGGTCGAGTGGCCGCGCGTGCTGATGGGAAGCTTCGACGAGGGCTATCTGGATATCCCTTCCGAGATCATCCGTCTAACGATCAAGACCAACCAGAAATGCTTCGTTACGCGCAGGGCCGGCGCCGCAACGCTTTCTAACAAGTTCATCCTCGTCGCCAATATCGAGGCGAGCGACGGCGGTCAGGAGATCATCCACGGCAACGGCAAAGTCGTACGCGCCCGTCTCTCCGATGCGGCGCATTTCTGGAAGCGCGACCAGGGCGATCTGCCGGACCTAGAAACGCTGCAAGCGTCGGCGGAGAAGTTCGCCCTCGATCTTGAGAAACCGCTCGACCAGCGCATGGCTAAGCTCGACACGCTGAACGTCACCTTCCATGCCAAGCTTGGAACTCAGGGCGAGCGCGTCGCCCGCATCCGTGCCTTGGCCGCCGCACTTGCTGAGGTCACCGGGGCCGATGCAGCCCTGGTGGATCGCGCCGCCGTCCTCGCCAAGGCGGATCTGCGCACCGAAGCCGTCGGTGAATTCCCGGAGCTTCAGGGCATCATGGGCCACAAATATGCGGCCTTGCAGGGCGAGGAACGGGCCGTCGCCGACGCGATCGAGGACCATTACAAGCCTCAGGGCCCCTCGGACCGTGTGCCGACCGATCCTGTATCGGTCACCGTTGCGCTTGCGGATAAGCTCGATACGCTCGTCGGCTTCTGGGCGATCGATGAAAAGCCGACAGGCTCGAAGGACCCTTATGCGCTTCGCCGCGCCGCTCTCGGCGTGATCCGGCTCGTGCTCGAAGGCAAGGCGCGCCTGCCGATGCTGCCCTTTTTCGATGTCGCACTTGCAGGGCTCAAGGCTCAGCGGCCCGATATTGCCGGGGAAATCGGCGGGGACCTCCTCGCCTTCTTCCATGACCGCCTGAAGGTCTATCTGCGCGATCTCGGGGCGCGCTACGACCTGATCGATGCGGTGCTGACGCCGGGGGCCGACGACCTGTTGATGATCGCCCGCCGCGTCGAGGCGCTGACGGCCTTCATCACGGCCGAAGAGGGCAAGAACCTGCTCGCCGGCACGAAGCGTGCGACGCAGATTCTTGCGGCCGAGGAGAAGAAGGGCACCGAGGTAGCCGCGAGAGTGGACGAGAAGCTCTTCCGGCTCGATGCCGAGCGCACGTTGCACGCTTCGATCATGATCGCCTCCGATGACGCGCGCCAGGCGATCGTCAAGGAGGACTTCCGCTCGGCTATGGAGGCACTTTCCAGGCTGCGCGAGCCGGTCGATGTCTTCTTCAACGCCGTGCTCGTCAATGACGAGGATATGGCGATCCGCGCCAACCGTCTGGCGCTGTTGGGCTTGATCCGCACGGCGACCGGTGAGGTCGCGGATTTCTCGAAGATCGCCGGATAGACTGGAGAGGGGCTGATGGGATGACCGCCCGAATTCTCGTCAGTGCCTGTCTCATGGGACATGCGGTGCGCTACGACGGTGCGGCGAAGCCGCTCAACCATCCGGCAATCGAGCGCTGGCGGGAGGAGGGGCGGCTGGTGATCATCTGTCCCGAGATGGCCGCCGGCATGCCGGTGCCGCGCCCGCCGGCGGAAATCGAGCCCGGCGCGACCGGTGCCGCGGTGCTGGCCGGCGATGCTCGCGTCGTCGAAAAGACCGGCGGCGACGTGACGGCCGCGTTTCGCCAGGCGGCTGAAAACGCGCTTGCTCTTGCGCGTCGTACGAACTGCCGCTTTGCGCTTATGATCGATGGCAGTCCGTCCTGCGGCTCAAGCCTCGTCTATGACGGCAGCTTCAGCGGCACACGGGTTCCCGGCGAGGGAGTGACGGCGGCACTGCTCCGCGCGAACGGCATAGAGGTCTTTTCCGATCGGGAGATCGAGAGGCTAGCAGGGCGGATCGAGGAATTCGGTTTCTGACAAAAGATTACGCCCCTGCTTCTCTCAGGGGCGCAACCTTTTCGCCATTGCAGCGAAATGCCCGTCGGCCCTGAAACCTGGCCGATGGGGCAGGGAACTCGAATGATATGGTATCAATCTAGCCGAAGTGCGAAGGCGGACGGATCAAATTCCCGTGAAGCGCCCGCCATAGCCGCGTTCACCGGTTCCACGCGCGAGGTGCCGACCGAGGAGGTCTTCGCCGTCACGTCGATCGCCACGGAAGGCGGGGCGGACGGGCTTGTCGACGCATGGGCAGGATGCGGTTGATCCGCTTCGAGTGCCGCGGCCGTGATCGCTTCCTCCGACGCTTTGCTGACGAAGACCACCGGCGAGCCGCCGAGCCAGGCCTCCGTGCGGACCGACTTCAGCTCCCCATCGATTTCCTTGAGCTCGACCCGCTCCGTTCCGGGCGCGAGCTCGGGCACGACATAGGAGCTCTTCTTCTTCGGTTGCAGCGGAGGGCACTCAGCGCAGGAGATCGTCGCGACGCTGGAATTGACGGCCCCGCCGGAAACCACGTCCTCGATCGAGGATGCTGCCGCTGTGCCGGCGGCGAAAAAGAGGGCGGCGGTGATCAGCAGGGAACGCATCGGTCTCTCCTCGCTAGCTTCACGAGATCCGGGTTGCCCTCAGGTCATCGTGATCGGTTCCGGTAGCTGGAGCGGGACGGTGCGCGAAAACCGCGCAGGCTTCTTACCCCGCTCCAGTTCGAGGGGGAGAATATGAGCTTTCCCTTACCTTCTCGTCAGGAGAATTGGTAAAAATTGAATGATGCGGCAGAAGTTCCGCCGTTCATGTCGTCTCGCGTGCGACCGCGCGCCAGCCGATGTCGGCACGGTAGAAGCCGTTTTCCCACGAAACCCCTTGGAGCGCCGCGTAGGCAGCCTTCTTGGCGTCGCCGACGCTGCGCCCCGTGGCCGTGACGTTCAGGACCCGACCGCCGGTGGCGACCAGTCGGCCGTCCCTCATCGCTGTCCCGGCATGAAACACCTTGGTCGTGGCGGACGCCTCCGGCAGCGCGGAGATGGGCGTGTTCTTCTCGTAGGTACCGGGATAGCCGCGTGAAGCCATGACGACCGTCAGCGCCGCTTCATCACGCCACTCGGCCTTCATGCCGTCGAGCGTGCCTGTCGCTGCCGCATAGAGCAGCGGCAGGAGGTCGCTCTTCAGGCGCATCATCAGGACCTGGCATTCCGGGTCGCCGAAGCGGACATTGTATTCGATGAGTTCCGGCCCTTTCTCGGTGATCATCAGTCCGGCGAAGAAGACACCGGTGAACGGGTGCCCGCTTTCGGCCATGCCGCGCACCGTCGGCTCGATGATCTCCCTCATCGTCCGCTCGACCATTTCCTCCGTCATCACCGGGGCAGGCGAATAGGCACCCATGCCGCCGGTGTTTGGTCCCGTATCGCCGTCGCCGACGCGCTTGTGATCCTGTGCAGAGCCAAGCGGCAGCACTGTCTTGCCGTCGCAGAGGCAGAAGAAGCTTGCCTCTTCGCCGTCGAGATAGGCTTCGACGACGACCTCCGCACCGGCGGCGCCGAAGGCCCCTGCAAAGCAGTCGTCGATGGCGGCAAGCGCCTCATCCAGCGTCGTCGCGACCGTCACGCCCTTGCCGGCTGCAAGCCCGTCCGCCTTGATGACGATCGGTGCCCCCTGTTCGCGGACATAGGCCTTGGCCGGTTCGGCTGTGGTGAACCGCTGGTAGGCGCCGGTCGGAATTCCGTATCTGGCGCAAAGGTCCTTGGTGAAGCCCTTCGAGCCTTCGAGCTGGGCTGCGGCAGCCGATGGGCCGAAAACGGGGATCTTTGCGGCGCGAAGCACGTCCGCAAGGCCCGCGACGAGCGGCGCCTCGGGCCCGACGACGACAAAGTCGATCGCCTGTTGGCGGCAGAAGTCGAGAACGGCCGAATGGTCCTCGGTATCGAGCCCGACGATGGTTGCTTCTTCGGCGATGCCGGGGTTGCCAGGCGCGGCATAGAGCGCGGTAAGCTTCGGCGATTGCGCGACCTTCCACGCAAGCGCATGTTCGCGTCCGCCCGATCCGATCAGAAGAACCTTCATCGCTATCCCCGCCATCTGCTGGTCGATGCGCTGCGGTTAGGACGGGGAATGGGGCTAGGTCAAGGAAAAAGCGGTCTGCATGCACAATTCCCGGACCGCCCCGGAATGTTCAAGCCTCGCCGGCCGCGGCGGGCCGATCGCGGAAACGATTGGCGGCGAGGGTCGGTGCATGCCGCGCCGTTCTGGTCAGGGCCCAGATTGCCAGATCATCGAGGGCAAGGGGCTTGCTGATGAGATATCCCTGGAAACGGTCGCAGCCGGCCGCCGTCAGCATTGCGAGCTTTTCGGGGGTGTCCACGCCTTCGCCGACCACGGACATGTCCTTCGCATGGCAGAGCGCCACGACCGCCTTCAGCACGGGGAGCGCGTGCGACGCGGCGAGGTCCGCAACAAGCGCCCGATCCAGCTTGATCGTGTCGGCGGCATAGTCGATGATCTGCTGGACGGACGTATAGCCGGCGCCGAAATCATCGATCGAGAGGCGGAAGCCATTGCGCCGCAGCTCCTCGATGTTTTCCCGCAGTTGATCGCTGACCTTGACGGCGAAAGTCTCCGTCAGCTCGATATCGATCGACTGCGGCTCGAGCCCGTGGTGCACCAGGCGCTCCGAGAAATAGTCGTTGATCGCGCTCGAATGCAGCTCCGCCGAGGAGATGTTGATCGCCACCACCGTGTCGGGTCCGAAGAACGCCTTCAACTGGTGGCAATCGGCCATGGCCCTGTCGATGACCCACCAGTCGATCTTCGAAAAGAGACCGGAGCTTTCCGCTATCGGCACGAACTCGTCCGGCGTCACATTGCCGAGAACCGGGGAATGCCAGCGCAACAGCGCTTCACAGCCGGTTACCTGACCTTGAGCGTTCACGATCGGCATGTAGACGAGGTGAAACTGTTCGTTCGGGTCGATGGCGCGCAACTCCTCCTGGATCTGGCGCTGCCTTGTGCGCTTGTCATGGAGCGCACGGGAGAACCGGGCAGACCGGTTCTTGCCGCCGGTCTTTGCCTGATACATGGCGGCGTCGGCATTGGAGATCAGCTCGGCGACCGTGGTTGCGTCGCCGGGGCATATGGCAACGCCGATGCTGGCCGTGACCGGATAGCTTTTGTCCGATACTTCGAAGCCGCCATCGAAGAGAGCGAGGATGGCGGAAGACATCTCGCGAACGGTCCCGTCTCCCGGCTGCGAGCGGGCGAGGACAGCGAATTCGTCGCCCGAGAGGCGAGCGATGATGGACGGCGCCTGGCCCCTTCTCCTGCTGATGGCTTCCACGCAGTCGGTGATGCGGGTGGCGAGGGTTTTCAGCAGGTCGTCGCCGACTTCGTGGCCATATTTGTCGTTGACGAATTTGAAGTTGTCGATGTCGATGAACAGCAGGCTGCACTTGCCGCCGGAAGTCAGCACGTTATCGACGACGCCCGCGGCAAGCGTATTGAAGCGGCCGCGATTGGCGATGCCTGTGAGCGTATCGGTCCAGGACTTCTGCTGCGCGAGCCTGAGGGAATTGAGGGACTGGCGGTGAAGCTCGCGGATGTTCTGCGTCAGGCGGCCGATTTCGCCGATGGTGCCTGTGCCTGTGATTTCGTCGTGCTCGCCGGTCATGACCGCAGTCACATTGGCATCGAGCGTCGCGATCGGACCGGTGATGAAGCGCCTGATCAGGAGGACGATCAGGCAGATGGATATCAGGCTCATGACAATCGCGCCGAAGGCAAGCTGCATCTTCTGCTGCAGCATCTGCGCGTCGAAGTGCGAGTCCGGTACGGCGATCGTCGCGTAAAGCTGCGGCCCGAGAGGTACGCTCGCCGAAAGCGCGTCCGTCACGGCGAGCGGCCATGGTTGGACGACGATGTCGGCTCCATACTCCTTCTTCAGGGCGGCCTGCATGTGCAGGAAACGGTCCGGCAGCACGGCTATCTGCATTAGCAACGCCTTTGACTTGCTGCTTGGCATGGGACGGCGAAAGGTGACCGGATCGACGAAGAGGGAGTAGACGATCCGCGGCCGCTCACCGGTGGGCTCGAGATAGGTCAGGTCGCTCAGCCGCTTGCTTGCGATCAACTTCCTTGCAAGATCACCTTGTGGCCTGTCGATCTGCGCAAAGGGATCCCAGCTGTTCTCGAAGTAGTATTCGACTTCTCCTCGGGCATTGAGGATAGCGAATGACAGATACGCGATCGGATCGTCCGACAGCGATCTGATGCTCTCCTGCAGACGAACGCCGAGCGCGGCAATGCGGTAGCGCTCGTCGGTCTCCGCCACGAATTGGCGTAACGCATTGCCATTCAGCAGGGCGTTGAGAAAACCCTCGCTGCGCTGGATTTCGTATTGGAAGACGGCGGCTGCGTGTTCCAGCCGCTGCGAAAGCTTCGCCTGTTCCAGTGCGCGGATGGATTGCTTTTCGGCGTAGTGAACCGAGAGGGCCGCGAGAAAATAACCGGCAAGCACTACGGGAAAGATCAGGAAAAGTGCGCGCTTGCCGAGTGTCACTGGAAATTCGCCAATGTGCTGATGATGCGCCGGCGCGCCTGCACCGAATGGAGTGAAAGCTCTTGCTGGTATTGACTTCTCGCCAGGACCTCTTCCGGCGGATAGATTTCCGGGTCGGAGCGTACCGCCTCCGGCAGCAGCTTCTGCGCCGCACTGCTCGGGGTCGGCATGTTCAGCGACAGCGCATTGGCGGCAGCGCTTTCGGGCGAACCGATGTATCTGAGGAATTCCAGCGCCTGCTGCTTGTGGAGAGAGGCGGCAGTAACGGAAATGCAGTCGAGCCAGGAGAGCGTGCCCTCCGTCGGAACGGCGTAGCGCCACAGGCCGGGCTTGCCGACCTTCTCATTGAGAACGTGCTGATCGCCGCTGTAGCCGAGCGCCATATGGATGTCTTGGCGTATCGCCGGATCCTGAATGGCGGTGACGACATAGTCGTAGGTCAGGACGAACGGCGCCTGCGCCTTCAACAGCTCGAAGGCGGCCTTCAGGCTCTCCGTGTCGTTGGCATTGATGGAAGCGCCGAGCAGCATCAGCGGCGGCACGAAGAGCTCGCTATAGTCGTCGAACATCGCAATGCGCTTCTTGAGCGCGGGCGCCGGACGCATCATGTCCTGCCAGGAGTTCGGCGGTTGCTTGAGGACATCGGAACGATAGAGAATGCCGACCGTGCCGGACAGATAGGGAAGACCGTATCCGGCGCAGCGCTCACGCCACTCAGGCGCATAGTCCGCGAGCGCCGGCAGATTGCTGTCGGAGAGGGGCTCGAGGATACCCCTGTTGCCGAACAGCGATGCGCCATACTCATCGACCATGACCAGGTCGATGTGGTTAGTCGGGTCAGCCAGAATCTCGTCGCGTGCGTCGTCGCTGTCGAAATTGATCTGGTGTATCGAAATACCGGTCTTTTGCGTCCAGCGGTCGACAAGGCCCTGGTCGATATAGGCTTCCCAGATCAACAGGTTCAGGGTCTCGGCATGGGACGCGGATGCGCCGACAAGCGTTGCCAGTAAGACGGAAATTGCAGCACGCCCTTTCATCCTCAGCCCCCCGCTCATTGCCCAATGGGCTGACCTTATGAGTGAATAATTGAGGAATGCTTACGGGAACGCGCCGTCGCCGCCGCGCTTCTATCCTGAGTGTCATATGGGCTTGCTTGGTGGCCGGCGAGGAAAACAAAATCTGAAGTGATCTGGTTAACGGAATCGTAGGGACACGGCGCCAATAAGCGCCGTCCTGTCAAATCCTGTCGTTCCGCCCCTCCAGGTCGGCCCCGGTACGGATTCACCCGGAGTTGTTCATTGCGTATTCCCATTGCTTTCCTTCTGACTGGAGCTTTTCTCTTGCCGGCCAGCAGCGCTTGCGCTGAAGATGGCCGCTATTTCTGGTCCGGCGACTGGTACCTGAAGATCGGAGCTACCGGCTTTCTTGGCCCCAAATACGAGGGCGCGCCCAAACGCATGCTTCAGGCCGCTCCCCTCGTCTCGCTCGGGAAAGCCGGCAGCACGGTTCGTTTCTCGTCGCGCAACGACAACATGTCCTATGCCTTCTTCGACCAGGGTAGCTTCCGGGCCGGCGTCACGGGCAAGCTGATCTTTAGGCGGGACGAGGACACTTCCAGCGATCTCGAGGGGCTCGAGCCGGTCAAGTTCGGTGGCGAGCTTGGCGGCTTCGCCGAAGTCTATCCGACGGACTGGATGCGCGTTCGTGCCGAAGTCCGCCACGGTGTCCGCAGCCACCACGGCGTCGCCGCCGATGTCGCGGCCGACGCGTTCGCCGATGTCAGCAGTAATGTCCGCATATCCGGCGGTCCGCGCCTGACCGCGGCCACGCGCGATTATTTCGACGCCTATTACGGCGTCAATGCCACCGAGTCCGCCGCCTCCGGCCTCAGCACCTACGAACCGTATGGCGGCCTTCACTCCGTTGGCCTCGGTGCCGCTATCACCTGGGCTGCGACGGACAGGCTGGAGACCATCGCCTATGCGGAATATCGACGGCTTATGGGTGCTGCCGCCGATTCAAGCCTGGTGCGCGAACGCGGCAGCCGCAATCAGTTGCTCGTCGGCCTCGGCGCAACCTATCGCTTCGACTTCACCCTGCCTTGATCGCCTGGCGCGGCCTAGAGCTTGACCGCCGGATTTTGCGGCGCCAAACAGGGAGCATGAGCACCTCGCCTGTCGATTCCGGCCGCGTACATGACGCGCCATCCACCAATTGGGTCTATCGTGCGCTGCCGCGCGCGCTCTGGCCCTATGCGCAACTTGCCCGCTGGGACAGGCCGATCGGTTGGCAACTGTTGATGTGGCCATGCCTCTGGTCCGCGGCCCTGGCTTCAGGAACGGCCGCGAGCCTCGGCAGTTTTTCTCCGGGCCGCTTCCTCCTCCATGTCTTTCTCTTCGTCGCCGGGGCGATCGCCATGCGCGGCGCCGGCTGCACCTACAATGACCTCGTCGATCATGAGATCGACATGGAGGTGGCGCGTACGCGCTCGCGGCCGCTGCCGTCCGGCCGCGTCACACGCGCCCAGGCCAAGGGCTTCATGATCCTGCAGGCGCTTGCGGGCTTCGTCATTCTGCTGCAGTTCAATGGCTTCACCATTTTTCTCGGCATTCTCTCCCTGGCGCTGGTCGCAATCTACCCCTTTGCCAAGCGGTTCACGGATTGGCCGCAACTCTTCCTCGGTCTTGCCTTCTCCTGGGGAGCGATCATGGGCTGGGCTGCGGAGTTCGGCACCCTGTCGGTTGCAGCCGTGATCCTCTACGCCGCAGCCATCGCCTGGACCATCGGCTATGACACGATCTATGCCTATCAGGATCGCGAGGATGACGCACTGATCGGCGTCCGTTCCACCGCGCGCCGCTTCGGCGAGAACCCCCAGCCGTGGCTGATCGGGCTCTATGGATTGGCCGTCCTGCTGATGTTCTTCGCGTTCCTTGCGGCGGGCGCCGGCTTCTTCGCCTATGTCGGGCTTTTGATTGCGGCGGTGATGCTCGCCTACCAGATCCTGGTGCTGAATATCCACGATCCGCTGCAATGCCTGGCGCTGTTCAAGTTCAACAGCACCGTCGGCCTTATCGTCTTTGCGGGGCTAGTCCTGGCGCTTCTCCTGCGCCTCTTATGAAGAATCCTCCGGATGCGCTATCCCCAGCTTGATTCAGTATCGACCTGGCGCTGCCTTTCAGCGATGCGAGCGCGTATGATGGCGCGGATAGCGGCGAAAGTGGTCAGCAGTGGTCTGCGCATCGGCGTCTCCTTCTTTCATGTCCTGGCACGGTTTGTGACAGGAAGAACGCGTCTATGCTGTTTCTGCGGTAACACTCTCCCTTTTCAGGATCGTTCGGTCGCGGGCCGGCGATCACGACGCCCGACGCAAGCGAGCCGGCCACTGTTGGTGGCCGGCTCCCATGACGTGACGGGACTGATCAGGTCAGTGGCGCGCGATGATTTCGCGGCCGTCGATCTTCATGTGCACGCCCAGCTGGCCGGTGGAACGGCGCACGAGGAAGCGCGGCCGGCGTTCGGCGAAGAAGGAATGGCGCCGGCGCGGCTTTGCCGGTGCGGTGCGCACGTCTCCGAGATGTTCTTCGAGGGGGCGCGCAACCCCGTCCGCCTCGACCATCAGCATCGGAATACGATAGGCCTCCGCCCAGGCGCGCCAGTCGGCCGCAATGTCGGACAGATCATGTGCCACGAGCAGTGGGATGCATAAGTCCGGATCGTCGTGATGGAGCTCTAGCGTCACTGTAACCTCTCCGTCCCCGTGGTCGATGGCCCGCGCCGCCACGCCCCTGAAGGCGCGTGCCGGTAACGCGATTGAAAGCGGCAGTCCGCTGGATGGTAACACCTTGCGCAGCACCGCGCCACGATGGTCGAGGTTGATGCTGACATTCCCCACTTCGCCATGCAAGATGTAGCTCGCCTGCTGCGGGAAACGCTTTGGATCCAGTCGCAGCGTATTTTCGACCCAAGCCGGTTGAGAGAGTGTATTGCCCATTTCCATCGCCCTTGTTTTCCTTGAGAGCCGGATGCCGGTCGTCTCGTCGGGACTTTTCGTCCTCTATGGGCGGGAGGATAGGCGGGGCCTGTTCCGGGCGACTTAAGAATTGCGGTTAAAAAAACTTTGCGTTGCCCGATGGTTAGCAAAAGCCGAGCCGGAAAGGTTTCTCGTTCGTGAACGGAATGGAGGGCATTTTTTGCGTCAGTGCCGAGACCGGCCGAACAGCCCCGCGCAAGCGTCCTGCTTCACGCTGAAGCGGTTTGAACGATGATCGGAGACGGCGCGTCGGCTGTCTGGTGGAGCGGCCTCGCATGGTTTCGACTTATCTCGACTACAATCTCATCGCGCGGGACATGAAGGTCAGCCTCAAGCGTGTCTCGGAGCAGACCCTCGTCTCCCGCGACACGCAATACTTCAAAGAAAACATCGGCAATGTGACTTCGGTCGATGAGTTCCTCGACGATTTTCGCCTGTATTCTTACGCGATGACGGCGTTTGGGTTGGGGGAGATGATCGATTCGGTCGCCTTCATACGCAAGGTGCTGGAGAGCGACCTTTCCGACCAGGACAGTTTCGCCAATAAGCTGACGGATGAGCGCTATCGCGAATTCGCAATGGCGTACAGCTTCAGCAGCGGGACCGCCGTCTCGCAGACCGAGGCGCAACTCGATGAAGTAATCGGCCTTTACAACACGAGCATCGCAAATCTCGCGGCGACCCAGAAAGAGGAGACCCGCTACTACAACGTCATGATCGACAAGATCACCAGCGTCGATCAACTGCTGAACAACGACCGCCTGCGCGCCTACGTGTTTACCGCCTTCGGCATCGACGAGAGCACCTATTCCCGACAGACGATCCGCAGCGTGCTTTCCAGCAATTCGGACGATGCGGACAGCTACGAGAATACGGTGATTGCGCCCCAGCTCTCCAATCTCGAGACGGCGAAGGCAGAGGCGCAGGCGGAGCTTTCGGCCGGAGGCCTGACCGAGGAAGAGCAAAAACAGCTCCGGCGCAAGATAACGACCTATACGAATTCCATCGCCACGCTAAACAACTATCTCGACCTCGCTGCGGCCTTCGATTTTGGCTCTGACGGAACCGCGACGGCAGGCTCCGCGCAGACGGCCGAGAACAAGCTCGCCACCAACGACCGCTATATTTCCAGCAACTCCCGCGTCACGCCACAGGCGGCCCTTTTGAACAAGGCCTATTTCGAGGAGCAGATCGCGAGCATTACGACTGTCGATGAGCTCGTCGCCGATACGCGCCTTTACAACTACATCAGGACCGCCTTCGACCTGACCGCCGTCACGATCGTTCCTGCGACGATCAAGAACATTCTCACGAGCGATCCGGATGATCCGGACAGCTACATCAACACGATCGGCGGCGGCGACGAGAGTTACATAGCCCTCGCCAATGCCTTCAATTTCCAGGAGGACGGGACGCTCTCCCCCGGCGACACCGCCCAGACTGCCGTGCAAACGACACTCACCTCCAATCGCTACATGACGCGCTACAACGACAAGGACGAAGAGGCGGACGAGAAGGCAATCAGCGCCTACGAGACCGCCGTTTCCGACCTGACGTCCGTCGACGACTTCGTCGGCACCGCTTCGATCTACGATTTCGCGCTGACGGCAGTCGGTCTTAATCCCGATACGGAAAGCGCGCGCACCATCAAGCGGGTATTGACCAGCGACCTGACCGATCCGGAGAGCTTCGTTTACACGCTCAAGGACGAGCGATACCTGACGCTTGCCCAACTGTTCAACTTTACGACAGAGGGTGAAATTGGCGTTCCCGCACTCGCCCAATCCGAAACGCAAATCCAGGAAACGGCGAAAAGCTACATCGTCAACAAGTCCCGTTTTGGGTCGGAGGACGACAAGGCTGCTGCCGAGGAGGAAAGCGATTATTACACGGCCGAGGTTCCCAAGCTTGCGTCGCTCGACGAATTCCTGGCGGATTCCCGCCTGGTGAGCTTCGCGCTCGAAGCCAATGGGATCGACCCGGAAAGCGTAACAGTGGACGCGCTTCGCCAGATATTCGCCTCCGCTATCGACGATCCGGAAAGCCTTATCAATCAGCAGGAGAATTCCGCCGCTTATATCTCGGTGGTAACCTCCTTCAACTTCGACACCGAAGGAAATCTGCTGCGCCAGCGGAATGAAGCTATCGTCACCCGCCAAGGGTTCTATGAGACGCTCGATCAATATCTGCACCAGACCCTGGAGGAGCAGGCGGGCGAGGAAAACGAGGCCGTCCGCCTTGCGCTCTATTTCGAACGGATGGCGGGGTCATTGGTCGACGCCTACGACCTTCTGGCTGATGATGCTCTGGCCGAGGTATTCCGCACCATCTTCAGCTTGCCCGATGAGTTCAGTTCCATGGATATCGATCAGCAGGCGAAGATCGTCGACAAGAACCTCGAGCTCGAAACCCTCAGCGACCCGGCCGAGTTGAAGAAGCTTCTCGCACGATTTGCCGTGCTCTATGATCTGGAGAACAACACGGCGGTCGACCCGGTCGTGTCGATCCTGTCGAGCAGTGGCAGCAGCGTCGGGATCAGTGCCGATACGCTTCTGACCCTTTCGCAGCTTCGGGTGGGTGGCTAAGGCCTGTCGGCCAAAGTGTTGGGGCAAGGCGCGCCCGGCTCATTCAGCCCGAAGCACCTTGTCCGGGTTCATGATTCCGGCCGGATCGAAAGCATGTTTGATCCGACGCATCAGCTCGATTTCGATCGGAGAACGGATCGCAGCGAGTTCGTCGCGCTTCAGTTGGCCGATGCCGTGTTCGGCCGAAATCGAGCCGTCATATTTCAGCACGACGGCGTGCACGATCGCGTTCATCTCGCGCCAGCGATCGAGGAAGGCGCGGGTGTCGGCGCCGACCGGCTGGGAAATGTTGTAGTGGATGTTGCCGTCGCCCATATGGCCGAAAGCACAGATGCGGGCGCCGGGCATCGCTTTCAGGACGGCCGCATCGGCCTCCGCCATGAAGGCGGGAATGCTCGATACGGGGACGGAGACATCGTGCTTGATCGAGCCGCCCTCGGGCTTCTGCGCTGGCGACATGCTCTCGCGCATGTGCCACAGCGCCTTGCTCTGCGCTTCGCTCCGGGCGACGACGGCATTCTCGACGAGCCCGTCTCCGATGCCGGCTTCCAGCACGCTTTGCACCATCCGATCTGCGCTTTCGGCGGAGTCCGAGGTGGAGATGTCGATCAGCGCATACCAGGGATGAACTGACCCCATCGGATCCCGCACGCCTGGTATATGGCGCGTGGTGAATTCTATGCCGAGCCTCGGCATCAGCTCGAAGCCGGTGAGCGCCGGGCCGCAGAGGCTCGATGCCCGGTCGAAAAGTTCGAGCGCATCCTCGACGCTCGCCAGTCCGGCAAAAGCCACCTGGTGGCCGCGCGGTTTCGGGAAAAGCTTCAGCACGGCGCCGGTGATCACGCCGAGTGTCCCTTCCGCGCCAATGAAGAGGTCGCGCAGATCGTAGCCGGTATTGTCCTTCTTGAGCCGGCGGAGACCATCCCATACCTCGCCGGTCGGAAGCACGACCTCGAGCCCCAGGCAGAGCTGGCGCATATTGCCGTAGGCGAGCACCGCCGCGCCGCCGGCATTGGTGGAGAGATTGCCGCCGATCCGTGCCGACCCCTCCGATCCGAGCGACAAGGGAAAGAGTCGGTCGACGCCGTCGGCGGCCTTCTGAATATCGGCGAGGATGCAGCCGGCATCGGCAACGATGACATTGCCCACGGGATCGATATCCCGGATCCGGTTCAGCCGTTCGAGTGACAGGACGACGTCCGCCTTGTCTTCGCGCGGAACCCCGCCCGCCACATGTCCGGTATTTCCGCCCTGCGGTACGATCGCCGTTCGGGTGTCAGTCGCGATCCGCAGGATGCGGGAGACTTCGTCGACGGAGCCGGGCTTCAGCACGAGCGGCGTGGTGCCGCGATAGAGCCCGCGCGATTCAGCGAGATAGGGCGCAACCTCCCCTGCGCCCGTCAGGGCATTGTCGGGGCCGACGATGTCGGTGAAGGAGGCGATCAGTTCGGGAGAAGGAATTACGCTTGTCATGACCCCTGCCTCGATGGTCAGCCTCTGGGCGCGGCCGCCCGCTGCAGGCGGTCGATGATGGCTTCGCCCAACCCTTCGCTCGGGATCGGCCCGAATGCAATCGTGGCGGCGCCGCTCGCGTCCGCCTTCTTCATGTAGTCGAAAAGATTGGCGGCCGCCTCGCGGAGATTGCCGGCCGGGCTCAGGTCGAGCACCATCGCCGCCTCACTCTCGCCGGGAAGCGGTCTGCCGCCGAAGCGGACGAGCGCTTCTCCCTTGCCGACGTCCTTTGCATCGAGCCGCACCGCAGCACCCGGCGCATAATGCGAGGCGAGCATGCCAGGCGCCTCGATGGTCGCGCCGGCGCCTTCCGGGCGCTCCACCACCAGGCCCGTCACAGCCTCGATCTCCGCCGCATCGAGCCCGCCCGGCCGGAGCAGCCGGAGCCTCTCTTCCTCGACCTTGATGATCGTCGACTCGAGGCCAATCTCGGCCGGGCCCGCGTCAAGGATGAGTTTCAGCTTCGATCCGAGATCCGCCTGCACATGGGCCGCGCTGGTCGGGCTGATCCTGCCAGAGGTGTTGGCGCTTGGCGCCGCCAGCGGCCGCCCGAAGCGCGCGATCACGCGGCGCGAGAAGCCCTCAGGCATGCGCAGGCCGAGCGTGTCGAGACCGGCGGAGGCGAGCGCATGCACGCTGCTTTTCGGCCGCTGCGGCAGGATCAGCGTCAGCGGACCGGGCCAGAAGGCCTCCGCCAGTTGCCGCGAAACCGCATCGAAGACCACATGCTCCTCAGCCATCGCCGTGTCCGAGACATGGCAGATCAGCGGATTGAAACGGGGCCGGCCCTTCATCTCGTAGATTCGGCTGATAGCCTCTGCATTGGTCGCATCCGCCGCCAGGCCGTAGACTGTTTCGGTCGGGATCGCGACGGGCTCGCCTGCGGAAAGCACCGCACAGGCCGTCTCGATCGCCCGGTCGGGTTCGCTGCGCGTGTCGATGATTTCGGCCATGGGCGTTCGTCTTCCTTTCCGCAGCTTCCTACTGCATGTTTCCTTGAATCGGAACCGATTTGAGGAAACATGCAGCGATTCAAAGTGCTATAGCGGCCTTTTTTTTGCGCGTCTTTTCAGACGCGCAAAGGTCGCTGCAACTCTTTAAATCTGCGCATCGAGCTTTCCGAAAATCGGGTACGACTTTCGGGCCGATGCGCTAGAGACTGCGTATGATCTTGCGCAGCGCCTCGTCGCGTGCGCCAAGCATGAGCACGTTCTTCAGCGCCACCTTCGGGTCCTGCGTACGGAAGATCAGGCCGTTGCCGCGCACATTGCGGTTGACGACCATCCGCCCTTCGTCCGTGCCGGGCTCGATGGCAACGGCAAAATACATGCGCGAATACCCGGCCTGGATCCGGTCGAAGAAGTGCGTCTCGTCGCCGAGATCGGAAAAGAAATTGGCGAAATAGAAAGCCCAGGTCACGTCTTGCGATCGAGCGAGCCGGGTCGTAGCGGCCGTCACGTGGCAATAGCCAAGATGCGGGCTCGCGGCGAGCGTCCGGTGAAAGATCATCTTCGGGAAATTGATCGAGGCGTGAAAGCTGTTGATCCGCCTGTAAGTCGCTTCTCCCGCGGCGGTCAGCTTGCGTCCGGTCTTCTCCGCCACCTCCTCATAGCTCAGATAGCGCCGCTGCTCGGGCGTTTGGCGCCGTCGCTCGATGCGGCCGGTTCGCAGGAACTCGGTGTGGACGGCCGCTTTTGTCACCGGTGACGGCGCCTTTTCAGAGGCGTCGTAATATCTGAGCTTTGCCATCGACCTCTGCGCGCCTTCGCGAAAAAAGCGGGGTTGAACCGTCGTCGGACGCTAAACCATCAGGGTTAACAGAGTATTTTTCGTACCTTCTGCGCTAGGCTCGTTCACAGGCCTCGTCGCAAACGGGATGCTTGCTTTCGCGCTTGGGCAGGCGCTGACGAAAAAATTATCAGTCGACCAGCAATTGCCCTATCGCCTTGTTTATTATGGAGAAAAACAATGTGTTCGTCACAAAGTGCCGCGGCAAGGGGTCTGTCGTCTTTCCAGAATGGAATGTCGTTTATCGGCACTTGTGCGGGCTGCTAGACCGCTTAGATGGGGACACTCGAGGTGCCGCCCTGAGCGGGGCGGAGAATTGGGAAGCCGGTCAAATCCCGGCGCTGCCCCCGCAACGGTGGTGGAGTGAGGCCACGGCACCAAGCCACTGGACGTCAATGTCCGGGAAGGCGCCGGGGCGGGTCCTTCGCGGGACGGCTCCAGAGCCCGGAAACCAGCCTTGAGCACATCGACCGTAACAGGTTGCGGCGGGCAGCCGGACGGAGCCATGGCGCACGGCCTGTTGCCGTGGGCGGTTCCTGTCCTGCCTCTCCGAATCATGGCGAACGAGGATATGGGCATGGACATTCAGAGCGAAATGCTGCGCAAGCTGAAGACCCGTCGCGAAGGCTATAGCCTCGACCGGGACTTCTATATCGATCCCGACTATTATCGTCAGGATCTGGAAAACATCTGGTACAAGGATTGGCTTTTCATCGGCCACGATTGCGAGATCCCGCGGGCCGGCAACTATTTCACGGTGCAGGTCGGCGACTATCCGATCGTCATCGTTCGCGACCGGCAGGGAACGATCCGGGCGCTCCATAATTCCTGCCGCCATCGCGGCTCGCGCGTCTGCACGCAGCACAAGGGCTCTTCGGCCAAGCTCGTTTGTCCCTACCATCAATGGACCTACGAGCTGGACGGAAAGCTGCTATTCGCGCGGCAGATGCCGGACGGCTTCGATCTGGCGGCGCACAGCCTGAAGCCGGTGCATTGCGAGACCGTCGGCGGCTACATCTTCATCAGCCTTGCCGACGAGCCGATGAATTTCCAGCCGTTCCGCGACGTGGCTTCCGGCTACCTTGCGCCGCATCGTATCGGCGAGACGAAGGTCGCCTTCGAAAGCACGATCATCGAGAAGGGCAATTGGAAGCTCGTCTGGGAGAACAACCGGGAGTGCTACCACTGCGCGGCCAATCATCCCGAGCTGTGCCGCACCTATCCCGAAGCGCCGACGGTGACGGGGGTGCATGGCGCGATGAATGATCCGGAGATCAACGCCCATTGGCAAAAATGCGAGGCGGCCGGCCTGCCGAGCGCCTTCAAGATCGGATCGGCCGGGCAGTTCCGCATGACACGCATGCCGCTGATCAACGGTGCCGAGAGTTACACCATGTCGGGTCAGAGGGCCGTGGAAAAGCCGCTTTCCTCCGACGCGAGGACAGGCGGCATCGGCACATTGCTGCTCTTCCATTATCCGACGACGTGGAACCATATTCTCGGTGACCATGCGATCACCTTCCGCGTGCTGCCCCTCGGCCCCGAAACAACCCAGGTGACGACCAAGTGGCTCGTCAACAAGGAGGCGGTCGAAGGCGTCGACTATAAGCTTGACGACCTCATCCATGTCTGGACCGAGACCAACGATCAGGACCGCCAGATCGTCGAGGAGAACGCCTTCGGCATCCGCTCGCCGGCTTACCAGCCGGGTCCCTATTCGGTCGAGCACGAGGGCGGCGTGATGCAATTCGTCGAATGGTATTCACGCTACATGCTTGAGCGCCTTGAGCGCGGCGCAACGCCTCTTTCGCGGGTGGCATGATCATGGAAATGGCCCGTTCCTTCCATCATTTCGACGAGCTCAGTCCCTGGATCGACCGCCAGCACATGCTCGAATGCATCTCGGTGGTGGCCGAGACGGCGGATGTGATGACCTTCACCTTCCGCTCCGACAGGCCGGCCTGGTTCCGCTACCTGCCCGGGCAGTTCGTAACTCTCGAACTGCCCGTCGGGGAGGAGCCGGTGATGCGCACCTATACGCTCTCGTCCTCGCCGTCGCGGCCGCTCTCCGTTTCGATCACCGCCAAGGCGCAACGGGACAGCATCGGCACCCGCTGGATGTTCGACAATCTGAAGCCGGGCATGGTGCTGAAGGCGTTCGGTCCGCTCGGCGACTTCAGCTTCGTGCGCCATACGGGCGAAAAATATCTCTTTATCTCAGCCGGCTCGGGCATCACGCCGATGATGTCGATGATACGCTGGATGGCGGATTGCGCGCCGGATTCCGATGTCACCTTCATTTCCTGCGCGAGGCGCCCGGAGGATCTCTTGTTCAAGCCGGAACTGGAGATCCTCGCCCGGCAGATGCCGCATCTCAATCTCGGCTTCCTGGTCGAGGGGCACGAGGCGCGTCATGGTTGGCACGGGCTGCGCGGCCGTATCGACGCCACGAAGCTGCCGCTGCTCGCGCCGGATTTCCTGGACCGAACGGTCTTCTGCTGCGGTCCCGAGCCCTTCATGCGCGGCGTCCGGGAGATGCTCCAGTCCGTCGGGTTCGACCTGGCCCGCTACCACCAGGAAAGCTTCCAGCCAGCGGCGGCACCCGCTGCCGAAGAACTCGCCATCCGAGCCGGTGCGCCGGGCGCCGAGGCGGGAACGTCGAAGGTGATTTTCACCATGAGCGGCAAAGAAGTGGAGGCGATCCCGGGCCAGACCATTCTCCAGACCGCGCGTGCCAACGGCGTCCGGATCGGAGCTGCTTGCGAAGGTGGCATTTGCGGCACATGCCGGGTGTTGAAGATCGCCGGCGAAGTGGACATGAACCACAATGGCGGCATTCTCGACGATGAGGTCGAAGAGGGCTACATCCTGGCCTGCTGTTCGCGCCCGCGCGGGGACGTGCAAATCGAGGCGTAGCCGAAGAGCCGACTATTTGGATCCTACAGCGCCGTGGCTCCCGCTATCGGCGCTGTACGTCTTTGGATCCACGCACTATGCGGGGCTGCGTCCTCAAGCGGTCTAGCGGAAGCACCCTCTCTGCCCGAATCTTATAGGGGCGAAAGCCGGCAGGGCAGGGGCATTCCCCTGGCTCCCTGATATAAACCTAGCGCCGCTCGGTCCGATTGGGCAGCCGCGCCTCCGCAGCCTTTATGTCGATCGTGCCGGTGACCGTCGTATCCACGGCCCCGTCGACGCCGCTGCCGGAGCCGCTCTCCGCATCGGCACGGCTGATCAGCAGCGGTTGCGCCAAGGCGGTGGCGGCTGCGGCGCTTGCGGTCGGTGACATGCCGACGGTCGCCGACGCGACCACGGTCAGCGCCGGCGGCTTTTCCGGTAGCAGATCTCCATGCGGCCAGATCGTCTTCAGTTGTGCGGCACTCATCGCCGCCACGTTCACGTCGATGTCGTTGAGGGTGCCGGGCACGCGGTAAGGGCAGCGTTTCTTCCCGCAATTATGCCCCGACGAGAACTGCCAGAGCGCGTATTCCTCCCAGTTTCCCATCGGAAAGACCTTGCGGATGTCGGGCTTGTAGCGCGCATACCAAAGCGGCAGGCGGGACAAAAGCCGATGCTTGAAGCGATTGTCGGCAATGTATTTCGCCGTGACATGGTTGGTATAGAGAATGGGATAGCGCCCGGTACGGGCCTTGATGTGCCCGGCGAAGATCGCGGCGTCTTCGAGCGACATGAACTGCTCGGGATCGATGCCTTCGATATCGAGGACCATCAATTCGTCTTCGCGCGGATCCGCATAGTCGAGGAAGTGGTTTGCCTGGTCGACGGGATTGCCCGGCCGAGCCAGATGATACGCGCCCCAGAGCAGGCCGTGCAAACGGGCGATCATGCGCCGCGTCTGGTATAGCTCCCGGCTAACCGCATATTTCCGCCACATCGTCTTGCAATGGGCGACCGTGTCGCCGCCGTGGTCGCCGGTGCAGCTGAAGCTTTCGGGCAGCCCGTCCGAGGCCTTGGCGATGAATCCGGCGATGCGCTTGTCCTTCAGCATCGCTTCCCAGTCGATGCCGTTCAATTCATAGGCATCGATGATGATGGCGTTCTGCGATTCTTTCCAGGGTTCGGTGTTGGCGGCGCGTGCATTCGCCGCCGCGAAGGTCAGGCCCATCAGGACCGCCAGGCGCAAGATCGTCCCCGAGATCGAGAGTCCCCGCTTTTCCATTCTCTGAGATTGCCGACTTCGAGTTAAAAGGTCGTAAATCCCAGCCCCGCCGGCATCCTGCGCGAGACCGTCGCGCCTGTACACTGACCTATGACTGTAAACGTCGGTCCGTCTCGGCGCAGGATTGCAATGAAAACGGGAAGGGGCAGACAGCGCGACCGCGGAACGAACGGTGCCACTCATGCGTTTGCGGGTTAAGTCACGGAATCGGGAAGACGCGGCCCGATCACGTAATCCTGAAAGTTCGAGGATGAATCCAGGCGGGAAACTGCACGCTTTCCTGTTCCAACGCGTGCTCGTATGGCGAGCATATGCACGAGCTCCAACAAACATGGAGGAGAGAATGAGCATGACCAGAGGCAGGTGGCTTTCCTGCGCGGTCGCGGTCCTCGCGTTCGCGGCGTCGGCGGCCCCTTCGCAAGCCTTGACGCCTTTGCCCTCGAAGGTCGTCGTCCAAAGCGACGTGATCGATGCTCAGATCCGCTTCCGGCGCGGCGATTCCTTCAACGGTTATCGTGGCTACCGGTACTATCGGCCCGGCTACCGCTATTATAGGGGATTGTGGTATCCGAGGGCGGCGTTCAGGCGTGAGTTCATCCGGCCGCCAATGCGTCTCAACACCCGGCATATCGACTGGTGCTACGATCGCTATCGGTCCTACAGGGCTTCTGACAACACTTACCAGCCCTATAATGGCCCGCGCCGGCAATGCTATTCGCCCTATAACTAGAGCGGGATGGGCCTGCACGCGTCCACCCCGCTTCATCTGAAATTCCTGCGACTGTCATGAGACTATGCTGGCCTCGCAATCAGCTTCAGACTTGGCGGATGTCGGTCGCTCAGCGGCCGTGCTCCATGTTGCGTCGTGGTTTCGAGTGCGGTGCGGATCGGGATATGCACAGCCCGTGCGACGGCTGCGCAAGTCAACATTGACGTTTACGTAAAAATCAATAGTGTGCCTGTATGGAGCATGAGCGAAGCGGTCCCAAGCACTGGCCGCGCGCGAGGAGGAGCAGCATGTACAAGGCACCGGTCGATGAGATCGCATTTACCTTGAAGCACGTGGCCGGCATGGCGGACGCCTTGGGTGCAGGGATGTTCGGCGAGCTAGGCGAGGACCTCGTCGACGCGATCCTTTCGGAAGCAGGGCGCTTTGCCACGGAAGAGGTGGCGCCGCTCGGCGACGTTGGCGACAGACAGGGAGCCCGCCTCGTGGATGGGTCGGTGAAGACGCCGGACGGCTGGCGCGAACTTTACCACAACTGGATCGCCGGCGGCTGGAACGGGCTTACGGCGCCGGAGGACTTCGGCGGTCAGAACCTGCCGCATATGCTGCACGTCGCCGCCATGGAGATGTGGAACAGCGGTTCGATGGCCTTTGCGCTGGGCCCGACGCTGACCATGGGTGCGATCGAGGCATTGGAGAAGCACGGCACCAACGCGCTGAAGGAAACTTTTCTGCCGAAGATGGTCTCCGGCGAGTGGATGGGGACGATGAACCTCACGGAGCCGCATGCGGGATCCGACCTCGGCGTGCTCAAAACCCGCGCCGAGCGCCGCGACGACGGCACCTACCGCATCTTCGGGCAGAAGATCTTCATCACCTGGGGCGAGCACGACTTCACCGACAATATCGTCCACCTCGTGCTGGCGCGCTTGCCGGATGCACCGCCCGGCACGAAAGGCATCTCGCTGTTCCTCGTGCCGAAGTTCCTCGTCAATCAGGACGGCTCGATCGGCGCGCGCAATGATGTCTTCTGCCATGCGCTCGAGCACAAGCTCGGCATTCACGGTTCGCCGACCTGCACGATGATCTATGGCGACGGCAAGTATGGCGGGGAAAAGGGCGCGATCGGCTATCTCGTGGGCGAGGAAAATCGCGGGCTCGCCTGTATGTTCACGATGATGAACAATGCCCGGCTCGCCGTCGGCATGCAGGGTGTCGCGATCGCCGAGGCCGCGACCCAGAAGGCGGTTGCCTATGCCAAGGAACGGACGCAGGGCCGGGCGCCCGGATGGGAGGGTGAGGGCATGAGCCCGATCATCGAGCACCCGGACGTCGCCCGCACGCTGCTGACGATGAAGGCGGTGACGCAAGGTGCGCGCGCCATCGCCTATGCCTGCGCCCATGCAGTCGATATGGCACATGCGAGCGAGGGCGACGCGGCGCTTCACTGGCAGGAGCGCTCAAGCCTGCTGACGCCCATCGCCAAGTCTTTTGCCACCGACGTCGGGTTCGACGTCGCCTCGCTCGGCATTCAGGTGCATGGCGGCATGGGCTTCATCGAGGAGACCGGCGCCGCCCGTTACTTGCGCGACGCGCGCATCGCGTCGATTTACGAGGGCACCAACGGTATCCAGGCGATCGATCTCGTCACGCGCAAGCTGCCGCTCTCCGAAGGCTCGCAAGTGCGCGGTTTCATCGGAGAGCTCCGGCAGACCGCGACTGCCGTCAGGGCATCGAATCGTCAAGGCTTCGGGGAAACGGCCTCGCGGCTCGATGCGGCGCTTGCCGAGCTTGACGAGGCGACCAACTGGCTCCTCGCGACGCTTGCCGCCGGCAGGCACGCCGATGCGCTCGCCAGCGCCACCGCCTATCAGCGCCTCTTCGGTCTGACACTGACCGGCGTCTACCTCGCCAAGGGCGGACTTGCCGAAGCTGGCGATGGCAGGCAGGAGGCGCGAATTGCTCTCTGCCGTTTCGCGGCGGAGAACCTCCTGGCGGAAACGGCGGCGTTCAAGGACAGCGTCGTGAACGGAGCCGCGAGCCTCGCGGCCGCCCGCGCCATTCTTGACTGAAAGGGCTGCCCATGACCGACCACGTGCTCGTCGAACGCCCGGAGGCCTATCCCGGCGTCCAGGTCATCCGCTTTAACCGGCCCGAAAAGAAGAACGCCATCACGCGCGAGATGTATGCGAAGATGACGACCGCTTTGACCGTGGCGCAATCGGATCCGGCAATCCGGGTGACGGCTTTCCTCGGAACCGAAGGCTGCTTCTCCGCCGGCAACGACATGACCGATTTCTTAGCCGTCGCCATGGGCGGAAGCATGGGGCGCGAGGTACTCGATTTCCTTCGGGCGCTCGCGAGTGCGGCAAAGCCGATCGTTTCCGGCGTCGACGGCCTGGCGATCGGCATCGGCACGACGATTCATCTACATTGCGATCTGACGGTCGCCTCCGCGCGGTCGCTCTTCAGGACGCCCTTCGTCGACCTCGCGCTCGTGCCGGAGGCGGCATCGAGCCTGATCGCGCCGCGCATCATCGGGCACCAGCGCGCCTTCGCGCTTCTTGCCGCCGGCGAGCCGCTCGAAGCCGCCGAGGCCGTGACGGCCGGACTGATCTGGAAGATTGTCGACGCGGCGAGCGTCGAGGGGACGACGCTGTCGCTTGCCGCAGGGCTCGCTGCAAAGCCGCGGGAGGCGTTGCGCATCGCCCGCGATCTCATCCGCGGCGACCGCACGGACGTCCTCGCCCGCATCGACGAGGAGGCCGAGCACTTCGCAGCGCAGCTGAAGAGCGCCGAAGCGCGCGCCGCCTTCGAGGCCTTCATGCGCCGTTGATTCCCGGCCGATCGTGGGGGCATGGCGAAAGGCCCGTCTTGCGCAGGCCTGTGCGGGAGATGGCGTTTTGACGCCCTAAGCTTCTTCGTGGCAAATCAGTCTGGTTTCGACCCATAGCCGCTGTTGGCGACAAGCGCTTACGAACTCGCGGCGGATTGCTGCGGAGCTCTAATTCGCGGGTCGTACGGGAGCGGAATCCTCGTGTGTTCCCGGCACCGTGCTTGAGTTCCAGCACTCGGCCATCACGCCACAGGAGAGGGCATCTCCTCACGGACGAGCATGCCGAGCGAGCGGTGATGGGAGAGGCAGCACGGCAACGTTTCAGGGCAGCTACGTTGCTCGGCCAAAACCCAGCTTCCGCAGGACCACTTGTGCACGCTCAAAGGCGGCTAAGAGGTCGCGTTCAGCGTCGATCAATTGCTGCACAAGAGTGCAGCGTTGCTCGGCAATTATCCGATACTTAGTTGCCAGTGCGTCCAGCTCTGAGGCGGGCGCCTTCTTGGCCTGGTGATCAATCCATTCCTGCAGTATGGCTCGCCCTTGCCTGTCGAGCTCGTGCTTCCGCAGTCGAAGTCGGTCAGCGTGGCATTCTGCCTTGTTGTATCGTTTGAGCGCCATCGCAGCTTCAAGTCTCAACCTCATCGGGAGAGGCCCGACAAGCGGGTTGGCTTTTCCCATAAATGCAGCTCCGATTACCAGGAGGATTGCCGTTCAACCTTTAGTTGGCGCATGGTTCAGGATCAGGAAAAACGCAGAACGAGCAGACGTCGGCCGATAGGAGGACCTCACGCGTTCAGCCTCGTAATTCCTCATGGAAATCTTGGTTGGCGACGTTCCGCCTCCTCAACCAATTTGAAGGGAAAGCTCTCATGGTAATGATTGACTTCCCCGAGTGTAAGCCTGCCATCCAGAAACACGTTCAAAAAGCGCTGACAGATGTCCCTTGCCATTGCATTTCGATTAGAGAACGACGTCCCGACGAGATCGGATTCTTTGAACTCCGGTACCATTAACGACAAGCATTTGGCCACGAACTCTTCGGTGGCCCCTGGGCGCTTGCGCAACGCGGCGGCGGCTCTCTCGTACTCAGCATACGTCATAGCCTGCGGAGCCGATCAAGGCGCAAACTGGAAAAGTGCGACAATGCACAATAACCCGATTGCCATGCTCCCGGCCACGAGACGAATGTTCATCGAATTGCTCAGCCGAAGGCCGTTGACCTGACACTGCTTAAATCAATCTTGCCGTGCAACCAAGTCTCTCCCTCCTCGACACCGCCCACTCACACCGAAGTAGACACATCTATCGGGGCCGCATAAATGCGGCGATGGAATCACTGAGTCAGAGCCACAATCTGGCGTCGTTGACGCCCGGAGCACGAATGGCCTGATTGAGCCCCGTTGTGGTGGCACGGTTTCGGCCCTCTGCGGTCATAGGCCTACCGCCGCGACTCGTGCGGATGTCCTCCTAACCCGACAGAACAACACAGCGCTCCCATCGTCGGGCTGCCACGTCCGCAGCAGGAGCCATGATGACCAGATCATTGGCATCCCAAAACACCAGGCCTGTTGCCGAGCCAGCGCGTAACCGAACGAGGACGATCCAGTCGTCCGGGTTACTTAGATCGGCCCAGCCCTCAGACACGCCCCATCTCGCCGCCTCTTCACGGCAGTCGATGCCACCTTGGATCGTTGCGTGGCCAAGCATCTGATGGACCTGAGGCTTCCCCGAACCGGCGTGCGGCCCGGTCAGTGCACGCTCGAACGCCTCATGGGTTCCGGCAAGGTCATCGAGCGACCCCATCTCGGTCTCCTCGATCCTCAACTTTGCGGCCGAGGCGTCAAAGGACCGGGTGCGCCGCGGCCGCAGGCGGGTGTAGGCCACACTCGCCCAACGATCGTCCGACAGCGCCTCGAATGAGCTTCCAGGGTCGCCCACCGCCCAGACCGGATCAAGCGTATGTGCGAACCTTAGGGTGCCGTCCGCAATCAGTTCCGCCGTCACCAGGTCTCCCTCTGAATGCGGCAAAGGCCCTGGCGGCGTGGCGGGGTCGAGATCCGAAGATATGGCGATCGCACCGACCGAGGCTTCGAGGATGGCTTCGGACATTGCATGACGCACGAGAGGTGCGCCAGGCGGTGTGTAAACAAAATCGACCAGCAGAGCATCGTCGTGGACGAAGAACGACAATAGACCGTCGTGCGGTAGATGCTCCATCGGCCCGTCCAGTGCTGTGACCTCGGCGAAGTTGATCTGCAGCAGGAACGGGTGACGCATCCCACGCTCGTTGCTCGGCCACACGTCCGGCGGCAGATCGGGCCCGCCGCCGATGCGGCTGGCACCCAAGGGAGCTTCTTCACCGTATGGCTCCTCCACCAAGGATGCTGCCCCGGCGAAGAAATGCGCCGCCGTGGAGGGCTCACTTGCTCCCATGGCCGCCGCAAACCGCTGGCCCCATGCACTATCCGTCGGATCGGGCTCGGCATCTTCGCCCGTATGCCCTGCGTTGATCGCTTCGATTGTGGCGCGGCGCTTCTTCTCCTGGCCGTGGTATTGCGACAGCAGCATCTTTTCGCCGACCCGATCGCTGCGTGCCTGCAGCCCTTGCATGAACACGCCGAAATGCCTCTCGGCCATGTCTCGATCGCTCACGGCCGAACGCCAGCCAAACGCCCAGATGCGATTGCCCCGACCTCGCACTAGCGTCAGGCCCGCGGCTTCCTCGCCCGCCTTTCGAGATGACGATATTCCCGTTCCATATCGTCCCTCACGTCCAAGTACCTGAACAGGGGCAATAGACCAGTCGATCGGACCTTCTGCCCCGATGAGATCTACCGCAATGGGGGCGAGGCTCTCATCGAGATCCCATGGCTCGCCTTTGTCGAGCGCCATAACAAAAAGCGACGGATGCTCCCTGTCGGGCGGGTACGGCCGGAGGAAGAAGCGCTCGGGTTGGAGTGCAACAACGTCGGGAAAGGCTGGTGGCGCAGTGAAAACGAAGTCACGAGTCATCCATCGTTGCAGTCTATAGGCCATTCGCGATTGCTCCGTCTTAACACTTGGTTGGTCTTTGGCACGTTGATGTCACGTCTGGCGACGCCTGCGAAAATACGACAGGAGCATTCTCTGAGTACAGCAATGGCACCTATGGCGCGTCTGCGTCATGACGACAGTCGACCCATTGCGGTCGTTACCGCCACACCTGGCAACGCCTGCAGACGTGAAACAAAGCTGTCTCCAGGCACGTACGCCCGGGGTCGAGAAATCAGCGCTGATGTCGTCGCGTTTAACCATGCATGACACTACCTTGGCCGACTTTGAGTACCTTCACTGCACCGCGTAGGAACTGCGGGCTGCCCCGCTGAATTGCGAGAAACCAGAGCAATCGCCGTGATCACGAGCAGGCTGCCCGGCAGCCACTGCCAGCCTATGACGTCCGGCCGAGTCACGAACAGCAATAGCATTGAAACGAACGGGACAAGATAGCTGTACGCTGTCACCGCCCCCGGCGTGAGCGCGCCGGTCGCACGCTGCATCAGCCAGAAGGTCGCTCCGCTTGAAAAGACACCGAGATAGGCGACCAGCAACACGTCTCCAATACGCATTCGCCACATTGCGGCAACCGGCTCGGCGATAAATCCGACCAGGGCGATCAGAACGCCGCCCGCAGCCAGGCTCCAGAACGTGCGTACGGCCGCGTCGGGCGACAGAATGCCCCGCCCTAGCCCCCATTTGGACAGGACCGGATAAAGCGCCGACGCGATGCATCCCAGGAAGAAGGCGGTCTCGCCCCAGCCGAACTGCAACTTCGCCAGATCGCCACCGGTCTGGGCGAGCGCCAGCGCCAGGGCCCCGACCGCCCCCAGTGCGAGGATGGCCAGCAGGCGATGGGCGCGCGGTTCCACACCGAAAACCCGGCCAAGCCCATAAGCCAGTAGCGGCATGGAAACGAAAAGGGCCGACATGGAAAGTGCGCTCACCCGATGGGCGCCCAGAACATGACACCGAAGAAGCCGGCGAGGCAGAGCCCCATGACCGCGTAAAGCAGCCCACCCTGCAGGTTCGGTACCTCCGGCCCCGCGCGCCATGCCATCGGCAGCATCGCAAATGCTGCGATTGCAAAGCGCATCGCCGTCAGAAGCAGCGACGGGAGCCCGTCGCTCAGGAGGCCGACAACCGGAAAGGACGCACCGACGATCAAGGCCCAGAGCAGCATCCCCAGATGCGCGCCCGTCACACTACTGTTCCTCATTGCCCTTCTCCTTCATCGGCACATACCGTCTCCTGCCCCACGCATCGAAAGCGCGATTTGGTCAGGCCCCTTTTTGGCTGGTGGCGAACGTGGTGGTGGATAAGCGATGCCAGGTCGGCTCAGATGGTTTCCAGGACACGGGAAACCGGCAGTCTCGGTTTTTGCGGCCAATTGCCTTTGCGGGCGTGGCCCACTGCAATCAGCACCACCGGGATCTCGTCGGCGGCAAGACCGAATTTGCGCGCGACGGCCGTCGGGTCGAAGCCGACCATCGGCCCGGTGGCGAGCCCGTGCGCCTCCGCCGCCAACATCAGAAAGGCGGCGCCGAGCGTTGCCGTGCGAACCGCCTCGTCCCGCTGCATTTGCGGATTGTCGCCATAGGTGCTTTCCACCGCCTCCGTCCATGCGCCGACCATCTCCGCCGGCATGAAGCCCGCCTCGACGGAGGGGCGAAGGCGCCCTTCAATGACCGTGTGCGAGGGTAGCTGTCCGCAGACGATGTAGGTTACCGCGGCTTCCGTCACCTTGGCCTGCCCGTAGGCGGCGGCCTGAAGGCGCGCTTTCGCCTCGCCTGTTCTGACGGCGATGAAGCGCCAGTTCTGGAGATTGTAGGCAGTGGGTGCGCGCGTCGCAAGCCTTACAAGCTCCTTGATCTGTTCATCGGTAAGCGCCTTGTCGGCATCGAACATGTTTGTGGAGACGCGGCTTTCGATGGCGGCGATGATCGGATTCTTCATCTGTCTCGTCCTTTGGCAATTCTTGAGTTTCTTTGTCCTGGCGGGCGTGCCGCTGGCGAGGTCGAGATAATTCCTTCCAACCATTTTGATAATTCTCTATCCAGTACCGAAACTCACAACTGTTGGTGAACAATAATCATGGATCAATTGCAGGCCATCAGGGTGTTTCGCCAAACGGTGGAGCAGGGTTCCTTCGCAGAAGCCGCGCGCCGGATGGCGCTTTCGCCCGCTGCCGTCAGCAAGAATATCCGGGAGCTGGAGACGCATTTGCGCGTGCGCCTCCTCAACCGCACCACGCGCCGAATGAGCCTGACGGAAGCCGGTGAGCGTTACTATGAACAGATCGCCCGCATTCTCGACGATCTTTCGGAAGCCGACAGTTCGCTCGGGCCCCTCCAGCGCATGCCGAGCGGGATCTTGCGCGTCAGCGCGCCGATGGCCTTCACGCTGACGCGCCTGTCGGATGCGATCGTCGGCTTTCTTGCCCGCTATCCCGATCTGACACTCGACCTGAAGCTCGAGGATCGACGGGTGGACCTCGTCAAGGAGAGGATCGATCTTGCCATTCGCGGCAGCGACCGGCTGGAAGACTCCAGCCTGATCGCGCGCAAGCTGATGACGCTGCGCCATGTGATCTGTGCCTCGCCGGGCTATTTCTTTCGTAACGGTCGGCCGCGCGAGCCAGAGGATCTGCGTTCGCACAATTGCGTGCAGTTCACGCTCTCCGGCCATGTTCAGGAATGGTCTTTTGCACGGGAGGGGCGCACTGTGCAGGTGGCGATCGGGGGCCGCTACAGGGTCACGACCAGCCTTGCGGTCCGCGACGCTCTGCTTGCCGGCTTCGGGCTGAGCCTCATTCCGCGCATCTATGTGGAAAAGGACATCGAGGAAGGAAGGCTCACGACGGCGCTGGACGACTGGGCGCCCGTCGAGACCTCCATCTATGTGGTCTACCCGTCCCGTGAGTATGTCCTGCCCAAGGTGCGTGCCTTCGTAGATTTCCTCGTCGACGAGATGCAGGAGGAGGCCTGATCGGCTCGACCCTGCGATTTTGGCCATGTAGCGATCGAGGCTCGGTCGAGGTCCGGAATGTGCCGCAAAAGCGGCTGTCCCGCGCCTTCGAACTGGGCTTCGGCTATCCACCCAACACGGAACTCGCGAGAAGGGCGCTGCGGCAGGAGCAAATCGCGTCGTTCCCGTGACGATTCCAGTTCGTCCCTGTGAACACTGGGCAGTGATCCGAAGCCACAACGGCGAAGCGCCGTAATTATTTTTCGAGCGTCGCCACCGTCTCGACATGCGCCGACCAGAGAAACTGGTCGATCGGCGTCACCGATGTGATGCGATAGCCGGCGGTCACCAGGATCGAGAGATCCCTGGCAAGGGTCACCGGATTGCAGGAGACCGCCGCGATTTTCTTCACGCCGGAGCGGGCAAGCTCATGGCACTGCGCTTCTGCCCCGGCGCGGGGCGGGTCGAAGACGACGGCATCGAAGACCTTCAGTTCCTGCGCCATCATCGGGCGGCGGAAAAGGTCGCGTTTCTCCACCGTCACCGGCTTCAGCCCCTGCGTGTTGCGCGCGGCGAAATCGAGCGCCTTCAAGGCCTTGTCCTCGCCTTCGACGGCGTGCACGCGCGCAGTGTGCGCGATCCGCAACGCAAAGGTGCCGATGCCGGCGAAGAGATCGGCGACGCGTTTCGCCTTGCCGAGATGGTCGAGCACGAGCGTGGCCATGGCTTCTTCCGCCGGGCGCGTCGCCTGCGTGAACGCGCCGGGCGGAGGCGAGACCGTGACGCCGCCGAAGTCGATGCTGGGCTTGACCGGCTCGATGATGATTTCGCCATTGAGGCTGACGCGGGCGACGCCCCGCTCGCCAAGAACAGCCTCGACTGTCGCGCGCCGCTGCCGGTCGCTGAGCTTGAGTCCCTCGAAGGCGAGATCGAGGCCGGTCTCGGTCTCAAGCACGGTGATACGAAACGGTTCGGAACCCGACGCCATGGCCGCGGCGATCTTGCGAATGGTGGCAAGCCGCGAGACGATGCCCGAGCTTGTGATGGGACATTCGCTGATCGCGACGATGTGATGGCTTTGCGCCTGATTGTAGCCGAGCAGCAGTTCCTTTTCCGTGTGCCGGGCGGTGAAGACGGCACGGCGGCGTTCGCCCGGCCGGGCGACGACGAGGGGGGCGACCTCCGGCGTCAGCCCCTTGGATTTTAAGGCGTCGATCACGAGGTTGCGCTTGAAGCCGTGATAGAGCGCATCGGACGCGTGCTGCAGGCTGCAGCCGCCGCAGGTGCCGTTGACACCCTCCGGCCCGAAATGCCGGCATTTCGGCTGGACGCGCTCCGGAGAAGCCTCTCTCAGCGAGATCAGCGTGCCTTGGTTCCTGTTGACGGCAAGTGCCACGATTTCTCCGGGTAGGGTGAAGGGAGCGTAGACGGCGCCCGACTCGGTCTTGGCGATGCCGTCGCCCTGCGCACCCAGGCGGTTGATCGTGACGATCTCGGTGCTCATGGCTTCTGCCCCGCAAGAAGAAACTCCCTGTTGCCGTCGCCGCCTGCAATCGGCGAGGGCACCAGGCCAAGGCTTCGCCAGCCCATGTCCTCGACGAGCCAGCGTTCGAGCTCGGCCGCCACCGTCGGGGCGCTCTCCGGTTCCTTGAGCAGCCCCGCCTTGCTGATCGCGTCGCGCCCGGCCTCGAATTGCGGCTTGACGAGCAGAATGCACCGCGCTTCGGGTGCGGCCAGGGAGAGCGCCGGCGGAAGCGCCAGTTTCAGAGAGATGAAAGAGACGTCGGAAACGATGAAAGTGACTGGACGGTCACCGATATCCTCCGCCTTCATCGCCCGGGCGTTCAGACCTTCGATATTGGTGACGCGCGGATCGCCGGCAATGCGCGGATGCATCTGCCCATGGCCAACGTCAACGGCAACCACATGGGCCGCCCCACGCTGGAGCAGGACCTCGGTGAAGCCGCCGGTCGAGGCACCGATATCGAGACAGATCTCACCCACCGGATCGAAGCCGAAATGGTCGAGCGCGGCGACGAGCTTCAGCGCCGCGCGCGAGACATAGGCCTGCGCCGGATCATCGATGGTGATCGCCACGCCTTCGGCAAAGGAGGCGGCCGGCTTGGTGACGGTGCGGCCGTCGACCTTCACGGTGCCGCGCTGGATGGCGTCGCGGGCGCGGGCGCGGCTTGCGACGAGCCCCTTGTTCAGGAGCAATTGGTCGAGGCGGGTCATGCTGTGGTTTTCGTTGGACATGGGCCGTCATCGCCCGTCGCGCGCCGCAATGCAAGGGCCGCTATTCAAGTCACGGATGATGACCATGGCAGCGAAACCCCTCTGGCCTGCAGACTGGGGGCGCGGAGACTGAGCTTAAGCTCGTGGAAGGGCACTCCTCAACCGGCCGCGCCGAAACCGACCGAGTGCTTCTGCCCGAGCGCCGTGAAGACCGTCGAGACGATGCCGGCGCGATCAAGTCCGGCGAGGGCATACATTGCTTCGGGTTTCGCCTGTTCCATCCAGATATCCGGCATCACCATCGGCCGCACCCGAAGACCGCCGTCGAGCAGGCCCTCTTCGGCCAGGAAATGCAAGACGTGGCTGGCGAAACCGCCGATCGAACCCTCCTCGATGGTAATCAGCACTTCGTGGTGCCGCGCAAGCTGGCGGATCAGGTCCTGGTCGAGCGGCTTGGCGAAGCGAGCGTCTGCGACTGTCGTCGAGAGGCCGGCGGCATCGAGGTCCTCGGCGGCCATCAGACAGTCGGCAAGCCGCGTGCCGAAGGAAAGCAGCGCGACCTTCGTGCCCTCCTTGAGGATGCGGCCCTTGCCGATCGCGAGGACATCGCCCCGCTCCGGCAGCTCGACGCCGACGCCTTCGCCGCGCGGATATCGGAAGGAAATCGGGCCTTCGTCATAGGCCGCGGCGGTGCGCACCATGTGCTTCAGTTCCGCCTCGTCGGCTGCCGCCATCACCACGAAGCCCGGCAGCGATGCGAGATAGGTCGTGTCGAAGGAACCGGCGTGGGTCGGACCATCGGCGCCGACGAAGCCGGCGCGGTCGATCGGGAAGCGCACCGGCAGGCCTTGGATCGCCACGTCATGCACGACCTGATCATAGGCGCGCTGCAGGAAGGTGGAATAGAGCGCCGCGAAGGGCTTGTATCCTTCCGCCGCCAGGCCGGCGGCGAAGGTCACGGCGTGCTGCTCGGCAATGCCGACGTCGAAACAGCGCGAGGGATGCACGGCCGCGAACCGGTCGAGCCCGGTGCCGGACGGCATGGCCGCGGTGATCGCCACGATCTTGTCGTCGAGCGCCGCTTCCTGGACAAGTGCGTCTGCAAAGACCGAGGTGTAGGCGGGCGCGTTCGGCTTCGCCTTGGCCTGGGCACCGGTGATCACATCGAACTTGTTGACGCCGTGATATTTGTCGGCAGCGGCCTCCGCCGGCGGATAGCCCTTGCCCTTCTGCGTCACGACATGGATCAGGACCGGGCCTCTCGCGTTGTCGCGGACATTGCGCAGGACCGGCAGCAGATGGTCGAAGGAATGCCCGTCGATCGGGCCGATATGGTAGAAGCCCATCTCCTCGAAGAGCGTGCCGCCGGTGACGTAGCCGCGCGCATGCTCGACGGCGCGGGTGATAGCGCGATCGACGGTCTTGCCGAGATAGGCAGTCAGCTTCTTGCCGACCTCGCGGATGCCCATGTAGGTCCGGCCCGAGGCCAGCCGCGCCAGATAGGCGCTCATGGCGCCCGTCGGCGGCGCGATCGACATGTCGTTGTCGTTGAGGATGACGATCAGGCGGGCGTCGAGAGCCCCGGCATTGTTGAGCGCCTCATAGGCCATGCCGGCCGACAATGCGCCGTCGCCGATGACGGCGATGACATTGCGGTTCTTGCCGTCGAGATCGGCGGCGACAGCCATGCCGAGGCCGGCGGAAATCGAGGTCGAGGAATGCGCGGCGCCGAAGGGATCGTATTCGCTTTCGGCGCGTCGGGTGAAGCCGGAAAGCCCGCCCTCCTGGCGCAGCGTGCGGATCCGGTCGCGACGCCCGGTGAGAATCTTGTGGGGATAGCACTGGTGCCCGACATCGAAGATCAGCCGGTCATGCGGCGTATCGAAGATCTTGTGGATGGCGATCGTCAGTTCGACGACGCCAAGGCCGGCGCCGAGGTGGCCGCCGGTGCGCGACACCGCGTCGATCATTTCCGCGCGCAATTCGCTTGCCAGCTGCGGCAGGTCCCGGTCGTCAATCCTCTTCAGATCGTCAGGGACATTGACCTTGTCGAGCAAAGGAGTTGCAGGCATTGGAGTGGTCGGCAATTGTGTCACGCTTATCGCCCTGTGCGCACCGGCCCTCGGGCGCGATCCTTGTTGTTGTGTCCGTCAAGACGGCTGTTTAGACGCAATCGCCGTTGAATGCAAAATTGGGCTTTCCTGCGTCTTTGACCGAGAACTTAACGAAAATTAGCCTGCGGGCAAAGGGATGAAGTCCGTTTCATCCCCCGGAACGATATCGAATCGTCCACTTCGCCATTCTTCTTTCGCCTTGTCGATCCGCTCCTTGGAGGAGGAGACGAAATTCCACCAGATATGGCGGGGCGAACCGAGCGCCGCGCCGCCGAAGAGCATGACGTGGCAGCCGGTCGGACCGGCCGTGATGGTGATCTCGTCGCCCGGTCGAAAGACGAGAAGCCGGTTGTCGGTAAAGTGATCGCCGGCGATGATCGCCTCGCCCGACAGAATATAGAGCGCACGCTCCTCCCATTGAGCCGCAAAGGGCGCGCTTCTGCCTGCGTCGATCGTGAGGTCGACATAGATCGTCTCGGTGAAGACTGAGACGGGCGAGACTGCACCCTCGAACTGGCCAATGACGACCCTTGCGCGCACGCCCCGATCGGCGAGATGCGGCAGCATTCGCTCCTCCGTATGGGTGAAGATCGGATCGATCTCTTCCTTGTCGTCGGGCAGCGCCAGCCAGGTCTGCAATCCGGAGAGCGAGCGATCGTGTCCGCGCTGGTTTTCCGGCGAGCGCTCGGAATGGACGATGCCGCACCCGGCCGTCATCAGGTTCACGTCGCCCGGCCGAATCACCATCTCGGTACCGAGACTGTCTCGATGCTTGATCTGGCCGTCGAACAGATAGGTGACGGTCGAAAGCCCGATATGCGGATGCGGCCGCACGTCGATCGCTTCGCCCGCTCGCATAAGGGCCGGCCCCATCCTGTCGAAGAAGATGAACGGCCCGACGAGCCGCCGCCGCGCCGTCGGCAGGGCGCGACGCACCTCCAGCCCGCCAATATCGCTGGTGCGCGGAATGATCAGATGCTCGATGGCGTCACAGGCCGGCTTGTCGCCGGCAAGCGGGTCGGGACCGGGAAAGAAGGACATGGCACGCGCTCCGTCTGGTGGTCAGCTTCAACTTACCGTGTCCACTGCTCGCGGTCGAAACGCGAGTGCGCGATTTGCCCCTCACCCTCACCCTCTCCCCGCAGGCGGGCAGAGGGGACTGAGACGCTGCGGCAAGGCCCTTCGCCCCGCTTGCGGGGAGAAGGTGCCGGTCCACCCTCCGCAACTGCTGCGGAGGACGGGCAGGCGGATGAGGGCAATTTCGGCAAGCGGGCCCTCTCGTCCCTTACTGCTCCGCATCCAGCGGATCGACGCCCTGGGGACGGCCGGCACGGTCGAGGCGGATCTTTTCGATGCGGTCCTCGGCCGCCTTCAACAGTGTCTCGCAATGCTTCTTCAAGGCCTCGCCGCGCTCGTATATCTCGATGGACTTGTCGAGCGCCACATCACCGCGTTCGAGCGCCGAGACGATGCGCTCCAGTTCCTCGACGGCCTGCTCGAAGGAGAGGGTGGAGACGTCCGGTTGTGCGTTGGTGTTCATCAATTACCCTCTCATCAGTCTCAGTATGTGCATGGCGGCTGATTCGGCGAGCCCTTCGAGATCATAGCCGCCCTCGAGCAAACTGACGACGCGATTGCCGGAGCTCTTGCCGGCAACCTCCATCAGGCGTCCCGTTGCCCAATCGAAATCCTCCGCCATCAGGTTGAGCTGCGCCAAAGGATCGCGGTAATGCGCGTCGAAGCCGGCGGAGATCAGCACGAGGTCCGGGCGGAAATTGTCGAGTGAGGTCAGAATGCGAGCGCGGAATGCGTCGCGGAAATGCTCGCTGCCGCTGTTGGGCGACAGCGGAGCATTGACTATGTTGTGCTTTACGCCCGTCTCCTCCTTGGCACCGGTGCCGGGATAGAGCGGCATCTGGTGGGTGGAGCAGAAGAGCACCGAAGGGTCGTTCCAGAAGATGTCCTGTGTGCCGTTGCCGTGGTGCACGTCCCAATCGACGATCGCCACCCGCTCGACGCCATGCGCCCGCTGCGCGTGACGCGCGGCGATCGCGACCGTGTTGAAGAAGCAGAAGCCCATCGGCCTGTTCTTCTCCGCGTGATGGCCGGGCGGGCGAGCCGCGATAAAGGCATTGTCCGCCTCGCCGGAGAAGACGGCATCCACGGCCGCGACTGCGGCGCCAATGCCTGTCATGGCTGCATCGAGGCTCGATGGGCAGGCAAAGGTGTCCGCTTCGATCTGCGAGATATCCTCTTCCGGAATCCATTTCTTGATCGAGCACAGATGCTCCTCGGTATGGGCAAGAAGAACCAGATCCTCGCTGCCTTTCGGCGCCTCTACCCTCTTCAGCTCGGCAAAGTTCGGGTGCTCCAGCGCAAGGTTCAGTGCCTTCAGCCGATCCGGCCTTTCGGGGTGTCCTTCCGGAACGATATGTTCCAGAAAAATCGGATTTTCATAGAGCTGCGTGGTCATCTGCGCAAAGCTAGTGCGCGCGCCCGTCAAAATCCATGGCAGCGACCACAATTCTGCCGATTTTCAACAGCGCGGATCGATGAGGATCTTGCCGTCCCGATGCGGATCGGCTTGGTGCGCCAGGGCATCGGCGAGCCGTCCCAAGGGATAGGTAGCGGCAACCGGGCTTGAAAAGAGCCCGTCGCGCAGTCCCGCGAAGCTTCGGGCAAAAGCGGCATCGATCGCGCCGCGACCGGCGGAATGTACCCAGTTTCTCAGCCACAGGAAGGCAAAGCGGACATCGGGCCGGGCGGCGATTGCCGCCGGCGGCACCGGAACGTTGCTCAGCGCTCCATACTGGATCAAAGTGCCACCGGGATGAATGGACCGGCGGATCAGTTCGCCGGCAAACGTGCCGCCGACCGCGTCGAGCACCGCTTCGAAGATCGTTGCCGGGGGAAGCCCGCTGCCATCGGTGACGATGACCCTCTGCTCCGCGTCGAAGCGGCCGCGGCTTTTGTCGCTGCGAAGGATCGCCGTCGGCACCGCACCTTCGCGTTCAACGAGCTTCATCAGCATGCCGCCGATTGCCGAGCCCGCCGCGGTGACGGCGACCGAGCGGCCCGCCAGAGAGCCGAAATATCTGCGCAGATCCTCGACCAGCCGAAGCGCCGTCAGCGGGTTGACATAGCTCATGGCGGCTTCGCTGTCGCTGATATCGTCCGGCACGCGAAAGCACCATTCGGCCGGGCGCACGAGAAACTGCTGCCACAGCCCGCTCGCGCCGATCGGGATCACACGATCGCCGGGATTGAGATCGCGGACGCCCGGGCCGATGCGGCTCACCACGCCGACACCCTCGAAACCGGGCACGAAGGGCAGTTCGGTGCGGGCGCGATAGGCGCCGGTGACCGGGATGAGGTCCGAAGGATTGATCGCCGCGAGCGCGATTTCGATCTCCACTTCCCCGGCTGCCGGCTCAATGAGGGGGGCGTCCACAAGCTCTATCACTTGTTCCGGATCGCCAAACTGTCTAACCAGGGTGGAGCGCATGGGAAGGGTCTCGCATGGACGGCATCAAGCGGGAGAATGTCACGGAAATCCGCATTCCGTTTCGCGATATAGACATGCATGGGCACATGCACAATGCGGCCTATTACGCGCATGCGGAAGCGGCGCTTTCCAATCTCTGGCGGCACCGCCCGGCTGTCGAGCACGAGCCGGCCTATCTCGTGCGCCGTTCGGCCTGCATCTTCCATCGGGGTCTGCGTTTCGACGACCCCGCCCGCTTCACCGTGACCGTCGCCAAGGTCGGAGGCAGTTCGGTGAGCTTTGCCGTTCGTGTCGAGACCGGCGAAGCGCTTGCTGCCGAGATCGAAATCGTCTGGGTCGCCGTCGATCGCGGGCGCCACCAGCCGGTGCAATTGCCGGCGGCAACCCGTGAATGGCTCGCCGGCTATCTCTCCTGATCGAGGCGACGGCCGCGGAAATGCGCGACAATACCCATGCCGCCGCCGACGCCCATCATTGCCAATCCCTGACTTTCAGACGTCGCAAGCATCTGCGAAAACAGTCGCACGACCAGGATGGCGCCGGAAGCGCCATAGGGGTGGCCGAGCGCAATCGCGCCGCCGTCAAGATTGACGCGCTCTGGCATGATTGCGAGCCGGTCGAGGCTGCCCAGGACCTGCGAGGCGAATGCCTCATTGAACTCGATGAAGTCGATATCGGCAATGTCGAGTCCCGGATTGCGGGTGCGAAGCCTTGCCATCGCCGGAACGGGTCCTAGCCCGAGAAGGTTCGGGTCGACCCCGGCCGTGGCGGCATCGATGAACTCGAGCGCGAAGGAAATCTCGAGCCGGCGTGCTTCGGCGAGGCTCGTCACCAGCACCATAGCGGCGCCATCGTTGATCGGGCAGGCATTGCCGGCGGTGACGGTGCCGCCCCGGACGAAAACCGGCTTCAGCCGGGCGAGCGTTTCTGCGGACGCATTGGCGCGTGGGCATTCATCCGTGGCAACCGGGCCGGACGGGGTCGTGACCGGCACGACCTCGCGCGTGAAGCGCCCGGCAGCCTCCGCCGACACGGCGCGGCGGTGGCTTTCCAGCGCAAACTGATCCTGGCGCTCCCGTGAGATGCCGCAGGCGGTCGCGACGTTTTCGGCCGCGACGCCCATATCCGGATCGCCGATGAAATCGGGCGCCATGCGTGCGCGCTTCACCGGTCGCAGTTCCTCGCCCCGCACAAGCGGCGGCCGGAGTCGGATATGGGCGCGGCTCGCGCTCTCCGTGCCGCCGGCGATATAGAACCGTCCCGCACCGGCCTGGATCTGCCGGGCGGCAAGCACGATAGCCTCAAGACCCGAGCCGCATTGGCGATCGACCGTGACGCCGGGAATGGATACCGGCAGATGGGCTTCGAGGGCGGCCAGTCGGGCGAGATTGCCGGCGCTGTTTGCGGCGTTGCCGAGGACCACGTCGTCGATCTCGCCACCGTCCATGCCTGTATCAGCGATAATGCTTTCGATCAGCACGGCGGCAAGGCTTGCGGGCTCCACGTGGGCCAGGCTGCCATTGACGCGGCCGATCGGCGTGCGCAAGGCAGCGATGATGACTGGTGTGCGGGACGGATCAGATGAGGCGTTCAAGGGCAGGGTTCTCCTCCGCAATCCATTGCCGGAGTTCCTTGGCGGCGACCTTGCCGGAGGCGGTCATCGGCATGTGCCGGCAGAGCCAGATCTTGCGCGGATGCTTGTAGCGCGGCAGCGCGTCAGCAAGATGGCGCGCCAGCGCGGCCCGATCGAAGGAGCCGTTCGGCTGGATGATCGCCGCAAGCTCGCTGCCGAGTTCGGGGTGATCGAGGCCGAAGACGCAAACCGCCTCGACCCCGGCAGCCGCCATCATGACCGCTTCTACCTCGGAAGGGTAGATGTTGTTGCCGCCGGAGAGGAGCATGCCGCCGGCACGGCCGATCAAATGCAGCGTGCCGTCGGCATCCAGGAAGCCGAGATCGCCGACCGTTCCGAGGGCGCCTTGCCTTCGAAAGCCCGCGCCGTCGCGCGCGCCGATATATCCATCCGAGATCAATTCGCTTTCGACGAAGATCGTTCCTGTTTCGCCCTGGGGCAGCGTGTTGCCGTCGTCGTCAAGGATCGCCAGGCGAACGCCGGGGAATGCCCTGCCGACTGCCGTCGGACCGTGCCTGTCCGCGGCACCGGAGCAGGTGATGAAGCCGAGTTCCGAGGCGCCGTAATATTCGGTGACCGCCGCGCCGGGGAAGGTGCGGCGCGCTGCCTGCCGGTCGGCGGGCGTCAGCTTGGCGCCGGCGCTGGTGATCTTCTCGACCGAATTCCAGGCGCGCCCCCGCGCCTCGGCGCAGAGCCGCCGCAGCATGGTCGGCACGAGCACGAGCCGCTTGACGTTTCGCTCGGCGATCTCGTTCAGCGCCGGACGTGGTTCGAAATGCGCTGCGCCAATGAATTCGGCGCCTGCCCAAAGGCACTCCGCAAGGGCGTAAAGCGTCAGACCATGCGCAAGCGGTCCGGGCGCATAGGTCGTCGTCTCCGGCCCAATCCCGAAGAAGCTCTGGCCGGCTTCGAGACTGATGCGCCAAGAGCGGCGATCGCGGACGATCGCTTTCGGTTCGCCGGTCGTGCCGGAGGTAAAGACGACGAGGAACGGCTCCGCGCCATCGCCGACCTGGAGCGGCAAAGAGCCGGAGAACGCATCCAATGCGTGGCTTTGCCCGGCGGACGGCACTTCGACGCGCAGCAAATCGCCATCGGGGCGGATGACGATCTCGGGGCGCAGTTGCGCCTTCATCCGCCGGCGCGTCGCTTCCGGCAGGTGCGGATCGATAAGGGCGGCGCAATTGCCACCGGCTGTCGCGGCGATGAAGGCCGCGGCAAAGAGCGGATGGTTGCCGATCTCGAGCGCGATCAGGCGCGCGCGGCCGGACAGGACGCTTTGCCGGGTCGCCTGTGCGGCAGTCCGCTCGATGGCATAGAGCATGCGGCCGGCGTCCGCGGCCAACTCCTCGAAGGAGAAGACCCGGCTCTCCATGCGGAAAGCCGGGGCGTGCGGGCTCTCAGCCGCATGGAGCGCGATCGCGCCGGAAAGCGGCATTGCCTCAGGCGCGGGCCGGCAGCAACGGATAGCCGGCGTAGACGGCACGCGCCGCCAGCGTGGCGATCGCGGCCTTCAAGAGGTCGCCCGGGATAAAGGCCAGCGAACCGCCTGCGGCGGCGAGGAACGGCGTGCCCGTGACGAAGGAAAGCCACGGAACGCCGATCGCATAGAGCACGAGAATGCCGCCGACCACCGAAGCGACGAAGAAACCGATGAACTGGCGGCCCTCCGAAATTCCGGGTCGGATGGCGCGCTCGGCGATCAGGCCGGTGACATAGGCGGCGACGGCCCAGCCAAGGATGAATCCGCCGGAGGGGCCGGCGAAGATGGCGAGGCCGCCGCGGCCACCGGACAGGACCGGCAAGCCGATCGCGACCAGGAGAATGAAGAGCAGGAAGGAGAGCGCCGCGCGCCTGGCGCCGATGATGCAGCCGGCAAGCATGACGCCCATCGACTGGGCTGTGATCGGAACCGGGATGAAGCCGAGAGTGATCGGTGGAATGAGGCCGAGCACGACGACGATCGCGGCGAAAAGCGCTATGAGGACGAGGTCTCTGGTGTTCATGTGGTCCTACCCTCTATTAGAAATCGCGAATTCATTGACGGCGAAAACCGCGGGCGTCAATGGCGGCCGCAATCGTATCCGCATCTTTCAACGTCAGGATGATGAGCGGACCGATGATCGTGAGCGACCTGATCGGCACTCCGCGTGCGCGATGCGCCTCCCTGATAGCCTGGTAGCGGGCGAAGATATCGGGAACGAAGCGCAGCACGAGGCCGAGCGCGAGGCTGACATCGGCCGCTTGAACCAGGCCCAGGCGCTCGATCGGCCTCAACAGAGCCGTCACCGCGTCCATGAACGCGCCGATCGTCGTCGTCGCCGTGACGGCCGCGGCAAAGAGGACGAGCGCCATGAGCCTGAGGACGAGGGCAAACACGTCAGGGACCGGAATGAGAAAGAGATTGACGAGGGCGAGCACCAGGATGGTGAAGAAGACGAAGCCGACGCGCGCAAACGCCTGGCGAAGCGTCAGGCCGAGCGAGAAATAGAGTCCGCCGCAGAACAGAAATGCCGGCAGCAGCAGCAACAATGAGTTGGTCGTAAAGAGCGCGATGCTGAGGGCGAGGAGGGCAATCAGCTTCGCCCGCACCGGCGCGCGGTGAAACCAGGTCTGGCCCTCGACATAGAGGCTCGTCAGCATCCGGCGACCTCGTGGTAGTGCCGGATGGTCTCGCCCGGGCTCCCATCGGCGATCAGCCTGCCCTCGTGAAAGAGCAAAAGCCGCTCGACGCCTTCGACGAGCCCCAGATCGTGGGTGATGACGATCGTGTCCTCGTCGAGCGCCTCGATCGTTTCTGCGACCATGCGGCGATTGCGCAGGTCGAGCTGGTTGGTCGGCTCGTCGAGGATCAGGATTTTCGGCCCGGTGACGACGACGCTCGCCATGGCGACCAGCTGCGTCTCGCCTCCTGACAGCTCGTGCACCCGCCGCCTGGCGAGATGGCTGACGCCGAAGCGCTGCAGCACCGCCTCCGTTCGAAGTGAGATCTCCTTGGCCGGCAGACCGCGATTCTTCAGGCCGAAGGCGATGTCGTCGGAGACGATCGGCATGATCAACTGGTGCTGCGGGTTCTGGAAGATGAAGCCGGCCTCGGCGAGCACGGCCCGGTCGTCCTTGACCGTATCGAGACCATTGACCTCGACGCGCCCCGTCGTCGGCTTGACGAGGCCGTTGATCAGCCGGGCGAAAGTGGTCTTGCCGCAGCCGTTGAGACCGATGATGCCGATGCGCCGTTCATTGAGGGTGAGGGCCAGCGGGTGAAGCGCGACCCTATCGCCGAAGCGGACAGAACAATCGGTAAGGCGGATATCCAAGCCTCGTATCCTCTCCTGGTATCCTCGCGCATTTCGTGCTCGCTCTATAGGCAAGTCGACGGGTAAGGGCAATGCGGCACTGCCCGGATGCTCGCGGCGAAAGGGCATTTGAAAAATGGGAATATAAGCCTATCCTCGGAACATGACGATTCGCCTCTCCAATCGCGATGCCCGGCGCATCTTTCTTTCCACGCAGGGTCTCTCTACCGCGCCGCACCGCGCGCTCGGCAAGGAAGGGCTGCTTCAGCTCATCCACGACATCGGCTTCGTGCAGGTGGACAGCATTGCGACCGTCGAGCGCGCCCATCACCAGATCCTGTTTTCCCGCAACCAGACTTACCGTCGGGAGCACCTGACGGAGCTTCTCGAAAAGGACGGCGAGCTCTTCGAGCATTGGACGCATGACGCCTCGATCATTCCGAGCAGTTTCTTCGTCTATTGGAAGCACCGCTTCAAATGGGAAGCCGAAACGCTTAGCGAGCGCTGGCGCAAGTGGCGCGGCGACGGGTTCGATGCCGGTTGCGATGAGACCTATGAACGGATCGCAAGCAACGGCGCGGTCATGGCGCGTGATCTCAAGGAGGAGGATCACGAGTCCGGCGGCTGGTGGAACTGGCACCCGTCGAAGACGGCGCTCGAAGTGTTGTGGAGGCAGGGCAGGCTCGCCATCGCCCGGCGCGAGAACTTCCAGAAGGTCTATGATCTCACCGAACGTGTCATTCCCGCGCGTCATTACGAGGGCGATGTCGGCCACGAGGAATTCGTCGACTGGGCCTGCCGCAGCGCACTTGAGCGGCTCGGTTTTGCGACCCATGGCGAGATCGCCGCTTTCTGGGATCTCGTATCGCCGGGGGAGGCCAAGACCTGGGTGGCGGCCCATCGCGACGAGCTCTGCGAGGTCGCCATCGACACCGCCAATGGCGGCAAGCCCCGCCCGTCCTACGCCTTCGCAGGCTTTCCCAACACGCTCGGCGAGATTGCCGATCCGCCCGGCCGCATCCGGGTGCTGAGCCCTTTCGACCCTTTGCTGCGCGACCGCAACCGCACCGAACGACTCTTCGGCTTCTTCTATCGCATCGAGGTTTTCGTGCCCGAACCGAAGCGCGAATATGGCTACTATGTTTTTCCGCTGCTCGAAAGCGACCGCCTGATCGGCCGCATCGACATGAAAGCCGACCGCAAGCGCGGCAGCCTCGACGTGCGCCGCCTTTGGCTGGAGCCGGGCGTCAGGGCCACGTCCGGCCGCATGGAGAAGCTTGCCGCAGAACTTGACCGCATCGCCCGCTTTGCCGGCGTCGGCGAGATCAAGCTGCTCGACGGTTGGAACGCCGGCATGTCCACCTGAGCTTTTTTCTTGGCTTGCGGCCTCGCGCTCCCTAAATGGAGCAGGAATCCTTCATGGAGCAGACGATGGACACCAACCTGATAAGCCTCTTCGACGCGGACGAGGCGACGGTCCGCAAGGTTCTCTCCGAAACGCTTTCCGGGGCCGATGACGGCGAGCTCTTCCTGGAGCATTCACAGGCGGAGGTGCTCTCCTTCGACAATGGCCGCCTGAAGGGCGGCAGCTTCAATACCGACCAGGGCTTCGGTCTCAGGGCGGTGGCCGGCGATGCCGTCGGCTACGCCCATGCCGGGGAACTGTCGCTCTCGGCCTTGAAGCGGGCGTCGGACGCGGTCGGGCAGGTGACTCGCGGCTACTCGGGGAGCTACGCCGCAGCCCCGCAACGCACGAATAAGAAGCTCTACGGCGACGAGAACCCGATCGGCGAACCGACTTTCGACGCCAAGGTGAGGCTGCTGCAGGAAATCGATGCCTTTCTGCGCGCCAAGGAGCCGAAGGTCCGGCAGGTGAGCGCGACGGTCTCCGCCAGCTGGCAGGTGGTGGACATCCTGAGAGCCGACGGCCATCGCGTCCACGACGTCCGGCCGATGACCCGCATCAATATCTCGGTCGTGGTCGGTGAGGGCGACCGCCAGGAAACAGGCACCTTCGGCACAGGCGGCCGGCGCGGCTTCGGCGACCTCATCGTCGAAGATAACTGGAAGCGGGGCGCCGACGAGGCGTTGCGCCAGGCGCTTGTCAACCTCTCGGCGATCGATGCGCCAGCGGGCACCATGGATGTCGTGCTCGCCTCTGGCTGGCCGGGCGTGATGCTGCACGAGGCCGTCGGCCACGGCCTCGAGGGTGACTTCAATCGCAAGAGAACGTCCGCCTTCGCAGGCCTCATGGGCGAACAGGTGGCCGCCAAGGGCGTGACCGTCGTCGACGACGGCACGATTGAAGCGCGGCGCGGCTCGATCTCGGTCGACGACGAGGGTACGCCGTCGGGCTACAACGTGCTCATCGAAGATGGCAAGCTCGTCGGCTATATGCAGGATCGTCAGAATGCCCGCCTCATGGGCATGGAGCCGACCGGAAACGGCCGCCGCCAGGGTTATGCCCATGTGCCGATGCCGCGTATGACCAACACCTACATGCTCGCCGGCGGCCACACGCCGGAAGAGATCCTCGCATCGGTGAAGAAGGGCATCTACGCCGTATCCTTCGGCGGCGGTCAGGTGGACATCACTTCCGGCAAATTCGTGTTCGGCTGCACCGAGGCCTATCTGATCGAGGATGGCAAGATCGGTGCACCGGTGAAAGGCGCGATGCTGATCGGCAACGGACCCGAGGCGATGCGCCGGGTGACGATGGTCGGCAACGATATGAAGCTCGACACCGGCATCGGCAATTGTGGCAAAGGGGGGCAATGGGTGCCCGTCGGCGTCGGACAGCCGCATCTGCGAATGGACCAGATCACCGTGGGCGGTACACAAGCGTAAGACGACGGAAGTGCCCCGGGTCCCGGCGGCTATCCCCGGTCGGGGAGCAGTTTGCAGTCGTAGGAGCGCTTCTTCAGTATGTCGCAGGCGGATGCCGCCGCCTCGCGGCTCGCAAAGCCGATGAAGCGTGCATGGTATTGCCTGCGGGAGCCGGTGCCTGCGGCCTTGGTGTGCGGCGACGCGCCGAGCAGCGCCGCGCCACCGGCCGATTGTGCTTCGACGAGGATCTTGCGCGCGCCTTCTGCGGTCGACATGGTCGAGATCTGTATCTGCCAGTACCCGCTCGCTGCCGACTCGGTCGCGGCGATCGCGGTCGGGCGCTCCGAGGGCACGACCGCTTGGATGGCAGCGCCAGCGTCTCCGGCGCCCGCGGGGGCGAGGTCGACATAGGAGAGCGAAACGCCGGGCAAGGTATCGACCTCGACCCGATCGATCGTCCGGTTTGCGACCACCGTGGTCGAGCCGGCCCGGCCCAGATGCTGATCAAGGAGAGCGGCCATCTTGTTGTCGCGGCTTTTTGCCGTCCGGCCTCCGAGCACCACGCCGATCACCCGCCGATTGCCGACCTTTACCGCGCTCACGAGATTAAAGCCGGAGGCGTTGGTATAACCGGTCTTGATGCCGTCCATGCCCTGGTAGCGGTACATGAGATTGTTGTGGCCGCGAATCGTGCGGCCACGGAAATTGAAGCTCTGCATCGAGAAAAGCCGGTATTCGGCCGGGAAATCCCGAATAAGCGCGACGGCGAGCCTCGCCATATCGCGTGCCGTCGTGACCTGCTGGCTTGCCGGCAGGCCGGATGCGTTGACGAAGACGGTGCGGTTCATGCCGAGCCGGCGGGCCCTGGCGTTCATCATTCGAGCGAAGTTCGCTTCAGAACCTCCGAGCCTCTCAGCCATGGCCGCGGCCGCATCATTGGCCGATTGCACGATTATGCTATAGACCGCCTCCCGGACGGTGATCGAGTCGCCCGCCTTGACGCGCAACTTGGTGGGTGGCTTGCGGGCGGCCTCCTTCGACATCGGCACTTTCGTTTCCCAGCCGATGTCGCCCCGCCGCAACGCTTCGAAGGTTAGATAGAGCGTCATCATCTTGGTAAGCGATGCCGGATGATTGAGGTCGTCGGCGTTCTCGGCGGCAAGCACCCGGCCGCTGCGGGCGTCGAGAACGAGAGACGCGTTGCCGGCAAATGCCGATGAGGTGACAACGAGGAATGTCGCCATCGTCGCCAAGGCAAGGTGAAAGTTCTTCATCGAAGCCCCCCAAAATGAGCCGCTGCTTTGGCCGCTCGCGTGTCATTGCTTCATTATGTCCCAGCATGGTGCTTTGCCGCAACATTGAGGCGAAAACCGGTCGATACGCCCGAACGATTCACAGGATTCAGCAAGGCTTAACCCCGACGGCTTTAGCTTGCCGCCCGTGGCGCGGTGACGCCCGTCTTCGGCGTCGCCACTTGCAAGGGGTAGATCCCGACGGTCCCGTCTTTCGGCGAGGATGTCGGGGTCAAGCATGGGGACAGCGGGAAGATGAGACACGGCCTTGCACGGCTGGTTCGCCACCACGTCAGGCGCGCCGCCATAGCCGGCGGTCTTGAGACCGCGCATCTTCTTTCGCGTGCGGGCCTGATGTCGCGGGCGCGCAGGCGCGGCGCGATCTTCACCCTCCACCATGTACGCCCCTCCTGCAAGCGCACCTTCGACCCCAATGCGCACCTCGAAATCACGCCCGAATTTCTAGACGAGGCGATCCTTGCGTTGCGGCGTGCGGGCTACCGTTTTGTCCCCCTCGAGGATCTGCCCATGAGCCTGGCCGCCGCCGACCCGCAGCCGGTCGCCTGCTTCACGCTCGACGACGGCTATCGTAACAATCTTGACCACGCGCTGCCGGTGTTCGAGCGGCATTCGGTTCCCTTCACCGTTTTCGTCACCGCCGGCTTTGTCGATCGCACCCATAGCCTCTGGTGGGAGACGCTCGCAGACTGGCTCTCCGCCTGCCGCGAAATCCGCTTCGATTTCGGCCAGGGCGAGGAGGCGATGGCAATTGGAAGCCTTGCCGGGAAGCAGGCTGCATTCGACCGCATCGCCGCTCATATCCACAAGGAGGACGAGGCGGGCGCGGTTGCCGCCTTGAACAGGGCTGCGGCAAGAGACGGCATTGATGCTCTTGCGATCGCGGAGCGGCTGACGATGGACGAGGCCCGCCTTAGCGCCTTGCTCGAAAGCCCGCTCGCAAGCCTCGGCGCGCATACGATCAGCCATCGCGCCTTGGCTCGTCTTGGTGATAACGAGGCGCGCTTGGAGCTTCTGAATTCCTCGGAGCGCGTCGAGGCGATCGCCGGCCGCCGGCCGCTCAGCTTTGCCTATCCCTATGGCTTCTGCCCCACCGTTTCGGCACGCGAGCACCGCCTTGCCGCTGATCTCGGCTTTGCGGTTGCGGTGACGACGGAGCCAGGCACGCTTTCCTCCGGAGCAAACCTTCACGCGCTGCCGCGAATATCGCTCAACGGCTACTTCCAAAACGCGCGTTATGTCTCGGCGCTCGCATCCGGCATTCCGTTTCGGTTTGCCGCAGCCTAGCGCATCGGCCCGAAAATCGTACCCGATTTCCGGAAAGCTCGATGCGCAGATTCAAAGAGTTACAGCAACCTTTGCGCGCCTGAAAAGACGCGCGGCGCTGTAGCGCCGGAGGCCCTTAGGGATACATGCGCAACTTCACCCAGCCGCCTTCAGGTTCCGGACGGCTGAACTCGATGCGGTCGTGCAGCCGGAAGGGCCGGTCGTGCCAGAACTCGATCGAGGTCGGGCGAATGCGGAAGCCGGACCAATATTCCGGGCGCGGGATCTCGCCGATGGCGTAGCGCGCGGTAAACTCCGCGACCGCCTTTTCGAGCGCCAGGCGGCCCTCGAGCGGGCGCGATTGCTTGGAAGCCCAGGCACCGATACGGCTGCCGCGCGGCCGGCTCCTGAAATATTCGTCCGCCTCTTCTTCCGACACATTCTCGACGGGACCGCGCAGGCGCACCTGTCTGCGCAGCGATTTCCAATGGAAGCACATCGCGGCTTTGCGCGTCGCCAGGATTTCATGCCCTTTCCGACTTTCGAAATTCGTGTAAAAGACGAAGCCGCGTTCGTCGAAACCCTTGAGCAGGACCATGCGCACATTGGGCATGCCATGCGGGTCGACGGTGGCGAGCGCGACGGCGTTGGGATCGTTGACTTCGCTTTTCTCGGCGTCTTTCAGCCATGTGCCGAAAAGGGAGAAGGGCTCGCTTGCATCCGTGAAGTCACTGCTTGTTAACTCATTCGAGGTCATATTGGCTTCCAATGCCCGTATATCTGGTGCGGTAACGCTTCGGGAATGATCCCGATCCGGTGTTGCCGCATTGAACTATGTCAGAGTTGCGTGCCGACTTTCCAGCATCGGTTCGGCTCTGGCGACTCTGACAGGATTGCCGTGCAAGACATAGCAAAGTGGATCGAAGGCAAGAAGGGTTTTTCCTCCGCATGGCTGCGCGGCGCGGCCGTTTGCCTGACGATGTTCGTCCTTTCGGGCTGTATGGGCGGCGGCCTGGACATGTTCGGAAAATCGGATGTCGATCGCTCTGTCTCGACAGGAACCGTTCCGGTTGCCAAGACGTCGGACGGCCTCGCCGACGCCCTTGCCGTGCGCAATGCGGTTTCCTCCGCCGACATCAGCCAGGGTGGCGACAACGCCATTCCCTGGGCGAACACAACGTCTGGAAGCGCCGGCGTCATCAGCAGCATTGAGGAAGACCGGGCGTCCGGCGTCCTCTGCCGCCGCTTCACCACGACCCGCCATTCCTTCGAAGGCATAGCGAAGTTCGACGGGAGGACGTGCCGGCTTGAGAACGGCGAATGGTATTTGACGAGCTTCGGCCCGCGCAGCTGAAATGGCCGGTTAACCACGTTTGCTGAAAGCCGCGGGCGCCTGCCTGCAAAGGCGCGGCGAGAGTGTCGTGGGCGCCGCCGAATAACCGATATTTAGCAACTTCCCCGGATCATCGTCCTGAAGAATTACAGCGCCGCACGGTCGCTGTAGCACTTTGAATTGCTGCATTCTCCCCGGATCGAGGTCGATCCGAGGGGCATGCAGGTAGGGCCATACTCGCGGTTCTCCCGCTGTCGCCAGGCATTGGCGCGGGCAGTTGGGACGATCGCCGATTACAGAAAATGGTGAAAAGCCATGCGCGATCCCTATGCAATCCTCGGCGTGCGTCGCAATGCCGGGCAGGAGGAAATCAAGGCCGCCTGGCGCTCCGTCGCAAAGGCCATCCACCCGGATCACAACCAGGACGACCCTCTGGCCACGGAGCGTTTTGCCGAAGCGGGCAAGGCCTATGAATTGCTGCGCGATCCGGTGCGCAGGAGCCGCTATGACTGGGCGCGGCGCGAGGCGGAACTGCGTCGCATGGAGGCCATGAAGGAGAAGATGCGCGGAGCGGAGGCGGCCGAAGAGCCGGTCAGTGCCGAAACGGCCGAGGACGCGGTCTCGCGGATATTTGGCGTCGAGCCGCGCGCGGCCGGTCCCCGGACGAGACCGGCCGCGGCGCGCCCAGCCGAGAAGGCGGCGACCACCGACGGGCCGGCGCCGGAGGCGACGACGGGAGCGCAGCCGGAAAGCCCGAAATCGGAACTCGTCGTTTCCCGGCGTTCCGCCGCGCCTGCGGAACTGGTGGCTGCGATCGTCCGTCGCATTCGCGATCGCATTACGAAAACGGCCGAGAAGGTGCCGGACCTTGTGGTCGCCCTCCCGGTAAGCGTCGAGGAGGTCATGAACCGGGCCCGCGTTTCTTTGGAGCTTCCCGACGGCGAAACGGTGAAGGTCGCAATCCCGCTCGGCGCTCGGGACGGAGAGGTGATTCGACTGAAGGAGCAGGGCTACCGCGTCGCGGGGATGACGCGTGGCGACGTCGTCGCTACCTTGCGCATTGCCCAGGATGGTCCGTTCAGAACCCGGGGTCTCGATCTGGTCACCACAATGCCCCTCGGCCTCCAGGATGCCGTCTTGGGTTGCGAGACGCCGATCGAAACACCGAGCGGACCGATTGTCGTCACCGTGCCGGCCTGGTCTGGTTCCGACAAGGAGATCCGCATTGTCGGCAAGGGGATGAGGGGCGCCGACGGGGAAAGCGGAGATCTCGTCGTGGAGCTCCGCCTCGTGCTCCACGAAAAGCCCGACGACAGGATCACGGACCTTATGCGGTCCCGGCGCGACGGCCTCTATTTGTGAAAGTTTTCTGACAAACTGACCCAATATTACGGGGACTAACAGTTCCTGATCCGCGGCGCGCTTGAACCGCTGTGACGGCTATGCCATAGGCAATTCTCGACAATTTGCCGCACCTCGCGCTGGCGTGCGGTGTCGTTGATGTTCAAGAACATGGCTACCGGCACCCGCCGGTGCAGGCAGACAGTATTGGGGACATTCCATGGCTCAGGCACCGGGTCTGATGAATGGCAAGCGCGGCGTCATCATGGGCGTTGCAAACAATCGCTCGATTGCGTGGGGCATTGCCAAGGCATTGTCGGAGGCCGGCGCTGAGATCGCGCTGACATGGCAAGGCGACGCGCTGAAAAAGCGCGTCGAGCCGCTGGCACAGGAACTCGGTGCCTTCATGGCTGGCCATTGCGATGTTACCGACCTTTCCACCGTCGATGCGGTATTCTCGTCGCTAGAGGAGAAGTGGGGCAGGATCGATTTCGTCGTGCATGCGATTGCCTTCTCCGACAAGGACGAACTGACGGGCCGCTACGTGGATACGAGCCGCGACAATTTCGCCCGCACGATGGATATCTCCGTCTATTCCTTCACGGCGGTCGCCGCCCGGGCCGAGCGCATCATGAATGATGGAGGCTCGGTCCTGACGCTGACCTATTACGGCGCCGAAAAGGTGATGCCGCATTACAACGTCATGGGCGTTGCAAAGGCGGCGCTCGAAGCGAGCGTGCGCTATCTGGCGGTCGACCTCGGCAGTCGCGGCATCCGCGTCAACGCCATATCGGCCGGGCCAATCAAGACGCTTGCCGCGTCCGGCATCGGCGACTTCCGCTACATCCTCAAGTGGAATGAATACAACGCGCCTCTGAAGCGCACCGTTTCGATCGAGGAGGTCGGCAATTCGGCTCTCTATCTCCTCTCCGACCTGTCGAGCGGCGTTACCGGCGAGGTGCATCACGTCGATTCCGGCTACCACACGATCGGCATGAAGGCCGTCGACGCACCGGACATTTCCGTGCTGAAGGACTGATCGCCACGCGTCTGTTTGGCGGCGACAATGCTGCGTCCGGAGTGAACACTGTGCTCATCTACATGGTTCGCCACGGCCAAACGGATTGGAACGCCGAGAGCCGCCTCCAGGGGCAGAAGGACATTCCCCTCAATGAAACCGGTCGCCGACAGGCGACCGGCAATGGTTTGGCTCTTGCGGAAATCCTCGGGCGCGAGGCCGCCATTTATGATTTCGTCAGCAGTCCGCTCAGCCGCACCCGCGAGACCATGCAGCGTCTCAGACAGGCCATGGAGCTCGATCCGCTTTCCTACCGCATCGACGAGCGCCTAAAGGAGGTCTCCTTCGGCGATTGGGAGGGGTTTACGCTGCCGGAACTGAAACGCCGCGTGCCGGAGCGGATCGCAGCGCGCCGCGTGGCCAAATGGGATTTCATCCCGCCCGGACCGCAAGCCGAAAGCTACGAAATCCTGTCCTGGCGCGTCGGTGCCTGGCTGAAGGATGTGAGGAAGCCCACCGTCTGCGTCAGCCACGGCGGCATCATTCGCGCGCTGTTCAAGCTGCTCGGGGAAATGGACTCCGACGAGGCGGCCGCGGCAGCAATCCCGCAGGACCGGATTCTGGAAGTCGCCGACGGCTCCATCCGCTGGCTTTGAACGGGGGTGCCTAGCGCGGCTGCGCCTCGTGGGGCGCGCAAGGTCTCTGTAAGTGAGAGAGGATTACTGCACGATCTCGAGATCGTTGATGACGCGCTTGCCGTCGATTTCCGTGTAGAAGACAAGAACCTTGACGCCGGTCTCCAGTCCCTCGAAGTTGAACTCCTCGGGGGCATAGTAACTCTTGCCGTCGTCGAGCGCGAGGCTCAATTGCTCGGTGTCGACATTGGTGATCACCGCCTCGACATCCGCGCTTTCGGCCCGGGCGGAAAGCGGCGAAAGCAAGCCTGCAGTGGCCATGAGCGCGGCGATGACAAATCGCATCTTTCCTACCTTCTTCGATGACTCGGCGAACATTCCTACCATCACCTTTGATCCCCGATTGTGGCAAAAGTAGCCTTGCGCGATGCGCAGATTCAAAGAGTTACAGCGACCTTTGCGCGTCTGATGAGACGCGCGGCGCTCACTGCACGTAGCGGAGAATGAACGCGGCCTGGGTAAAGTTCAAGCGGGCCATATCTCGACTGGCCTGGCTGCAGTCGGTTCACCGGCTTTTCCCGCTGCAAATTGCGGGCCGCGGCGGCTGGCGCCTCCGGCGCGCCGAAGCTGAGACGCAGCGGTGCTGTGATTTTGTCCTCAAATCGGTTCCGCTTTGGGAATTCATGCAGTAAGAGAGGACGCGCGATTTCGCGTGGTTTTCAAGAGCGGGATGGAAGCCATTCCTGTCCTGCTCTCGCTCAATATCCCGGTAGCCGTCATGTCGCACAATACCTTCGGTCATCTCTTTCGAGTCACCACCTGGGGCGAAAGCCACGGTCCGGCGCTTGGCTGCGTCGTCGACGGATGCCCGCCCGGGCTCCGCTTCACGCTCGCCGAGATCCAGGCGTGGCTCGACAAGCGCAAGCCCGGTCAGTCGCGCTTCGTCACCCAGCGCCGCGAGGACGATCTCGTCAAGGTGCTGTCCGGCGTCATGCTCGACGGGGACGGTGAGACGATGATCTCGACCGGCACGCCGATCTCAATGCTGATCGAGAACACCGACCAGCGCTCCAAGGATTATTCCGAGATCGCCAAGCGCTATCGCCCGGGCCACGCCGACTACACTTATGACGTCAAATACGGCATCCGCGATTATCGCGGCGGCGGCCGCTCTTCGGCGCGTGAGACCGCCGCGCGCGTTGCCGCGGGCGCCATTGCCCGCAAGGTCGTCCCGGGACTTGTCGTGCGCGGCGCCCTCGTCCAGATCGGCAAGCACAGGATCGACCGCGCCAACTGGGACTGGACGGAAGTCAACAACAATCCTTTTTTCTCGCCGGACCCGGCGATCGTCCCGGTCTGGGAAGACTATCTCGACGGCATCCGCAAGGCCGGCTCTTCGATCGGCGCCGTGGTCGAAGTGATCGCCGAGGGTGTACCGGCCGGCATCGGTGCGCCGATCTACGGCAAGCTCGACCAGGACATCGCCTCGAACCTGATGTCGATCAATGCGGTTAAGGGCGTGGAGATCGGCAACGGCTTCGCCGCCGCCGAGATCAGCGGCGAGGAGAATGCCGACGAAATGCGCATCGGTCCCGGCGGCGAGCCGGTCTTTCTCTCCAACAGCGCCGGCGGCATCCTCGGCGGCATTTCTACCGGTCAGCCGGTCGTCGCCCGCTTCGCCATCAAGCCGACCTCTTCCATTCTGACCGAGCGGCGCTCGATCGACAGCGACGGCAATGAGGTCGATGTACGCACCAAGGGACGCCACGACCCCTGCGTGGGCATCCGGGCGGTGCCGATCGGCGAAGCCATGCTTGCCTGCACGATTGCCGACCACTATCTGCGCGACCGGGGCCAGACCGGTCGGCTGAAGTAACTTGTGGGAGAGAAAGCATGCCCTATGACCAGAAGCGTGTCGCCGACGCCATTCGCGCCTTCGAGGCCGGCGAGGTCGTTGTCGTCACCGATGACGGCGGCCGAGAGAACGAAGGCGACCTGATCGTCGCGGCCGTTCATTGCACGCCGGAAAAGATGGCCTTCATCGTCCGCCATACCTCCGGCATCGTCTGCGCCCCCATGCCGCGCGACGAAGCAAAGCGGCTCAATCTCAATCCGATGGTGGCCGAGAACGACTCCGCCCACACGACCGCATTTACCGTATCCGTTGACTTCAAGCATGGAACAAGTACCGGCATTTCCGCCGACGACCGGACCCTGACGGTGCGCAACCTCGCCAATCCGAATGTCGGACCGAGCGATTTCGTGCGGCCCGGCCATATCTTCCCGCTGGTGGCTCGCGAAGGCGGCGTGCTCATGCGCTCCGGCCATACCGAGGCGGCTGTCGATCTTTGCCGGCTCGCTAGCCTGCCGCCGGTCGGCGTCATCTGCGAACTCGTCAATGACGACGGGACCGTGATGCGCGGTCCGCAGGTGGAGGTCTTCGCAGAGACCCATGGGCTGAAACAGGTTTCGGTGGCCGATCTCATCGCGTACCGCCAGCGCAAGGAAACCCTGATCGAAAAGGGCAATTGCTTCGCTATCGAAACGCCCTACGGCAAGGCGAAGGGGCATGCCTATTCGCTGCCCTGGGACCCGATGCAGCATCTCGCTGTCGTCTTCGGCGACATCCGCGACGGTGTCGACATTCCGGTCCGCCTCCATCTCGAGAATGTCGGATCCGATGTTTTCGGCAGCGATCGTCAGATCGACGAAATCATGAAGCGTATCGCCGCGGAGGGCAGGGGTGTCATCGTTTATCTGCGCGAAGGTTCGGTCGGCGTCGGTGTTTCGCAGACCGCGCGCAAGGGCAAGCATGAGCGCGAAGTGCACGAGGAAGCGCAGGAGCGAGAAAGCGAATGGCTGGAAATCGGCCTTGGCGCACAGATCCTCAAGGACCTCGGCATCACCTCCATCCGTCTTCTTTCCTCGCGCGAGCGCCACTATGTCGGCCTGGAAGGTTTCGGCATCAATATCGCCGCCACCGAGATCCTGTGAGTTAGGAACTGTGCGATCCGGGCTTTGAGGCTGCTATAAAAAACCGCGCAACCAAGAAGGAGCGCGGCTGTTCGATTCCAGCGACCTACGGCCGATCAGGGCAGCGCGTCGTATCCCTCTCCGAAGCCCTTGAGGTCGACCGGGATGCCGATCCCTTCTTCCGGGGACTGGAAGACGATGAATGTCGCCGTCGCGCCCGCCCGGAACGTTTTCAGGAGTTCGTCCTCCAGCACGACTTCCGCATAGCAGCCGTCGGTGAAACAGCGGACGAAATAGGCGCGGCCGATATCCTTGCCGTCGACATTGAGGCCGAGACCATTGGGCAAGAGCACTCCGAGCGGTGCGAGAACGCGAAGGATCTTCGCCTTGCGGTCGGCCGTCTTCAGGACGACGACCGAAAGCCCGACCTCCGGCCGGTCCTCGGCGATGACGTTCTGCATCAGCGCGCATTGTTCGGTCGAGGCGCCGGCAGGCTTGTCGCAGACGATCGACCATGCGCCGTGGTTCGACTTCACCGTTCCCGGAGTTCCGCCGGATTGCTGGGCCATGCCTGCTGTCGGGAAGGCGCAGGCGGCAATTCCGAGGGCAGCCAGAACGGGCAGCCGCGAGAAGAGGGACAGGCCCATGTAAACCTCAAAAACGTCGAATCAATCGGGCTATTCTTGAAGCGCGGAGCGACAAATGAAAAGCCCTGCGCACTACATTCCAGCGCCATATGGCCGAAATTGGGCCCCGGATTGCCCCGAAAGACAAGTTCGGGCCTGTTTTGGGCGCCTGCTGCATCGGCCTCGGGGTTGTGCGCTGTATATAGAAGAGGAAACCACGCCCATGCCTGTCTTCAGGGCTTGATGCACATGCTGGTGCGGCGCCGGTGAGAAAACCCCCCCTTTGCGCAAAAATGCCGCACGAGGTTGATTGGTCAGATGTTGCGGCGCTGGTCAAACTGTGGTTTGAAGCGCTTCAGTATCGCAGGGATTCTGCGTTCCGGGTTTGATCCTGATCAAGCGCATTGGGGAGACGTCATTGTGAAAAATAGGGCCTATGCAGTTCTGGCAGCGCTTGCCTGTCTGCTTTTTGCTTCGAGCGCCTTTGCTGACAAACCTGTCGACTGGCAAACCGGCTTTCAGCCAGCCGCGACGGGCATCATGGACGATATCACGTGGTTCGAACAATATACACTGTGGTTCATCATCCCCGTCACGCTCCTGGTCCTTCTGCTGCTCATCATCGTCGTGGTGAAATTCCGCGAGGGCGCCAACCCGGTTCCGTCGAGGACCAGCCATAACACGCTGATCGAGGTGATCTGGACGGTCGGTCCGGTGATCATTCTCCTGTTCCTCGCCGTACCGTCGTTCCAGCTCCTGACCGCGCAGCTGACGCCGCCGCAGAATCCGGATTTGACCGTCAAGGCGATCGGCAACCAGTGGTACTGGTCCTATGAATATGAAGTGGGCGAGAATCCGCTTTCCTTCGACAGCCTTCTGCTGCAGGAGGACGACCGTGCGGGCCTCGGCAAGGAAGACAAGACTGAGTATCCGCGCCTTCTCGCCGTCGACAACGAGGTTGTCGTTCCCGTCGGCAAGACTGTTCGACTCCTGGTTACGGCGGCCGACGTGATCCATGCCTTTGCCATGCCGGCTTTCGGCGTGAAGATCGATGCCGTTCCCGGCCGCCTCAACGAGACCTGGTTCAAAGCTGACCGCGAAGGCCTCTATTACGGCCAGTGTTCCGAGCTCTGCGGCAAGGACCACGCCTATATGCCGATCGCCGTCCGCGTTGTATCGCAGGACAAGTACGACGCCTGGCTCGCTGCCGCCGCCACCGATCTCGGCGAGGCGAACAAGGCGCTCATGGCGTCCATCGACGGCGCGGCCAAGGCCGTTGACGTCGCCAAAAACGCCGCACAGTAATCGGAAGGGGAGCTCGACCCATGGCTGGAACAGCCGTTCACCACGATCAACGGCATGATCATTCCGATCATGCCCATGCCGACCACGAACACAAGCCGCTGACGTTCTTCCAGCGCTGGTTCCTGTCGACCAACCACAAGGACATCGGGACTCTCTACCTGATCTTCGCGATCATCGCCGGCATCATCGGCGGTACGCTGTCGGTCTTCATGCGTGCCGAACTGCAGGAGCCGGGCATCCAGATCTTCCATGGTCTGGCACAGATGGTCTACGGCTTCGAGGGCGATGCTGCCATCGATGGCGGCAAGCACATGTTCAACGTGTTCACGACCGCGCACGCCCTGATCATGATCTTCTTCATGGTCATGCCGGCGCTTATCGGCGGCTTCGCCAACTGGATGGTGCCGATCATGATCGGTGCGCCGGACATGGCCTTCCCGCGCATGAACAACATCTCGTTCTGGCTGATCGTGCCGGCCTTCCTGCTGGTCCTGCTTTCGATGTTCGTCGAAGGTCCCGCAGGTGCCTATGGTGCGGGCGGCGGCTGGACGATCTATCCTCCATTCTCGACATCCGGCATGCCGGGGCCGGCCATGGACCTTGCAATCCTCGGCCTGCACGTCGCCGGCGCTTCGTCGATCCTGGGCGCGATCAATTTCATCACGACCATCCTCAACATGCGCGCGCCGGGCATGACGCTGCACAAGATGCCGCTCTTTGCCTGGTCGGTGCTGATCACGGCCTTCCTGCTCTTGCTCTCGCTGCCGGTTCTGGCAGGCGGCATCACCATGCTTCTCACCGACCGCAACTTTGGCACGACCTTCTTCGCGCCTGAGGGCGGTGGCGACCCGATCCTGTTCCAGCACCTGTTCTGGTTCTTCGGTCATCCGGAAGTGTACATCCTGATCCTGCCGGGCTTCGGCATCATCAGCCACATTATCTCGACCTTCTCGCGCAAGCCGATCTTCGGTTACCTCGGCATGGCCTATGCCATGGTCGCGATCGGCGCCGTCGGCTTCATCGTGTGGGCGCACCACATGTATACGGTCGGCATGTCGCTCGAAACGCAGCGTTACTTCGTCTTCGCAACGATGGTCATCGCAGTCCCGACGGGCGTGAAGATCTTCTCCTGGATCGCGACGATGTGGGGTGGCTCGATTCGCTTCTCCACGCCGATGGTCTGGGCGATCGGCTTTATTTTCCTCTTCACCGTCGGCGGCGTGACGGGCGTTCAGCTCGCCAACGCCGGTCTCGACCGCGCGCTGCACGATACCTACTACGTCGTGGCCCACTTCCACTACGTGCTGTCGCTCGGCGCCGTCTTCGCGATCTTCGCGGCCTGGTACTACTGGTTCCCGAAGATGAGCGGCTACATGTATTCCGAGTTCATCGGCAAGCTGCATTTCTGGGTGATGTTCGTCGGCGTGAACCTGATCTTTTTCCCGCAGCACTTCCTCGGTCTCGCAGGCATGCCGCGCCGCTATGTCGACTATCCGGACGCCTTTGCCGGCTGGAACTTGGTGTCGTCCTACGGCTCCTATGTCGCGGCCGTCGGCGTGCTGATCTTCCTCTTCGGTGTCGCCGAGGCATTCGCGAAAAAGCGCGTTGCGGGCGACAATCCGTGGGGCGAGGGTGCAAACACGCTGGAATGGCAGCTGTCGTCGCCGCCGCCGTTCCACCAGTGGGAGCAGCTCCCGCGGATCAAGTGACGGACAACGAACAGAAGCCGCCGGTTTCGGCGGCTTCTCCCCGCCGGCTTGCCGGCACGATATGGCCTTTGCGGCCGCGACGGGACCAGGGACGAGACATGGCGCTCATCAACAATCACGAAGCAGTCGGCATGGAAGGCGCGCCGCGCCTGTCCGAAGCCTCTGCGCGCGATTATTTCGAGCTTTTGAAGCCGCGCGTCATGTCGCTGGTCATCTTCACGGCCTTTGTCGGCCTCGTCCTTGCGCCCGGACAGATCAATCCCGTCATCGGCTTCATCGCGATCCTCTGCATCGCCGTGGGTGCCGGTGCCTCCGGTGCGCTGAACATGTGGTATGACGCCGATATCGACGCCGTCATGAGCCGCACTGCCAAGCGCCCGATCCCCGCCGGCAAAGTTCTGCCGCAGGAAGCGCTCGCCTTCGGACTGACGCTTTCGGCATTCTCCGTGACTATCCTCGGGCTCGCCGTGAACTGGCTCGCAGCCGGATTGCTCGCTTTCACAATCTTCTTCTACGTGGTCATCTACACCATGTGGCTGAAGCGCACGACGCCGCAGAACATCGTCATCGGTGGCGCTGCTGGAGCCTTCCCGCCAATGATCGGCTGGGCCTGCGTGACCGGCGGCGTCTCGGTCGAAAGCATCGTGCTCTTCCTCATCATCTTCCTTTGGACGCCGGCGCATTTCTGGGCCCTGGCTCTCTTCAAGATGGGCGACTACGAGGCCGTCGCCGTGCCGATGATGCCGAATGTCTGCGGCGAGGCGACGACCAAGAAGCAGATCGTCGTCTATGCGCTGCTGACCGCAGTGAGCGGCATCTGTCCCACCATGCTCGGCTTCGCGAGCCTCGGCTATGGGGCATTCGCGACGGCCATGGGTCTCGGCTTCATCTGGTACTCGCTCGGCGTCCTGCGCATGGCGAACGACGACCAGCGCATGGTACCCGCCAAGAAACTCTTCGCCTTCTCGATCGCCTATCTCTTCGCGATCTTCTCGGCCCTGCTGGTCGACCATGTAATCGTCGAGATGTGGCTCAATGCCGGAGGTATGATCTGATGGAAACCGTCGAACTCAGCGTCGCCCAGAAGAAGTCCCGCCGCGGCCGAAACATCGCCCTTGGCCTGGTGCTGGCCGGCCTTGTCGCGATTTTCTACGTCGTGACACTGATCAAGTTCGGCGGCGGCATGGTGCATTGAGGAACGGCGCATGACCGATACTCCGCAGAAAAGCCCGAAGAAACGAGCAAACGGCGCCATCGTCGGCGCCTGCCTCGCCTTCGTCGTGGGCATGGTCGGCATGGCCTACGCTGCCGTACCGCTCTACGACATGTTCTGCCGCGTGACCGGCTATAACGGCACCACGCAGCGGGTCGAGCAGGCCTCCGACGTCATTCTCGACCAGAAGATAAGGGTGACTTTCGACGCCAATGTCGCTTCGGGCCTGCCCTGGGAATTCAAGCCGGTCCAGCGTTACGTCGATCTTCGGATCGGTGAGACGGTCCAGATAAGCTACCGCGCCAAGAACCTGTCGTCGAAGCCGACGACCGGGCAGGCGACGTTCAACGTCACGCCGATGGAAGCCGGAGCCTATTTCAACAAGCTCGAATGCTTCTGCTTTACCGAGACGACGCTCGAGCCCGGCGAGGAAATGGAGATGCCGGTCGTCTTCTTCGTCGATCCGGAGATCGTCAAGCCGGTCGAGACGAAGGACATCAAAACTTTGACGCTATCCTACACCTTCTATGCACGCGAGCCGTCCAAGCCGGTTGCGGCGGTGAAGGCGAGGGAAGGGCAGAATCAGCACAAACTTTGACATGAGGCCTATTTCGGCTATGCCGGAGGGGCCACAAGAGAGGACTATCGGGGATTACTGACATGGCCGGTGCGCATCAGAAGAATCACGACTATCACATCATCGATCCCAGCCCGTGGCCGCTGCTTGCCTCCATTGGCGCCTTCATCCTGGCTTTCGGCGGCGTCGGCTACATGCGCTACCTTTCCGGCGGCTCCTTCAAGATGTTCGGTCTGGAACTTGCGAACCCCTGGATCTTCCTGATCGGTCTCGTCATCGTTCTCTACACTATGTTCGGCTGGTGGGGGGACACGATCAAGGAAGGGCGTGAGGGACACCACACCCGCGTCGTGTCGCTGCATCTGCGTTACGGCATGATCATGTTCATCGCTTCGGAGGTGATGTTCTTCGCCGCCTGGTTCTGGGCTTTCTTCGATGCGAGCCTTTATCCGGGCGAGGCCATTCAGGCTGCGCGCACGGAGTACACGGGTGGTGTCTGGCCGCCGAAGGGCATCGAGGTTCTCGATCCCTGGCACCTGCCGCTCTACAACACGATCATCCTGCTGCTGTCCGGCACGACCGTCACCTGGGCCCACCACGCTCTGCTGCACAATGACCGCAAGGGCCTTATCTACGGCCTGACGCTGACGGTGCTGCTTGGCGTATTCTTCTCCTTCGTGCAGGGCTATGAATACGCGCACGCACCGTTCGCCTTCAAGGACTCGATCTATGGCGCGACCTTCTTCATGGCCACCGGCTTCCACGGTTTCCACGTCCTGGTCGGCACGATCTTCCTGCTGGTCTGCCTGTTCCGCGCGCTTGCCGGCAGCTTCACCCCGCAGCACCACTTCGGTTTCGAGGCTGCCGCCTGGTACTGGCATTTCGTTGACGTGGTCTGGCTGTTCCTCTTCTTCTCCATCTATATCTGGGGTGGTTGGGGTGCGCCGATCGCTCATTAGCGCATCGGTCCCGAAAATCGGGTCCGATTTTCGGAAAGCCCATGTCTCTCGCTCAGATTGGGGCGGCTGCGGCATCGCAGCCGCCCCTTTTCCTCGACCGGTGATGGTGACGATGCGGTTTATCCTATGGCTTCTCGCGGCCGTACGGACCTTCTTACAGGCGCTTACGCCCTTCGCTGCTGCGGACAGGGTCATCGCCTGCAAGGCCTGTCGCGTCCTGAGGTGGCTGGCTGGCTTTTTTGACGCAGATGTTCGATTGGACGGATGGCTGCATAGCCGTTACCAATGGAGAGATGGACGAAATCTGGGATATGATTCCCGACAATACGTTATTGAGATCAATCCATGAGTGACGACAAGGCTCTGTACCCGCCGGTGGACCCGGTCACGACCGGTGTCAAAGGGCTTTGCCCACGCTGCGGCCAGGGGCGCCTCTTCGACGGCTTCCTGAAGGTCCGGCCGTCCTGCACTGCTTGCGAACTCGACTACCGCTTTGCCGATTCGGGAGACGGCCCGGTCGTCTTCGTCATCCTGATCGTCGGCTTCCTCGTCGTCGGGGCAGCGCTCTGGATGGAGGTGAACGTCAATCCGCCATTGTGGCTGCATTTCCTGCTGTGGATTCCGCTCGCGACGGTCTTGAGCCTGGCGCTTACGCGGATACTCAAAGGCCTGATGATCAATCTGCAATACCGCAACAATGCACGTCCGGGCGAGATCGATCGTGACTGATGCGCGCAAGCCCGCGCCGGGCAGCCGCCTCGGGCTGGTTGCCGGCCTTGTTCTCACTGGTCTCGCCTTCGCCGTGTTGATCGGGCTCGGTGGCTGGCAAATGCAGCGGCTGCAGTGGAAGCAGGGGCTGATCGCCGCGATTGCCGAGCGGCGGACTGCGCCGCCCTTATCGCTCGGCGAGATCGAGTCCATGGCGGAGGAGGGCGCCGATATCGATTACCGCGCCGTGCGTATAACGGGGGTCTTCGACCACGGCAGGGAGCGCCACTTCTTCGCCACTCATGAAGGGCGTACCGGCTATTACGTCTTCACACCGCTGATGTTGCCCGACGCGCGTGCACTCTTCGTCAATCGCGGTTTCGTGCCTTTCGAGAAGAAGGACGCTGCGACGCGGCCCGAGGGTCAGGTTTCCCAAAGCGTGACGATTACCGGCCTCGCCCGGCAAAAGCTTGCCGGGAAGCCGTCTTCGCTCGTTCCCGACAACGATGTCGCGAAAAACATCTTCTATTGGAAGGACCTCGACGCGATGGCGGCGTCTTCGGGCATTGCCGCCGATCGCGTCCTCCCATTCTTCGTCGACTCGGACGCCTCGAAAAATCCGGGCGGCCTGCCGATTGGCGGCGTGACGCAATTCGACCTGCCGAATAACCATCTGCAATATGCGCTTACCTGGTACGGCCTTGCCGCGGCGCTGGTCTGCGTCACGGTAGTGTTCGTCTACCGGCGGAAGCGAGGGGACCGTACGGAGAATTAGAATGGGGGAAAAATGGGGATTCTATCGATAGTTCTTACCGCGCTAACCGCCTTGCTGCATGTCGGATTTCTTGTGCTTGAAATGTTTCTCTGGACGAAACCCCAGGGCAGGGCGGTCTTCCGCATGACGCCGGAACGCGCAGAGGCGACGCGGGTACTTGCGGCGAATCAGGGCCTCTATAACGGGTTTCTGGCTGCGGGCCTCGTCTGGTCGCTCGTCGAGCCCGACCCGGTCTTAGCCTTCAAACTGAAGGTCTTCTTTCTTGTGTGCGTGGTCGTTGCCGCTATATATGGCGCATGGTCGGTCAAGCCCCACATCCTTCTCGTGCAGGGCGGTCCGGCGATACTCGCGCTCCTGTTCCTTCTATCGGCGTCCTGATCCATGGCCTCATCCACGGCAGCAAAATCCCCGATCACCATTCGTCTCTGTGGACCGCGCGGCTTCTGTGCCGGTGTTGACCGGGCGATCCAGATCGTCGTGCTGGCACTCAAGGAATTCGGTGCCCCGGTCTATGTCCGTCATGAGATCGTGCACAATCGCTATGTCGTGGAGGGGCTCGAAGCCAAGGGCGCGATCTTCGTCGAAGAGCTTGACGAGATCCCGCCGGAACACCGTAAGCAGCCCGTCGTCTTCTCGGCCCATGGCGTACCGAAATCGGTGCCGGCCGATGCGCACGCGCGCAACCTCTTTTACCTCGATGCCACCTGCCCGCTGGTTTCGAAGGTGCACAAGCAGGCGATGCGCCACCATCGTCAGGGGCGGCACGTCGTGCTCATCGGCCATGCCGGTCATCCGGAAGTCATCGGCACCATGGGACAATTGCCGGAAGGCGCGGTCTCCCTCGTCGAGACGGTCGAGGATGCGGACGCCTACGAGCCGTCGGACCCGGACAATCTCGGCTTCGTCACGCAGACGACGCTCTCGGTCGATGACACGGCCGGGGTGATCAAGCGGTTGCATGAGCGCTTCCCGAATCTGACGGCGCCGGCCGCCGATTCGATCTGCTATGCCACGACGAACCGCCAGGAGGCCGTCAAGCAGGCGGCGCCCGGCTGCGACCTGTTCCTGGTCGTCGGTGCGCCGAATTCGTCGAATTCCAAGCGCCTCGTAGAAGTGGCGCTGAGAGCCGGAGCCAAGGAGGCCGTTCTCGTCCAGCGCGCCGCGGAAATCGACTGGGACGGACTCGGGGATATCTCGACGGTCGGCCTGTCGGCCGGTGCGTCGGCGCCGGAGGTGATCGTCAACGAGATCATCGAAGCGTTCCGCGCGCGCTATGGGGCGACGGTCGAACTCGCCGACACGGTCGAGGAACACGAGAACTTCCTCGTCAATCGCGAACTGCGCCACGTCGAATTGACCGCCGCCGATATGGCCTTCGTCAACGGCGAGTGAGCCGGATCGGCCGAACCCTCTAAAGTGCATCTCTGGAAAGTAGCGAGCCTTGGCAGTTTACACCGATATCACGGAAGACGATTTGACCCGCTTCCTTGCGGCCTACGACGTGGGGTCGCTGACCTCCTACAAGGGCATTGCCGAGGGGGTGGAGAATTCCAATTTTCTCCTCCACACGACCAAGGGCTCCTATATTCTCACGCTCTATGAAAAGCGGGTGAATGCGGACGACCTGCCGTTCTTCCTGGGGCTGATGCACCATCTTGCGGAGCGGGGGCTTTCCTGCCCGCTGCCCCTGCCGCGTGCCGATGGCGAACTCTTGGGGACGCTGTCCGGCCGACCGGCCGCCGTGATCTCCTTCCTCGAAGGGATGTGGCTCAGAAAGCCCGAGGCGCAGCATTGCAGAGAAGTGGGGCGTGCGCTCGCCGCGATGCATAAAGCGAGTGAGGGATTCCCGCTGAAGCGCGCAAACGCGCTCTCCGTCGACGGTTGGCGGCCGCTCTGGCAGAATTCCGAGGCGCGTGCCGACGAAGTGCAGGCCGGATTGCGAGAGGAGATCGCCGCGGATCTCGCCCATCTCGAAGAGCACTGGCCGAAGCATCTGCCGGAGGGCGTGATCCACGCGGACCTCTTCCCCGACAATGTCTTCTTTCTCGGCGATCGTCTTTCGGGCCTCATCGACTTCTACTTCGCCTGCAACGACTTTCTCGCCTACGACATCGCGATATGCCTGAATTCCTGGTGTTTCGAGAAGGACGGTTCCTACAACATCACTAAGGGAATGGCGCTGCTTGCCGGCTACGAGAGCGTGCGCAAGCTCACGGCGGAGGAGGTCGTCGCCTTGCCGCTGCTAGCACGCGGCGCCGCACTGCGTTTCTTCCTGACGCGCCTCTATGACTGGCTGACGACGCCACCCGGCGCGCTGGTGGTCAAGAAGGATCCGCTTGAATATCTGACGAAGCTCCGCTTCCACCGTGCCGTCGCCTCCAGCGCCGAATACGGCTTGAGGCGCGAAGGGGCCTCGGCATGAAGCACGTCGACATCTTCACCGACGGTGCCTGTTCCGGAAATCCCGGCCCGGGGGGCTGGGGCGCGATCTTGCGGTATGGCGACGTCGAAAAGGAGATGTTCGGCGGGGAGGCCGAGACGACCAATAACCGCATGGAACTGATGGCGGCGATTTCGGCACTGAACGCCCTCAAGCAGCCCTGCGAGGTCGACGTCCATACCGACAGCAAATATGTGATGGACGGCATCTCCAAATGGATTCACGGCTGGAAGCGCAACGGCTGGAAGACCGGCGATAGGAAACCCGTGAAGAACGGCGAACTGTGGCAGGCGCTTGACGAGGCGAGGGGCCGCCATCAGGTGACCTGGCACTGGGTCAAGGGCCATGCCGGCCACCCGGAGAACGAACGCGCCGACGAACTCGCGCGAAGGGGCATGGAGCCGTTCAAGAAAGCGCGCCGCTCGGACGCGGTGCAGTAGATTCTCCGCCTATCGGAACAAAGCATCGCCCGAATTCTGCCCCTCTCCCGACCTTCTCCCCGCAGGCGGGGAGAAGGGGCAAACCGCACGCTCTCCGTCCTTGCCTGTGGGAAGAGGGCCGGGGCGAGGGGCAAATCCGCCGCAGCTTGCGGCGCGGTTTCAGGCGTGGCTACAGATCAAAGCTGTTCCAGCATAGTGGCGGCGCCGGAAACAATTGCCTGGCTGGGGGCGTCCTCGACGTTGAGCGTTTTGACCACACCGTCCTCCACCAGCATCGAATAGCGCTTGGAGCGGATGCCGAGCGTGCCGGCGGAAAGGTCGATGTCCATGCCGAGCGCCTTGGTAAAGGCGGCGTCCCAGTCGGACAGGAAATGGATCTTGCCCATGCCGCCGGTCGCCGTTGCCCAGGCGCCCATCACATGCAGGTCGTTGACGGCCACCACGGCGATATCGTCGACGCCGCGGGCGAGGATCGCGTCGCGGTTTTCCAGGTAGCCGGGAAGATGGTTGAGCGAGCAGGTCGGCGTGAAGGCGCCCGGAACGGCGAAGAGAACGACGCGCTTGCCCTTGAAGAGCTCGTCAGTGGTCACCTCGACCGGGCCTTCGGCGGTCTTTTCCTTGAAGGTTGCGGTGGGCAGCTTGTCTCCGACAGCGATGGTCACGGTTCTCTCCTCGATTTGATGTGTCGTCTTGGGGTGGGGCTCGCGGGACTATAATGCATGTCGCCCGAAACTGTGCAGCGGTTTTGGGTTAGCGAAACCCATAAAGCAAGGACCTGGTGCGCTCCGAGACGTTCTATAGCGGCGCCCGTGAGGACCGCCTCAGTCTAGCGCAAGCGTGGTTTCCATGCTGCGCTCGCCGGCGCGGACCGTGAGCACGATCGGCTTTCCGGCGGTGTCGCGGTCACTGCCGAAGCGCTTCACCGGTACCTCCACACGGTGCTTGCTGCCTGGAGTGCCAGCGACGGTCGGCTGACCGAAGAAGGAACCGGAGGGGCCGGCGAGAAAGAGATCGAGCTCACCGCTTTCGGCCTCGTCCGGCAGGTGGAGGTCGAAGCGGATCACTCCCGCGCTCGCGTCGAACAGCGCCTTGTCCACGCGGAAACCCTTCGAGGGCGGCTCAGGCAGGGTCGTGAACGCCTCTTCGATACGGGCACCATCGAGGGGGTTGTCGAACTCCCCACTCTTGACCGTGAGTTCCAGGTTTCCCTGGACCGGGATGCAGATGTCCTCGCACACGCCGAGGAAGACGGATGCCCGGATCCTGACGTCCCTTCGGTCGCCCAGGCGTTTCAGCTCCAGCGGAAAGGCGACGGTCGCATCGTAACCGGCATAGCGCTCCGCTCCGGTGCCGAACGACTTCGGCGCCGGAAAGCGAATGGCCTCAAGCTCGACGTCGCCTGCCGGGTCAAGCGTGATCTGCGGCGGGATCCCACTTGCCCCGGGCTCGCGCCAATAGGTCTTCCAACCCGGCTCGAGCTTCACTTCGAGAATGGCGGGAATGGAGCCGTCCGGCTTCGGCTGCAAGGCGACTAGGCGAATAGCCCCGCCCTCGGCGCTGATCCATTCGCTGGATGCCGCGTGGGACTGCCCCGCCAGCACGGACGTAAGAATCAGGGCTGCCGCGGCAATCTCTCGGCGTGTTTTCGCGCGTGTCGGACGTTTGCTCATGAGCGTAGCAGTAGCGCCTTTCTCTTCTGCGCTCCAGCGGCGCCGGCGCTCTCGTTCGATCATAATTGCTTGAACGCCTGCCCGTCTTCCTGAACGACCACATTTCGGCCGATGCCGGTGGGAAAGGTGTAAATTCGGGTGAACTGGCCAAAATGCGCGGATCTAACCGCCGTACGTGCAAATTTCGGCGGGCGCCACGTAGAGACGCTTTCAATTTCGTGGCGAATTGATAGGCTATCTTGATTATGGCGACGAAGGTTATGGATAAGACGCGCGAACGCGGATTCCTCGACGGTCAATTCCTGATCGCCATGCCGGGTATGTTCGACTCCAATTTTGCCCGCACGGTCATCTTCGTCTGCGCCCATTCCGAGGACGGGGCGATGGGCTTCGTCCTGAATCGCCCCCAACGCCTGACGTTCCCGGACGTTCTGCTGCACCTGCAGCTTCTCGATCCGGATGAAGCCATACGGCTTCCCGCAGCGGCGCGCGAATTCCAGATCCAGGCCGGCGGTCCCGTGGAGACGGGGCGCGGCTTCGTGCTGCACTCGGATGATTATCTGAGCGATTCCAGCATTCCCGTCAGCGACGACATCTGCCTGACTGCGACCCTCGACATCGTCAAGGCGATTTCCCGTGGGGAGGGGCCTCTCAGGGCAACCATGCTGCTCGGCTATGCCGGTTGGGGTCCCGGACAGCTCGAAAACGAAATCACCCAAAATGGCTGGCTCACCTGCCCGGCGCGCGAAGAGCTGATCTTCAGCCGCGACCTGGAAGAGAAATACGACAGGGCGCTCGCGCTGATGGGCATTTCTCCCGCAATGCTCTCGCCGGACTCCGGCCACGCCTGATGGGAGCGACAGCTTTCCTAATCCCCGTCGTAGGAATCCGTCAGCGCCGCGTCTGCGGCCCGGACGATTCTTTACGAGCAATGCGTCAGCGTTCGTCCGCTGCGCTGCTGGTACGGGTAGGGGAGACGTTTCCGTGCGCCCGGCCATTCCTATAGCACCGCGAGCACTTGAAATTGCAGCAGCGCCGGTCAGATCGGCCGACCGTTCAAAGGCGTCACGCCCGCTTCATCAGGGGAAACCGCTCTTTCAGCAGCCGCAGGATTGATTCCGATCCGACCGGCGGACCGAAGAGGAAGCTCTGCCCATAGTCGCAGCCCATCTGCGCGAGCTGGATGGCGTCTTCCTCGGACTCGATCCCCTCGGCGACCACCTGCATGTCGAGCTCCCGCGCCATGGTGATGACGGAGCGCAGCACGACGGCGCGCTTGTCGCTCGGATCGCGCACCAGCGCCTTGTCGATCTTGATCGTCTCGAAAGGAAAGCGGGTGAGATAGGAAAGGGAGGAGTGCCCCGTGCCGAAATCGTCGAGCGCCAGGCGCAAGCCCGCTTCCCTGAGTTTCTCGAGTACGAGCCGCGCCTGCTCCGGGTTTTCCATTACCAGCGACTCCGTCAGCTCCATCTTGATCTGGGCCGGGTCGCAGCGGTTCTTGGTGAGCAACGCACGCACGTCGTCATAGAGCTCGTTGTTCAAGAGCTGCGCGCTCGAAAGATTGATCGAGACGAAGATCGGCAATTCGCCGGTCTGCATCTGCCATTCGGAGAGATCGCTCGTCGCCCTGTCGAAGGCGAACATGCCGAGCTGGTTGATGATGTCGGAATTCTCGGCGATGGGGATGAATTCAGTCGGCGAGATGTTGCCGCGCTTCGGGTGATCCCACCGCATCAGCGCCTCGAAGCCGGCAATTTCAGCATCGCTCAGGCGTACGATCGGCTGGTAGACGAGCGAAAGCTCCTTGCGTTCGATCGCCCGCTTCAGGTCCGCTTCGAGCTGCAGGCGATCCGAGCCCGAGGTGCGGAAGGAGGGCCGGAAGGGTTCGACGCGGTTTCCACCCTCCTTTTTGGCGCGGAACATTGCGAGTTCCGCATCGTCGAGCAGGCCTGTCGCACTCTGCTCCTGATCGAGCCAGGAGACGAGGCCGATCGAGGCGGTGAGGTTGATTTCGCGGTTGCCGTAGTTGAGCGGAACCATGATCGCCTTGCTGACGGCGTCGGCGAAGTCGGCGATCTTCGCGGGATCGCGCTCGGACATCAGGATCAGGCCGAACTGGTCGCCGCCGAGGCGCGCCAGCGTATCCTGCGGGCGCAGCAGCCGCCGCAGCCGCCGCGTCAGCGCGATCAGGACATTGTCGCCGGCGGCGATTCCGAGCAGTTCGTTGACCTGCTTGTAACGGTCGATGTCGATGGCGAGCACCGTCGGCCGAATGGCATTCGTCCCGTCGGACATCAGCAGGATCGCCTGCAGTCGGTCGATGAACACCTGCCTGTTCGGCAGGCCGGTCAGATTGTCGAGGAGCGCGTTGTGCAGCAGCCGTTCGACCGAATTGCGCTGTTCGGTGATGTCGACAATGGTGCCGACGCAGCGGATGATCTCGCCATTGGCCCCGAGCACCGGCCGCGCCCGGATCGACAGCCAGTGATAATGGCCGTCCTCGGCGCGCACGCGGAACTCATGGTTCAGCCGGCCACGCCTGTGCTCCAGCAGAACATCGAGTGTCGCGCGGAAGCGGTCGCGGTCGTCCGGGTGCAGCCGCGGCACCCAGCTTCGCACTGGGCCACTCATAGTTCCAAGCGAAAGCCCAAGCTGGTGGGAGATATCCGGTAAGGTGACGACGCGGTCGCGCGCCACGTCCCAATCCCAGACGGTATCGCCCGAACCGGTCAGCGCCAGAGCCTGGCGTTCGAGGTCGGAGAAGAGCCCCTGCTGGTAGGCGCCGCCGGAGAAGGCGTGCTGCATGACGGTGAAGCCGATCAGGAGCACGATCAGCACGAGGCCGCCGCCAAGCGCCGGCTGGACAATATCGTTGGCGAGTTGCCCAGTCACGGCAAGCCACGCGCCGAAGAGCCAGACGAGGATCAGGAGCCAGGCGGGAACGAGAAGAATGGCGCGGTCGTAGCGGTTGAAGCCGAGATAGGCAATCAGCACAATTCCCACCGTTGCCGTCAGCGCGAAGGAGAGGCGGGCGATTCCCGAGGCGATCGCCGGATCGTAGATGGCGACGCCGAAGAGCAGCGCCAGGCCGAGTATCCAGGCGAGCGTCGCATAGCCGAGATGCTGATGCCAGCGATTGAGGTTGAGGTAGGTGAAAAGAAAGATCACCAGCCCGGCCGCCAGGAAGACCTCGGTTCCGGCGCGCCATATGCGCTCGTCATCCGCCGTCATGCTGATCAGCTTCGACAGGAAGCCGAAGTCGACGCAGATATAGGCGAGCACTGCCCAGGCAAGCGCCGCCGTTGCCGGCAGCATCGAGGTGCCCTTTACGACGAAGAGAATCGTCAGGAACACTGCCAAGAGGCCGGCAATGCCGAGCACTATGCCGCGATAGAGCGTGAACGCGTTCACGGTGTCCTTGTAGGCCTCGGGTTGCCAGAGATAGATCTGCGGCAGATCGGGGGTCGCCAGCTCGGCCACGAAGGTGACGACCGCACCGGGATTGAGCGTGATGCGGAAGACGTCGGCCTCTTCGCTCGGTTGCCGGTCGAGCGAGAAGCCCTCGCTCGGCGTGATCGAGAGAATGCGCCGGGAACCGAGGTCGGGCCAGAACAGCTTGGAGTTTACCAGCCGGAAGTGCGGCGCGACGATCACGCGTTCGAGTTGCTCTTCCGACACGTTGGCCAACGCGAAGACGGCCCAGTCGCCCTGATGGTTTTCCGTGCTCGAGCGTACTTCGATGCGGCGCACGATGCCGTCCGTGCCGGGGGCCGTGGATACCTGGAACGCTTCTCCGTGCCCGGTATAGATCTCCGTCGTGGCGGTAAGGTCGAGCGCCGTATCCTCGCGTGAGATCTTGACCGGTTCGAGCGCATGCGCGACGCCGCCGGCAAGGCTGACGATAAAGGCGGCGAATGCGACCAGAAACGCCGCCAGCCTTGCGGCTGGCCATGCGGACGGCTTGCGGGTCAGGGGCATCAAAGGGGCATTTTCCTGTTCGGTACGGCATCCGTGGCAAGCCGCGAAAACATCAGGTGATCCCGCCACTGCCCGTTTATCTTCAAGTACTGTCTCAAGTAGCCTTCACGCTCAAAGCCGGCCTTTTCAAGGAGCCGGATGCTCCGCGCGTTTTCCGGAATACAGGCTGCCTCGATACGGTGCAACTCAAGCGTCGAAAAGATGTAGGGGATCGTCAGCTTCAGTGCGCCATACATATGGCCCTGACCGGCAAATTTCTGGCCCATCCAGTAGCCGATCATGCAGTTCTGCGCGGCCCCCCGGCGGATATGACCGATGGTGAGGCCGCCGAGCAGGGTTTCATCGGGCTTACGGAAAAAGAACAACGGCACGGCCTGGCCGGTCGCATATTCCTGTTCATTGCGGTTGACGCGGTTGCGGAACGCGCTTTCCGTCATATCGTCGGCGCGCCAGCTCGGCTCCCAGGGCTCCAAGAAAGTGCGGCTTTCGCTGCGCAAGCGGTACCATTGCCGATAATCGGAATAGCGGGGCAGGCGCAGCAGGTAATGCTCGTTGGCGATCTCGACCGTCTCGGGCTGCCGCGACAGGAACCGAAAAACCGATCGTGCCATACATGCCTCCGCGCCAAGCCCACGAGCCGGGCAATGACAACAGCAAATGCCGTCTCATTGCGAAACGTTGCACAAGTTTAAACCCAAATCGAATCCGATTTTAGAACTTGTGCAAGAAAATCACGGTCGACGACTGCCGGCGGCAACTGCCGCAGCGGCAGCGGCACAATCAGCCTGCCATGGCCTTTACCGCGGGCGACTTCGCGCTCAACGAGGAGAGGAGATCGTTCATCGGGGCGAGGTGATCGAGGGGGCCGATCGCCGAAAGCGTGGGCACGGTGTCGAAGAAGAGCCGGCCGGCGAGATCCGTCAGGCGCTCGACTGTGATGCCGGACAGACGCTCCATGAGTTCGTCATTCGGAATGGGGCGCCCGTAGAGCATCATCTGCCGGGCGATCTGGCCGGCCCGCGCCGCGGGGCTTTCCTGACCCATCAACAATTGTGCCCGGATCTGGGCGCGGGCGCGATCGATCTCCTGCTGCTCGATGTTCGTCGAAGACTTCCGCAGCTCCTCGACGATGACCGGCGTCAGTTCAGGCAGGTTTTCGCCACCGGTTGCGGCATGGATGCCGAAAATGCCGGTGTCGGAAAAGCCCCAATGGAAGGCATAGACGGAATAACAGAGGCCGCGATGCTCGCGCACTTCCTGGAAGAGGCGCGAGGACATGCCGCCGCCGAGGATGTTGGCGAGGATTTGCGAGCAATAGAAATCGCGGGCGTGATAGGCCCTGCCTTCGAAGCCGAGCAGGATCTGCGCATCCATGAGGTCGCGGGTCTCGCGATTGTCGCCCCCGGTATAACGCGCCGTATCGAGCACCGGAGACGCAAGCGGCGAGGCTGGCAAAGTCGAGAAACGCTCTTCCACCTGACGCACGATCGTGTCGTGGTCGATGGCGCCGGCGGCGACGATGAAGGTCCGATCGGTCGTGTAGTTGCGGCCGAGATAATGGCGGATCTGGTCGGGGGTAAACGACATCACCGTTTCCGGCGTCCCGAGGATCGGCCGGCCGACCGTCTGATCGCGAAAGGCCGCTTCGGCAAAGCGGTCGAAGACCACGTCGTCCGGAGTGTCGTCGGCAGCGCCGATCTCCTGCAGGATCACGTGCTTCTCGCGGCGGAGCTCGTCCTCCTCGAAGGTCGAATCCGTCAGGATATCGGCCAGGATGTCGATCGCCAGCGGCACATGGTCCTTGAGCACGCGGGCATAATAGGAGGTCGTCTCGGTAGAGGTGGCGGCGTTGACCTCGCCGCCGACATTCTCGATCTCTTCGGCGATCTGGCGGGCGCTGCGCCGCCTCGTGCCCTTGAAAGCCATGTGCTCCAGCAGATGCGCAATGCCGTGTTCCTCCACGGTCTCGTTGCGCGAACCGGACTTGATCCAGACCCCGAGCGCCACGCTCTCGAGATGCGGCATTTGCTCGGTAACCACGGTCAGCCCGGAAGGCAGCCGGGTGCACTCAACTTTCATCATCCGTTTCTTTCGTTCTAATCCCGAACGCGGGTGCGCTCGCCGATGAAGGTTTCGACGATCTTCAGTTCCGGATCCAGGATATCGAAACGCTCCGCCCTAGTCATGAGATCAGCAAGCCACGACGGAAGCGCGGGGTCAATACCGCTGGCCGATTTTACCGCGTAGGGAAATTTGGCTGGGTGGGCGGTCGCAAGCGTCACCATCGGTGCGGAAGGCTTCTCGTGCCCGGCCGCCACGAAAACGCCGATTGCCGTATGCGGATCAAGGAGATAACCGGTTTCCTCATAGGTCTTTCGGATTGTCTCCGACACCTTTTTTTCCGAGGCGCGGCCGGCGCGGAATTCCTTGCGGATTTTTTTCAGCGCGGCCTCGCCGATCGCGAAGGAGCCGGATTGCTTGAGCCCTTCCATCGCCGCGCGCACCTCGGCCGGGTCGCGATCATTGGCCTCAAACAGCAGCCGTTCGAAATTGGAGGAGATCTGGATATCCATCGAAGGCGACGTCGTGGCCTTCACTTCGCGCATTTCATAGCGGCCGGTCTTCAAAGTGCGGGCGAGAATGTCGTTTTCATTGGTGGCGATGATCAGCTTGTCGATCGGCAGCCCCATGCGCTTGGCGACGTAGCCCGCGAATATGTCGCCGAAATTGCCGGTCGGCACCGTGAAGGAGATCTTCCGGTCCGGGCCTCCGAGCGTGAGCGCGGCCGTGAAATAGTAGACGATCTGCGCCATGATGCGCGCCCAGTTGATCGAGTTGACACCCGAGAGCTTCACCCGGTCGCGGAAGGCCTCGTCGTTGAACATGGCTTTGACGAGATTCTGGCAATCGTCGAAATTGCCGTTGACGGCGATCGCATGCACATTTCCGGCCGCTGCGGTGGTCATCTGCCTCTGCTGCACCGGCGACACCTTGCCGTGCGGGAAGAGGATGAAGATATCGGTGCGCTCGCGGCCGGCAAAGGCGTCGATCGCGGCCCCGCCGGTATCGCCCGACGTCGCGCCGACGATCGTCGCGCGTTCGCCTCGCTCGGCAAGCACATGGTCCATCAGCCGCGCCAGCAACTGCATGGCGACATCCTTGAAGGCGAGTGTCGAGCCGTGGAAGAGTTCCATCACGAAGGAGTTCGGCCCGGTCTGGACCAGGGGTGCGACGGCCGGATGGCGGAAGGTGGCGTAGGCCTCGTCGATCATTTCGCGGAACTTCGCGGTCGGGATCTCGCCATTGGTGAAGGGTTCGAGCACGGCGAAGGCGATGTCCTGGTAGGTATTGCCGCGCAGCCGCCGGATTTCCTTCTTCGAGAAGGTCGGCCATTCCTTCGGAAGATAGAGACCGCCGTCGCGTGCAAGTCCCGCCAGAAGCGCGTCGCAGAATCCGAGCGGGGCCGCTTCTCCGCGCGTCGATATGTACTTCACCGTCTTCATCCCTTCGTCACCCGTATCCCATGGCTGGAGTGCAAACGGGCGACCGGCCCGCGCACTTTTCTCGATCCGCCTCTTCGGCGCCGCACCCTTCAAGAGGTGCATAGCACCTTGAGTGGCTGTAGCAAGCAGGCGTTGCGGAGGTCTTGAGCAACGCCCCGCCTCGGCGCCCTTTTTGCGTCAGTCCCCCGAAAATGGCGCGGCCATTCTTGTTACCGTGGCAATTTCGCGCCTCTTTCGGAATTTTCGGTTCAAAGGGGCCGCCCCGTCGATTTTTCGATTTCGCGCTGCTATAGACGATGCCCGGAGGCGGTGAAAGGCCCCTGCCGATCGTAATCGCACCGGAGCGGAGTGCCCGTATGATTTCGGTTCGAGCATCGGAACGGCCGCGACGACGACTGCTGCTTCAGGCCGAAGTCGCAGCGATTTCGAGAATTTTGAACTGGTTCTGAAGAGGTTGTGCAACGTGTCTGCCAATGTGTCTCGCCATCTTCTCGCAATGTCCGTCCTGCTGGCCGTCGCCGGCTGTAACAAGACGCAAACGGGGGGTGCCATCGAAGCGGGCGGCAGCGCGAGCGCGCCGACACCGGCCGTCGTCCAGGCGGCTTGCCCGCCTATAACGCTCAGAGACGGAACCGCCTCCTACCGCACCTATGCCAAGGGTGGCAACGACGATCCGACCAAGGTCGTCTACCAGGCGTCGCTTGCCGATACCACGCGCCAGTGCGTACAGAGCGAGGACAGCCTCAAGGTGACGGTGGTCGCGCAGGGCCGTGTCGTGGCCGGTCCCGCCGGCGGGCCGGGCAAGCTGACGATGCCGATCCGCGTTGCCGCGACGGACGGCGAAAAGACGCTCTATTCCGAGCTGACGCAATATCCGGTCGAGGTTCCGCCGGGCAGCACCAATGCGCAGTTCGTCTTCACCAAGGCCGACGTCACGCTGCCGGCCGGCGCCGGGGCGGATGCCAAGATCTTCATCGGTTTCGACGAGGGGCCGTATCAGACGCAGTAGGCGGGCGGCGCTTGTGGAGCAGTTGCCCCGCCCACTAGCGCGGGATGAGGAAAAGTGTGCGCGGTTCTAGGTCGACGCGACCTAACCTAAAATCATCGTGATATGGCCCTCTCTCCGCAGGCGGAGAGAGGGGACTTCTGCCCTGGCGCTCAGTTTCCTCGCCCCACTAAGATGGCCCGGCAGACCGGATCAGGACCGGTGCCGCCGGCAACAATCCCGAGCCCTCGAGAGGCCGATCACTCCACGGGCACGCTTTTGCCGGCTTCCCACTTGTAGAGGGAGAAGCTTGGCGACGTGAGGTCGCCAGATTCGTCGTAGGTCAGGTCGCCGATCACCGTATCGATCTCGTCACCCGACTTGATCGCCGCTGCAACGGCGGTCGGATCGTCGGCGGACCCTGCCTTCTCGATGCCGGCCTTGATCACCTGGACGGCGGCATAGGCATTGAGCGTGAAGGCCTCGGCCGGAATGTTCTTCGCCCTGAGAGCCTCGATCACCGGTGTCGCGGCGGGGTTGCGGGTAGCGTCGCTGGCATTGGTGTAGACTGTCCCTTCGGCCGCCTCGCCGCCGATTGCCCAGAACTCGGTGTTGGAGAGACCGTCGCCGCCGATCAGCTGTGCGTCGACACCCTGGTCGTGCATCTGACGGACAAGCAGGCCGCCTTCGGCGTGGTAGCCGCCGAAATAAACGACGTCGACGTTCTCGGCTTTGAGGCGCGTGACGATGGCGCTGTAATCCTTCTCGCCTGGGGTGAGGCCCTCATAGACGACTTCATCCATGCCGCCTGCATTGATGGCGGCCTTGAAGCCGTCGGCGAGGCCCTTGCCATAGGCCCCCTTATCATGAAGCACGGCGATGCGCTCGTCCTTGAGGTTCTGCAAGACGTAATCGGCGGCGACGACCGCCTGCTGGTCGTCGCGGCCGCAGGTGCGAAAGACGTTCCAGAGCCCGCGGGCGGTGAGATCCGGCGTGGTCGCCGTCGGCGTGACCATCAGGATCCCGTTTTCCGCGAGCACGTCGGAGGCCGGCATCGCCGTGCCGGAAAGCACCGGGCCGACCACATAGCGCACGCCTTCGCCTGCGAGCTGGTTGGATACGGATACGGCCTGCTTCGGTTCGCCGCCGGTGTCGACGATCCTGATGACGATCTTCTCACCATTGATGCCGCCGTCGTCATTGATCGCGGCCACGGCGGCCTCGGCGCCGTTCTTGACCTGCTCGCCGAAGGCTGCGACCGCTCCGGTGAGCGGGGTGATCACACCGAGCGTGACGTCGGCATGGGCGAGCGGCGCAAAAGCGACGCCGGCCGCAAAGGTCAATCCGGACAATAATGAAAGACGCATAGCGTTTCCTCCTTGGAGATTCTCCTTCGAGCCTATTGATATAGTCCTCATGTGCGCATGGGAAACCGGCTCGTTCGACGGAAAGCACGCACCTTCCTTGCGCGTATACAGAGCACGCGCCAAGCTTATCGAGGGGGATTTGCAGCGCCGCTGCGGCAGGAGCTAGCCAGTCGTGTCAGGATGGCAAGGCAGTCAGGCTGTCAACGATTCCGACCATTCGGCAAGCGCAGCGATCACGCCCGGGAGGGACGCCATCCGTGAGATGACGGTCTCCGCGCCGGCATCCGTCAACCTGTCGGCGTGCAACGGATAGGTATGCTTCCCGCCGGTGAAGCCGACCACGCGCATCCCGGCTGCCCGCGCACCGTGGACGCCATGGACGGAATCTTCGATGACGAGGACCCGCGAGGGATCGTGGCCGAACTGGGCGGCACCGTGCAGAAAGATGTCCGGTTTCGGCTTCACCCGGTCCGGCCCGAGGTCGCGCGCGGAATAGATATGTGGACCGAAATGATCGCGGATGCCGACCTTGCCGAGCATCGTGGCAAGACGCGCCGATGTGGAGTTGGAGCAGATGCAATGTGGCAGCGTGAGCTGCATCAGCATCGGCTGCACGCCGTCGACGATTCTGACGTCCCGGGCAAGGCGCTGGTCGAGAATGGTGTCGACCTTGTCGATCAGCGAGGCCGAGAGCGGAACATTGGCTTCCTTTTCGATCGTCAGCAGAGTGTCGCGCCATGTCAGGCCGGCGAAGCGTTCGTTCATCTCCTCGACGCTGATCGGAAAGCCCGCCTCGCTCACCAGCGCGGCCTGGACTTCCGAGGCTATGATTTCCGAATCGACGAGAACGCCGTCGCAGTCGAAGATGATGAGGTCGATACCGGTCATGATCGTTCCTTTGGGGGGCAACACCGCGGGCAGGGGAGGCTCTGAAATGCGGGCGGAAAATGGTCCCGGCAGGTTTATACGATGGCGGTTCAAAGCTCAACCTCAAGCGGGACGAGGAAAAGTGCCGCTGTCCGGCGGGCCGCGCTCGGCGGCCGGTTTGCGGACGGAGCGGACGCTTGGGGACATCGCGTGAGCGTCGTGAGTGGGGCCGGAACCTGAATGGCGGCTTGTGGTCCAGATGACAGAACGACAGACATTCGTCAGCGCGCGAGGAACTCAAGCGCCTTTTTCACGAAGGTCTCGTGATACTGGAAGATGCCTCCGTGTCCGGCATCCTTGTAGAGGACGAGTTCGGCATGCGGTAGGCGGTGCGCCAGGTCGATCGAGTTGCTGCTGGGCACCATCTTGTCCTGGTCGCCATTAGCCACCAGAACAGGGTTCCGGATTGCGCTTAAGGCCTGCGGTGCCTGCAAGCCCCAGGCCTTGATCGCCTTCAGTTGTCTAAGGAATGCCGTCATCGTAACGGGCCTGTCGCGATCCGCCTTGCGCTCCTTCAACCGTTCCAGGAAGGCTTTCGCGGCGTGGCGGCCATTCGCAGTCGAGGTGAAGAAGAGGTAGAATTTCGGATCCCGGAACGTCAGCATGCCCCTAACGATGAGCGGCCAGGACATTGACCCTACTTTTTCGATGCCTACACCCCGTGCCGGGCCGGGGCCGGTCAGGATGATCTTGCGGATTAGGCCGGGTTCTTTCAGCACGATGTCCTGCGCGACGAAGCCGCCAAGCGAGAAGCCGAGCAGATCGACTTGCGTGAAGTCCAGTGCGTGGATGAAGGCCATCGCGTCCTTCGCCATCTCCGCCACCGTGAGCGGCGCCTTTCCGCCCGACTCGCCGACGCCCCGGCAGTTGACGGCGGTCACCGGCCTGTCGCGGCGAGGCCATCGACGATGCACGGATCGAAGTTGTCCAAGGTGGCGCCCCAATGATTCAGCATGATCACCGGGACACCGGAAGCGGACCCGAGCTGCCGGTAGACGAATATCGTGCCTGCAATATCGACGCTCCTGGTCGACGCATCTTTCCAGGTGGCTATGCTGCTGGTCCGTGGCGGATGAGACTTGGTCATGTTCTTCTTCTTGCTATCGGACTTTGACGACGACCTTGCCTTTTGACCGTCCCGTTTCGATGTAAGCCAAAGCTTCATTGGTCACTTCGAACGGGAAGACCCGATCCACGACCGGGCGAAGGATCCCGGCTTCGATCAGCGATGCGATCTGGCGCAGCTGCTCGCCGTTGGCGAGCATGTACAGGAAGGAATAGCCGACGCCCCTTCCTTTGGCCTTTCTTCGGATGCTGAAGCTCGGAATGCGCAAGACCTGCTGCATGAACCAGTTCAGTCCTTGCTTCCTGGCGAAAGCGGGGTCCGGCGGACCGGAGATCGAGATCAAATTGCCACCCGGCTTCAGCACTTTCAGGGATTTTTGAAGCGTGTCGCCGTCCAGGCTGTTCAACACCACGTCGTAGCCGGAGAGGACATCCTCGAAGTTCTCTTTTTTGTAATCGATGACGACATCGGCACCGAGGTTTCTGACCAGATCGACATTTGCTGTGCTTGTCGTCGTGGCGACGGTCGCCCCAAGATGTTTTGCCAGTTGGATGGCGAACGTTCCCACACCGCCTGAGCCCGCGTGAATGAGAACTTTCTGTCCTTTTCGCAGGCCGGCTCGCTCTACCAGCACCTGCCAGGCCGTCAGCGCCGCCAAAGGCACGGAAGCCGCTTCCTCCATGGTGAGATTCTTTGGTTTCAGCGCCGCGTCGGCTTCGTTCATGGCAATGAATTCCGCGAACGTCCCGACCCGGCCATCGCGCGGCCGGGCATAGACCTCGTCGCCCGGCTTGAATTGCCGGACTTTCGATCCGACCCGAACCACGGTTCCGGCCACGTCATGTCCAAGGATGAAGGGTGGGCGATAAGACAGGAGGGGCTTGAGCTCGCCATCACGGATCTTGAAATCCAGAGGATTGAGCCCGGCCGCGTGGATCTCGACGAGAATATCGTCATCCTGCAACGCCGGCTCCGGCATGTCGCCGAAGCGCAGCGCGCCCTTCTTCTTGTATTTATCGAGGATGAAGGCCTTCATGATGTTCTGTTCTCCAATCTCTTATCGAAGTGGTTTCGTTGGTGCTCAGGCGACCGTGCGGTACCGCTCGGCGGGATGTGCGTTGCCAAAGTTGGGAAGCATGGCTTGCCGCGAGGCCTGCAGCGCGTCCCACTGCCCGGCGTCGGGAAGTGGCGGAATGGTCACCGGTTCACGGCGGTCGAAGCCGACCAGAGCTGCGTCAACGAGATCGCCCACCTCCATCACGTTGGACAGAGTGTTGATGTCGGCGCCGGCGCGTTCCCAGATTTCGGTCCGCGTCGTGGCGGGAAGCACGGCCTGGACGTAGACGCCCTTCGGCTCAAGCTCGAGGCTGAGCCCCTGGGACAGAAACAGCACGAAGGCCTTGGTCGCGCCGTAGACCGTCATGCCGAACTCGGGCGCCAGGCCGACCACGGAGCCGATGTTGACGATCGCGCCTTCTCCGGCCTTTGCAAGTCGCGGGGCGATGGCGCTGGCAAGCCGCAGCAGTGCGGTCGTGTTGAGCGCAACCAGGCGCGCGACCTCATCTGTGCTCTGCTCGATAAAGCTTCCGCCGATGGCAGTACCTGCATTGTTGACGAGAACCCCGATGCGAGCGTCATCACGCAGCCGCGTCTCTACCGTTGCAAGTTCGGCAGGTTGCGTAAGATCGGCTCGGATAATGTCGATCGTCACGCCATTTTCCTGCCGCAAACGGGCCGCCAAGGACTCCATAAGAGCCTCGTCACGGGCGACCAGCACGAGATCGTGACCGCGGCGCGCGAAGCGCTCGGCATAGGTGGCGCCGATGCCGGTGGAGGCGCCGGTGATGAGGACTGACGGAATGGCGGTCATGGGATTGCTCTCTCTTCTGATTGAACCTATATTCATGATGATCATCATGATTGAAGCTAAATATGATGATCATCATGAATACGTCAATGGGAACGGTGGAGAATTTTGAAATGAAGGTCAGTCGAGAGCAGATGGCGGAGAACCGTCGCCGGATTCTGGACGCGGCCAGCCGGCTGTTCCGGGACAAGGGGTTCGACGCGGTCAGCGTGGCGGAAGTGATGAAAGCCGCCGGGCTCACCCATGGCGGCTTCTATGGTCACTTCAACTCGAAGGACGACCTGATCGCGCAGACGCTTGCCCATGTCCTCGCCGCGAACTCAGCCGGAGGGCTTGATATTCGCGCTTATGCGGATGCCTATCTTTCGCCTCGTCATCGCGACAACGCCGCCGGTGGTTGCCCGATTGCGGGCCTTGCAGCAGCCATCCGCCATCAGACCCCGGCTGCCCGCTCGGCCATGACCGAAGGCCTCCGATCGCAGATCCACCGTATCGACGCGGCGCTCCCGGAGTTGGATCCGGCAGACAGACGCCGCGCGGCGATCGGAAGCTGGGCGGCGATGGTGGGGGCAGTGATTCTCGCACGGGCGGTCGATGATCCCGCGCTCTCGGATGAGGTCCTGGAACAGACGCGTTCCTGGATCGATACCATATTGGCCAAGTGACGGCCATTTTGTGGCCTGCGACAGCCTGCTAGACCCTTGAAGGAAGCCGTTCAAGGTTGCGCATCGAAAGAGCGCTCCTTCGCATAGCCTCGCCCCAGCGCTCGCCTTTGAACATGTCTGCATCTGGGCAGCGGCAACGCCGCTCTCAACGGCCGACTTGAGGGCGCACAGCGGTCGTTCGTGAACGATGGCTGGAAAGTCGTTTTCGGGCTCTAAGTGTGAATTCGCGCTCGTCGAACGAACTTCCGATCAGGGCCAGAAGCAGAACTCTTGGCACTTGCTATCATGCCGGAACAGTGCGCGTGCCCGCGTTACGCGGCCCAACCTCTGGAAATCGTCGCGAGACCGCCGCAGTTTGCTCGACAGGCATCGGCTGCGCCTCTATCTGTAACGCATGACGAAGGAACGGGACGACACGCTTGCAAGCCGTATCAGCCGGGCGCTCGCCGAGAGAATCATCTCCGGTCAGCTCGCGCCGGGCGAACGGCTGCGTCAGGATCATGTCGCCGAGGAGTTCGGCGCCAGCCATGTGCCGGTGCGCGAGGCTTTCCGCCGGCTTGAGGCGCAGGGGCTTGCTGTCAGTGAGCCGCGCCGTGGCGTCCGCGTAGCGTCCTTCGATCTCAAGGAGGTGCGCGAGGTTGCCGAGATGCGCGCGGTCCTGGAGGTGCTGGCGCTTCGCCACGCCATCCCCCATCTAACGCGCGCCATTCTCGATCGGGCCGAGGTGGCGACGGCCGCCGCCGACAGTTCCCGTGACGTGCGCAGCTGGGAGGCGGCAAACCGTGCCTTTCATCGCCTGATCCTCGAACCCTGCGCTATGCCCCGCCTGCTCGCCGCAATCGATGATCTTCACGCGGCAAGCGCCCGCTTCCTCTTCTCCATCTGGCGGTCGAGCTGGGAGGCGCGGACCGATCACGATCACCGCGCGATCCTCGCGGCGCTCCGCCAGGGCAAGGGGGAGGAGGCCGCGGCCATTCTCGAGCGGCATGTCGGCTGGATCGGCCGGTCGTCGGCGAAAACCGCAGGCGGCGAAATCCCCGGCGCCCTTGCGATCGTCGGCTAGAGTCGACCGGCGTAAACCTACAGCGCCCGCGTCTTTTCAGGCGCGCAAGGTCGCTGTAAACTTGGGATCTGTGCATTGAGTTTTGCGAAACATCGGGTCCGATGTTCGGGCGGATGCGCTATAGCGGAAAGTGCTCCAGGAAGGCCTTCTCGCCGGTGTCGGTAAAGCGGATGGCGCGGCTGTCCTTCACCCGCTTCGCCCAGCCCTTATCGATGAAGTGCGTGAGTAGCGCCTCGCCGAGCGAGCCCGCGAGATGCGACCGTCGCTCGCTCCAGTCGAGGCAGGTTCGGCAGATCGGCCGGCGGGACGTCCTGAGCGCCGCATAATCGATGCCGAGTGCTTCGATGCGCTCGCGGCCGGCATCGGTCAGCGCCACGTCTTCTCCCGTCATCTCGATCTGCTTGGCTGCGATGAGGCTATCCAGCATGCGCACGCCATAGTCGCCGGCCAGGTGATTATAGCAGACCCGCGCCTTGCGCAGTGCCGGATCCTTCGGCCCCGGCCGATGACGCGTGAGACCCCGGCTCGCGGCGAAACCCATAAGGCTCTCGAGCATGAGCCCGACCTCGTCTTCGGCCAGCGCGTAATAGCGGTGTCGCCCCTGCTTACGTTGCGTCACCAATCCGCCGGCCTCAAGCTTCGCAAGATGCGAACTCGCGGTCTGCAGCATCACGCCGGCATGGGCGGCAAGCTCCGTCGGCGTCAGCGCCTGTCCGCCCATCAGCGCGGTCAGCATATTCGCACGTGCAGGATCGCCGATCAGCGAACCGACAAGAGCAATGTCGGGACCTTCCTTCATAGTTCGATGGTAGTCGAACCATTGTAGCAGGGCAAGCGGGCATGGTGGCAGGCGGTCCAACGCATGTCGCCCAAAACCGTGCGGCGGTTTTGGGCGACATGCATAAACAAAAGAGGAGAAAACCATGATCACCTGTTTCATCCGCTACGAAATCGATCCGTTCCGCAAAGAGGATTTCGCCACCTATGCCCGCAATTGGGGCGAAGCGATACCGCGCTGCGGCGCAGACCTCATCGGCTATTTCGGACCGCATGAGGGTTCGGCGACGACGGCCTATGGCGTCTACAACATCGAAGACCTTGCCGCCTATGAGGCCTACCGGGCGCGGCTCGCCGCCGATCCGCTCGGGCGCGAGAATTATGAATTTGCCCGACGCGAGCGCTTCATTCTCAAGGAGGATCGAATCTTCCTGAAGAACGTCTCCCTGCCGCAAGGAGGAGTACGCCGATGATCGCGGTGATTTTCGAAGTGCTGCCGGCAAATGGCAAGCGTGACGCCTATCTCGGCCTCGCCGCGGACCTGCGTCCGCTGCTGGAAGGCATCGAAGGCTTCATCTCGATCGAGCGCTTCCAGAGCCTTACCGATCCGAACAGGCTATTGTCGCTTTCCTTCTGGCGTGACGAGGCGGCGGTGACGGCCTGGCGCAACGGCGCCGAGCACCGCGCTGCGCAGGCGGCGGGCCGTCGAGGCGTGTTCGCCGATTACCGCCTGCGGATCGCCTCCGTTGTCCGCGACTACAGCCTCAGGGAACGCGATGAGGCGCCGCCGGACAGCCGGCATTGGCATGAAAAGAGCGAGGCCGGCCAGCGCTAAATGGCGCGGGTCGGCGTCGCCGCGAATTCAAGACAGAAGCATCGATGGCGCTTTTTGCGGCCGGTCTTCAGCCTTTGGTAACCATCTTCGGTAACCATAAGTGCTATAGTCAGTCCCGAGTAAGCGTATTTGCGAGTTGCCCCATGCCTTCTCCCATGCCTTCTGTTGTTTCGCTTGCCGAAATCTCCCGCGCCGCCCGTCCGTTGAACTGGATGGACAGCATCATCAAAGGGGATTGCGTGGCCGCGCTGAACGCGCTTCCCGACAATTCGGTCGACGTCGTCTTCGCCGACCCGCCCTATAATCTTCAGCTCGGCGGCACGCTGCACCGGCCGGACCAGTCGCTGGTGGATGCCGTCGATGACGAGTGGGATCAGTTCGCGTCCTTTGAGGCCTACGACGCCTTCACCCGCGCCTGGCTGCTTGCCTGTCGACGTGTCCTCAAGCCGACCGGCACGCTCTGGGTGATCGGCTCCTACCACAACATTTTCCGGGTCGGCTCAATCCTGCAGGACCTGCATTTCTGGATCCTGAACGACATCATCTGGCGCAAGACCAATCCGATGCCAAACTTCAAGGGCCGTCGCTTCCAGAACGCCCATGAGACGCTGATCTGGGCGACGCCGAACGCCAAGGCCAAGGGCTATACCTTCAATTACGAATCGATGAAGGCGGCGAACGACGACGTTCAGATGCGCTCCGACTGGCTGTTTCCGATCTGCTCCGGTTCCGAGCGTCTGAAGGACGAGGACGGCAAGAAGGTCCATCCGACGCAGAAGCCGGAAGCCTTGCTCGCCCGCATCCTGATGGCCTCGACCAAGCCGGGCGATGTCGTGCTCGACCCGTTCTTCGGTTCCGGCACCACCGGGGCGGTCGCCAAGCGCCTTGGCCGGCACTATGTCGGCATCGAACGCGAGCAGGACTATATCGACGCCGCCGCCGAGCGCATTGCGGCCGTGGAGCCGCTCGGCAAGGCGACGCTTTCGGTCATGACCGGCAAAAAGGCGGAGCCGCGCGTCGCCTTCAATACGCTGATCGAAAGCGGGCTGATCAAGCCTGGCACGGCTCTGACGGATGCGAAGCGCCGCTACAGTGCAACCGTGCGCGCCGACGGCACGCTGGCCTGCGGCGGCGAGGCGGGATCGATCCACCGCCTCGGCGCCAAGCTGCAAGGCCTCGACGCCTGCAACGGATGGACGTTCTGGCATTTCGAAGAGGGGGACACCCTGAAACCCATCGACGAACTCAGATCCGTCATTCGAAACGACCTGGCAAAACTGAACTGATCAACCAGTTCCGCTCAGGTCTTCGAAAAGCGCTCCGTCCGGTTTTTGTACCTTCAGTCCCGGAAGGAGAGCTTTAAACGCCCGGAATCCGACGAGGATTCCGGGCGTTTGTACGAGGCGGGACCTGCATATAAATCAAAGAAAGAAGTCGTCGGCACGCAGGCTCGTGACACCATTCACCTTGATCTGAAAATCGGCATAGCCGTCGCCATTGACGTCGCCCGATAGGATCCCGGAACGAAAACTCAGCTGCCCGGCGTCGCCAGAAAATCCGCTGCTGCCGATATAGGTGAATTTCTGATTGCCGCTCCAGGTCGTATCCGCGTCGATCGTCGAGAGATCGATGACGTCGAATTCCGTCCGGCGGAAATCGGTGATCACGTCGCGCCTGGTGCCGACGGCGGATTCACGGATCGAATTGAAATCGAACGTGTCCGCGCCGGTTCCCCCCGTCAGATAGTCGAGGCCCGTGCCGCCGCGCAGGATATCGGCGCCCGAGCCGCCGTAGAGCTTATCCACGCCGGCGCCGCCGTCGAGCAAATCGTTGCCGCCGAGGCCTTCGAGAATATCATTGCCGCCGAGCCCGCGCAGCATGTTGGCGACCGAACTGCCCGTGATATCGTCATGCCCGTAGTTCGTGCCTGTCGCGTTTTCGATGCTGATCAGGTCTTCGCGCCGGCCCGAACCGGTGGTCGCATATTTGTAGCCGAGGTCGATCGTGACGCCCTTGCCGCGCTCCGAACTCCAATCGTCCTGGAATTGATAGCTTACGGAGTCGACGCCGGTGCCGCCGTTGAAGTAGTTGTTGAAACCGGCCGAGAAAAAGCTGTCGTTGCCGCTCTCGCCATAGTAGTCGCTGGCATAGCCGTCGATCTCGAAACGGTCGTTGCCGCTGCCGCCATAGACGACGTCATAGGAGCTCGTTTCGCGTACGCGGATGTCGGCCACATAGATGTCGTTGCCGGCTCCCAGATAGATGTCGTTGCCGCCTTCGAAATAGTTGACGACGAGGTCGTGGCCGTAGCCTGCTTCGACATAGTTGTAGCCGCCGTAGCTGTCGGTTCTGTTCAGATAGATGTCGTCATCGCCGTCATAGGCGTAGATCTCGACGGCGATATAGCCGTTCTGTTTCAGGATGTCGGCGTAGTTCGTACCGTATATGCGCGTGGCCATTGCTCGACCTTTCAGTGAAGCTCTTGAAATCTAACGCGGATCATCGGGCAATCGAGCTGAATGGCGGGTGAACCGATTGCGGCGCTTTTATGAATTCACCGGGGCTGATCGGCGGCGGAACCCTGCGGTGAAGCCGTTGCCGCTGCCACACCGGGAATGTCGCCCACCGGCAGCAGGCCGTAAGCCGCGAGGTCGGCTCTGAGCTTCTGCGCACCGGCAAAATGAACCGCTTGCCAGCCGGCGGCGCGGGCGCCCTCGACATTGGGCATGCTGTCGTCGATGAAGATCGTCGCGGCCGGATCGAGGCCGAAGGTACGCGCATGGGTCCTGTAGATCTCGATATCCGGCTTGATCAGGCCGACATCGCCGGAAACCGTGACGCCGCGCGGCAGTGTCAGGAACGGAAAGCGCTTCTGGGCTTCGCGAAATGTATCCGAGGCGAAATTGGTGAGCATCGTCACGTCACGTCCTTCGGCAACCAGGCTTTCCAGAAGCGCGACCGTCCCGGTATAGGCATGCGGCACCATCTCGTGCCAATGCCGCCGAAAGGCGCGGATATGCTCTTCCCGTTCGGGATGAGTCTGCATCAGCAGTGTCTCGGCCTCTTCCCAGGAGCGCCCGCGGTCTTGCTCGACATTCCAGTCGTGGGTGCAGACATTGGCGAAAAACCAGTTGCGCTCCGCCTCGTCGGGGATGAGGCGAAGATAGGGAATCTGCGGATCGTAGTGGATCAGCACTTTCCCGATGTCGAAGACGATGTGGCGGATTTCGACGCTGCTCATGGGAAATTCCTGACGGGTATGAAGGTTGAAGGACGGGCGAGGCCCCTTTGCGATACATGATCAGCTGGGGATCTTTGGTCAGCCGGGCTTGAAAGCGTGTGGTATAGCCTGCGCGATTGCTTTTTTCATGACGGTCGGCAGCGCCTGCATGTTTAGTGTCGCGATTGGCTCCCACCAGCCGCCGGCAGCGGGCAGTGCCTCGGCGACATTGGCGCGGTAGACGGAAAGGCGCAACTCGAAATGCGTGAAGACGTGGGCAATCGTGCCGCAGGGCTCCCAGGGCGCAGCGAAGGGCCGTGCGTCGACGGAGGTTTCGCCATCGCGGCGTGCGCTCCAGTCCGTGCCGGGAACCTCCGTCATGCCACCGAGCAGACCGGTGTCCGGCCGCTTGCGCAGATAGACGGCATCTGCGTTGTCGATGGCCACGAACGCGGCACCGAGGCGCACCGGCTTCTCCTTCTTCGCCGCCTTGATCGGAAATGTCTCCGGATCCGCCGAGTGTAGCGCCATGCACTTCATGTGGAAGGGACAAAGTGTGCAGGCCGGTCGCTTCGGCGTGCAGATCGTGGCGCCGAGATCCATCATTGCCTGCGCGAAGTCGCCCGGCCGGTCGGCAGGTGTCAGTCGGGATACGAGTTGCCGCATTCCGGCCTTGGCCGCGGGAAGCGGCGTTTCGACCGCGTAAAGCCGTGAAATTACGCGTTCGACATTGCCGTCGAGCACGGCACTCCTGCGATTGAAGGCGATCGCCGCGATTGCCGCGGCCGTATAGGCACCGACACCGGGAAGCGCCTTCAGGCCTTCCTCCGTATCCGGGAAGCGGCCGCCATGCTCGCGCGCCACCGCCTCCGCGCATTTCCTGAGGTTGCGCGCGCGGGCATAGTAGCCGAGCCCCGCCCAGGCCTTCATCACATCCTCGCTGTCGGCGGCCGCGAGATCCTCGACAGTCGGCCAGAGCCTCAGAAACTTGTCGAAATAGGCCTTGACGGCCTGAACGGTGGTCTGCTGCAGCATCACCTCGGACAGCCAGACGTGATAGGGATCCGCGACGACGCCTTGCCGCGCCATGGGCGGCGAGACCCGCCAGGGCAGGTCGCGGTGGTGGCGATCATACCAGGTGAGGAGAAGAGCGGCGGCGTCTTCCGCCGTCAGGGTTTCGCACGTCATTTGCCGGGGAGTCCTTTTCCGGCCTATACTTGGCCGATGCTTGCCCGGGCTTCAAGGCTCGGTCCGAATTGCAAACAGAAAGTCGCGTCCGTGCGTCAAGAAAAGCCCCGCAAGGGTGTGGTCCAGATCAGCGAAGTTGCCAACGGGCTGATCGATCCGGTGCTCGCCAAGCGTGCCGGCATCAACACCATGCTGCTCGGCTCCTGGGACGAAATCGCCGGCGCGGACTTTGCCGACTGCACTCGGCCGGAAAAGATCGCCTGGCCGCGACGGGCCTCGGAATTCGGCGCCGATGGCGGCTACCAGCCGGGCGTGCTCACCGTCGCCTGCGAAGGCGCGCGGGCGCTCTTTCTCACCCACGCGCAAGGCGAGCTGATCCAGCGGATCAACGGTTTCTTCGGTTTTCACGCGATCGGCCAATTGCGGATCGTGCAGAAGCCGGTTGCCGCGCCACCAAAGCGCCGCGGGCCGCCGCGGCCGCTTACGGGTGAGCCCGCCCGCCGGCTCGAATCCATGATCGATGGCATCGAGAGCGAGACGCTGAAGGCGGCGCTGACGCGGCTCGGTACCGCCGTGCTGTCGTCACGGCGGAAATGACCGATCATCGACAGCGACGCCTGATGAAGCGCGCAACCGTCGCTGGAGTACTTCGACTTGCTACACGTCTGTGTCCTCAAATCGAAGTCGACTTAGGGAGTCATAGGGTAGGGGTCACAATTCTTTGAACTCAGTTGAGACACCACCCCTTGCCGCCATTGATCGGGCAAGTTATCGAAATCGCATTCAAATTTCCCTCAAAGAAAACGGGTCCTCTCCATGTCCGCTTCCGAAACGAGCCTGTCGAAACGCCTGCTGAGTGGCGTCGCCATTGCGGCGATCGCCCTGGTCATCGCCGCCTGCAGCGACGAGAAGAAGGAGGCAGCTTCCACCGCGCCGGCTGAAACGACGACAAGTGCAACCACGGCATCAACGCCTGAGACGCCTGCCGCCTCGAGCGAGGCGAAGCCCGCGGGCACCGAAGTGGCGCAGGCGTCCACGCCCGCGGCCAAGGTCGAACTGCCGAAGCCGGAAGGCAGTGTCGACGTGCAGAAGCTGATGGAGCCGGGCCCACTGCCGGAAATGGCTCTGGGCGACGCCGACGCGCCGGTGACGATCGTCGAATACATGTCGATGACGTGCCCGCACTGCGCCGCGTTCCACAACAACACCTTCGAGACCATCAAGTCGAAATATATCGACACCGGCAAGGTGCGATTCATCGTCCGCGAGTTCCCGTTCGACCCGCGCGCGGCAGCCGCCTTCATGCTGGCGCGCTGCGCGCCCGAAGGACAGTATTTCCCGATGATCACCATGCTGTTCAAACAGCAACGGCAGTGGGCGGCTGCGGAGAACGGGCGCGATGCACTGCTTCAAATGTCGAAACTCGCCGGTTTTACACAGGAGAGCTTCGAGGCCTGCTTGACGAACCAGAAGCTTCTGGATGATGTGAACGCAGTGATGCAGCGCGGTGCCAAGGAATTCGGCGTACAGTCGACGCCGACCTTCTTCGTCAATGGAGAGCACTATTCGGGGGACATGTCGGTTGACGTTATGTCGGCCCTCATCGACAGTAAGCTCTGATCCTTCGCTTTTCCTGACAACGGGCGACGGCCGCAGCCGTGCGCCCGCTTTTGTAGTTGGCGGGATCAACCTCCTCCGCCCTGCCGGGCATCTCCCCACAAGGGGGAGAGCCGCTGGGAGCAAGGCCCCCCGCAATGCTCAGGCCGCAGACGCCGGCGCCGCAGCATCTGCGGATCGAGGCGAATACCTGGTGGTGCGGGGCCTTGCCGCTTGCCACTCTCCCCCCTTGCAAGGGAGATGCCCGGCAGGGCAGAGGGGGGTACTCCGCCGCGGGCGATGAGCTGGACGGAGGGGGGTATGCGCCAATCGCCCCGGCGTCCCGCCCATGAAGTTCACCAAGCTTCGCCTGCTCGGCTTTAAATCCTTCGTCGAACCGACGGAATTCATCATCGAGCGGGGCTTGACCGGCGTCGTCGGTCCGAATGGCTGCGGCAAGTCGAATCTCGTCGAGGCGCTGCGCTGGGTCATGGGGGAGAACTCCTACAAGAACATGCGCGCCTCCGGCATGGACGACGTGATCTTTTCCGGGTCGGGCAGCCGCCCGGCGCGCAACACGGCGGAGGTGGGCCTTTACCTCGACAATGGCGACCGCACCGCCCCGGCGGCCTTCAACGACAGCGACGAAATCCAGGTGACGCGCCGTATCGAGCGCGAGCAGGGCTCGGTCTACCGCATCAATGGCAAGGAGGCGCGCGCCAAGGACGTGCAATTGCTCTTCGCCGACGCCTCGACCGGGGCCCGCTCGCCATCGATGGTCGGGCAGGGCCGGATCGGCGAACTGATCGCCGCCAAGCCGCAGGCGCGTCGGCAATTGCTTGAAGAGGCGGCTGGGATTTCCGGCCTGCATTCGCGCCGCCACGAGGCGGAACTCAGACTGAAGGCGGCGGAAACCAACCTGGAACGGCTCGACGACGTCACCTCGCAGCTTGAAAGCCAGATCGAGAGCCTGAAGCGTCAGTCGCGCCAGGCCAACCGCTTCAAGATGCTGTCGGCGGAAATCCGCCGCCATGAGGCGATCCTTTTCCATATCCGCTGGGTGCAGGCGAAGGAAGCCGAGGCCGAGGCTACGAGCCAGCTGAACCAGGCCACCGCGCTCGTCGCCGAGAAGGCGCAGGCGCAGATGACGGCCGCCAAAGACCAGGCGATCGCAAGCCTCAAGCTGCCGGAACTGCGCGAGAACGAGGCGAAGCTCGCGGCGGCACTTCAGCGCCTGCAGATTGCCCGCGCTCAACTCGAGGAAGATGCGGGCCGCATCCTGCGCCGTCGCGACGAATTGCAGCGGCGGTTGGCGCAGCTTGCGGAAGACATCGCCCGCGAGGAGCGTCTCATCGCCGACAACGCCGGCATCCTGACCCGCCTCGACGAGGAGGAGGCAGAACTGAGGGATGTCCTGGCGGAGGCGGATGACCGCGCCGTTGAGGCCCGCGAGAGGCTCGAGGCGGCAAACGAGACGCTTGTCGAAAGCGAAGCCGATCTCGCTCGGCTGACGGCCGAGCGCGCCGAGGCGCAGGCCGCGCGAAACCACATCGAGCGGACGCTGCGGGATCTGTCGGAGCGGCAGACACGCCTTGGCCGCCAGCTCTCCGATCAGGCCCGAGACCTCGATGAAATCGACCGCCAGATGGCCGCACTTCCGGACCCGCACGAGAAACGGGGACAGGTCGAGGTCGCGGAGGCGGCCCTGGAAGAGGCCGAAGCGACGGCCATAGCCGTCGAAGAGGGGCTTGCCGAGGCGCGCGGTAGCGAAGCCGCTGCCCGCCTGCCGGTCGACCAGGCGCGTGCACGGCTGAACGGCATCGAGACCGAGGCGCGCACGATCCTGCGGATGCTGGAGGCCGCGGGCGCCAGCACCTATCCGGCCGTGGTCGAGGAGATGAAGGTCGACAGGGGCTTTGAGACGGCGCTTGGCGCAGCGCTCGGCGACGACCTCGATTCACCCTTGGTTCACACTGCGCCCTCCCATTGGCGCATGCCCGGCGATCATGCCTCTGATCCCGCTCTGCCGGATGGCGTTCCGGCATTGATGAATTACGTTCACGCGCCGGAGACGCTCGACCGGAGGCTACGCCAGATCGGTATCGTTGAGGACGAGGTCGAGGCGGAACGCTTGCTGCCGCTCCTCAGGGCCGGCCAGCGGCTGGTGACGAAACAAGGTGCGGTTTGGCGTTGGGATGGCCACGTCACCGGCTCCGAGGCGCCAAGTGCCGCGGCGTTGCGGCTTGCGCAGAAGAATCGCCTGGCGGAGCTCGAGGGCGAAGCGGAAGATGCTGCCGAGGCGCTGCGGCAAGCGGAGACGGAGCTTGCCGCCGCCGGACAGCGCATCCGCGCCGAGGACGAGCGGCTGCGGCTTTCGCGCGATGCGCAGCGCATGATGGCCCGGCAATTGGGCGAGGCGCGCGATGCACTCGCCGCCGCCGAGCGCGCCTCCGGCGATCTCGCCCGCCGTCGCGCGGTACTCGCCGAAACCAAGCTGCAGCTGGAGGTGCAGATCGAGGAAGTAGCCGAGCAGGTCGAAGCGGCGAAGGAAACCCTTGCCGAGGCGCCCGACCTTTCCGAGCTCGACCTCCGATTGCGCACCCGGATGGCCGAGGTCGCCGCAGATCGCGCCGCCGTTGCGGAGGCGCGGGCGGCCCATGACGGACTCGCCCGCGAAAACGAGGCACGGACGCGGCGGCTTGCCGCGATCGCTGGAGAGCGCGAGACTTGGCGGGCGAGGGCCGCGAGCGCCGACGAGCACATTGCTACGCTGCGCGAACGCGAAGCGGAGGCGCGCGAAGAGGTTGAGGAGCTCGTCGACGCCCCCGACGAGTTCGAAGACAAGCGCCGCGCTCTGATGAACGAATTGCAGAAGGCCGAGACGGCGCGGCGCCAGGCGGCCGATATTCTCGCCGAGGCGGAGAGCCGCCAGCGCGAGGCCGACCGCATCGCCGCGACCGCGCTCTCGGAGCTGGCCGAAGCGCGCGAGAAGCGCGGCCGGGCCGAAGAGCGGCTCGTCTCGGCACGCGAACGGCGCGTCGAGATCGAGGCCCGCATCCTGGAGGCGCTATCCTGCGCTCCGCACGAGGTCCTGCGCCTGACGGGCCTTGCGGCAGACGAGATGCTGCCGGACATGCGCGCGGTCGAGCGGGAACTCGAGCGGCTGAAGATCGAGCGCGAGCGGCTCGGCGCCGTCAACCTGCGGGCCGACGAGGAACAGAAGGAGCTCGCCGAGCGGCTGGCGGCGCTGCTCAAGGAGCGGGACGACGTCATCGAGGCGATCCGGAAGCTCCGAAGCGCCATCCAGAACCTCAATCGCGAGGGCCGCGAACGGCTGATCGCCGCTTTCGACGTGGTCAATGCGCAGTTCCAGCGGCTCTTCACCCATCTCTTCGGCGGCGGTACGGCCGAGCTGCAACTGATCGAGAGCGACGATCCGCTGGAGGCGGGCCTTGAGATCCTCGCCCGCCCGCCGGGCAAGAAGCCGCAGACGATGACGCTGCTTTCCGGCGGTGAACAGGCCCTGACCGCGATGGCGCTGATTTTCGCCGTCTTCCTTACCAATCCGGCGCCGATCTGCGTGCTGGACGAGGTGGATGCGCCGCTCGACGACCACAATGTCGAGCGCTATTGCAACCTGATGGACGAGATGGCCGCCTCGACCGAGACGCGCTTCGTTATCATCACCCACAATCCCATTACCATGGCGCGCATGAACCGCCTGTTCGGCGTCACCATGGCGGAGCAGGGTGTGTCCCAGCTCGTCTCGGTCGACCTCCCGACGGCCGAACGCATGCGCGAAGCAGTCTGACAGGTCCTCCTTCCAGTTTCGGGGGCAGGTCCCACCGCAATTTTGATGCACCGCAGCAAAAAACTTGGCCGAGTGCATTTTCAGCCCGAAACATATACTGTAAATCGTCATCAGAGCTGCTTCTGGGTGGAGAACAGGCATGACGAAGTGGGTTTACACCTTCGGTGGCGGAAAGGCCGAAGGCCATGCCGGAGACCGCGACAGGCTTGGCGGTAAGGGCGCCAACCTGGCGGAGATGTGCAATCTCGGCCTTCCCGTCCCGCCGGGGCTCACCATCATCACCGATGCCTGCAACAGCTATCTGGCAAACGGCCGAACCATGCCCGAGGGCTTGCGCGACCAGGTGCGCGAGGGCATCTCCCGGATGGAGGAAGTCACCGGCCGCCTGTTCGGCGATACGACCCGCCCCTTGCTTCTTTCCGTCCGTTCGGGGGCGCGCGCCTCCATGCCCGGCATGATGGACACGGTCCTCAATCTCGGGCTCAACGATCAGTCGGTGCATGCGCTTGGCCACGATGCCGGCGATGCGCGCTTCGCCTGGGACAGTTACCGCCGCTTCATCCAGATGTATGGCGATGTCGTCCTGGGCGTCGACCACGACGTCTTCGAGGAAATCCTGGAAGAAGAGAAGGCGCGTCTCGGGCACGAGCAGGATACGGAGCTCTCCGCCGTCGAATGGCAGCACGTGATTGCCCGCTACAAGGAAGCGGTCGAGGAGGTGCTCGGCGCGCCCTTTCCGCAGGACCCGGAGGTTCAGCTCTGGGGCGCGATCGGCGCGGTCTTCTCGAGCTGGATGAACCCGCGCGCGATCACCTACCGCCATCTCCACGGCATCCCTTCGAGTTGGGGCACAGCGGTGAATATTCAGGCGATGGTCTTCGGCAATCTCGGCAATTCGTCGGCGACCGGCGTCGCCTTCACGCGAAATCCCTCGACCGGCGAGAAGGAGCTCTACGGCGAATTCCTCGTCAATGCCCAGGGCGAGGACGTCGTTGCGGGCATTCGCACGCCGCAAAACATCACCGAGCCGGCGCGCATCGCTTCCGGCTCCGACCGGCCGTCGCTTGAGAAGCTGATGCCCGAGGCCTTCGCCGAGTTCGAGCAGATCTGCACCGCGCTCGAGCGGCATTACCGCGACATGCAGGATCTGGAGTTCACCATCGAGCGTAGCAAGCTCTGGATGCTGCAGACTCGCTCCGGCAAGCGGACGGCCAAGGCGGCGCTGAAGATCGCCGTCGACATGGCGGAAGAGGGGTTGATTTCGAAGGAGGTGGCGGTGACGCGCATCGATCCCGCCTCGCTCGACCAGCTTCTGCACCCGACCATCGATCCGCATGCGCGCCGCGACGTTATCGGATCCGGCCTGCCGGCCTCGCCAGGTGCGGCGACCGGCGAGATCGTCTTCAACTCGGAGGAGGCGGTCCAGGCGGTCAAGGAAGGCCGCAAGGTCATCCTGGTGCGCGTCGAGACGAGTCCGGAGGACATCCACGGCATGCACGCGGCTGAAGGCATCCTGACGACGCGCGGCGGCATGACGAGCCACGCGGCGGTCGTCGCGCGCGGCATGGGCACCCCTTGCGTCTCCGGCGCCGGCAGCATCCGTGTCGACTACCGCAGCGAGACGCTGATCGCGGCGAGCGTGATGCTGAAGAAGGGCGATGTCATCACCGTCGACGGATCGTCCGGTCAGGTGCTGAAGGGCGAAATCCCGATGCTCCAGCCGGAATTGTCGGGCGATTTCGGCAAGATCATGGAATGGGCCGACCAAAGCCGCCGGATGACGGTGCGCACCAATGCGGAGACGCCGGCCGACGCACGCGCCGCCCGCTCCTTCGGCGCCGAAGGCATCGGCCTCTGCCGCACCGAACACATGTTCTTCGAGGACGACCGCATCAATGTGATGCGCGAGATGATCCTCGCCGAGGACGAGGACGGCCGGCGCGCGGCGCTCGCAAAACTGCTGCCGATGCAGCGCTCCGACTTCGCCGAACTCTTCTCGATCATGCACGGACTGCCGGTGACGATCCGCCTGCTCGACCCGCCGCTGCACGAGTTCCTGCCGAAGACGGACGCGGAAATCGACGAGGTCGCAAACGTTCTGTCGCTCGATCCCGCGCATTTGCGCCAGCGCGTCGAAGCGCTGCATGAATTCAACCCAATGCTCGGTCACCGCGGTTGCCGCCTTGCGATCTCCCATCCGGAGATCGCCGAAATGCAGGCCCGCGCCATCTTTGAAGCCGCGGTCGAGGCCGGCCGGCAGACGGGCGCGCCGGTCGTCCCCGAGATCATGGTGCCGCTTGTCGGGCTGCGCACCGAGCTCGATTACGTCAAGGATCGGATCGACGCCATCGCCAAGGAGGTGATCGGCGAGGCGGGCATGAAGATAGACTATCTGGTCGGCACGATGATCGAGTTGCCGCGAGCGGCACTCAGCGCCGCTACGATCGCCGAGTCGGCGGACTTCTTTTCCTTCGGCACCAACGACTTGACGCAGACCACTTTTGGTATCTCGCGCGACGATGCGGCCATGTTCCTCGCCACCTACCAGCAGAAAGGCATTATCGAGCAGGATCCGTTCGTATCGCTCGACTTCGAGGGCGTCGGCGAGTTGATAAAGATCGCCGCGGAGCGCGGCCGCCGGACCAAGAACGGTCTGAAGCTCGGCATCTGCGGCGAGCACGGCGGCGATCCCGCCTCGATCCGCTTCTGCGAAGAGACCGGCCTTGACTACGTCTCCTGCTCCCCCTTCCGCGTGCCGATCGCGCGGCTGGCCGCGGCACAGGCGGCAATCAACGGCAATGGTCAGGTGGAGGCGATGGCCGCGAGTTGACGGCTGTCGGATTACGGGTTCTGCCTGACGATCACCCGCCGCTCGACGACGACCGGGCGGTCCCAGCCCCAGAGCATTGCATCGCTTCTATAACGGAAGGCGCGCGCTTCGGCGCGGCGGTCGAGCTCGATGCGCTGCAGGCAGGCGGCAAAGGCATCCGTGCCGCGGCGGAAGCCGTAGGAATCGCAGGTGCGTTCGTCACGCGCCCGCCGCTCTTCGGGAGTGACTGTCTGGCAGGCGGCAAGCAGGAGGCCCGCGGCGGCAAGCCTAAGCGCCCTTGTCATCATAGTCGTCGTCTCCGCCGACAGTGCGGCCGGCCAATCTCGCGTCTACCCTACCAGACAGGGAACGCCGACCCACTGCCCGCTGTCGAACAGGAGCGCCGTCTTCGCGCGGGCCACGGAGTCCGCCGGGGCGCGTTCAATCTCTGCGCCATCATGCGCCCGCGGCGCGTGAGCGGTCAATCTGCGCGAATCAAATCCGCTCGAGCACGCCGACAAAGGCTTCGGCGAAGTTCTTGAGACCGGCGGTCCGTTCCCCCGGCTGCTCCGCGCGAACCGTGCTTCCGTCCGCGTCGAGACAGACGAAAAGGATCGCCGGGGGTTTGTCTCCGTCGGCGCCGAGACGCAGGACGGCGATGCTCAGGCAATCATCGACGAGGCCCGAGGCGGGAAGCGCAAAGAGGAACTCGCCGCCAACGTCCTTGGCGACCGTGCGGACGAAACCATCGAAATCGTTCTTGTCGCCGGAGAAGCGATCAAGCGAAAGCTCGAGCTCGAGCAGCGCCATGGGAATAGCCGCTTCAGCGGTCTGGGGCGCGGCGACGGGGCGGGTGATCTCCATGCTTGTCTCCGATGCGGCCATGATGTCTCTCCGTGCATTGCCGCGCCGTTCGGCAGGCGCTGGCCGTCGCCTCCAGGTCTCGCTTCCCGGCGAAGAATGCCGCCGGTACAGAGTCTCGTAAATAACTGGTTAACGAGAATGGCGAATTTGCGGCAGTGGCACAACTACAGCGCTCACACTCCGTCAAGCGCGCGCCAAACCGGTTTCCAGTGCAACGCCCATCGGTTAAGAAGACGGGTCTGTTCCGTTGCTGGGAATGATTCCGTTTCATGGTTGTTCGCTACGAGCGTCCCTATTCCTATGCCGCCCATTGGGGGCGCCGGCTTGCCCGCATAGGTTTTCTCGTCTTCATACTTTCGCTTGCCGCGCATCGCTTCGGCCCGCTGACGACGCCGCATTTTCTCGCCCTGGCATTCGCCGCCGCCGCCTGGGCCGCCGTCAGCGTGCTGCTCGCGGCGGTCGGGCTCGCGCGCCTGTGGCAGGTGGCGGCAGTGGGCGGCAAGGCGTCCGTTTCAGCGCTCATTTATGCGGCGCTTCCGCTTGCATTCTTTGGGTATGGCGCTGCGCAGTACCTGATGCGCCCCGCGATCTATGATATCAGCACCGATACGGTGATGCCGCCGCCATGGATCGAGGCACCCCAGGCCGAGGAGAATTGGCTGAAGCGCAATCCAATCGTGACGCCCGAAGACCGGGAGGCGCAGATCGTCGCCTATCCCGGGCTCACCGGCCGGCGATACGAGGGTGCTCTCGACCGGGTGTTCCAGGGCGTACGCAAGGTGATCGACGAAACGCGCATAAGCCCCACCGCCGAGCTAGGGGTCGAAAACGCGCGGGCGGACCTCGAGGATCTGGCCGTCCGCCCGGACGCCGGCGTGGACACAAGCACGGATCCGCAAGTCATTCCGGTTCCGGCCGTGCGGCCGGCCCCACTAGGCGTGGATGGCGGCGTACCGGGGCGGCGCCCCGGCGATGTGGTGCTGCAGGGAGAGTGGCGCACTTTGGCCGTCGGCTTCCGCTTCGACGTGCTGGTCCGCCTGCGCGAGGAGGCGGAGACCACATTCGTCGACCTGCGCGTCGCCTCGCGCTATGGTCCGCACGACCTCGGCATGGGTGCCGCCTTCGCCGAGGAGTTCCTGCGCGCGCTCGATGCCGAACTCCTGGGGATTGCGGGGGATTAACAGCCTGGTGGCACCCTATTTAGCCGCTTGTTGCCCTGCCTCGGCAAAGGAATAGGCCAGCACAAGCAGAGGGCCTCACGTCAGCCGATATTCCCCATACAGCGAGGGCGGGCCTTCGGTTTCGATGCGGCCGTGCTCTATCAGGTCCTCGATATGGGCGAGCACCGAAAGTGCCGCCGCGCCGTGCAGGCGGGGATCGGTCGAAGCGTAGATCACCTTCACCATGTCCGGGATCGTCCGGTCGCCGGCGCGCAGCCGTTCGAGGACGGCGCGCTCGCGCATCTTCCTGTGCGCCTTCAACGCCCGGACGAAGGAGGCGGGTTCGGTGACGGGGCCGCCATGGCCGGGCAGGTAGAGCCCGTCCTGGCGGTCAAGCAGCTTGTTGAGCGAGACCATATAGTCGGCCATCGCACCGTCCGGCGGCGCGACGATACTCGTCGCCCACGCCATGACGTGATCTGCGGAGAAAAGGATGCCCGTGCCCTCGAGCGCGAAAGCCATGTGGTTGGCGGTGTGTCCCGGCGTAGCAACCGCGGTCAGGCTCCAGCCGTCACCCTCGACACCCGCGCCATCGGCAAGCGCGATGTCGGGCGCGAAGTCCATGTCGGAGCTTTCGGCAAAAGGATTGGTCTCACCTTCGTGCAGGGGCCGCGCCGCCCGATGGGGCCCTTCGCCGACGATAGTGGCGCCGGTCGCCTCCTTGAGCCGACGGGCGAGGGGGGAATGGTCGCGATGGGTGTGGCTGACGGCGATATGCGTCACTTCTCGGCCTTTGAGCGCCGCCATCAGCGCCTGGAAATGCGCCTCGTTCTCCGGCCCAGGATCGATCACCGCGACCGAGCCGCGGCCAACTATATAGGTATTGGTGCCGTGGAAGGTGAAGGGGCCGGGATTGTTCACGGTGATCCGCTGCACGTCGTCGGCCACCGGCACCGCCTCGCCATGGGCAGGCTTGAAATCGAGGTCGAAGTCCGGGCCCTGCATGCGTCTTGCCTCCCATTCCTGTTGGCGCGATGAAAGGTTCCCCCTCGCCCTACGCCCTAGCTCTCTCACGGCTCGCGGGGTGAGGGGACTTGAGCGGGCACGGCAACCCTTCTCCCCGCCTGCGGAGAGAGAGAGAGAGAAGTGATGGACAGGCGGATGAGGGGCAATCCGGCTCATCGCGATCACCGTTGCGTGCGACAATAGGCGAAACGGCGGCTGCAGAAAACGGGCTCCCCTCCGTTTCGTTGCAATCTGCTCTTGCTCTCGGGCGGGCATAGGGAATACGCAGCCCGCCAAGAAAAACTACGGCCAAAACAAAGTTAAGCATTGTGAGCGCGCACGAGCTTTGCTAATCAGGCGCTCGATTTGGCGCGGCAATATCGCGCCAGCCTAAGTTGGGGCGTAGCCAAGCGGTAAGGCAGCGGTTTTTGGTACCGCCATTCCCTGGTTCGAATCCAGGCGCCCCAGCCATAACTATACCGGAGATCAACAATTTGAAGCTGGCCGGAACGATGTTCCGGGGCATATTTGCGCGTCCTGCCATCATTTGCAGCTGGTCCATTTCGCGTTTCGGGCTGGAGAGGCAAATGGCCCAGAAATTCGATATCTCAAAGACCAGATCGGTGATTTCGTGTTCGCTTCAGATACAACAGTGAAGTGACGGTTGCTTCGGAAGGCTGTTCAAACAGGGCTAGTGCCCGGTAGGCTATCGCCTCGAAAGCCCAGTTGAGGCGATAGTCGAGTAGCCAGAATTCATAGGATTGCCCGCCGATGTTGACCGGCGGGCAATTGCACCTCGATCGCTGGTCGCGCCGTTACTCCGCCTTCGCGCCCCCCAGGAACTCCTCGCACCAGCTCGGGCCGCCTTCGCGCTTGCGGTCGCCGATGATGCGGATCGAGCGGATGACGTAATCGGATGAGACGGTGAGCTGGACGGAGCAGCTCAAATATTGATTGCGCGCAGCGGAGATGCGCTTGCCGCGCTTGCCGTCGGCGGTCTTTTCGTACTGAGCCGGGACCTTGCGCGTTTTGTAGCCGCCCTTCCAGCTATAGACGGTATCGCTGCCGGACTCGACATCGGACATCGGAGGGCCGAACTCGGCGAAGAAGGGGCCGGCCGATTGGCCGAGCCAGCGTTTCTCGACTGCATTTCTTGCCACGCCTGTCGTCGTCGTGCAGCCGGCAATGACCAGCGCGAGGCCGGCCGTCGTCACCAAGCGGAAATTCATGTTTCTGTCCCTTTGACCTGTTCTGAAGCTCGCGGCGCGGAAGGTCCGAATCCCCCGGGTTTCCCCGCCTTTCGCCGAGGCTCTAGCGCCAAAGCCGGCGAAAGAAAATCGGCCGGAACTCGGCGGATAAAGGAAAATCCAAAACGTTGCAGAAACGCCCTATTTTGGTCGTGCGTCGGGTTTTCCACCGGTCCGATTTTTTTGGCGAAGCGGCTTTCTTTTTTGAGTCCGCCGCTTGTGCAATCGAGAAGGCTGTTCTATAGAGGCGCCGCTGGTCACGGAGTGTAGCGCAGTCTGGTAGCGCACCACGTTCGGGACGTGGGGGTCGCAAGTTCGAATCTTGCCACTCCGACCAGCCTACTCCCGCTTGTCTTTCGGATTTCTTTGGGGTTGTGGGCTCGCGGGACGCGCGGGTGAGGACTTCCGCCGCTATCCGCCGTGGAACAGGCGTGCTGCATCCAGCAGCGAATCCTCGTCGCGGACGCCGCGCCGAAGTTCCTTCACCAGGAAGCGGGCGAGATGTTCTGTCTGCTCACCTTGCGTGGCAATCTTGTATTCGGTGCATAGTCTGCCGAAGACGGTCCGAAGCAGATCGATTTCGTCTTCCTGTAGTTCCGCCACTATGTGGCTAGACAAGGCGTCCATGTTGGCTCTTCCGACCGACAATCCTCTGTTGTGCTAATTTGGAACCGAGTCAAAGTTCCAGGTACGATGACGACTTTGGACGTCGCGCGTCGCATGCGGCACTGGTGGATGATGTCGGCAACCCGCGCGTGCTCGATTCCGGCGATCACCATCAGTTTCCGGGCAATGTGGATTAAGGGCCGCGAGCAAGGATATCACGAGCGGCCATCGAATAACAAAGTCAATCGACCTGGTCTGGTATCCCTTCGTTTCCGAATGGGATTTCACGGACCTTCCCCGTCCTCGGCATCATCCTTCGCAGGAAAAACCTCGGCCATTTGTGGCGGCTATGCTCTGGATTGGTGGCCTTGCTGCAATGCCAAGCTGAGGCAGCATGCGAATTGACGCGGCGGCGGAGGCACGCGCCGCATCGGATCCCTTAGATCAATGGTATGATGAGGATCAATGGTATGATGAGGTTCACGCTGCCTCCGGAACGCGAAATTAGGCCCTATCTAGGGCGCGCCGCCTTCCTGGGGCTCGGCAGCAGGCCTTCGCGCTGCAGCCTTTTCCGAGCAAGTTTCCGCTGCCGGCGCACGGCCTCGGCCTTCTCACGTGTCCGTTTCTCGGAAGGCTTCTCATAGCTCCTCCGGGCCCGCATTTCGCGAAAGATCCCCTCGCGCTGCATCTTCTTCTTCAATACGCGAAGGGCCTGCTCGACGTTGTTGTCTCGAACCGTAACTTGCAAAAATACCTCCATGGTTTGGCACCGGCGGGTGCCTGGCTTCAGATCGCTGAAATCTACCGTTTGATGGTTGTGGCGAGCGGCGTCAGCCACGCGCTCCTGCCGGGCCTATCGCCCCCGCCTCCCTTTGGAGCGCTGCGAGAAGACCTCTCGAAGTCTATGTCGGACTCGGCAATGCACCGCTCGAAGTTCTCGCTCTCGAAGCGAACACGGTACTGGGGTCCATTATATGATGCCGGCAGCACGGCGACAATGCGGCACGGTCCTTTATGGCTCACAAACCGGACCGGTGCCTCGTTGAGGACGATCCAGTCGCCGACCTTGTATCGATGTGTGCTCATAGGCTCTCCAGTTCGCGCAAAGGTCGAGCCAAGCTTTGGGACCGCCAAAGGTCCAAAGTCGTCCTGGTCCGCTTGAAATAAAAAAGGCCGGGAGAACCCGACCTTCCTATCGCCTCACCTGACCGGTGCCAGTACATCCGTGGTCAAAAGTCGGGAGACGACAAAATACGCCGCTCGATCAGAGGGCTCGGAGATTTTCTGCAGACGTCTTGCCCGTGCGGCGGTCCTGGGTAAGCTCGAAGCTGACCTTCTGACCTTCCTTGAGGGTAGACATGCCGGCGCGCTCGACGGCGGAGATGTGCACGAACACGTCAGCCGCGCCGTCCTCCGGCTCAATGAAGCCAAATCCCTTCGTGGCGTTGAACCACTTTACTGTTCCAGAATTCACGATGATCCCTTTCAATCGCAGGGGAAAATAAACGTCGCCCAGAGGCGATGTAGTAGACCGATCTTGTGAGGATTTTCGTGACGATGCGCCAAGCGCGGAAACAAATATCGTCGTCCAATATCGATGGAGCTTATATAGGACGGACCCCTGTTATTTACAAGAATTATTTTTCCCGCCCTTGTTAATGGCATTGTTGCCGTCGCCGCTGCGTACAGTCGCGAGGGAAATTTCTTCGTTTTCCGGTCATGCCGGGTTTCCTGCCTCGGCGCTCGCCACGCTTCGATCGCGATGATGCGGCCATGAGAGGCGGGCTCAGGATCTCCTGCCCGTCGCCGCCGAGCATGTCGCTCCTCCTTTGCAACTGATGCGGAAGGGCCGGGACGTTGTTAGCGCGAAGGGCAGGCACCAAAAAGGGGCCACGAAGGCCCCCTGTCGCTGGTGATCTGTTTGTTAATCATCGATGGCGTCGATCACCTCGATCGCCTTGGCGGCGTTGACGCGGCGGATATCGACGTCCTCGCGGCGGTTGGCGAAGATTTCCGTAGCCATCAGCTGGTCGGCGAGGTCGGCCGGCAGAGACATAATGACACGGTGTTCCTCGGCATGGATGCCGCCGATCGTCGCGCGCCTTGCGGTGATCATGCCGCCGGCCACCGTATTGTTGGTGTCCGGGTCGATCAGGATGAAGGCACCGGTCGTGCGGTTCTGCTCGTAGGTGTCGAAGATCGCCTGTTCGTCGAACGTCAGGTGCACCTTGCCGATCGCGTTCATCGGCAACTCATCGGCGTGGTTCCACTTGCCGGACTTGAGCTCGAGCTGGCTCACCGGCTGCACCTGCACCCGCTGGCGGCGGCTGCCGGATTTCAGCCAATAGCGCTTGCCCGGCTGGATACCCTCGGGCTGCAGCGCCACGAGCTGGGCGTCGAAGGCAAGCCCGGTCATCGGCTGACTGTCAATCGCGACGATCATGTCGCCGCGCGAGACGTCGACCTGCCGGTCGAGCACGAGCGTAATCGCGTCACCGGCGACGGCTGCGTTGCGCACGAGATCGAAGGTTACGATCTTGGTGACGTTGGCGACCATGCCGGACGGCAGGATGACGACCGAATCGCCGGGCTTCACCGAGCCGCCGGCCACCGTGCCCTGATAGCCGCGAAAGCTTTCGCCCGGGCGTGACACGCGCTGCACCGGCAGGCGGAAGCCGACGGTCTGGGCCGAGCGGGTCGTCGCCAGTTCCAGCACCTGGATCAGCGTCGGGCCGTCATACCAGGGCATCGAGGTGCGGCCGTCATAGACGACGTTCTCGCCCTTCAGCGCCGAAACGGGGATCGCCGTCACCTGGCGCACGCCGAGCGACAGCGCCAACTCCTTGAACTCGTGCGAGATCTGCTCGAAACGGGACCGGTCGTAGTTCGTCAGGTCGACCTTGTTGACGGCGAGCACGAACTGGCGGATGCCCATCAGCGTCGCGATCGTCGCGTGCCGGCGGGTTTGCTCGAGCAGGCCGACGCGTGCATCGACGAGCAGCACGGCGAGGTCGGCCGTCGAGGCGCCGGTCGCCATGTTGCGGGTATATTGCTCGTGGCCGGGCGTATCGGCCACGATGAAGGAGCGCTTGTCGGTCGAGAAATAGCGATAGGCGACGTCGATGGTGATGCCCTGTTCGCGCTCGGCCTGCAGCCCATCGAGCAGGAGCGCGAAATCGGGCAGGCCGAGATCGTTCTGCTTGCCGCTGGAATCGCGCTGAAGGCTTGCCGCCTGGTCTTCCTTGACCGCCTTGGTGTCCCAAAGCAGGCGGCCGATCAGCGTCGACTTGCCGTCGTCCACGCTACCGCAAGTAATGAGGCGCAGCGGCCGGGAATCGCGCGCGACTCGCGCCGGCTCCTGCGAGGGGAGGGCAACGGCGGTTTCGTCCAGGGCTGCGTTTGCTACTGCCGGTGCGGTCATCAGAAATATCCTTCGCGTTTCTTCTTTTCCATCGAGCCGGCCTGGTCGCGGTCGATCGCGCGGCCCTGGCGTTCGGAGACGGTCGCGGTTTCAAGTTCGGAAATGATGTCGTCGAGCGTCGTCGCGCTGGAGCGGATCGCGCCCGTGAGCGGGAAGCAGCCGAGCGTGCGGAAGCGGATGACCTCTTCGCGCTTGGCCTCGCCCGGAAGCAGTTCGAGGCGCGGATCCTCGGCGAGGATCATCATGCCGTCACGCTCGACGATCGGCCGCTTCTCGGCGAAATAAAGCGGCACGATCGGGATTTCTTCCGCCTGGATGTAGCGCCAGATGTCGACCTCGGTCCAGTTGGAGAGCGGAAAGGCGCGCACGCTCTCGCCCCGGCGGATCATGCCGTTATAGAGGTTCCAGAGTTCCGGGCGCTGGTTGCGAGGATCCCAGCGGTGGTCCGGTGTGCGGAAGGAATAGATGCGCTCCTTGGCGCGGCTTGCTTCCTCGTCGCGGCGCGCGCCACCAAAGGCGGCGTCATACTGGCCGGCATCGAGTGCCTGGCGTAGGGCCTCGGTCTTCATGATGTCGGTATAGAGCGCCGAACCATGCGTGAACGGCGTGATGTTCTCCGCCGCTCCGCGCGGATTCGTGTGGACGACGAGGTCGAGGTCGTACTTCTCCACCATCGCGTCGCGGAACGCGATCATCTCGCGGAACTTCCAGCCGGTGTCGACATGCAGCAGCGGGAAGGGCACGCGGCCGGGATAGAAGGCCTTGCGCGCCAGGTGCAGGAGCACGGAAGAATCCTTGCCGATCGAATAGAGCATCACCGGGCGCTCGAATTCGGCGGCGACCTCACGGAAGATGTGGATCGCTTCGTTTTCCAGCGCCTTCAGATGTGGGTCGAGCGGCGGCTTGGTGCTCTGAGGGTTGTGCAATTCCGTTTCCGGATGGGTATGGGGCATTTCGAACTCCGGGGAGGATATTTGTCTTCTTGGTGCGGTGCCTGTCGCTCAGGCGGCACCGCTTGCATTCGGGATTATGGATGAAGCCGCGTCCGCGACGTGCAGCCCGCATTCGCGCTTCTCGTCGTTTTCCCACCACCAGCGGCCGGCGCGCTCAGGCTCTCCGGGTTTGATGGCGCGCGTGCAGGGCTCGCAGCCGATCGACGGATAGCCGCGGTTGTGCAGCGGGTTGACCGGAATGGCCTCGGCCGCGACATGGGCGTGGATCGCCTCGATGTCCCAGTCGGCGAGCGGGTTGATCTTGATCAGGCCGCGCTCGAGGTCAGCCTCGGCAAAGGGCGTGGTGGCGCGGTTGCCCGATTGGCCGCGGCGGAGCCCCGTGATCCAGTAGCTTGCCTCTTCGAGCGCGCGCGCAAGCGGCTTCAACTTGCGCACGCCGCAACAGGCATGCCGGGCTTCGACGCTCTCGTAGAAGCCGTTCATGCCGTATTGCGCCACATAGGCCTCAATGTCGGCCTTTTCCGGATGGAAGCGCCTGATCGCGATGCCGTAGGTTTCCTCGGTTTCGTCGATGAGCGCGACCGTCTCGTTGAAGAGGCGGCCGGTCGCGAGGGTGACGACATCGATGTCGAGGCGATTGGTGCCGATGGCGGCGGTAATGACCTGGTCCTCGATGCCGAGCGAGGTCGTGAAGACGGCACGGCCGTCGAGGCCGGCGATATGCGCAAGCCGCCCGGCAAGATCCAGGGCTTCCAGCTCTTCATTCAACGCTTGCGCTTTGGCTTCGAGGGATTGCGTGGTCATGGCTCGATCCTGTTGCAATGTGCACGGAATATCGCAGCCGTTCGTGACAAAGGACAGAAATAGCGGTTTCTAATGCCCCGCTATCGGAGCAAATATCTCTCTGATCCCCAGGAGCCTTGAAAAAGGCCACCGGCGGCCGGCAAGCGCGCTGGGCTTATTGCGCGGCGGACTCGCTCCCGGCGCTACTCCGGCGCAAGAGAATGCTCTGGGCGACGAAGGTTCTGGAAAGGCCGTGATAGAGAGGCTCGGGCGAAATCAGCCGCGCGGTGACATAGCCGAGCATCGAAGCGGCCATCAGCGGGATGACGCCCTGATGATTGCCCGTCATTTCCATGATGATGACGAAGGCCGTCATGGGAGCCTGAACGGTTCCGGCGAAGTAGCCGGCCATTCCGAGCACGGCTCCGAGCGCGATGCTGGTACCGAGGAGCGAACTCAAGCTGCTGCCGAGGCCGGCGCCGATGGCGAGGGAAGGTGCGAAAATGCCGCCGGGAATTCCGGAGATCATCGCCGCGAAACCTGCGAGCAATTTGCCGAGGAAGAAGAAGAAAGGCAGGGGCTCGCCGCCAACGGCGGCATGGGCCTGCTCGTAGCCCGTCCCGAAGGTCGCGCCGCCCGAAACGACGCCGATCACGGCGGTGACAAGGCCGCAGCCGCCGGCGAGCATCAGCATGCGTTTCAGCGGCTCCGGCTGGGTCCAGCGGCGGATGCGCCGCGTCAGCCGGAGGCTTGCCACGCTGAAGCCGGCGCCGAGCAAGCCGCCGCCAACGCCGCAGGCGACGATGAGCAAAAAGTCCCGGGCGCCGCTTGCCGTCACAGAGGCGGTGCCGAAATAGGTATAGTTTCCCGAGAGGCCCAGCGCTGCGAGGCCCGACAGGATGACGGCCGTCAGCACGAGCCCGTTGGCGCGGGACTCGTAGGTCCGGCTCATTTCCTCGATCGCGAAGACGATGCCGGCAAGCGGCGTGTTGAACGCGGCCGCGATGCCTGCGGCGGAACCGGCAAGGATCAGTCCGCGCGCCTGCGCCATGCCGCCCCAGCGGGCGGCCTGCAGCATGATCGACGCGCCGACCTGGACGGTCGGTCCTTCGCGCCCGATCGAGGCCCCACCGAAAAGACCGAGCACCGTAAGCAGGATTTTCCCGAAGGCAAGCCGCAGCGACAGGAGCCTCGCACGGTCCTGCGCCCCCTGCAGCTTGCGCGCTGCGATCGCCTGCGGGATGCCGCTGCCTTGCGCATTCGGAAAAAAACGGATGGCGAGCCAGGCCGAGAGCACGAAGACTGCCGGCGTCATCAGAAGCGGCAGCAGGAAGCCCCATCTGCCGCTCTCCGTCAGCCCGTGAAACGCGTGCTGCGCCCAATCGGCGAATTCGGCGAAGGCGACGCTGATGATCCCGATTGCGATGGCCCCCGCCCAGAAGACGAGCCTCGGCCGCCAGACGTCATAGGAACCCCAAAAGACCTTGGAACGGCGGAGCAGCTTGGATTTCATGTAGGCAGAAGGCATGTCGCCTTCTTAACGGCGATCTTCGCCAGGCACAAATCCGAGAAGCCGAATTCGGCCGGTGAGGGCGATTGGCTGGGAGGCGTGGCGCATCGCCCACACCTCTGTCTGCTCGGAACGGATCGCCGTTCAACAAACGGTGAGCGTGCTGTTCTTCCCTCCGCCGCGCTCCAAGTTCAGGAAATCAATCTGGAAAGGAAGGAAAGACAATGTTGTCCTCACGCATTCCCATGGCCGGCCTGCTTGGCCTGCTCTTCGTTTCGGGAGCCTATGCGCATCATGGTTGGTCCTGGGCAGAGGCCGACCAAGTCGAACTTTCCGGCATGATCCGGGAAATTTCCATGGCGCCGCCTCATCCGACGCTGCAGGTGGAGACGCAAAATGATGGCGTATGGCGAGTCGAACTCGGCAATCCGCGGCTCACCCAACGCTCCGGCTTCGTCGAAGGTGTCGCCAAGGTCGGCGATCCGATCGTGGTGCTCGGCAATCGCTCGCTCGACCCGAACGAAAAACGGATGAAGGCGGTGCGGATCACCGTGGCCGGAAAGGTCTACGACATCTATCCGGATCGGATACAGACGAACTGATGGATGCGGTGGCGGTATTCGAGTGGATCGAAGGGTTGCCGTTCGCCGTGGCGATCCGGCGCTCTGCAACGCTCTATATCTTCGTGAACGCCGCCCATATCCTGTCGATCGGAATCATCATCGGCTCGATCCTGCCGCTGGACCTGAGGCTGATCGGTCTCTTCAAGACAGTTCCGGTGGAGGTGATCGGGCCGTTTCTCTCGCGCGCGGCGGTAACCGGCATTGTTCTGACGATCATCACCGGCTTCTGCCTCTTCAGCGTCCGCCCACTCGAATATGCCGGCAATGCCGCGTTTCTGGCCAAGATGACGCTGCTCGCCCTCGGGGTGGCCAACGCAACTCTGTTGCACCTGACGCCAGAGTGGCGCACCGCCGTGAAGGGCGGTCCGCTTTCCTTGCGGGTCCGCCTTTCGGGCTTGCTTTCGCTGCTGGTCTGGACCGGAGCGCTCCTTGCCGGCCGTTGGATCGGTTTTGTCCTGGAATAGAATTACCGGTCGCTGAGCGCCCAGCGCGGATTGATCCAAGGCTCCTGGTTGGAGCGGGCTAGCGGCTGCTTGCCGAGGATATGGTCGGCGGCCTTCTCGCCGGTCATGATGGAGGGGCCGTTGAGATTGCCATAGGTGATGTGCGGGAAGACCGAGGAATCGGCGACGCGCAATCCGTCGACGCCGATCACCCGCGTTTCCGGATCGACGACGGCCATCGGATCGTCCTTCGAACCCATCTTGCAGGTGCCGCACGGATGATAGGCGCTTTCCAGGTGCTCGCGCAGGAAGGCGTCGATCTCCTCGTCCGTTTGCACATTTTCGCCCGGTTGGATTTCCGGTCCGCGATAGAGGTCGAAGGCCTTCTGACTGAAGATCTCGCGCGTGAGCCGCACGCAGTGGCGGAATTTCTCCCAGTCCTCGGGGTGGCTCATATAGTTGAAGCGGATCACCGGGTCCGCTTTGGCCTCGGAGGAGCGCAGCGTTACACTGCCGCGCGACTTCGACAGGTTGTAGCCGACGTGCACCTGGAAGCCGTGCGTGTTCGCCGCCGCCTTGCCGTCATAGCTGATCGCCACCGGCAGGAAGTGGTACTGGATGTCGGGCTGCCTGACGCCGGGCGCCGAGCGCAGGAAGGCGCAGGCTTCGAACTGGTTGGAAATGCCGAGACCGGACTTGAAGAACATCCATTGCGCACCGGCGACCCCCTGCCAGAACCAAGGGAGCCAGGAATAGAGCGAGACCGGCTTGGTGCTGATCTGCTGGAAATAAAATTCCATGTGGTCCTGCAGGTTCTGTCCCACGCCCGGGCGATCGAGCTTCACCTCGATGCCCATCTCCTTCAGATGTTCGGCCGGGCCGATGCCGGAGAGCATCAAGAGCTTCGGTGAATTGAAAGAGGAGGCGGAAACGATCACCTCGCGATTGGCCCTGACCACTTCGATGCGACCCCCGCGCTCGATCTCGACGCCGGTGGCGCGGCCATTCTCGATGACGACCCTGCGGGCGAAGCAGCGGACGAGCTCGACATTCGGGCGCTTCAGCGCCGGCTTCAGATAGGCGGAAGCCGCCGACCAGCGCCGGCCTTTCCACGTCGTCTGCTCCATCAGACCGAAGCCTTCCTGCTTCGAGCCATTGTAATCCTGCGTCGGTTCGAACCCGGCCTGCTTTCCCGCTTCGATGAAGGCGTGGAAGAGCGGGTTCTTGACCGGGCCGCGCTGGATATGCAGCGGACCGTCGGTCCCGCGCCAGCCCTCCTCGCCGCCATGCGAGTTCTCCATCCGCTTGAAATAGGGCAGCACATCCGCATAGGCCCAGCCCTTGGCGCCGAGTTCTTCCCAGCGGTTGAAGTCCTCCGCGTGTCCGCGCACATAGACCATGCCGTTGATCGAGGAGGAGCCGCCGATCACCTTGCCGCGGGGCGCGGTGATGCGCCGGTTGTTGAGCTGCGGCTCCGGCTCCGAAAGATAGCCCCAATTATAGCGGTTCATGCTCATCGGCCAGGCAAGTGCTGCCGGCATCTGGATGAAGGGACCGATATCCGTGCCGCCGAACTCCAGCACGATGACTGAATGCTTGCCGTCTTCCGACAGACGATAGGCGAGCGCCGAGCCTGCCGAACCGGAACCGACGATGATGAAATCTGCCTGCATGCGAATTTCTCTCTTGTATTTGGATGCCCCTCATCCGGCTGCCACCACCTTCTCCCCGCTTGCCGGGAGAAGGGGTATGCCGCCCCCTCCAGTCCTCTCCCCGCGAGCAGGGAGAGGACTGGAGGGGGAGGGCAAGTCAACGCATCAATACGGCGCCTCGACCGGACCCATGCCGACATAGACGGTCTTGAGCTCGGTATAGTGGTTGAGCGCCGCGACCGAATTCTCCCGTCCGAAGCCGGATTGCTTCGATCCGCCGAAGGGGATCTCGACCGGGCAGAGATTATAGGTGTTGATCCAGAGCGTGCCGGCCTCGAGCCGATCAACGACGCGGTGGGCGCGCGTGAGGTCGGCGGTGAAGACGCCGGCGGAAAGGCCGAATTCGGTCGCGTTCGCCCGGGCGACGACCTCCGCCTCGTCGTCGAAATCGAGCACGCACATGACCGGACCGAAGATTTCCTCGCGCGCGATCGTCATCTCGTCGGTGACGTCTGCAAAGACTGTCGGCTGGATATAGGTGCCTTCGCCGCTCACATGGTTCGGAATGCCGCCGCCGGTGACGAGCCGCGCGCCCTCCGCCTTGCCCTTCTCGGTATAGGAAAGCACCTTGTCGCGTTGCGCCTTGGAGACCATCGGCCCGAGCTGCGTCGCTTCGTCCATCGGGTCGCCGATGACGATCGCCTCGGTGCGCTCCTTCAGCCGCGCCAGGAAGGCTTCCTTGATCTTCTTCTGAACGAACACGCGGGTGCCGTTCGAGCAGACCTGGCCGGTCGAATAGAAGTTGCCGAGCATGGCGCCGCCGATGGCGCTTTCGAGGTCCGCATCGTCGAAGACGATCAGCGGCGACTTGCCGCCAAGCTCCATCGTCACGTGGCGAAGTCCGGCCGCGGCCGCCTCGTAGACCTTGCGGCCGGTCGGCACCGAACCCGTCAGCGACACCTTGGCGACGTCCTTATGATTGACGAGCAATGGCCCGGTCGATCGGTCGCCCTGGATGACGTTGAAGAGCCCCTTGGGCAGGCCCGCTTCGATCAAGATTTCGGCGATCTTCAGCGCACCGAGCGGTGTGTTTTCCGACGGCTTGAAGACCATGGCATTGCCGGCGACAAGCGCAGGCGCGCCCTTCCAGCAGGCGATCTGCTGCGGATAGTTCCAGGCGCCGATGCCGACACAAACGCCGAGCGGCACGCGCTTGGTATAGGCAAAATCGCCACCGAGCGGGATATAGTCGCCGTTGAGCGCCGCTGCCGCGACGCCGCCGAAAAATTCGAGGCTGTCTGCGCCGGACGTGGGGTCGGCGACGATCGTCTCCTGGATAGGCTTGCCGGTGTCGAGCGTCTCGAGCTCGGAAAGCTCGCGGTTGCGCTCGCGCATGATGTCGGCGGCACGCTTGAGAATGCGGCCGCGCGCCGTCGGGCTCATCGCCGCCCATTCCGGCTGCGCCCGCCTGGCGGCGGCGATTGCCCTTTCGACGATCGCCGGCGTCGCGGCATGCAGCCGCGCGATCACTTCGCCGGTCGCCGGATAGATGCTCTCGATCACCGTGCCGGCGGCGTCCTCGACATATTCCCCGTCGATGAAGTGCGAGGCTTTGGGTTGGGCTCTCATATCATTCTCCCCGCGGATAGCGTTTGGATTCGAATTTGTGTTTCAGCTTCTCTGTTTTTGCGCCTCACAAGGCCGAGGCGATGGCCCCTCATCCGGCTACCGCCACCCTCTCCCCGCGCGCGGAGAGAGGGCTAGGGTGAGGGGCAATCTTCGCGGTCGCTCGCCCGTAAATGCGCGTTCACGTAATCCTCCGTCAGCGCGATCGAAGCCTCTATGCTGATCGGCGCCGACTTCAGGCTTTGCCGGATGTAAAGCCCGTCGATCATGGCAGCCGTCCCTTCGGCAATGCGCTCCGCGTCGTTTGCCGGGCAAAGCGCCCTCAGGCTTGCCAGGAGATTGGAGCGCAGCCGCCGCGCGTAGACGACGAGCAGTCGGCGAACGTCTTCGGAGCGCTGCGCCTCTGAATAGAAGGCGAGCCAGGCGGCCACCGTTTCCGGCGCGAACTGATCGGCCCGGAAGCTGACGCGGATGAGCGCGCTCACCTTTTCTCGCGGCGTTCGCGCCGCCTTGAGTGCCGCGACGGCGTCCTGGCGCAACTGACCAAGCAGGCTGCGGATCGTTGCGATCAGCAATTGCTCCTTGCTGCCGAAATAGTGATGCGCGAGCGCCGGCGAGACGCCCGCCGTCCGGGCGATCTCGGACATGGTCACGGCCAGCGTGCCCTGACCGCCGATCACGCGAAGCGCCGCATCGACCAGCGCCTTTCGGCGCACCGGCTCCATCCCCACCTTCGGCATCCCAGGCCTCCTTTGACGATCATCAGTCTATTTTTGATTGACTCATCAATCAACAAAAATCTTTGCGCCTTTCCGCTTTCTTTTTGCCGGGAAATCCGGCTCAATCATGGGATAGCGCGCGCGCAACTGCGGGACTGGAGGTTGAAGATGGCGACCAACAGGTTCGAAGCTGGCAACGGAGACGCCGTTGCAGGAAAATGGGCATGGTTCGTCGCGCTCGGTGTGCTTCTGATCATGGCCGGCGGTATTGCCTTCGGTAATCTGCTGATGGCGACGGTTGCCTCCGTCTATTACGTCGGCGTCATCATGCTCATCGGCGGCCTGCTCAATCTCGGCCAGGCCTTTCGCGTCAAGGACTGGGGAGGCTTTATCTACTGGATGCTGAGCGGCGCCTTCTACGCGGCGGCTGGACTCTTCACATTCGTCAACCCGCTGCTCGCTTCCTCGGTGCTCACTCTCCTGCTGGCGATAGCGTTGATCGCCGCCGGCGCGTTCCGCGTCTGGGTCGGCTTCCGGCTGAGCCCCCTTGCAGGCTGGGGCTGGATCCTTATCGGCGGCCTGTTCACCCTCGTGGCCGGTCTGGTCATCGCCGCCGGCTGGCCGGTCGACAGCCTCTGGATTCTGGGGCTGCTGCTGTCGGTCGATCTCGTCATGCAGGGACTGGCGCTGATCGCTTTCGGTGTCCTCGTGAAAAGCTAGTCTCAGATGGGGGCGCAATGATTGACGGCGGTTGGCGGGCCTGCCCACCGTCTGACGCTTCAAGCAGGCGATCCTCGACGGCGACCAGACGCGCTACTTCTGCTATTGCCTTTCGACGACCAATGAGAGACGCACGAAAGACGCCCTTTCCGGAGTGACGAGCGGGCTATAGGTAATAGGCTGACTGTTGTTGCGAGGATGCCGTCATGAGCCTGCCGACCGAAATGCTCCCGACCGAAATGACCTATGTGGACCTCCGGAGTCCCGGCGGCGCTGAGAATATGGTGCTGGCGCGCGGTCGGCTGCCGCAGGTCGATCCCGGCGACATTCTCATCCGCGTCGAGGCGTTCGGCGTCAACCGGCCGGACGTTCTGCAGCGCAAGGGCGATTATCCGCCACCACCCGGCGCAAGCCCCATCCTCGGCCTTGAAGTGGCCGGCGAGGTCGTTGCGCTCGGAGACGGCGCCACGGGTTTCTCGGTCGGCGACAGGGTCTGCGCACTCGCCAATGGCGGCGGCTATGCCGAGTATTGTGTCGTGCCGGCGACGCAGGCGCTGCCCTTGCCGAAGGGCTACGACGCGGTGAAGGCGGCGGCCCTGCCGGAGACCTTCTTCACCGTCTGGGCCAACGTCTTCGACATGGCCGGCCTGAAACGGGGCGAGTCGATCCTCGTCCACGGCGGGTCGAGCGGCATCGGCACCACCGCGATCCAGCTTGCCAGAGCCTTCGGCGCCGAGGTGTTCGCCACAGCCGGCAGCGCCGCGAAATGCACGGCCTGCGAAACGCTCGGGGCGAAGCGGGCGATCAATTACCGTGAGGAGGACTTCAAGGATGTCGTGCTGGATGAAACCGGCAGGCGCGGCGTTGACGTCATCCTCGACATGGTCGGCGGGCGTTATTTCGGCCGCAATCTCGCGACCCTTGCCAAAGACGGCCGTCTGTCGATCATCGGTTTACTCGGCGGCGCGCGGGTCGAAGACGCCAATATAGCCGCGATCCTGACGAAGCGGCTGCATGTGATGGGCTCGGCCCTGAGGCCCCGTAGCGCAGCGGAAAAACAGGCGATCCGCGATCGGCTCGCCGAAAGGGTCTGGCCGCTTCTGGAGGCGGGCGAGGTGGCGCCCGTCATCCACGCCCTCATGCCCTTCGAGGAAATCGCCGACGCCCATCGCCTGATGGAGGAGGGCGGGCATATCGGCAAGATCGTGATGCGGATAGCCTGAAGGCGAAATGCGGAAGACTTGCGCGCCGCCGGTTTGAGGCTTCAGGATATTATACGATAGTATCCCTTGTATCGCGGCACAATCCGCATACCTTGAATCCATCGGCAACAAATAGAAAGGAAGGTGATCCAATGTCTAGTGAGATTTCGGTCTTCGTGACAGGCAGGGGAGAGGTGAAGGAGTCGAGGCAGCCCTCGCTCTGACCGCCGCCTTCCTTGGGGCCGTTCGGCCCGCCATCATGAGGCCAAAACTCATGGAAGGGTCGCCTAGCGCGGCCCTTTTCCTTTTCATGACGCCGTTACTCACATGCCCAGGCGACCCACCGCCGGTATCTTGATCCCCGGCCGTGCAATATCAATGCCGGCCACCAGCCCCATGAAATGCAGTTCCAGGCCGCTGCGCCAGCCGGCTGAGATGCCGGCAAGGCCATAGAGCGTCGCATGCAGATCGCGGCCATCGGCATCGATCTGGAAGAATTCGCCTTCCGGCAGGTAATCGCGCCCGACGGCGTCGGGCGGAAGCACTGCCCCGAGTTCTGGCACCGAGCGCAGAACATGCGCGACGAAGGTGTTGGAGTTCGGTCCCGGCCACAGGCGGTAGGCGCCGGGCGCGGAATAGGGATAGGCCGCAATCGCCTGCTCGACCTTCGGCATCAGGCGCTGGGCGTCCTCGCCCGTGATGGCTACGACGATGCGCGGCTCGTTCGAATACCAGCGGCCATCGGCCTGATAGGCATTCTTGCGGATCGGCTTGCCCCAGCCGACCTTTTCGTAGCGGTCATAGGAGGACGCGCCCTCGCTCTTGGTCACGATCCAGGCATGGCTTGCGACCGCACCCTTCATGCCGCCGGTCGTCGCCGAAAGAACGTATATCGCCGCGTCCGGGCTCTCTGTCGCTTGCGGCAGCACGCCGGCAGAGGACCAGTCCGCATCGCGCCAGCTCTGTGGCCGCTCCTTGAAATACCAAAGGCCCGCGGCCGAAAGCGTCGGAAGCAGGTAGATGGTGGCAAAGGCGAACAGGAGGCGGCGAAGTATTTTCATGGATGTCTTTGTTGCTATGGAATAGCTGATAGAAGCATAGCCGATCATGGAAATTTGAGGGCAGAACATGTCGAATCCCGTTTTGGTTGAAGTTACGCGTGGAGATTTGCTCGAAAGCCGCCACCGTGGTGCCGTCGTTGCCGTCGATGGCGACGGCAGGACCCTCTTCGCCGTCGGGGAGATGGAAGCGCCCGTGTTTCCGCGTTCGGCCTGCAAGGCGATGCAGGCCCTGCCGCTCGTGGAAAGCGGTGCCGCCGACGCCTACGGCTTCGGTGCCGAGGCACTGGCGCTTGCCTGTGCCTCCCATTCGGGCGAGCCGGAGCACGTGGCGCTCGCGTCCGAGATGTTGGCGGCGGCCGGCCGCGACGTCGGTGCGCTCGAATGCGGCGCGCATTGGTCGAACAACCAGGCGACACTGATCGAACAGGCGCGCACGCTGGAAAAGCCAAACGCGCTCTACAACAATTGCTCGGGCAAGCATGCGGGCTTCATCTGTGCCTGCTGCCATTCCGGTAACGACCCTGCCGGCTATGTCGGCTATGATCATCCGATACAGCGGGAGATCCGCAGCGTGATATCGCATCTGACCGGCGCCATTTTGGGCCGCGACAATTGCGGAATAGACGGTTGCTCGATCCCGACCTATGCGGTGCCGCTCAAGGGGCTGGCCCGCGGCTTCGCCAAAATGGCGACGGGAATCGGCCTCGAGCCACTGAGGGCCAGCGCTTCGAAGCGCCTGATCGACGCCTGCATGGCTGAACCGTTCTACGTGGCCGGCACCAAGCGCGCCTGCACGCGGCTGATGAAAACGGCGCCAGGCCGGATATTCGCCAAGACCGGTGCCGAGGGCGTCTTCTGCGCCGCGGTCCCGGAAAAGGGCATAGGCATCGCGCTCAAATGCGAGGACGGAGCGACCCGCGCCGCCGAGGCAATGGTGGCGGCAACGCTCGCGCGCTTCTTCGCGGACGAGCCGGAGATCCATGCGGCATTGATGGCGCAGGCCAACCGCCCGCTGCGCAACTGGAACGGCATGCATGTCGGCGACGTGCGGGTGTCGGCGCCTTTTACCGCGTGAGCCCCAAGCAAGCCCTTTTGCCGCTACGCAAAGAAAAGCGTCGTCGCGTCGCGACAGGGCGACAGGACCTCGTTTTCAATGTCTGCGGGCACGACGAGCGCCGCTAGATCATTCACGCTCATGATACGATGGGGTGAGGCTGCGCCGAATTTCTCTGCAGTGGCGAGCACGTAGGTTTCCGCCGATTGTCGGGCGATCGCCCGCTTGATCGTCGCCTCCTCATAGTCTCCCGTCGAAAGACCGTACGCCGGATGAATGGCGGTGACGCCCAGAAAGAAGACATCCACGCGGATCTGTTCGATGGCCGCAACCGCCGCTGCGCCGACTGCCACCATTGAATGCTTGTAGAGCCTGCCGCCGATCAGGATCACCTCGGCGTTGTGTTGTTCGAGTTCAGCGGCGATCGTCGGACTGTGCGTGACGATGGTCGCGCGCAGGTCACGGGGCAGGGCGCGAGCGATTTCCGCATTGGTCGTGCCGCCATCGAGAAAGATGGTTTGACCTGATTGAACAAGGCCTGCGGCCCGGCGGCCGAGCATGCGTTTGACGCCGCTCGCGATCGCCTGGCGGGCGGCGAAATCGGGAAGTGGTGGTGTGAGCGGCAGGGCACCCCCGTGAACGCGTTTCAACAGGCCTTCGGTCGCCATTTCCCTTAAGTCGCGGCGGATCGTGTCTTCCGAAAGGCCGAGTTCGTCGGCGAGCGCCTTGGCGACGATCTGTCCGTCGCGCGCGAGCCTTTCCGAAATCATCACCCGTCTCCGCGTCGTCAGCATGGAATCCTCCTTGACTCTTCACGATATCGCATGGATTTTCACGATATCCAAGGGATATCAGGAGACTTCGTGAAAACAGGAGATGCACATGCTCATTCTCATTGCTGGTCCTTACCGCTCGGGTACCGGAGACGACCCGTCGAAGATGGCTGCAAACCTCAAGCGTCTGGAGGAGCCGTCCTATGCGCTTTTCAAGGCCGGCCACGTGCCCATGATCGGTGAGTGGGTGGCCCTGCCCGTGTGGCATGCGGCGGGCGGAAGCCATGTTGGCGACGATCTCTATGAGAAGATTTTTCATCCGGTCGCCGGCAGGCTGCTTGGACTTTGCGACGCGGTGCTGCGGCTGCCGGGCGAATCCAAGGGGGCGGACAATGACGTGCGCCTTGCCCGTGAGCGCGGCATTCCGGTATATTACCGTCTTGGGGACGTGCCCGGCTGCGACCAGTTCCCGCCTGCATGATCGCAAGGCCCGGCGGATTGCCGCCGGACCTTTTTCGCCTTGTCAACCGCTGCGATTTCTTCTCTTCTGCTGTCAGATCAGCGGGAGGCACGATGATGCTGAAACTCTATTACGCGCCCGGTACTTGTTCACTCGCATCGCATATCGCGCTTGAGGAAACGGGTGCAGCCTATGAAGCTCAGCGGATCGACTTTTCCAAGGCCGAGCAGACCAAGCCCGAATATCTCGCCGTCAATCCCAAAGGTCGCGTCCCGGCGCTGGTAACCGATCGCGGGACGCTGACAGAAACGCCGGCGATCCTCACCTACATAGCGCAGAGCTTCCCCGAAGCCGGTCTCGCGCCGCTCGACGATCCGTTCGAATTCGCGCGGCTGCAATCCTTCCTGAGTTATCTCTGCTCGACGGTGCACGTGGCGCACGCCCATGCCCGCCGGGGCGCCCGCTGGGCGGACGATTCGGCCGCGCAGGAGGCGATGAAGGCGAAGGTGCCGCAGAACATGGCGGATTGCTTCTCCTTGATCGAGAGCCTGATGTTCACCGGCCCGTTTGTCATGGGCGAGACCTACACGATCGCCGATCCCTATCTCTTCACCATTGCTGGGTGGCTGGAGGGGGATGGTGTCGATCCGTCGCAATTTCCAAGAGTACTCGACCACCGTAACCAAATGGCCGAGCGTCCGGCGGTCGCCAAGGTGCTGACCGCCTTAGAAAGCTGACGCTATCGGCCGCGCTACAGCGCTGAGCGTCCCTTTCGGGCGCACAAGGGCGCCGTAGGCGGGAACCATGGCCGCGATTAGCGACAGTTGCAAGCGCTGTCGGCCGCGGCGCGCGGCCATGGCCAGCCGGGAAATGGCAGGTCGGCGAGTTCACGTTCCTTCATCCTCGCTAGGTCCGGATACTGCAGCGGATCGAGCAACCAATCCGCCGCCTCTTGGCAAGCGCCGCCGGACGGGTCGCTTGCGGGCTTTTGTATGGAGAAAAACTTAAACATGACGGCCACTCTTTCGATGCTGCCTGGCTTCTCGTTTGTATGGTGAAAGCCTGCGACTGTCGCGATGACCACAGGGTATCGAGGGAGATAATCCACCCGGCTGGAGGGGATTGCAATTGAGTTTGCTGGTTGTTTGGTTTAGGAAAACTATATGAGAGAGATCAACACGGTTCATCTGAACGGATTGCGCGCGGTCGAGGCTGTCGGCCGACTGGGCTCGCTTGCGGCAGCCGCGGACGAACTCGGCGTTACGCCCGGCGCGGTCAGTCAGCAGCTTGTGAAGACGGAAGCGCAGCTTGGGCGCGTGCTCTTCGAACGCTCGCCGCGCGGGCTCGCCGTCACGGAGGCCGGCCGGCCAATTCTGGCGCGCCTTTCACGGGCCTTTGCGGAGCTTGCGCAAGCGGTCGGCGAGGCACGCCGCCGCGACGAGTCGGTGCTGACGGTTTCTGTCGCGCCGATCTTTGCCGCCCGCTGGCTTGTCTATCGGTTGAACGGCTTTGCCGAGCGCCATCCGGACGTCCGGCTGAGGATCGATGCGACCACGAGGCTTGTCAGCCTTGATGCCTCGGACGTCGATCTCGGCATTCGCGTTGGCGCGGGGCGTTGGCCGGGAGTGCGTTCGGAACTGCTCCTGGAGCAGGAGGTCTTTCCGGTTTGCTCGCCGGCACTTGCCGCGGAACTACGCGAGCCGGCGGACATCCTGAAGCTGCCCGTGGTCGTCGACGAACATGCGATGTTTTCCTGGGATGTGTGGCTGAAATCCGTCGGGCTCGCTGGCGCCGAGATGAGCGTGCGCCACAGCTTCAACGACGCCTCGCTTGCGCTCGATGCCGCTATCGCCGGGCAGGGGGTCATGCTCGCCTGGCAAACACTGGCCGGCTACGCGGTGATGAAGGGCAGTCTGGTCGCGCCCTTCGGCATGCGCGCCAAGACCGGCTTTGGACATTATTTCGTGACCGCCACCTCTCGGCGTGAAAGCAAGGCGGCGCTCGCCTTCAAGCAATGGGTGCGCGAGGAGGTGGAGGAGGGAATGCGGCAGCTTGCGGCTATTCCGGCTCCTTCAGCCGCTCCTCCATCATCGCCTTGAAGGCAGGACGCGATTGACAGCGCGCGAGCCAGACCTTGACGCGTGGGTGCTTGTCGAAGAGCGCTGTCTGGCTCATGGCATAGCGGAAGACCTCGGCGAGGTTGAGATCGGCAACGGTGAAGCGATCGCCGATCACGTAATCGCGATCCTCAAGATGCGCCTCGAGAACGGCAAAGGCTTTCTCGAGCGACTGCGCGCAATTGGCGATGCACTCGCGCCCCTCCGGCGTTTCTTCGATGCCGCCATCATAGGCGAGCACGATCTGGACCGCGTGCGGTTCGACTTCGGTTGCCGCCCACATGGTCCAATTGCCGATCAGGCCTTCCTCGACGATGTCGGCCGGTGCCAGCGGGCCGCCATATTTGCGGGCGAGATAAAGGTTGTTGGCAAGCGACTCCGTCAGGATCAGCCCGCCGTCGTCGATCGCCGGGATGAGCCCCATGGGATTGACGGCGAGGAAGCTGGGTGAGCGGGTGTTGAGCGGCGCATCGGCAGCTAGCGGATCGGCGAGACGGCGTGCCTGGATCACTGGCACGGATGTGAAGGGGATGCCGAGTTCGCGTGCCATCCAGTAGTTACGCGACGCGCGCGATCGATAGACGCCATAAATCGTCAGCATCAACGATCCTCCTCTAAAGAGCGGCGGGCCTCTTCAAACGCGCCCATCATCCAACAGCGACCACCTGTCATAGGCCGTCGCCGCTGCTCTCGAAAGCCGCCGCCATTGATAGGCTCATGAAATCTTTTGATGTGAGTGGGATACGCTGCCGGACAAAGGGCCGGTTGTGTTCTTCGTGCATTCGCTCGCAACTACTGGACGATTTTTGCTGGTGAAATTTAGAGAAGTCTAACCTCTCTCCGTTAGACCAAGCTCGAAAACCAGATATGCTCCATCGGAGGCTTGGCTTGGCGAAAAAAATGTCCCGTAACAGCCGGTATGTCGAGCTTGATGCCGACCGCAACTCCGAGACGCGTCGCCTGATTGATGCCGGCAACCGGTTGGCGAAGGAAGTCGCACGTCTGTTCCCCTCCGAACCCGACCTCGCCGATCGCCATTACTGGCTCGAGACGATGATCAATCATGTCCCCGACTACATCTATGCCAAGGATGCCGAGGGGCGATTTCTTATCGCCAACGAGGCGACCGTCGCGGATAATGGTTTCAACGATCTGCAGGAATTGGTCGGCAAGACGGACTTCGACCTGCACCCGCCCGAATTTGCCGAGACCGTCTCCGAGACGGAGCGACGGGTGATCGAGACCGGTGAACCGATCTTCGGCATCGAGGAACGGGCGATCGTCACGAAAGGCTACGATCGCTGGCTGATGACCTCAAAGGTGCCTTTGCGCAACAAGCGCGGCAAGATCGTCGGCGTAGTCGGCATCTCGCGCGACATCTCCGAGCGGAAGGCGGCCGAACGTCTGCTCGAAGGGCAGGCGCGCTTGCTGGAAATGGTTGCGCGGGGCGAGCCGCTCGAGACGTTCTTCCACGAACTCGTCCGGCTGATCGAGCGGCTCATGTCGGGTATCAAGGGCTCGATCCTGCTACTTTCGGAGGATGGCCGGTATCTTCTGCAAGGGGCCGCACCCAGTCTTGACGAGACGTATTGTGCAGTCGTTCACGGCCTCGAGATCGGTCCGAATTCCGGCCCCTGTGGGACGGCTGCCTGGCGCGGTCAGCAGGTGATTGTCAGCGATATCCTCGCCGATCCGCTGTGGGAGGGCTGTGCCCATGTCGTGGAGCCCTTTGGCTTTCGCGCCTGTTGGTCGACGCCGATCTTCTCGCGCGGACGCAAGGTGCTCGGCACATTCGCGCTCTATTCGGGAGAGGCAGGCGCTCCAAACGATCAGCAGCAGGAACTGATCGCAATGGCTGCCCATCTCGCCGGCATTGCCATTGAGCGCAAGCGGGCCGAGGACAGGATCAGCTTCATGGCCCACCACGACGCCGTGACGGGGCTGCCCAACCGCGCCCTTTTCGAGGCGGAGGTTTCCGGCATGCTCGAGTCCATTCGCGGACGCGAACAATGGGCTGCCCTGGCTTTTCTCGACCTGGATAATTTCAAGCTGATCAATGACAATCTCGGCCACGCTGCGGGCGACGTCCTCCTGAAGGCCGTCGCCGGACGGATGCGTGCCGCCGTGCGCAAGACCGATGTGGTGGTCCGCGTCGGCGGCGACGAATTCATCATTCTCCTGAACGGCGTTCCAACCGACCGCGATCTCGTCCTGTCGCGGCTCGAGGATATTCGTACCGCGATCGCTCTGCCGGTCCAGCTTCAGGGCCGCAGTCTACAGGTCACTTGCAGCATGGGTGTCGCCTGCTATCCGAGTCATGGCCGGACGGCCAGCGAATTGCTCGCCAATGCCGATCTCGCCATGTACCGGGCAAAGGAGTTCGGCCGCAACAATCTCCAGGTCTTCACTGCGGAAATGGCGGCAAAGGCCCATGAAAAGCTACAATTGCAGGAAGCGCTGCGCGAGGCGATCGCGCGCGACGAATTCATCCTGCATTTCCAGCCGCAGATGAGCCTCGCCAGCGGTCGCATCTTCGCCGCCGAGGCGCTTCTGCGCTGGCAGCATCCGCAGCGCGGCTTGATCTCGCCGGCGACGTTCATTCCACTCGCCGAGGAGACCGGGCTCATCGTCCCCATCGGCGACTGGGTTCTCAGAGCCGCTTGCCGGCAGGCGAAGGCTTGGCAGGAGGCGGGCTTGCCGCCGCTGATCGTCAGCGTCAATGTCTCCGCGCGGCAATTTCGCGAACGCAACTGGGCCGCGCGCGTGGCGGCCGTGCTGGCGGAAACCGGCCTCCATGCGCGCTATCTGGAGCTCGAGTTGACCGAGAGTCTGATCATGCAGGACCTAGCTGGAGCGATCGCGACGATGCATGAGCTCGAGGCTATTGGTGTCCATCTCGCCATTGACGATTTCGGTACGGGATATTCGAGCCTCAGTGCACTCAAGCGCTTTCCCGTGAGCCGACTGAAGATCGATCGTTCCTTCGTCGAGGACATTCCTTCGGATCCCGATGACGAGGCGATCACGGCCGGGATCATCTCGCTCGCGCAGAAGCTTGGGCTGCGCGTGATCGCCGAAGGCGTCGAAACCGAGGCTCAGGTCGAATTCCTGCAGAAAAGCGGCTGCGACGAGATACAGGGTTATTTCTTGAGCCCGCCTCTGTCCTCCCGGGACTTCCAGGCGCTCTTGCAGGGCTGCGACGCCGACGGTGTCTGACGTTCATCGGCTTCTACTCGCGTGTCTCCGCTTTGAGGACAAGGAATTCAAAGGGCTACGGCGACCTTTTCGAGCCTGAAAGAAGCGCGGCGCTGCAGGACGGTGTCGTGATCGTGATCGCGATTTTTACTGACACAGGCCCAGTTGCAGCCGTAAATGCAAGTGTGGAGCGAGATTGGGGTTCAAGCGCTCCGCGTTCCGCCTGTCGATTGGATCGCGGTTTGGAATTGTTTCGAGGCAAGGCCATCGTGATCTGGTAGCAAGGAACGGGACGACGCGAATCATCACATTGTTCCGCACCTTCTTTTTTTGCTGCACCCAAACCGATAGAGTTCGATGTCATCGCTGCCTTTGTTTTCTCGCCGCCACTTCCTGCGCACCTCCGGGCTCGCAATCGCCTCCGCCGGGCTCGCAGGCTGCACGTCCTCCATGAATACCGACCGTTTTCGCCAGGAAACGATGCCCGTTTTCCGCAATCCTGCGCTTGAGCAGCACTGGGTCGAACCCGGCGGCGCTGTGCTCGAGGGGCCGGTGCCCACCGGCCTGCCGCCGCAGGATGGCTACTATGCGGAGGTCTACGCGGCGAGGGAGGATGGCGGATTTCTGATTCCGGCCGTACCCTATCGCCAGATCGACCCGCGTTTCTATCGTCAGGAGGTCAATGATCCTTTCGGCGAGGCTCCCGGGACGATCGTCGTCGACACGGCCGACCGTTATCTCTACCACGTCCAGCCGGGCGGCCGCGCGACGCGCTATGGGGTTGGTCTCGGGCGCGAGGGTTTCGCCTGGTCGGGACGCGGCGTGATACAGTGGAAGCAGAGATGGCCGAAATGGACGCCGCCTGGATCGATGATCGCCCGTCAGCCGGTTCTCGCAAAATATTCGGCCGATAATGGCGGCATGCCGGGGGGGCTCGACAACCCGCTCGGATCACGCGCCCTTTACATCTTCCAGAACGGCCAGGACACGCTGTATCGGGTACACGGCACGCCGGAATGGCAATCGATCGGCAAGGCCGTTTCCTCCGGTTGCGTACGCATGCTCAATCAGGACGTCATCGATCTTTATGATCGGGTGCGCGGCAGGGCGCCGATCCTCGTCGTCTGATAACCACGCGCGGAAATCGTCAGTCTCCGCTGCGGCTGTCAGCGAGCCGCTGTGTCAATCGGTGCAGCGCTCCGCGCAGTTCGCCCACTTCCTCCAGGCTACAGCCGGTTGCTTTGCCGATCTCTGCGAGGATACTGAAGGCCTCGGTCTTCAAGGCTCGGCCCTTTTCCGTAAGGCCGACAATGACTTGGCGCTCGTCGGCAGGGTCGCGCAGGCGGCGGACGTAGCCGGCCGCCTCCAGCCGCTTGAGGAGGGGCGAAAGCGTGCCCGAATCGAGACCCAACTCCTCGCCGATCCGCTTCACCGTCATGTCGTCCTGTTGCCAGAGGGCCAGCAGCACGAGATATTGGGGATAGGTAAGACCAAAGCGGTCGAGCAAAGGCTTGTAGGCGCGATTGAAGGCATGGGCGGCCGAATAGACGGCAAAGCAGAGCTGCTGGCCAAGCGCCAGCGCCTCGTCGGGCAAAGCATCGGATTTGGCCGTTTCGGTCTTCATTTTGTCATTGTCTCAAATTCGACGGGGCAACGCAATTTGCAAAATTAATTTGCGCGCGATTTAATTTTGCGATATTAATCTGCCATTCAGCCACCTAACCAGGAAGGAGAATGCAATGCCCATCCTTTACCGCACCACCGCATCCGCTACCGGCGGCCGTGCCGGCCACGCCAAGAGCGCCGACGGCGTTCTTGATGTCACCCTCACCGTACCGAAGGAACTCGGCGGCGATGGGGCACACGGCACCAATCCGGAGCAGCTGTTCGCTGCCGGCTATTCCGCCTGCTTCCTGGGCGCACTGAAATTCGTTGCCGGCAAGGAGAAGGTAAAGCTTTCGGAAGACACGAAGGTGACGGGTACCGTCGGCATTGGCCCGCGCGAAGACGGTACGGGCTTCTTCATCGATGCCGCGCTCGAAGTTTCTTCGCCGGACGTCGACAAGGCCGTTCTCGAGGATCTGGTCCAGAAGGCGCATATCGTTTGCCCCTACAGCCACGCAACGCGAGGCAATATCGACGTGAAGCTGTCGGTGGCCTGATAGCTGTAAGGCCTTGAACACTGAAGCCCGCAATGTGACTGCGGGCTTCTTTTTTTGCACTTGGATATCAGCCGTATCGGCCCTCTTGAGAAACCCGGTGCGCAGCAACAGCCCTATCGCTTCAGGCTGCCCAGAATGCCGCGGACGATCGCCCGGCCGACCTGGGTCGCGACCGTGCGGGCGACTGATTTCAGCGCGGCTTCCATGATCGTTTCCCGCTGGTAGCCGGAGGAACGTGGCCGGGTGCGGCGTCCCGATGACTCCTCGTTCTCGTCGTCGCCGAAACCGGGCAGGGTCCAGCGGCTGCGGCCGGACTGCTCTTCGTCGGCCTGTTCTCCCGCCCGCCGCGATGCCTCGGCTGCCTGGGCCGTCCGTTCGGCAAGAATCTCATAGGCCGATTTCCGGTCGAAATCCTCGTCATAGAGCCCGCGCACCGGGCTGACATTCATCGTATTCTGCCGCTCGGTCTCCGTCAGCGGCCCGAGGCGCGAGGACGGCGGGCGGATCAGCGTCCGCTCGACCACCGATGGCGAACCCTTGCCTTCGAGCGTGGAGACCAGCGCTTCGCCGGTACCGAGCGTGGTGATCACCGCGGCGCAGTCGAAGTCCGGGTTGGGGCGGAACGTCTCGGCCGCCGTCTTCACCGCCTTCTGCTCGCGAGGGGTGTAGGCGCGCAGTGCATGCTGCACGCGATTGCCGAGCTGGGCGAGCACGGTTTCCGGCACGTCGAGCGGGTTCTGCGTGACGAAATAGACGCCGACGCCCTTGGAGCGGATCAGGCGAACCACCTGTTCGACGCGTTCGACGAGCACCTTCGGCGCGTCGTTGAAGAGCAGATGCGCCTCGTCGAAGAAGAAGACCAGCCGCGGTTTCTCCGGATCGCCCACCTCCGGCAGTTCCTCGAAGAGCTCGGACAGGAGCCAGAGCAGGAACGTCGCGTAGAGCCTCGGATTCATCATCAGCGTGTCGGCGGCAAGCACCGAGATCGCGCCGCGTCCGTCATTGGTCGTGCGCATGATGTCGGTGATCTTCAATGCGGGCTCGCCGAAGAAGTGATCGGCACCCTGCTGCTCCAGGATCAACAGCTCGCGCTGGATCGAGCCCACGGAGGACTTGGAGATGAAGCCGAACTGGTTCGAAAGCTCGCTTGCATTCTCGCCCATATATTTGAGAAGCGTCTGCAAGTCCTTGAGGTCGAGCAGCGGAAGACCACCTTCATCGGCGATCTTGAAGGCGATGTTCAATACCCCTTCCTGGGCGTCGGTGGCGTTCATCAGGCGCGAGAGCAAGAGCGGCCCCATCTCCGACATCGTCGTACGGACCCGGTGGCCCTTCTCGCCATAGAGATCCCAGAAGATCACTGGGAACTCCTGGAAGTCGTAGGGATCGAGGCCGATCTGTTCGGCGCGCTTCAAAAGAAAGTCCTTCGGCTCGCCGATCGCGCCGATCCCTGAGAGATCGCCCTTGACGTCGGCACAAAAGACGGGAACGCCGGCATTCGAGAAGCTCTCGGCCAGGATCTGCAGCGTCACGGTCTTGCCGGTGCCGGTCGCCCCGGTGATCAGACCGTGGCGATTGCCGAATTTGAGTTCGAGATACTCGCCCTTGTTGATCGAATCGTCCGGCTTGCGGCTGGTGCCGATATACAGCTTGCCTTCCTGCAGCATGGGAGTCTCATCTCCATTTATCAATTTTGCCAATGGAAGCGGACATTTGCCGCCCGATCGCCATCGAAATGTCGTTGGTTTTGTTATAGGAGGTGAGCCTCTGCCCGGCAACAAGAGTTGCGCGGACCGGAAGACTTGCGGACAGGGCTCCGATGCCATTGTCGGGTGATGCCGGCCATTCGGGTGCTATTGTCATTTCGAAGTCGATCATTTACCTTGACGTTCACGTCAAAAAACAGAGCGAGGAGATTTCCATGAGTGAACTGGTCACGCGGGTGGCGGAGAATGTCGGCATCGAGCCCGCGACGGCCGAAAAGGCGGTTGGGATGATTCTCGGCTTCCTGCAGCGCGAAGCGGCGGACGGGCCGGTCGCCCGAATGATCGAGGCAATTCCCGGAGCGCCGGAACTGGTCGCACAATATAGCGGAGAGGGCGGCAATGGGGGGCTGCTCGGCGGGCTGATGTCGGCCATGGGCGGCGGCGGCGTCATGGCGCTCGGCCAGCAGCTGATGAGCCAGGGCCTTGGCATGGGCGAGATCACGGCGCTTGCGAGGGAGACCATCGCCTACGCCAAGGAAAGGGCTGGCGACGAAGTCGTCGACGAGGTCGTCGCCTCGGTGCCGGGCCTCAGCCAATTCGTTTGAGGGTATAGCAAATTCTCTGGTCTGCCGGCTATTTCCCCTGCTACAGCGACCTTTGCGCGTCTGATCAGACGTGCGGCGCTGCAGCTGGGCAGATGGCCGGCAGGCCAGGAGGGATAGCGCTCGCGCTTACGCGTCCCATTCGGGAGCCAATCCCGCCGGGCTGACGATCCGGCCGTCCGGCTTTGCAAGGCCGCGGATCGCTGCCATGTCTTCCCTGGTCAGCGCGAAATCGAAGATTGCGAAATTCTCCTTGAGCCGCGCCTCCGTCGCCGTTTTCGAGAGGGCGACGACGTCCTGCTGCTGCACCAGCCATCGAAGCGCCACCTGCGCGGCGGTCCTGCCATGGCGCGCGCCGATCTCGGCCAGCAGCGGGTCGGACGGTGTGCGGCCATTGGCCATGGCGTAATAGGCGGTGAGCGACATGCCGTGCCGGCGGGCAGCGTGCAGAAGCTTCGTCTGGTCGAGATAGGGGTGATACTCGACCTGGTTGGTTGCGATCGGCGCCTCGCTGAGCCGCACCGCTTCCTCCATCTGCGCCATGTTGAAGTTGCTGACGCCGATATGGCGCACCTTGCCGGCTTTCAGCACCGCGTTAAGCGCGCCGATCCGCTCCGCCATCGGCACATCGCTCCCCGGCCAGTGCAGGAGCAGGAGGTCGACATAGTCGGTCCCGAGCTTCCTGAGGCTTTCCTCGACCGAGGCGACAAAGGCGTCCTGCCGATAATTGTCGACCCAGACCTTTGTCGTCAGGAAGACATCCGGGCGCGGAATGCCGGACATGCGCATGGCTTCCCCGACTTCCGCCTCGTTGCCGTAGATCTGCGCCGTGTCCACATGGCGAAAGCCGATCTTCAGGGCTTGCGGCAGAATGCGCAGCACCTCGTCTCCGGACATGCGGAAGGTGCCGAAGCCGAGGGCGGGAATATTGGCGCCGTTGGAATTGACTGCATGCATGGAGGGCTCCTCGAGCGACGAAAAGGACGCCCCTATACTCGTCGCCCCGCGACGAAGGTTCAAGCCGGTTCCGGAATTCAGCCGCCCTTCGTTGTTACGATGAAGAGGCGGGGGAAGCGCAACAGCACGCGTCCATCGGCCATCGGCGGATAGGCCTTCCGGATCTTCTCGGCATAGGCGGCGAGGTATTCCGTTCTCCGCTCGGCCGGCAGGGCATCGAGATAGGGGCGCAATCCCGTCCCCTTCACCCACTCTACGATAGCATTCGCATTGGCGAGCTGGTGATAATAGACCGTGTGCCAGACCTCGATCCGCGCCGCCTTGGCGGCAAGCTTCTCGACATAGGTCTTCGGCGCGGGGAGTGGGATGCGCGGCACTATGCGGTCGTGGAACGCCTGTTCGAAAGCGCGCTCTTCGGCCGTCTCCTGCATCAGGGCGTGTGATGGCTCGTCGAGATTGTCCGGCATCTGCACCGCGAGCGTGCCGCCGGGCGCGAGCGCCGCGAGCAGCCGCTCGAGGAGGTCGATGTGTTTCGGCAGCCACTGGAATACCGCATTGGCGAACAAGAGTGCAGGGGTCGCCGGCGGCGCCCAGCCGGCGAGATCGACCTTCTCGAAGCGTAGATCCGGTAGGCGCTGACGGGCGGCGGTCAGCATGTTGTCGTCATTGTCGATGCCGACGAGGTCGTTGTCCGGAAAACGGGCGCGGATCAGTTCCGTCGAGTTGCCCGGCCCGCAGCCGAGGTCGAAAGCGGTGCCGGCCGGCAGGTTCGGAACCTGGGCCAAGAGGTCTCGCGCCGGCCGCGTCCTTTCCTCCTCGAACTTCACGTATTGCGCTGCCGACCACGCCATCTGATGCTCCTCATATGCCGAATTGCAGGCTTTCGAGCGAAGGGAGGATGAGCGACGGCCCAAAGTCCCTGTATTCGTCCGGCATGTCTGCGCGATTGATCCAGACCGTGCGGAAGCCGAATTTGGTCGCACCCGCAATGTCCCAGCGGTTCGACGACTGGAACGAAACGGCACGCGGATAGAGCCGGTACCGCGTCGTTACGAGATCGTAGACGGCGGGGGCTGTCTTGAACGTAACGACGCTATCGACCGAGAACACGTCGTCGATGACGATGTCGAGCGCCGCGTTCTTCACGGCGGAGGCAAGCATCGCCGGCGAGCCGTTCGAGAGGATGGCGATGCGGGCGCCGCGCTCCTTCAATCCCCGTAGCACCGCCGGCACCTCCGGATAGCAGTCGAGCGTCCAATAGGCGTCGAGCAATTTTTTCTTGAGCTTGGGATCGGCGGAAGGAAAGCGCTGAAACGCGAAATCCAGCGATTGCTCCGTCAATTGCCAGAAATCGACATAGGCGCCCATCAGCGCGCGCACCCAGGAATATTCGAGCTGCTTGGCGCGCCAGAGCTCGGAAAAGGCCTGCCCGTCCGGACCGATCGCGTCGGCGTGCCGGCGCACCGCCGCGTGCACGTCGAAAAGCGTGCCGTAGGCGTCAAAGACATAGGCCGCGTAAGACATCGAATTCTCCCGTCTTTCCCCGCTCGGCTGAAGCTCCAGGAGCGACCTTCCGGACGAGCGGATATTGCGACGAACAACGCGCCGCTTCTCCATTTGTTTTGGAGAGATCATGTCAAATTTTTGTGCGCTGCACAACGGCGACAATCGCGGCGGCGATGTGTCAGCCTTTCCAGACCTTTGCCGGAAAGCGAAGCGCCTGTTTGGCAAGCTTGCCCTTGAGCCCGAGCGCCGCGTCGCAGAGGCCGACCACAAGGCGGTTCGGCTTGGCCTCGGGGCGAAGCGCGTGCAAAGCCGCTGCTGCTTCCTCGGGCGCCATGTAGCGCGCCAGGATGCCGAGCGTCAGCGCCGTCGAGCGGCCGATACCTCTGAGGCAGTGGATCAGAAGATGCGCGTCCTCCGGCAGCCCGTCGATGAAGGCGAAGGTCGCCTCGATCGCCTCGGCGGGTGCCGCATCCGGCGCTTGCGCATCAATGGCATCGCCGAAATAGAGTTCCAGATGCCGCTCCGGCGGCAGTTCTATCATCGACAGAAGCCGGGTTGCCGGCGCCCGGATCGAGATCAGATGCGTCGGCGCCCAAAGCGCCCGATTGTGCCGCGCCTCCGTCTGCGAAGCGACGATCACGCGCACCGGCCAGCCATTCGGATGCATCGGATTGCCGTCGAGAAGGGGCCGGTAAAGCTCGCCTTCGCAGGCCTGGGCCGCAAGCGCCATGACGGGACCTCGCTGATTCGTCTTGCTCATCGGGAGGATAGCAGTGCAATGACGGCATCGGAATCCCCTTGAGCTTGGGCGGTGCGATCGGGCAGGGCACTTCCTCAAGTGCAAGACCCCCGACCCCTCCCACCCGTGGGGAGGGTTGGGGAGGGGGTCTTGGAACGGCGCTGTGGACGGCGCGGCTCGCCCCGTTATAATGCGCTAAAGCCGCGTAATCACACTGATGCCGAGGTCAGTCGCCCGGTCCATCGCCACCAGTGCCGGCACCGCCTCTTCCAGCGAAATCTCGCGGCCGATCAGATGCGTGGGATCGAGCTTGCCGGCCGTAATCATCGCCAGCATGGCATCGTAGCGCCAGGCCTGCATGCCGTGGCAGCCATAGATTTCGAGTTCGTGGCCGATCACCTGGGCCATCGGAATTTGAGGCGTGGCGTGTTCGGCCAGCATCAGGCCCACCTGGACGTGGCGGCCGCGGCGGCGCAGATTCTTGATTGAATTGAAGCAGGTGACGGGGGAGCCGAGCGCATCGATCGACACATGCGCGCCGTTGGGTGATCTCCTTGACGGCGGCGGCTACGTCATCGGTCTCGCGAGCATTGATCGCCGCAACGGCACCGACTTGCTGGGCAAAGGCCAGCTTCTCGGCGGAAATGTCGATGGCGATGGGATGGGCGCCGAGCGCGGCGGCGATCATGATCGCCGAGAGGCCGACGCCGCCGCAGCCGTGCACCGCCACCCATTCGCCACCCTTGACGCGCGCCTGGTCGGCGACGGCCCGGAAGGAGGTGGCGAAGCGGCAGCCGAGGCTGGCGGCGGTCGCAAAATCCATGCTCTCCGGCAAATGGACGAGGTTTTGGTCGGCGAAATCGATCGCCACATACTCGGCGAACGAGCCCCAATGGGTGAAGCCCGGCTGGAACTGTGCTTCACAGACCTGTTGGTTGCCGGAGCGGCATTCGCCGCAACGGCCGCAGCCGGAAACGAAAGGCACGGTCACGCGGTCGCCGACCTTGTAGCGCATGACCGCGCGGCCAGCGGCGGCGATCGTCCCCGCCAATTCGTGGCCCGGAACATGCGGCAGGCGAATGTCCGGGTCGTGCCCCATCCAGCCATGCCAATCGCTCCGGCAGAGCCCGGTGGCCTCGACCTTGATGACGACGCCGTTCTCCGTCGGTGACGGATCGGGCAGCACCCTGATCTCCGGCGTCTTTTCGAAGGCGTCGTAATACATTGCTCTCATTGGCGCGAACTCCCATTCAGCCCCTGTGGTTTTTGGCGTGCCTAACACGCTGCTCCAGAATGGAGCTCATGACAATTTTTGATGTACTCATTTACCCTAGTGCTGCTTTTTCCCGTTACATCGGGATGATGCCCGACGAGACGAGAAGGAGACGCCGATGGCCGTCGATACATCCCCCCGCTCCACCACCTGGACCTATGTCGACGGCGAATGGCTTCCCGGCAACCCGCCGCTGATCGGACCGACATCCCATGCGATGTGGCTCGGCTCGACGGTGTTCGACGGCGCGCGCTGGTTCGACGGCATCGCGCCGGATCTCGACCTGCATTGCCGGCGCGTCAACCGCTCGGCGGAAGCGCTCGGACTGAAGCCGGTCATGGCCGCCGAAGAGATCGAGGCGCTCACCTGGGAGGGCGTGAAGAAATTCGACGGCAAGACGGCGATCTATGTAAAGCCGATGTATTGGGGCGAGCACGGCTCCTGGAGCGTGGTGGCGGTCGATCCGGAATCGACCCGTTTCGCCCTCTGCCTGTTCGAGGCTCCCATGGGCAATGCCCATGCGGGTTCGGCGCTGACGCTTTCGCCCTTCCGCCGGCCGACCCTCGAATGCATGCCCACCGATGCCAAGGCCGGCTGCCTGTATCCCAACAATGCCCGCATCCTCGGGGAGGCGCGCTCGCGCGGCTTCGACAACGCGCTGGTGCGCGATATGCTCGGCAACATTGCCGAGACCGGCTCTTCCAACGTCTTCATGGTGAAGGACGGCGTCGTTTTCACGCCGGCCGCCAACCGGACCTTCCTCGCCGGCATTACCCGCTCTCGTGTCATGAGTCTTCTGCGCGAAGCCGGTTTCGAGGTGGTCGAAACGACGCTGAACATGGCCGATTTCGAGGCGGCCGATGAGATCTTCACCACCGGCAACTATTCGAAGGTCGTGCCGGTGACCCGGCTCGAGGAGCGCGACCTGCAGACTGGCCCGATCACCGCCGCGGCGCGCGACCTCTATATGGATTGGGCACATTCGAGCAGGAACGTTTAACGGCGGCGAGGTGTCCCTCATCCGCCTGCCCGTCCTCGGCAGAGGCGCATGGCGCATTCTCTCTGTCCCCTCTCCCCGCGTGCGGGGAGAGGGTTAGGGTTAGGTGCTTTCAAAACATGCTCAATCCTCGATCGGCCTGACGAGCACGTCGGCGGAGGATCGTGTCGTCGGCCCGTGATGGACCGCTTCGATATTGTTGCCGTCCGGATCGAGCAGAAAGGCGGCGTAGTAGCCCGGGTGGTAGGGACGCTCGCCGGGTCCGCCATTATCCAAACCGCCGTTTGCGAGGCCGGCATGGTGGAAGCGCTTCACTGAGTCGCGGTCGGCCGCCTGGAAGGCGAGATGCACGCGGCTCTGATAGTCATCCGCCTTATCTACGAACAATTCGTCGAAGGCGAAAAATGCCTCGGTCTCATAGGTCGGCTGATGGCCGAGCGCGCCGAGGACCGCAACGTAGAAGCGCTTGCTGACGGCGAGATCCTGCACGCGAAGGTGCACGTGGTCGATGAGACGTCCCTGGTGAAACTCCATCCTGGTCTCCTGCAGCTCCTGTGCGGCGGAGGCGACGCAATTATGTAACGAAGCTGCACCAGGAAAGTTGCGTATCGCCTTCTCCAAGGACCGATCGTTGCGTCCGCAAAGGAAGTATTTTTCGTGACTTAGGGAAATTTTGGCACCGCATTGGTTGCCTCGCGCGAAGGCGGTGCCTATGTTCCCGGTCACAGATTTCCCTCACGAAATCCCATGCCAAGAGGAGATGCCACAATGGCTTTCGAATTGCCGAACCTTCCCTATGACTATGATGCGCTGGCGCCATACATGTCGCGCGAAACGCTCGAATACCATCACGACAAGCATCACCTCGCCTATGTGACCAACGGCAATAAGCTTGCCGAAGAAGCCGGTCTTTCCGATCTGTCGGTGGAGGAAATCGTCAAGAAGTCCTACGGCACGAACCAGCCGCTGTTCAACAATGCCGGCCAGCATTACAACCATATCCACTTCTGGAAGTGGATGAAGAAGGGCGGCGGCGGCACCAGCCTGCCAGGCAAGCTAGACGCAGCGATCAAGTCCGATCTCGGCGGCTACGACAAGTTCCGCGCCGATTTCATTCAGGCCGGCACCGCCCAGTTCGGCTCCGGCTGGGCCTGGCTCGCGGTCAAGAATGGCAAGCTCGAAATTTCGAAGACCCCGAACGGCGAAAATCCGCTGGTTCATGGCGCATCGCCGATCCTCGGCGTCGATGTCTGGGAGCACTCCTACTACATCGACTACCGCAACGCCCGCCCGAAATATCTCGAGGCCTTCGTCGATAGCCTGATCAACTGGGACTACGTGCTCGAAATGTACGAGGCGGCGACGAAGTAAGCGACCCTGTCGCGACGGAAATTCGGCCTGGCGCTCGCGCCGGGTCTTTTTGTTGGGAAGAAGCGGAGTGAAAAGGCGCTGCGGAAGCGGTGCTGCCGACAAATACAGGCGTTGCATTTCTCACGGCATCGCGTACGTCAAACACCCGCACCCGCCGGCGTTTTCCATCCCGCCATCCATGCTTGCCGCATCCTGTCGCCCTCGCCGCGGAAGAAGGCTTCGACCGGCTCGCACTGCTCCACCCTGTCAGCGCGGAAATTGCGGATCGCCTGGCGCAATTCGCACCAGGCGACCATCATCGCCTGCTCCGAATAATAAATCAGGGCCAGCGGCCTGACCGTGCGTTCCGTCACCCGACCGAGCTCGTCGCGATAGTCCATCGCGAGTTTCTGCTCGTCACGGATCGCGCGGCGAATGAGGGCGAGGTCGACCGCCGGCGGGGCTGCCGCGATCGATCCCCAGGCGTGAAGCGCCTGCGACTGAAACACTTGGCGCAGCGGCCCCGGCACGGCTCCGGTGATCTTCTCGCCTACACGCCGGGCGGCAACTTTAAGCTCCCCGTCGCCGGTGCGCTCGAGCAGAGCGAGGGCAAGCACGATCGCCTCCGTTTCATCGATGGAAAACATGAGCGGCGGCAGGTCGAAGCCGGGCCTCAATATATAGCCGATGCCGCGTCCGCCCTCGATCGGCACCCGCATGGATTGCAATGCAACGATGTCGCGATAGATCGATCGTGATGTCACCTCCAGCCGTTCGGCCATTTCGGCCGCCGTCACCGGCTTTCGAGCAAGCCGCAGGATCTGGATGATCTCGAAAAGGCGTGATGCCTTGGGCATCGGTTTCCCTCCATCGTCGCGAAGGCTCCTGACATGACCTGTCAGTTGGAGGTCGATATAGCATGCGGCAACGGATTGAAAAATCTGCAATCCGGTCCTTTGCCCCTCGAATTATCCACGAGCAACTGACATGACATACGCGGAAAACCTCTGGCTGTTCTTCACTCTCCTGTTCGGCATCATCATCGTCCCCGGCATGGACATGGTCTTCGTGCTGGCCAACGCGATCACCGGCGGACGCGCCTCCGGGCTCGCCGCGACCGCCGGCATCATGGCGGGCGGCGTCCTGCACACCCTTTATGCCGCACTCGGCGTCAGCGTGGTGCTGCATCTGATCCCCGAGCTCTTCAATATGCTCCTCCTTGCCGGCGCGGCCTATATCGCGTGGATCGGCTTCTCGCTCCTGCGCAGTTCCGTCACCATCGCCGGCATCGACGGCGGGATGACGCGATCGCGCTGGACGAGTTTCCGTCAGGGGGCGCTGACGAGCCTCATGAATCCCAAGGCCTACCTCTTCATGCTGGCGGTCTATCCGCAATTCCTGAGACCGCAATTCGGCCCCGTCTGGTCGCAGGCTGCCGTCATGGCAATGATGATCGCCTCGACGCAGCTGGCGGTCTATGGCGGTCTGGCGCTTGCAGCCGGCCGCGGTCGCGATCTGCTGGTCGGCAGTCCCGCCGTGACGGTCGCAGCCGGCAAGGCCGCGGGTCTTGTCCTTGTATTGATCGCGGGTGTGACCATTTGGCAGGGGTGGAGCGATGTGTGAGCGGCTATAACATGACTATACTGTTCATGTTATTCGCCTCGACCCGGAGATGAAGGTATTGCCGGCGAGTTGCCTTGCAGCGACAAGCACTTCAAAAAAATGTTACTTCCGTCGATAGGCCAAGATGCCATCATGCCCGCGCTTTCAACACGAAGCCGCACAAGCGGATTCGCATGACCGGAGATGATGATGAAGATGAGAGCTTTTGCGCTTGCGGCCGCCCTTGCGGGGCTGTGTGTGACCGCCGTGACCGCTGCGGACGAGCCGCAGGAGGTGCGGCAGCAGCTGATGAAGAAGGTCGGGCAGGCTGCCGGTGCGCTCAGCGGGATAGCCAAGGGCGAAAAGCCGTATGACGCGGAAGTCATCAAGGCATCGCTGACGACGATCAGCGAGACCGTAAAGGTTTTTCCCAATCATTTCCCCGAGGGCTCGGAAACCGGCATGGAGACTGAAGCAAGCCCGAAAATCTGGGAGAATATGGAGGACTTCAAGGCGAAGGCCGCCAAGCTCGGCAGCGATGCGGAGATGTTTCTCGCCGAATTGCCCTCTGACTCTGCCGGCGTCGGCGCCGCGCTGGGTGTCCTCGGGAAGGACTGCGGCAGCTGTCACGAGATCTACCGCCTGAAGAAAGACTGACGAAGGTTCTTTTGTTTGCCCGGAATGCGTCGGACCGACCGGCGCATTCCTTTCTGCGTTAGAGGCCCGCAGCGCCGTCTGATCAGGCGCGAAAGTCGCCGTAGCACTTTGCACGCAGCAGTAGGGGAGATCATGAGGCGGCGCACAAATAGGCTTCTGTCCAGTCTGGTCCTGCTGATTCTCGCCAGCGCCAGCGTGCTCTGGTGGCTGACGAAGCCGAGTCCATGGGATGAGACGCAGTGGCAGGGGCTGGGTCAACCGGACATTGCCAATGGCGAACAGGTGTTCTGGGCCGGCGGCTGCACCGGCTGCCACGCGGCTCCCGGCGCCGAGGATGACCGGCGGCTCGTGCTGGGGGGCGGCCGGCCGCTGAAAAGTCCGTTCGGCACTTTCCATGCGCCGAATATCTCGCCGGACGAAACGGCTGGAATCGGCGGCTGGACGCTTGCCGAGTTCGGCAATGCGATGACGCGCGGCGTCGGCAAAGACGGCGAGCATCTTTATCCGTCCTTTCCTTATGGCTCCTACGCGCGCATGACCGCCGAGGATATCAACGACCTTTGGGGCTTCCTGCAAACGCTGCCGAAAAGTAGTGATATTGCACCGCCGCATGAACTGCCCTTTCCCTACAACATCCGTCTGGCGCTCGGCGGTTGGAAGCTCCTGTACTTGACCGATGATCCCAGGGTCGCCCTCGATACGGCCGATCCAAAGCTCGCCCGTGGACAATATCTCGTGGAAGGTCCCGGCCATTGCGGAGAGTGCCACACCCCCCGCGACGCGCTCGGCGGCTTCGAACCGGGCAGGTGGCTTGCCGGTGCGCCGAATCCGGAAGGGGAGGGTCGTATTCCCAATATCACGCCGGGCTCGAAGAGCATCGGCGGTTGGAGCGAATCCGACATCGCCTCCTATCTGGAGACCGGCTTCACGCCCGATTTTGACACTGTCGGCGGCTCGATGGTCGAGGTGCAGAAGAACATGGCGAAGCTTCCCGCAGCCGACCGCGAGGCGATAGCCGCCTATCTGAAGGCGCTGCCGCCGCTATGATGCATGTCGCCCAAGGCGTGCAGCGGGGACAAGGACATGCAAAAACCACGATCATTCAGGCGAGCCGGTGCTCCTCGGCATAGAGCGCGAGATAGGCGTCGAGCGCCTCGGATCCGAGGCCGAGCGCGCGGAAGACTTCAGCCGCAAAGCTCACCGGAGCGGTGCCTGCGGCAGTCACCAGGCGACCGCTGCGCACCGCCTGCGGCTGGTCGCGATAGTGGCTCTGGCCTTGATAGCCGGGAACCGCCGCAAGGCTTTCGGCCGAGTTGCCGGTGTGATCGGCCCCATTGAGGATGCCGCTTGCGGCAAGCGCCAGCGTGGCGCCGCAGATTGCCGCGACCACGCGGTCTGCCGTATGGAAGGCGCGGATCGTGTGTGACAGGTCCGGTGCCGCGGCGGTTTCCCAGATGGTGCCGCCGCAGAGCACGAGCCCGTCGAATTCCGCCGGTGCGAGCGTCTTCGCCGGCAGGTGCGGCGTGATGTGCAGGCCGCCCATCGAGCTCACCACCGTGCCGCCGGGGGAGGCAACGAGGAGATCCACCCCAAGCTCGGCGCGCGCCGTTGCCATCAACAGCGCGCATTCCCAGTCGGCAAAGCCTTCCGTCAGCACGATGGCAACGCGCATCGAGCCCTCCTCTTCAGCCTATGCTCTGAATATGGCGCATGCCGGTCACAGGGCGAGGCACGAAGCGCTCGGATTCGTAGAAGCGATGCGCCTGGAAATTGCCGGTCGCGGCGCTGACGGAGAGATAGTTGCAGCCCGCCATCTTTGCCTGTTCCCGCGCCTTGGCGACGAGGTGGCGCCCGATCCCGGTGCCACGATGACCTGGCCGGACGAAGAGGTGATGCAGCTCCATGCCGCGTGCGCCCTCGGCCGCCCTGTACAGGGGGACCAGGATGGCGTAGCCGATCAACGAACCGCCGGCTTCGGCGACGAGAGCGGTAATCCAGGGCATGCGGCCGAAAAGGTCGCGCTCGAGCTGTTCATTTGTGATCGGAGCGGCGTCGCCGTGATGGGCGGAAAGCTCGGCGATCATTTCGCGCAGTTCGGCGACATCGCGCGGCTTGGCGCAGCGGATCGTCACCATGGGCGCTCTGGCCGATGGCACGGGATGAAGGCTAGGTATGGCGGTCTGCAGCATTCTCGGCTCCTATGGTTCTGCCGCCATCAGGTGCCGTGAAAAACAAAAGCCGCCTGATGGCGGCCTTGTTGAATATGATCAGCAGGCCGCTCCTATCGGAACAGCCAAAAATACGCGCGGCAAATGGGTGCGTTCTTGATCATGCCCGTAGATTCTCCATTTCCGGGCTTTTGTCAACGGAGATTCTTGGCGGAACTCATACCAACTGCGCCGGTATCGGCCGATTGCGTGGGGCCGACTGCGGGTGTCCGGTGTGGAGCACACCGTAGAGCGATGCTCATGCATCGGTCGAGGATTGCGAAGCGGCCGACAGAGGGTCCGCCCGAAGGGCCGGCCGCTTACGGTCTGCGGGCTGTGTCGAAAGCCCTCACCGAACCACGTGGCCCGGTTGCGGCTTCTCCTTGCTCCGACGCAATCCGTCGATCGGTAGAGGTTGGTATCAGTGCTCGCTTTCGCACAGCGAGTGGTCGGCAAGCGCGCGGATCACGTAGCAGTCGCCGATGGTATGGTTGCCATGGCAGGCGACGATGCGCTCCAATTCCTGTTCCAGCTTCTTCAGCCACGCGATCCTCTCCCGCACGGAGGCGAGGTGTTCGCTCGCAATGCGATCCGCCTCGCCGCAAGGGCGCTCCGGATGCTCGCTCAGGGTCAGCAGGTCGCGGATGTCTTCGATCGAAAGCCCGAGCTCGCGCGCATGGCGGATGAAGGCGAGGCGCTCGAGTTGGCGCCTCTCGTAGCGCCGCTGGTTGCCTTCGGACCGCTCCGGTGCCGCAATCAGTCCCCTTTGTTCGTAATACCGGATCGTCGGAATCTTTACGCCCGTCCGCCGGGAGAGGTCGCCGATCGAATACATATGCGCGCTCCATATCTATAGCTTCTGGAGCTTTATGTGGGGCCCTGTGCGCGCCCATCAAGGTTGGGCCGTTTTTCCACCCATGCAATCTCTCGTGGCACGCTATGCGTCTCGACCGCATGGAACCCGAGCTCAACGAAGCCGAGTACGGCTATCCGCGCGATACGACGACGCCTGCCGCCATGAAGGAAACGCTTGGCAAGCAGGCCTTCGGTTCGGTGCTGTCGGAAACTTTACGCCAGCAGCTTATCGGCTGGATGGCCGCGAACGCCGCTATGGCTGGATGCTGTCGAGATGTTTCGCCGCACAAAGGCTATGGTAAGGCGCCGTTTCGCTGCGACCTGGGTCAAGTTCCGCAGAAGGTCTGCAGCACTTCTTCACCGGGCGTCGGGGGTTCCGCATAGGCGGCATGATGCGGCTGGTCTTCATAGGGCTTGGAGGTCACGTCGAGGAGGGCCTCAAAGAGCGAGAAATCCGCATCCTGGATTGCCGCATCGATCGCCTGCTCCACCCGATGATTGCGCGGAATGAACGACGGATTGACGGCCCGCATGGCGGCGGCACGCTCGCCCGCCTGCTGCGGTTCGCGCGCGAGCCGGCCCCGCCAGTCCGCGAGCCAGAGCGAAAGCGCCTCCGGGTTTTGGAACAGGCCGGCAAGCCGCGCGTCCGAAGCTTCGTCCTCGGCACAGGCCGCAAGGCGGCGGAAGGTGAGGGTGAAATCCGCATTGCCCTTGTGCATCAGGGTCAGGAGCGACTGTATCAGGTCGAGATCTCCGTCCTGCGCCGTCGCAAGCCCGACCTTTCTCCGCATGCCCTCGAGCCAGTGCTCCTGGAAGACGGACCCGTATCCGGTGAGGACCTCATTGGCGAGATCGACCGCCGTGTCGGCGACGGGGTCGAACAATGTCACGAGCGTCTCGGCGAGGCGTGCGAGGTTCCACTGCCCGATGGCCGGTTGATTCGCGTAGGCGTAGCGGCCGAACTGGTCGATCGAACTGAACACCTTCTTGGGATCGTAGGCATCCATGAAGGCGCAGGGGCCAAAGTCGATCGTTTCGCCGGAGACCGTCATATTGTCGGTGTTCATCACGCCGTGGATGAAGCCGACATGGAGCCAGCGCGCGATCAAGGCGGCCTGGCGCGCCGTGACCGTCCTGAAGAGCGCGAGATAGGGCCGTTCGTCGCCCTTGATCTCCGGATAGTGGCGATCGATCACGTAATCGGCGAGCGCCCTGACGGCTTCCATGTCCCCGCGCGCGGCGAAGAACTGGAAGGTGCCGACGCGAATGTGGCTTGCCGCGACGCGAGTGAAGACTGCGCCGGGCAGTATCTCCTCGCGATAGACGGGCTGGCCGGTGACGGTTGCGGCAAGCGCGCGCGTGGTCGGGACGCCGAGCGCATGCATCGCTTCGCTGACGATATATTCGCGCAAGACCGGCCCGAGCGCCGCACGCCCGTCGCCGCGGCGGGAAAAGGGCGTCTGGCCCGATCCCTTGAGCTGGATGTCGCGGCGCTTCCCGTTGCGGTCGATCACCTCACCAATCAGTATGGCGCGGCCGTCGCCGAGCTGAGGGACGAATGTGCCGAACTGGTGGCCCGCATAGGCCATGGCAAGCGGCTCCGCGCCCGGGGGGACGCGGTTGCCGGAGAAGATCGCTGCGCCGTCGCGCTCCAGCGTTTCGACGTCGAGCCGAAGCTCTTGGGCAAGCGGCCGATTGAGCTTGATCAGCCAGGGTTCGGCCACCGGCGTCGGCTCGACGCGCGCATAGAACTGTGCAGGCAGCCGCGCGTAGCTGTTGTCGAAACGGAACGGGCCGGTCTCAGAGGCCGTCGGGGGAGTGTAATCCATCATGCTCCAGCGGCCACGACGCGACAGGCCGGCCGCCCTTTCCCGACGAGTCTACACGAGCCATCCGCTTTTCGCGAGGGGCGGCGCGGCGCCTACAGCGCCGTGCGGGCACATCCCGGGCGGGCAATCCGATCAGGCGCTGAGCGCCGCCGGTGGCAGACAGGCTTCGCAGATCGCCGCGATGTGGCGATGATCGGTACCGCAGCAGCCGCCGAGAATGCGCAGATGCGGCATGCGCCCGGTCAGCGCACGGTAGCGCTGAGCGAGGTCGCGCACATCGCCGGCATCCAAGGTCTCGCTGTCGTCGAGTTCGGCGTGGCTCTTCGCCGAGGCATTGGCTCGGATGCCGCCGATCCGCCGGACCCAGGCGCGGTTCTGGTCGAGACTGCCCTCGAAATGGCTCGGATGTGCGCAGTTGATCATGTAATGGTGCGGATAGCCCTCGGTTGCCGCGTCCACGGTTTCGACCGCTTGCTGCAGCGAGCGGCCGGTGACGAGCCTGCCGTCAGTCTCCACCGTGAACGAGATGGCGCAGGGCATCTGGTGTTTGCGTGCGGCGCGGGCAATTCCGATCGCCTCGTCGATATTGGTCAGGGTGTAGGCGGCCACCATGTCGGCTTCGCTGCCGGCAAAAGCCGCCACTTGCGCCGTGTGATAGTCTTCCGCTTCATCAGCCGACATCTGGCCGGCCTTGTAGCCGTCGCCGCGCGGGCCGATTGCGCCGCTGAGCACGATCGGCGCCTGCGGGCGCTCGTATTCCGCACGCAGTTCCCTCAGCAGGTGCACCGCGTCACGGTTGACCTGGTCGAGCGCCTCGGCAACATAGCCGAGTTTTGCGCCCCAGTCGGCATTGGCGCGCCAGGTGGCCGTATCGAGAATGAAGCCCGTCCCGTGGCTTCGGGCAATATCGAGATAGCGCGTGTAGTAGCGAAGGAGTTGCCGGCGCCCTTCCGAGGACGACAGCAGGACGAAGGACGCGAAGTGCGGCAGCTCTATGCCGTCGTGAAAGATCAGAGTCGTTTCCAGGCCGCCGTCGCTCAAGAATGCGCCTCCGCGAGAGAACGGCAGGTCGTGTCGGTATTTGGCGGTTTCCATTTCCAACGTTTCCTCCTCTTGTTGCTGCAGACCACGCAGGGGAGGGTCGCTAGATGCTCCCTCATCCCGCTCCAAAGCTGGCGTCTCTGTCGACAGCTAAACTGGCGGTCTTGCGGCATAGTATTGCCGGAATTGCCGCACATCGCTGTAACATCAGGAACGTGCTGCAGGGGTTTGGCGAGGGGAGATGGCTGCCGCCGTTTCTGCGAACAGAAAACTGTACTGCGGCACAGGAGCGGCCGTGCGAAAGGGCGAGAAAGCCCAATGCCGGTCTACCATCCGCGCCGATGCCGATCAGCTCGCGATATGGTCTCGACCGTTTTCGAAGACGGCACGTGCTGTCGAAGGCGCTGAGGGGCCCGAAGAGAGCCATCCAGATCAGCTCCTCGTCTTTCGCGGCTTCGTGCGGCTGCTGGTCCAGCCGAAAGACCGGTGACGACCGGTCAGGAGTTCTCATCCTCCAGGGCGGCGGCCAGTTCCGCAAGCTTTCGCACCGTATTGAGGTTGCGCGCCGTGCCGGCCTTCAATGCCGGAAGCTTGAGCTTCGAGCGGCCGGACCCGTTCGGATAGTGGATGAATATCTCCCGGACCCCGATCCTTACCTCCTCTCCGTCCGGCGCCACCAGTTCGTCGAGCGCATCCGCAGCAGGTGGTTCCGGCAGGAAGGTGACGAGCACGAAGTTCGGCTTGGCGTCGGGAAACGGTGCCATCGCCACGACCTCTTCAAGCGCGCGCCGGCTGCGAAGGATCACACCCGGCGTCTTGCCCATCCTGGTAGCAAGCGCGTCTTCAAGCCTCTGCCGCACCTCAGTTTCGGAGAGCTTGGTGCGGAAGAGGACATTGCCGCTTTGAATGTAGGTCTTGACGGCGGTGAAGCCGAGGCTATCGCAGATGGCCCTCAGCTCCGCCATCGTTATCGTGCTGGTGCCGCCGACATTGACTGCCCTCAACAAAGCGACGTAGACCGGCACCGCATTACCTCCTAAAGCGCTTTGCAGTCAGGTGGAATTACCTGACGTCGCACAAACGCGGCAAAACGAACAGACAGAGAGCGGCAACGCAAAAGGGACAGCATCCCGCGCCTACGCCTTGCCAGCGACCTTGATGGCAAAGGCATATTCGAAGGCGATCTCCTCAAGGCGCTGGAAGCGCCCGGATGCGCCGCCATGGCCGGCATCCATGTTGGTCTTCAGAAGGATCGGTTCGTTGCCCGTCGTTTGCTCGCGCAGCTTCGCTACCCATTTCGCCGGCTCCCAATAGGTGACGCGCGGATCGGTCAGGCCGCCAAGCGCCAGGATCGCCGGATAGGGTTTCGCCTCCACATTGTCATAGGGCGAGTAGCCGGCGATGATGTTGTAGAACTCCGCGCTTTCGATCGGATTTCCCCATTCGGGCCATTCCGGAGGCGTCAGCGGCAAGGTGTCGTCGAGCATGGTGTTAAGCACGTCGACGAAGGGTACGGCGGCGATGATGCCGCGGAACTTTTCCGGCGCCATATTGGCAATCGCGCCCATCAGCATCCCGCCGGCCGAGCCGCCTTCGGCGATGATGTTCGAGTAGGAAGTGAACTTCTCCTGATTCAGATAGTCAGCCGCGGCGATAAAGTCTTTGAAGGTATTGATCTTCTTCGCCATCTTTCCGTCTTCGTACCATTGGAAGCCCTTGTCCTTGCCGCCGCGGATATGGGCGATCGCATAGACGAAGCCGCGGTCGACGAGCGACAGGCAATTGGTGTTGAAGCCCGCCGGAATCGTGATGCCGTACGCCCCGTAGCCGTAGAGCAGGCACGGCGCCGAGCCGTCGAGCGGCGTGTCCTTGCGATAGAGGAGGGTAACCGGAACAGCGGCGCCGTCCGGAGCGGGTGCGAAGACGCGGCGGGTGACGTAGTCGTCCGGATTGTGCCCCGAGGGTACTTCCTGGGTCTTGAGCAGCGTCCGCTCGCGCGTCGCCATGTTATAGTCGAAAAGTTGCGAGGGCGTCGTCATCGAGGAGTAGGAGAAGCGGATGACGTCGGTGTCGTATTCGGCGGCACCCGAGAGCCCCAACGAGTAGGCTTCCTCGGCGAAGGCGATCGCGTGTTCCTCGCCAGACTTGCGGTCGCGGATGACGATTTCCGGCAGGCCCTCGCGCCGCTGCAACCAGACGAGATGGCGTGCATAGGCCATATGGCTGAGGATCAGAGTGCCCGGCCGGTGCGCAACCACCTCGCGCCAGTTTTCCTTCTGCGGCGCTTCGACAGGCGCTTCCATGATCTTGAAATCCTTGGCGCCCTCAGCATTGGTCAGGATATAGAAAACGTCGCCCCCTTCGGTCATGGAATATTCGAGACCGGTGACGCGTTCCGCCACGAGCTTCGGCTCGGCGTCGAGGTCCGTGGTCGGGATGATCCGGTACTCGCTGGTCTGGTGGTCGTGGATGTCGATAAAGATGAAATCGTCGAGCAGTGAGCCGCCGACCGACATGAAGAAGCCCGGATTCTCTTCCTCATAGACCAGCCGGTCGTCCGACTGCGGCGTGCCGACGACGTGATGATAGATCTTCGACGGCCGATGGTTCTCGTCGAGCACGGTATAGAAGAAGCTCTTGCCGTCGGGCGCCCAGGCACCGCCGCCGCCGGTATTCTCGACGATGTCGGCAAGATCGGCACCCGTCGCGAGGTCGCGCACCTTCAGCGTGAAATATTCCGATCCCTTGTCGTCATAGCCCCAGATGCCGCGGGCATGGTCATTCGAATGATTGAGGCCAGCAATGCGAAAATAGGCCTTTCCCTGGGCCTCCTTGTCGCCATCGAGCAGCACCTGCCGGATTGTCTCGTCGTCGACCGCTCCCTCGCGCGGAATCCGGAAATACCGCGGATGTTCGCCGCCTTTCACGTAAAAGGTGCCGTAAGCGAAGCCGCCGTCCTTCATTGGGACGGAGGAATCGTCTTCCTTGATGCGGCCGCGCATTTCGGCAAACAGCGTCTTTTGCAGATCCTTCGTGTCCGCCATCGCGGCGTTCATATACTCGTTTTCCGCTTCGAGATGCCTGCGGATCTCCGGATTAAGAATCGACGGATCCTTGAACATGGCCTGCCAGTTCTCGGCCCTGAGCCAAGCGTAGTCGTCGGTCCGGACGATGCCGTGTCGCGTGTCCGTCAGCGGCATTTTCGGAGCGACGGGTGCGGCGGGCAGGTTCTTGAAAACGGGCAAGGCGGGTCTCCGGGTGCTGTTCTGCGGGAGACCATGAGATAGAGAGCGCATAAGCGGCGATCAAGCGGAAAGCACGGGAGCGCTGGCGGCGCCGCGCTTCCCGCCCTGCCACATTCATGCCGCCAGCGCAGTTGCATGGTCTCTGGCATAGGTCTCGAACGTGCGAGGCTTTCTGCCGGTCAACCTCTCGACATCGTCGGTCACGATCGCCGCGCGGCCTTCCCGCACCGACTGGAACCGGCGTGCGAGATATCGCGCGTAGTCGCCGGGAATACCGGCGTCGGCGAGAAGGCCGATGAAGGTCTCGTCATCGACCGGTGTATAGACGATCGGCCGTCCGGCAGCCTGCGAGAGGATCGCTGCCGCCTCGCCATAGCTCAGCGCCTCCGGGCCGGTCAGATCGAAGACCTGGCCATTGAAGGCGTCGCCGGTCAGCGCCGAGGCTGCGCCCTCGGCGACGTCGCGCGCATCGATGAAGCTGGTCCTCCCGTCGGCCGCGGGCACGGCAATCGTGCCGTGCCGGACGCTTTCGAGCCACTGGCCGTGGAAGTTGTCGGCAAACCAGTTGGCGCGGATGATGACGAATTGCGCACCGGTCTTTTCTAGGAAGAGTTCCACCTCGCGGTGGGGAGGATCGTCGTCGCCCCCGACGCCGATCACGGACATCAGCACGGTCTTGATGCCGCGCGCGGCGGCGGCCTGGATGATCGGCTTTAGCAGCGCCACGGGATCGAGATGCCCTTCCGGAGCAATGACGCAGATGCGGTCGACCCCGTCGAGCGCATGGCCGTAGGTCGAACAGTCGCGATAATCGAACATAACGACTTCCGCGTCGGCCACGGGTGTCCCCCTGCGACTTCCCGCCTTGACGCGTTCGCCTTTTTTGACAAGTGCGCGCAGCACCTCGATGCCCACGGTGCCGCTGGCCCCGAGAACCAAAACCTTGCCTGCCATTTCCTTGCCTCCCAGCTTATGATTATCCATCGTTTCTATGCCTGAAACTGGATGAAATTGGGGAGGTCTCCGGCAGGAAAGCGCGTTCGGAAGGGCCGAGGTCGCCGCGAGGCACTCGATCGGCTCCGGAAGCAACAGGCGCGGTGTGCGTAGCACGCCAGTGGAGGTGCCGAGCCTATGCCGAAAGCTGGAGGCCGATACCCCAGGGGTCCGTCAGACTGAAAACGCCGCCCTCCTCGCGCACCGCTATGTCCAGTTCCTCGAGCTTGCCGATCGCGGCGGCGAGCCGCTCCGCTTCCCTGAACCGGATCGCGTAAGCTGAGAGGCCCGTCATCCGGTCCTGACGCTTCTCCGCCCCGCGCGAGTTCCAGATATTGGCGGCGATGTGGTGGTGGTACTTGCCCGTGGCGAAGAAACTCGCCCCGGGACGGCTGGCCATGAGTTCGAGTCCCAGCATGTCGCGGAAGAACACGTCCGCCTGCGGCAGATCAGAAACCTGAAGATGGATATGGCCGATCGTGCTGCCTTCGGCGAGTCCGCTCCACTCGTCTTGCCGTGCCTGTTCGTAGAGCGCCTGGAGGTCGAGCGGCAGCGTCTTCATCTCAACTGTGCCGTCCGGATGATAGGTCCACTCCTCGCGCGCGCGATCGCGGTAGACTTCGATGCCGTTTCCTTCCGGGTCGGCGAGATAGATCGCTTCGCTGACGAGGTGGTCGGACGCGCCCTGCAGGCGAATGCCATTGTCTACGGCATGCGCCAGCCAGCAGCCAAGTTCACGGCGATCCGGGACCAGGTAGGCGATATGAAAGAGACCGGGCGCGGTGCGCGGCGCCCTTGCGGCATTTCGTGCGCTGGTGAGGGTAAGCAGGGGCCGCCCGGCGACGCCGAGCACTGCTCCGCTCACGCTCGTCTCTAGCGGCGCAAGGCCCATGATCTGCTGATACCAGGCCAGGACCATCGGCAGGTCCTCCACGACGAGATGCGCTCGCTCGATATGGGCCGGCATCGACACGGCGTGATCGGCAGGAAAGTCGGCCGCTGGGTTCGGGGTGGTCGGGTCTTTCATCATCATCCTTTCGGGCCGTGGCTGTCTGTCATTTGTCGCCGAAGCCCAGCCTTGAAGTTTAGCCCAATATGATCACGTGATCCCGTTCGAAAAAGCCATTATGTTCCTTGATGTTGTGTTCGATGAACGTTGACAGTCGTGGCTTTCGCCCTAACTCCTCATGAGGGCGACGCGGGCGTGAGGGGGTGGCTGATTGATCTTAATCAATGCCGAAATCACCACTGCCGCTCAGTCTCGGCTCGGATGACGACGACGGGGGGAAGGCCCGTTTGCGTCCAATCCAGTCCCGAGCCATCGGCTCGGATTGGTGAGTCAGCGACCGGGAGCCCAACGGAAGGAGCGTGCCTGTATGTACAAGAAGATCATCGTCCCGATCGCTATGGATCAACTGGAGCACGGCGAGTCCGTTCTCGGCATAGCAGAGAAGCTGGTCGACGAGGGCGGGGAAATCATCCTGCTCAACGTGGTCGAGGACCTGAATGCCTATGCTCAAGGCTACATGATCGTCGACTTTCCGTTGGAGATGATCGAGGAATCACGCAAGCACGCAGTCAAGACGCTCGAGGCGCTGAAGGCCAGGCATCGCATAAGGGGGCGCGTCGAAATTCGCACTGGCGGGGCAGCCGGCACCATCAACGCCCTCGCAAGGGACGAGAACGCGGACCTCGTGATCATTGCGTCACATCGTCCTGGCCTGATCGACTATTTCATCGGCTCGACTGCAAGCCGTGTGGTCAGCCATTGCCCATGTGCCGTTCTCGTCGATCGATAACAGATAACAATAACAAGAAACGCGGCGTGGGTACCGATACGCCGCAGCCTAGGGAGTTTGTAGATGGACAAGTACTTGCTTGACGATTTTCGCGAACAGCTTCTAAGCCGCAAACGCGAACTCTATGGTCGGCTGGTGAAGATCGAGGAAGATCTCGAGCAGCCGATGAATGCCGACGTGCCGGATCGCGTCACGGAGCGCGAAAACGATGAGGTGCTGGAGGGGCTTGGTCTCGCCGGCCAGGGAGAGATCCGTGCGATCGATGCGGCGCTCGACCGCATTGCGGCCGGGACGTTCGGCATCTGCGTGCGCTGCGGCGACCCGATTTCACAGGAAAGGCTGAACGCGGTACCGCATGCGCCTCTCTGCCAGACCTGCGCCGCGGAGGTTTCCTCCCGAACACGCTAATGCAGGTTGCCGACAAGTGTTCAGCGGTTTTGCGGCAGCGACATGCGTCAGAACAAGGACCTAAAGCCGTCGCGCGAGTAGGTTTGGTGGCGACGCGCTTTCGAGTGGGCGATGCAACCCGCTCCAGGTTCGGACTTGATCCCCGCCATATCAGGCCGAGGGACCGGCGAGCCGCCGGCCCAGCGCGACATGATTGCTCGCATTGAGCGAATGTTGTCATACGTCTTAAAAATTGATTCGCCCCGGCTTGAACGGAAGCTTTGCCAGGTAAGGGCTTTATGGCAGGATAGTAGCAGAACGGGCGCTGTCGGTTCGGCGCTCTCCGTTCTCTGGGCCGCGAATGGTCGCTCGGGATATGTGCGCAGATGCGTGCGTTCATGAGCAGCGGCTTGCTGCACGTCTCCTTGAACCGGAGTCGATCCAAGGCCAGACATGCAGCAACTCAAAGTGCCGCCGCGACCTTGACGCGTCTGATAAGACGCGCGGCGCTGTAGGTGCCGATTTCGGCTGTGAAACGCGAGGTGGAGGAGCCCCGTGGATTTCAGTGGCGTCAAATGGGACTACGACCGGGCTGAACTCATTGCCGACGGCATCGTCCACGGTATCGGCCTTTCCGCCGCACTTATCGGCGTCACCGCGTTGATTTTCTACGCAACCGTCTGGAGCACATCGGGCCAACTCGCCGCAGCCTGCATCTACGGCATCGGACTGGTTCTCACCCTGTCCGTCTCGTTCCTCTACAATCTCTATCCGATCAGCCGTACGAAATTGTATCTACGCCGCGTGGACCATTCTGCGATATTCGTGCTGATAGCTGCGACCTATACGCCGTTTCTTCAACGCGGATGGGACGATCCTTTCCTCTTTTCGATGCTGGTTGGTATCTGGACGGTCGCCTTTGCGGGTGTCGCCATGAAGTGTCTGCTTCCGGGGCGCTTCGATCGATTGGCGATCCTGCTCTACCTGGCCATGGGGTGGGGCGGTGTTCTTGCCGCCCGCTCGCTGTTCACGGCCTTGAGCACGACGACGCTCGTTCTCATTGTCGTCGGCGGCGTCATCTATTCAGTCGGCATCGTTTTCCATGTTTGGGAGCGGCTGCGGTACCAGAATGCCATCTGGCACGGCTTTGTCGTTGCGGGATCGGCCGTACACTATTCGGCCGTCGTCACCTGCATCAGCGGTGCCGCGTCGTCCTGAGCCGCAGCGGCGTTTCCCCGAATCAAGCGTCAATCGGGCGGCTGGCAGAGCTCGGAGGGCCTCAGCGCCGCTGCCATGCGCGAGATGACGCCGTCGAAACTCGTCAGCCTCGACTTGCGGTATTGGAGCCGAAAATACGCGGCGCTGCCGTCGCAGAGCGCGATGGCCCGTGCATAGAAGACTTCGCGGTTGCGCGCACTGGAGTAACTCGCCCAGGCAGGCGTGATGCGTGAAAAGAGTATTCTCCAGCGATCGTCTTTCTCGTATCCGATCCGTTCGGCGACGTCGATTTCAAAGTCTCCGCCCGGGGGGTGGGTGCCGAACACGATCAAGGTTGCACCGTTGTCGTCGGCGTGAAAGCTCGCGCCGTCGCCTGTGTCGGCTTGCTGCTGCATCTCGAATCCGGGCGGAATCTCGACCGTATAGCCGAAGCGGGGATTGGCGTAGGGGTGCCAATCGTCTGCCGCGGCCGCGGGCAGGGCAAGCCCCGGCAGGAGAGCGATCGCGAATACGCCGAGGCGCATGGGGAATATCCTTCTGAGTTCGATCTGCCGTCCTTTATAGCGTCGCGCCTTTCTTCTGGTGCGTAAAGACGCCCTCACGATTTTGAGCTGCAGTACTTGCATGCTTCGTCGATCCGGGGTCTCTCTCTGCACATCGCGACCGATAGTCGGAGCGGACGCCTTCTGCTGTTCCGGGCGGAACAGCAGAAGCATCACGGTTCCACCTGTTTTCGCGACGTGTCTCAGTCCTCTTCGAAGGTCATTGCCGTGCCGTTGAGACAGTAGCGCAAGCCGGTCGGCGGCGGACCGTCAGGGAAGACATGGCCGAGATGGGCGTCGCAATCGGCGCAGCGGATTTCCGTTCTCACCATGAAATGCGGACCGGTCGACATGTTCGGCAATCGCATTTTCGTCGACCGGAGCGAAATAGCTTGGCCAGCCACAGCCGGAATCGAACTTCGTGTCGGAGCGGAAGAGCGCCCGTCCGCAACAGACGCACCTGTAGGTTCCCTGTTGCTTGTTGTTGAGGAATGGCCCGGTGAAAGGGCGTTCAGTGCCCTGCTCGCGCGTGATGCGGTACTGCTCGGGCGTCAAGAGTGCCCGCCACTCCTCGTCCGCTTTCTGCACTTTCCGCGTTTCGGCATCGGCCATCGTCAAAACCTCCGTGGATTGCCGCGATACTATAGGATGCCGAGTGGCCGCCACAAAAACTGGGTCGTGGTTGAATATCGCCGCTGCCCTTCGCCGGAATATGGGGAACGAAAGGCGATCCTGTTGCAGCTTTACACAACATTACCCTCCCTTCGCTTCCTTTGCGGCCGATTTCTCTTGAGGCGAGCCGACTCATCTTCTATGTCCGGTAGCCAAACTGACCGGAGAACGAAGCAGCGACGGAGGATGGCAAGGCGATGGACATCGCGGCCCTGACATTTCTGGCCCTCGGTCTTCCCTTCATCGCGGCGATCATCGCGCCGGTGTTGGCGCGTCTGCTCGGCCACAACGCCGCGTGGGTCCTGGCGCTCGCCCCGGCAGCGGTTTTTGCGCATTTCCTGACCTTCGTCCCGGAAGTCGCAAATGGCGAAGTCGTCACCGGCGGCTATGCCTGGATACCGTCTTTCAATGTCAGTTTCTCGTGGCTGGTGGACGGACTGTCGCTGACTTTCCTGCTGCTGATTTCGGGGATTGGGGCGTTGATCGTGCTCTATTCCGGCGGCTATCTGAAGGGCCATCCCCACCAGGGCCGCTTCTTTTCCTTCATCCTGATGTTCATGGGATCGATGCAGGGTCTCGTCGCATCGGACAGTTTCCTGATGCTGTTCGTGTTCTGGGAGCTGACGTCGATCACGTCCTTCTTGTTGATCGGCTTCGATCATGGCCGCGAGGCGGCGCGCCGCGCCGCGCTTCAGGCTCTGGTCGTGACCGGGGGCGGCGGGCTGCTGCTGCTTGCAGGGCTGCTCATACTGTGGAACGTCAGCGGCGTTACCCAGATGTCGCTGCTCCTCTCCTTCGGCGCCGAGCTCAAGCAAAGCCCATTCTATCTGGCGGCGCTTCTTCTCGTGCTTGGCGGCGCCTTCACCAAATCGGCACAGTTTCCGTTTCACTTCTGGCTGCCGAACGCCATGGAGGCGCCGACGCCCGTTTCGGCCTATCTGCATTCGGCGACGATGGTGAAGGCTGGCGTTTATCTGTTGATGCGGCTCAATCCGGTTCTCGGCGGAACGCCGGAATGGCAGGTGATCTTGCCGCTTTTCGGCGCCACCACGCTGGTCGCGGGCGCTTTGCTCGCCGTGCGCCAGACGGATCTGAAGCTGATGCTCGCCTATACGACCATGTCGTCTCTGGGCCTCCTGGTCATGCTGACGGGTCTCGGTTTGCCGCACGCGATCGAGGCGGCGACTCTCTATCTGGTGGCGCACGCCCTGTTCAAGGGCGCCCTGTTCATGGTGGCCGGCATTATCGACCATGAGACCGGAACGCGCCATCTCACGCGGCTCGGCGGCCTTCGGTCGGCAATGCCGCTGACCTTCGCGATCGCGCTCGCTGCAGCGATCTCCATGGGAGGGCTGCCGCCCTTCTTCGGCTTTCTCGCGAAGGAGGAGATCTATGCGGCGCTGTCCGCCTTCGAGCTTCGCTCCGTCGCCTTTGCGGCGCTTACCATCCTCGGCAACGCGCTCATGTTCGCGGTTGCCTTCGCGATCGCGCTGATGCCGTTCCTGGGCCCAAAGGTCAGCACCCCGAAGCATGCCCACGAAGCGCCCGTACTTCTCTGGCTTGGGCCGGGCGTCCTCGCTCTGAGTGGGCTGTCGATTGCGCTGATGTCCGGCCTTGCACATCGAATGGTTTCTTCGCCGATGGCCTCGGCGATTGCCGGAAAGCCGACGCCCGTGGAGATCTCGCTCGTGCCGCATATCGGCGTGCCGCTCCTTCTTTCCGGCATTACGGTCGCCGCGGGTATCGCCTTTTACCTCAACCTCGTTCGGCTGCGGGGGGCAATGGCAACGGTTCTCGCCGATATCGGCTGGGGCCCGGACCGGGGCTTCGACCAGTTCATGCGCGGTCTGGTGCGCTCCGCCGTGATCGTTACCCGGCGGGTGCAGGGCGGTCGGCTCGACGTCTACATGACCCTGACCTTCCTGCTGGTCGCCTTCGTGCTTCTGGCCATTCCCTTCCTCTACGGCGAATTTCCGCGTGCGCCTTTCTTCGCCGCAGATGTTCCCCTGCACGAGCTTGCGATCATGACGATCGCCGTTGCCGGGCTCGTCGCGATCATGATTGCGCCGGACCGGCTGACCGCTATCGTTTCGCTCGGCATACAGGGTTTCGCCGTCGCCATGATCTTCCTGCTCTATGGCGCGCCGGATCTCTCCTTCACCCAGTTTATGATCGAGACCCTTTCTGTCGTCGTTCTCGCCCTGGTCATGACCCGGCTTCAGCTGTCACCGTCGGACCATAGGCCATGGCGCGAGAAAGTGCCTGACTTTGCGCTCGCGCTTGCCTGCGGCACTGGCTTCGCCCTTCTCCTGCTACGCGTTACGGGCGTTCCCTTCGATGCGAGCCTGACAGCCTTCTTCAACGAATATTCGAAGGCGATCGCGCATGGGGCGAATGTCGTCAATGTCATCATCGTCGATTTCCGCGGCACCGATACGCTCGGCGAAATCACAGTCGTGATGATTGCCGGCCTGTCCATTCTTGGGCTCGTGCGGCTGAGAGCCGGTGCGCTCAAACGGCCCGTCGTCGCCGCGGTCCTCGTCGAAGAAGAGGATGCGGAGGAACGGGTATGAGGTCGGTGATCTTCCGCACGATGGCGCCGTTCCTGGCGAGCCTCATGATGCTTTTTTCCGTCTTTGTCTTGCTGCGCGGCCATAATGAACCGGGCGGCGGCTTCATCGGCGGGCTCATCGCCGTTTCTGCGCTCGCGATCTACGGTATCGCCCACGGCGTCCAGACGGTGCGGCGCGCCATCTACTTTCATCCGATGGCGATCGCTGGCGCCGGTCTTTTTGTCGCGACGATTGCCGGTATCGTGTCCGTGGCCGCGGGCGTCCCTTTCATGACCGGACTGTGGGTTTACCCGTCCTTACTCGGCGTGGAGGTCCCGCTTTCCACGGTCATTCTGTTCGACACCGGCGTCTATCTGGTGGTCGTCGGCGCCATCAGCTCGGTCGCGTTGTCGCTCGAAGAACGGGGAGGGGAGTGATGGAGGCCTGGTTTGCCCTGCTGGTCGGCATCTTTTTCACCGTTGCCGTCTACCTGATGCTTTCGAAGTTCATCATCCGCGTGCTTCTTGGCGTCGCGGTTCTCGGAAACGCCGTCAATCTGCTGATTTTCACCGGCGGCCGTCTGACGCGCGAGGTGCCACCCGTCATTGCCGGTGATGCCGAAGTGCTGGCCGGACCCGCCGCGAATGCCTTGCCGCAGGCGCTGATCCTGACGGCCATCGTCATTTCCTTTTCCTTCTTCGCCTTCCTGCTCGTTCTTTCCTGGCGTGCCTACGACGATCTCAAGACCGACAATACGGATGAGATGCGCGTTGCCGAGCCGGTGAACGAGCCGGCGCCGCCGCTGGGGTATTGACTGCGACATGGCTGCTTCGACCTCTCCCCCCGTAGACCTTTCCGCCGCGCTGGTCCTTGCGCCACCGACTGCAGCCGAGTGGCTGGTGGTCCTGCCCGTCGCCTGGTGCCTGACCTTTGGCGCGCTCCTTGTGATGATGCGTCGCAGTATCCGCCTTCATCCGACGATCACCATCGTCGGGCTGGCAGGGCTGGTGGGCATCGACGCGCTGCTCCTCCTCGAGATCATCCGGAACGGCCCCATGACCATGGTTATGGGGCGCTGGCTGCCGCCCTTCGGCATTGCTTTCACGGCCGACCTGACGGGCGCGCTTTTTGCGTTCGTCGCCGCTCTGGTCGCACTAGCCGCCGGCATCTTCTCTATCGCCGATATCAACGACAGCGGCCGGCGCTACGGCTTCTACCCGTTGCTGCTGGTGCTGATGGCGGGCGTCTCGGGAGCCTTTTTGACTGGGGACATCTTCAACCTCTATGTCTGGTTCGAAGTTCTGCTGATTTCCTCCTTCGGCCTTCTCGTCCTCGGTTCAGAACATGAGCAGATCGACGGAACGGTGAAATACGGCTTCCTCAATCTCGTCGCGACGACGCTGTTCCTGGTTGCAACCGGCTATCTCTATGCAGTGTTCGGCACTCTCAACATGGCCGATATTGCGCGCAAGGCGGAGGGGCTGCGCAGCAACGCTCCGTTGATGACGCTGGCGGGGCTCTATACGCTGGCTTTCGGCATGAAGGCGGCGGCATTCCCCGTCAATTTCTGGCTTCCCGCCTCCTATCACACGCCGCGCGTCGTCGTATCGGCGCTCTTCGCAGGCCTGCTTACAAAGGTCGGCATCTACGCGCTGATCCGCGTCATGGTCATGCTGTTCCCGGTCGAACGGGAGGAACTGAGCTTCGTACTTGCCATAGCCGGCTCATTGACGATGATCGTCGGCGTTCTCGGGGCGCTCGCCCAGTCTGATTTCCGCCGCCTGCTCGGCTTTCTCATCATCTCGGGCATCGGTTCGATCCTCGCCGGCATTGCCGTCGGCGGCCCAGGCGGCATCGGCGGCGCCATCTTCTACGCCCTGCATTCGATGCTCGTCATGACCGCGCTCTACTTTGCATCCGGCATCGCCATGCGTCTCGGTGCTAGTGCCTCGATCGTCACGCTCGCCGGTCTTTATCGCCGCCATGTCGGGTTTGCTGCACTCAGCCTGATGCTGTGCTTCGCCGTCTCCGGGCTGCCGCCCTTCTCCGGCTTCTGGCCGAAGGTCATGCTGGTGAAGGCGGCGCTCGATATCGGCGCCTGGTGGCTCGCGGCAGTCCTGCTCCTTGCCGGCTTCCTCACCACAATCGCCACCGGTCGTCTCTTCCTGCTGGCCTATTGGCGCGACGGAGCCGTAGCGATCGGCGAGACGCCGCCGCTGCCCGCAACGACGCTGGCACCGCTTGCTGCCCTCACTCTGCTGACTTTGGTGCTCGGTCTTTATCCTGAGCCGCTGCTTGCGACGATTCAGGATGCGGCGGCGGGGCTTGCCGATCCGTCCGCCTACGGGGAATCGGTCTTTCCGGGAGGGTGGCCGCAATGAAGTTCCTGGCGATCAACCTGATCCTGACGGTCATCTGGGGCGCCATCAGCGCCAGTTTCACGCTTGCCAATCTCCTGCTCGGCTTTGCGGTGGGGGCATTGTCGCTCTGGCTGATTCGCCGTGAGCTGCAGCCCGTCACCTATCCGATCAGGCCCTTGCGGCTGGCGCTACTCCTTGCCCTGTTCTTCAAGGAACTCGCCGTGTCCGCGACCAAGGTCGCAATCCTGGTGACGCGCAAGAAGATGGCACTTAAGCCCGGCATTTTCGCCTATCCGCTCACGTTGAGGAGCGATTTCGAGATTTCCCTGCTCGCCAATCTCATCACACTTACGCCCGGCACGCTGTCCGTGGATGTCTCCGAGGACCGCAAGACGCTTTATGTCCATGCATTGGATTGCGCCGATCCGGGTGCGTTGCGACAGGATATTTCGCGCGGCTTCGAACGGCGCATTCGGGAGGCTTTCGAACGATGATCTCCGATTGGATCTTGAAAGCCGCCACCAGCCTTTCCTTGGCCCTCCTGTCTGTTGCCCTGCTCGTGACGCTCGTGCGCATCGTCCGCGGACCGACGCTGCCGGACCGGGTACTTGGTCTCGACATGCTGGTGGCGATTGCCATCGGCTTCATCGCGGTGATCGCCATCAAGACTGGTTTCAGCCTCTATATAGATATCGCGATCGCCCTTGGACTTGTCGGCTTCCTGGCGACCATCGCGCTGGCACGTTTCGTCCTGACGCGCGGACTCGCGCCGGAGCGCGCCCCCAGGGTGGCGGCGACGACAGGGGGCGCAAAACCAGCTCCGAAGCAGATAAAAACAGGACGGCCGAACCGCCGCAAACGCAAGGGAGGGCGCTGATGGGCGGACAGATCGACGCCATAGTCTCACTTCTTGTCGCACTCATCATGGTCGTGGGGGCCGGGTTTTCCCTGCTGGCCGCCCTCGGCATAATCCGGTTTCCCGATCTGTACACCCGCATGCATTCGGCGTCGAAGGCGGGAACCGTCGGTTCCGGCCTGCTGCTTTTCGCCGCCGGCGTGCATTCGCTCGACCCCGCGATCTTGGCGCGTGCGCTTGCAGCCTTCGTCTTCTTCGTGCTGACGGCGCCGATCTCGGCCCATCTACTGGCGAAGGCCGCGCATCAGGCAGGTTACAGGATGTCGAGACTGTCGGTGATAGATCAGATGCCGGAAAAGGAAGAGGCGCGGGGCCAGTGAGGCCGCCGTTTCTGACTCTTTATTTCCAAGCAATTGCGTGCGCTACGGCCAAATTAGTGGTTTTGAATAGATTTGCTGGCCGTGGATGAAAATTATGTTTTGACATTTCCTAGATCAGTGTTAATCCACTAAATGAAAAGTGTCGTCGTGACAATTACTTTGAACTGAAATTCCAGCTTGGGTTGTGATTCTTCCCTGTTGCTTTGAGGCGCCGCCCAGCTCGTCACCTTGGTGACAGTTTCCCATCGCGACTCGGGCCCCGATGTTGCGGTGGAGCCCCGCTCCCCCGTAATGTCCGTCCAGTCAGTTCCAAGAGGCAAGTGAGTTCGGCGGCATTTTCTAGCATGTTTCCTCCTGAAACGTCGTTTCGGGATATGTTGCTGAGTTCCGATAGGAGAAGAAGATGACAGAAACCACGCTCGGTGCGAGCAACGAACTCTTGGTAGAGCTGACGGCGGAAATTGTAGCCGCCTATGTCAGCAACCACGTGGTTCCGGTTGCCGAGCTTTCGACGCTTATCGCCGACGTTCATTCGGCGCTCAACAATACCACCGCACCTGCGCCGGTGGTTGCTCCCGTTGAGAAGCCGAAGCCGGCGGTCTCGGTCCGCAAGTCGGTGCAGGACGATCAGATCACCTGCCTCGAATGCGGCGGCACCTTCAAATCGCTGAAGCGCCACCTGATGACCCACCACAATCTGTCGCCGGAAGAATATCGCGAAAAGTGGGATCTGCCCGCGGACTACCCGATGGTCGCGCCCGCTTACGCGGAAGCCCGCTCGCGTCTGGCCAAGGAGATGGGCCTCGGCCAGCGTCGCAAGCGTCGCGGCAAGTAAGTGCGTTATCGCATCGGCGGCAATCGCTGCCGGCGATCCCGTGAAGCTTGTTTTTGCAAGTTCAGGGCCGGGCTGCTTCAGTCCGGCTTTTTGTTTACAGCGCTGCGTGTCTTATCAGACGCACAAAGCTCGCTGTGGCACTTTGAATTACTGCATGTCCCTGTCCTTAAAATCGAGGTCGGCTTAAGGGAGACATGCATTACAGCGCCGCGCGTCTTTTCAGACACGCAGAGGTCGCTGTAACTCTTTGAATCTGCGCATCGAGCTTTCCAAAAATCGGGTACGATTTTCGGGCCGATGCACTAGGTGGAACGGCATTATGCCGGCAGGCGCGTCTCGGCCTCACTCTTGATCCGCCGGACCATAGAGCGCAAACCATTGGCGCGCTGGGCCGATAGATGTTCGATGAGACCGATCTTGCCGAAGGTCTCGAGAGCATCGATTTTTGCGATTTCGGAGGCGTGCTTGCCGGAAAAGATGGCGAGGGCGATCGCCACGAGCCCGCGGACGATGTGGGCGTCCGATTCTCCGTGAAAAGTAAGGACCGGGTCTTCGGGATCACCCGCCGTCTCGGTCACCAGCCAAACCTGGCTTGCGCAGCCCTGCACCTTGTTCTCGTTCGTTCTCAAGACCTCCGGCATAGCCGGCAGTCCCTTGCCCAACTCGATCACATAGCGGTAGCGGTCCTCCCAATCGTCCAGGAAGGCAAAATCATCGATGATCTGGTCAAGGGAAGTCATGGGCCGTCCGATATTGGCGTTCTGCTGGCGCCGAAGGATGCGATTCCTTTCGATCCTTCGGCTGTTCGCCGGGGATCCATCACTCATATAGGGGATGCTGGCCGCAAAGAGAACAGCCAATGATTATTCGGTTATCCACGTCGACTGCCAGCGCGGGTCCATCGCGCCGACGGGCGCGACATCGCCTACCGTAGCGGGGCGTTACCTGGCGCCCGCTGCCTTGGGTTCGAGACGCGGTTCCGGGACCGGTGTGCGCTTGAAGCCGGGCATTGCGTCATGCCCTGTCTTCGCGGTTGCGTCGTCTTCGACCGGGCCTACCGTGCCGGTCATGACCATGGCGTCGGGTGCCGCCGCATGCGTCCCGGCAAACTGGCTGTCCAGGAATTCATAGGCGATCCGCGCGCCTTCGCGGGCGCGGTGACCGAGCGCGACGAAGGTTTCCGTACCCTTCGCGCAAACATCGGGCTTCTCGGCGCAAATCGCGCTAACATACTGGATCGCCTCATTGGCTGCGGAGAAGGTGTCTCCGATCTCGATCGTCGGGCCCTGATCGAGCTTTGCGCTGCTCGAGGGATCGAGAAAGGGCAGCAGTACCAGCACCAGCGAAAACCAGAACGTCGCCTTTACGAGAAACCACATGGTCCGAACATCCTCTGTTCGCTTGTCGGAAATTGCCGCTTTGGGCGTCACCGATCAAGCCGTCCTTGCGCCATGTCGAAGCCAACGGCATTTCCGCTCATGTCACGCAAACGACCGTAAAATGGGAATCACAAGGCCGCTTTTCAAAAACCGATCGGATTTGCTTCGAATTTTAATGAATCGTGCAATTTTGGCGTGCGGTACAATCCAAAAAGGCTCGCAATTTAACGATTGCCCTTAAGCTTCGTGGCGTAACGAGTGAGGCAACCGTCGGCGCTGCGGGCATCGGCATCGTCATGTCTCGCCCAATTGGTTAACATGGACCGGAAAATCCACGAAAATCCGTCGCTTACACCCCGTTAACCACAACCGACAAAGCTCGGAGGAATTGCTTCAAATCGGGAATTTTCGGCCGTCTCCACGGGCCTTTCGGGATACCCGCTTATTCTTTCATTAAGTCGGGAATGCGAGATTCGAAGCATAAAGAGGCGCGCCGGATACCGGCCCGGCAAAACACGGCGGGTCCCCGGAATCACCGCGCAAAAACAACAATGACGGCAGGGTATGGCGTGAGCGTATTGCGTGACATGGCTGGCAGGTGGGCATCCCGCGTGGATGAGGCGGCCGCACCTTGGATGCTGCGCCGTTCGAACGGCTCCGCCGTCGCTCGTCGTGACCTCCGACGGCTGCGCACCGTCGCCGCGGTCTCCTTGACCGCTCTGCCGATCGTGCCACTCGCCCTGATGACCGCCTTGCCAATTTCCGCCGCGCTACCGGCGGGAACCGCGCTCTGGGCGTCGGCCTCGCTTCTGGCTGCAGCCGCGGCCTTGGTCGGTGGACGCAACTCATCCACGCCCGTCGAGGCCGAGGCGTCCCTCGCCGCCGCGTTGCCCGATCTGTCGGCCGCATACGATCTCTTTGCCGGTCTCGTTACCGTGCACGACCCGCGCGGCAATGTCCTATCGGTTCACGGTCGCGACGCGGCCGAACACCTGAGATTGCTTCGAGATCCTCGGGGCCGCGGATTCCTCGAGCAGATTCACGTGTCCGACCGCATCACGTTTCTCAGGGCGATCGATGCCCTACGTCAGGACGGCGGGCGCTCTGCGGTCGATATCCGGCTTGAACGGCCCTCGGTAACGGCCGAAGGCGCGCAGTTCGTGCATATGCGCTGCGAGATGGCGCCACTGCGCGATGCCGAGGGGCGTCTGGTGGCGATCGTCGCCCAATCGCGCGACGTTTCCGAGGAAGCCCGCCTGCGGGCGGAGGCCACCGAGAAGGCGGCGCATGCGGAATCGGCGAATGATGCAAAGACGCGCTTCCTCGCGGCCGTGAGCCACGAATTGCGCACGCCGCTCAATGCAATTCTCGGCTTCTCCGATGTCCTTGCCGGAGAGTATTTCGGCAAGCTGGAGAACGATCGGCAGCGTGAATATGTGTCGCTGATCCATCGTTCCGGTACGCATCTGCTCTCCGTGGTCAATACGATGCTGGATGTGAGCAAGATCGAGGCCGGTCGCTACGAGCTGCTGCCGGAGCCCTTCGAGGTGGCAGATGCGATCGCCGCATGTGAGGCGATGCTATCGCACCAGGCACAGGAAAAGGGCGTGAGACTGACGAGCCGGGTGACGCCCGCAGTGGGTGAGATCAATGCCGATCAGCGCGCCTTCCAACAGATCCTGATCAATCTTATAGGCAACGCCATCAAGTTCACCGAACACGGCGGCCTGGTGACGATCGAAGCGGAAAAGGAAGGTGCAGCGCTCAAGCTGACCGTCAGCGACACCGGCATCGGGATCGCCGAAGACAAGCTTCAACTTCTCGGCCAACCTTTCGTCCAGATTCAGAATGACTATACGCGCCGCTATGAAGGGACCGGGCTGGGCCTTTCCCTGGTCAAGGGACTGGTCGAGTTGCATGGCGGCAGTTTCTCGATACGCAGCACCGAGCGCAGGGGAACGGTCGTTATTGCCTCCATTCCCGTCGATGGCTCAGGCATCGCCGAGCGCGAGCAGGCGGGGTCCCACGTGACGGTGGAGTTCCCGCCCAGACTGAGGGGGCGTGGCGAAGGCAAGAGCGATCTGGGACACGCAGCGTCGAGGAACGACAGAATGAGCAAGGAAGGGGGACATGGCTCCGCGCACGCGAAAACAGCCTGAGCGGAAGAGGGCGGCACGGTCGCAGCATGGTTTCGCGCTCACGGGGCTGGCTCTTGCCGGCCGCGGTCTGGGCCGGGGCATCATGCTCGCCGGGCGGGTCATCGCGCGCCATCCGGTCGGTGCCGGAGGCTCGGCGGCTTTCGTGGTGGCCTTCAGTTTCGTGGCGGCAAACGCCATGTGGTATCAGCATGGCACACATCCGTCGCCGCTGTTGCACACGCGTGTCCCGTTGGTCAGTGCGGAGGTCGCCGAACGTCTTGCTGCTGCGAATGGAGAGGCTGTCGAGCCGCGCCGCGTGACGACTTTCGTCATCGAGCGCGAAGACGAGGCAAAGTCGCAAAAGATCGGGGATGCGCTCCCCGCTCCCCGCGGCACGCCATCGGCGGCCGGCGATATGAATGGCACCGTCAATTCGGCGCTGGTCGCCGACGTCCAGAAAGAACTGGCGCGGCTCGGGCTCTATGACGGCGCGCCGGATGGGCGCAGTGGCCCGAAGACCGAGGCGGCGATCCTGCGTTTCGAGAAACAGGCCGGCCGCAGGGGGACCGGCGTGGTAACCGCCGATCTTCTCGCGGCCCTCCTCGCGTCCGGCAAAGCCCACGCTGCTGCGGCCGTCGCCATTCCAGACAGCCGCCCCTATGCCGATCCGAAGACGGTGCCGGCCGACGCCGATCCCGTCGCGGCGGCGATCCGCAAGGCGGAGAAGGACCAGACGCTCCTGACGCGCGCCGAGGTCCCCGCATCGAGCGAACTGGTCATGAACATCCAGCGGGGCTTAAGCAATCTCGCCTATGCGGACGTCGTCATCGATGGCGTCGCCGGCGACCAGACGCGGGCGGCGATCCGCCATTTCGAGAAGCACTACCGTCTGCCGCAGACGGGCGAGCCAAACGCCAAGGTCCTGAAGAAGCTGAAGGAAATCGGCGCACTTTAAAGCATATCACCCAAACCCGTGGAGCGGCTCTGGGAAGAACGGCTGCATAAGGGGTAGCCGACAGGCTCCGGTCCTCTCGTTTGCATATCGCAGTTGCTGCGTGTATCAGCCTCGCATGCGCCTGAAGTCCCATATTTTCGTCTCTTCGCTCTTGCGCCGCGTCTTTTCGCTCGGTGGCTACGCTGCGGTGCTGCGCAAGGGGGCGGAAGAGGCGGGCGCAGTTTTTGTCCGTCAACGCACCCGCGTGGGTACGGAGACGCTCTATGCGCCGGCGCCGCAGAACTTTTTCGAGGAGGAGGGCGATACGGCGCGCCGGTTCGAGGTTCGGTTAAGAGATGTCGCGGCAGAGGCGATCGACAGCACTTTGTCGTCGGAGATTCGCTTCGATCCGGATTGCTGGATCGTCGAGATCGAGGTCGAGGACTGCGGTGATCTGCTCGACATCGTCGCCGATGCCGATCGCTGATTTCGGCCTGCCCGCCCAAATCGACCCCATTTAAGCAGACATATTGCAATTCAGAGTGCTGCAGCGACCTGCGCGCGTCTGATAGGACCGCGCGGCGGATAGGCACAAAGTTCGGTAGCCATTTCAGCTGCTGTGGCGGCCCCCGGTTTTCCCTCAGCGCTGACCGAACGTCCGCTTGGGTTGTACCACGCCATCGCGGTCCGCGGCCGACGGGCGGGCGTCTTGTCGACGCGGGTCAGGCCTGCGATTTTCGGCAAGATGGGGTTCATGTCGCCCCAGGTTCTGCGGGCCGTGCTCGTCGGCACGCAACCAGGATCTGACGCGCTCGATACCGGCTCCCCGGTCCAGGGTCCTGATCAGCGCATCCGCGCGCGTGCCGCCGCCGAGTCTCTCCCCCAGATGCGGGTGGAGGGCAGCCAGCAGTGACGCCAAGTCGGCCGCCGGAAAGTCAAGCGCGGCAAGCGTCGTGGCGAGTTGCTGGCCGGACACATCCAACAGGATTCGCTCGGCCAGAGCGTCGCTTGCCCCCAGTGCGTCGGCGAGGGCATGTGCGAAGAGCACCGCCTCGCCGTTTCGCGCAAATCGAACGAGCAGAGCCTGGTGAACCTCGTCGATCGCCGGAAGTTCGGAAGGAGCGGCGACCTTCGATCCGGCGCGAACCAGCGCCTTGATTTCGTCCCGCAGTTTTTCCTCGCGTGCCACACGCTCGGCAGAGTTCCGGTCGGCTGCCGTGGCCGAAGACGAGGGCGCGGCTGCCGGGGCTGGGCGGGTCACCTCGCGCGACTGCCCGGAGGCTGCTGCGCTCTTATGGTGCTCGACCAGTGCGTCGACGACAGAAGCGGAGAGATCGTCCCGGCGCGCAATTGCGCCTGCATGGGCCGGGCCCTGCTTTCGGATGATGGAAATGAGCGTCCGATCCGAAATTGCTTTCGAGCGGGTGAGGAAGCTTGCGGCAACCGGGATCGGCATGCTGCCGATGAGAAGGGCAACGGCTTCCGGAACATGCTCGCATTGCGAAAGAGCCGCTGCCGCCTGCCGGCGCGCCTCCTCGCTGGAGCCGAGGAAAAGCGGCTCGAACAGTTCGGCGAATTGCCTCATCTCGGACTTGCGCGGGGCGCGAAGGCTTTCGAAGCTGGTGACGGTCGCCATCAGCACGACGTCCTTCAATCGGCCCTTTTGCGGCCTTTCCAACTCACGAAACCGATCCGTCACGACAAATCCTTGCACGCAAAGCATGACGCCATTGCCGATGGTTCGGAACGGCACACGTCTCTTAAAGTAAATTGAAAACGTTAGCGTAGCATTAACTATGGACGTTGGAGCTTTATTCAGGCTTGCGGCATTCCGGTGGCGGAGTGCGATGCGGCAAGTGCCGCCTCCGCCTCAAAAACTCCACAAGCGGATCTATTTCATTTCCCGGACGGTGAAAGGCCTTCGTGCCTGCCGAAGGAGAAGGCCCATCGCCTTCCTAAGGGAGAAATATCTGTGAATCATATTTTCTTGCGGGCAGCGGCGCTCGGCGCGTTGCTCTTCACGCCGGCAATTGCCGAGGCGGCCGCTGGGGTCGCAACGGCCAATGTCAATATGCGCTCGGGACCGAGCACCCGCTATCCGGCCGTGACAGTGATACCGGCCGGTGACTCGGTGGAAATCCATGGATGTCTGGCGGACCGGCCCTGGTGCGATGTTTCCTTTTACGGCGGTCGAGGTTGGGTCGCGGGCCGCTATGTGCAGGCGGTCTACCGCAGCAACCGGGTCTATGTGGAGCCGGAATATTATCGTCCGCTCGGAATCCCCACCATCGTCTTCGAGTTCGACCGCTATTGGGACCGCAACTACCGCGGCCGCGACTTTTATCGTGACCGTGATCGCTGGCGCCGCGATTGGGCTGAGGGTGGCGACCGGCGTGACTGGGAACGTCGAGAGGCGCGTGAACGTCGAGAATGGGACCGGGATCGCCACCGCAGCGACGACGAATGGGAGAGCAGGGCCGGCGAGGATTTCTACGAAAGCCGCCGTCGCGACCGTGAACCGTCGCGATACGAAATTCGACGCGAACGAGAGATGGGAACCGTTCGGGAATGCGGGTTCGACGACTTCGCGTGTGAAATCGACTGAACGGCCTGTTGGGAGCGGGTGGACTTGCCCGCTCCCTGTGCGGGAGGCCCCCCACGGCTTTGTGGCCTCGCGGGAACCAATCCGCCTGCGACGCGTTGACATCGCGCAAAAGGGAAGGAGCGGAAACGATGGCGGACGAAAAGCTGGCAGCAGTGAATCCAGAGTTGGGCGCGGAAAACCGGACAGCTGAGGCGCAGACGGAGCTCGAAGCGCAGGTCGCGGATCTCAGGGCTGAGATCGCTCGGCTGACGGAGACCGTTTCGGCCATTGGAAGCGGAGCGAAGGCAGTTGTGCAGGGGGAAGCGGAATTGATGACGGAGCGGGTGCGCGAGCGCGTCCGCGAGGATCCGATCTCCACGCTCCTGACAGTCGCAGGGGTGGCCTTTCTGTTCGGCGTGCTTGCAAGGCGGTGAGAGACGCTGCGCACGCTTTCCATGAAAATTGAGAATGGCGCAAGGTTGGCGGCGTAAGGTTAAAGGCGCCGCAGCCCAGGTTAACACATAGTCAAATAGGGCTATGGCTCAATTGGAATGCGCCGGCTATGATCGGCCTCGCATCTGATGCACCGACGCGGACCACGTCCGGATGAACCGGAAGAAGGAGAAGTGAGAACGGCGCGCCTGTCCGGTGGATACCGGCATCGCGCCAGCCCGTAGCGGGCAGGGTGAAATCTGTACGGTAGTTCATCCGTCTCGTGGAAGTATGGAGACGAGCATGGCAGACGTAATCAGAATGCAGGACTGCAAGGTCAAACGACCACGACGGCGCCCGGTGGTGCCGGGCAGCGCCAAGGTGTTGTTCTTCACCGGCATCCGCTATGAGCGCCTCGACGGCCGTGGACCTCAGCCAAACGCTCCGACAGGCAAGCAGGCGAAGAAGCAGTAAGAACCGAGCTGCGGCCGATCCTTCGCGCCGCTTAAGCAGCGGGCCGGTTGCTCGCTGTCCCCCTGAAATCCCTCCAGCGCCATCGCGTGTTCCGGACGCATAAAGCTCCTGTAGCTATTTTCAATTGCTGCATGGCTTCATCCTCAAATCGAGGTCGATTTGAGGAGACAGGCAGAAGAATTCGTCATGTCCGCCGAAAGAGCTGGCAGCTCGAGTCGGCCAGAAAGTCGCGGACCTGTTCCTCGAAGCTGTCGAAAGGGGCGAGCGCGCGGAGAACCGCGTAGCCTTCCTCGTCCTTCATCTCGATCATGATCGATTGGGCCAGTTCCTCCGGCGGCGACTTTCGCAGTTCCACCAGCTGGATGGGAGTCGCCACGATCAGGTCGAGATTTCCGTTGACTGCCGTCTGGTCATTCATGCTGAAGACTTCGTTCGAGCCGCTGTCGAAGACGGAGAGCGACCAGAAGGGGACGGGACCGCGGGCAATCAAGCGGGTCGGTACATCAGCAACTGAGAAACTGCAGACGGCTGTTCGAAGAAACGGATTGCTGTTGCCCAAGCCCGTCGGGCCGGGCTCGGCCGTCAGAGGAAAGAAACTGTCCATTTCCAGAAGGTCAAGCACGCGCGTGTAGGCGTCCCGGCCGGTGAATTGCGGCAGTGCAAGGACGATCACGATGTGCAGGAGCGCTGCACCGACTAGGCCGACGAGAATGGCAAAGAGGACGCTACGCATTGCCGCACCCGGTCTTGACGATTTTGGGCATTGCGAGGTCGATCAGCCCTGATGAGCCGGCTGTCGGGGTGTCGAGCAGCGTCAATACGAGCCTGAAGCTGCCCGCATGCCGAAGCGCCAGCCAATTGTCCGGCTTGGCGATGGGGGAGGCGTGGACGACGAACCGGCTGTCCGTGGCGCGCAGCACCGTCCAGGAATTGATGGCGGAGGGGAGGTCCGGGCCCGGCCGCAGCGTGACCCCATCGGCGGTCGTCGCATGAAGGGTCCAGAAACGAGCCGGCGGCGTGATGCCCGAGATCTCGTATGAACAGGCCGCCGAGAGGCGCTCACCGCTGTCGTCCGTCGCCGCCGAGAATATTAGTCCCTCGGCGCTGCCGAAAAGCAGCTCGCCGGTGCGGGCTCGGTGCGCCTTTGCATAGGGGTCGGCAGAGGCAGTCTGCGCCGCCGGAAATGCCACCCATGGTCCTATGGCGATGGAGCCGAAGCCGGCTGTCGCTTTCAGCGCCCATACGGACGAAGCAATACCGCCGCCAAAGGCAACGGCGAGTGCAACGGCGACGAGGAAGGGAACTCGGAACAAGAGGCGGCTCTATGAAAACGTATCGGTTATCCCGCGGGTGAAGCTTTTGTCTTTGTGATCTGTCGATTCGATCCGCGTCTAGGGAACCCATCTGTCGTCGCCAGGTCGATTTTCCGCAAGTCAATTCTCCGTCGCATTGATCGTCAGGTGCCGCTTTGTGGTTTCGGCCGGGGCTTCGAGCGCTGCGACCGTGCCGCCGTTCTTTTCCTGCGGCTTGAGTGGGGGCGCATTTTCGAGCGCCTCGCCGATGGTCTTCAGCAGCCGAGTCGCGTCGGATGAAAGCGATCTCGGTCGGATGAGCGGCGGCAGAGTGTTTTCGTTCTGACTGGCATCGTTGGCTTTGGCCGGCTTCTTCGACGCCACGGCGGCCGGCGCTTCAATGCCGGGAATGGCGCGGTGTTCGATGCCCTGTTCGGCATAATCCATCAGCCGCTTGAAGGTCATCGCCGGCAGGGAACCGCCGGTCATGTTTTCGGTGGAGGTGTAATCGTCATTGCCGAACCAGACTGCCGTCGTGTAGTCGCCGGTGAAGCCAACGAACCAGGCGTCGCGATAGGCCTGGGTCGTGCCGGTCTTGCCGCCGGTCACGATGCCGTTCTCAAGGGCAGCCCTGCGGGCCGTCCCCATGACCGGGATTTGCGTCAGAATGCGGTTCATAGAGGACACCGCTTCTTCGCTCAAGACGCGCTCGGGCGGCGGCGCGTCGCGCGCGAAATCATAGAGGATGTCGCCGTCATAATTCAGGATCTGGCTGATACCGTGGCGCCGCGACTGGAAACCTCCTGCCGGGAAGACGGCATAGGCCGTCGCCTGGTCGAGCACTGTTACTTCCGAGGTGCCGAGCGGCATGGTCTTGTCGGTGCGGATCGGCGTCTCAACGCCCATCCTCTTGGCGGTTTGGGCAATGATTTCGGTGCCGAGCTTATCCCTGGCGAGGCGGACCGGAACCGTATTGATGGATTTCGCCAGCGCCGTCATCAGTGTTACGCGGCCGGCATAACTGCGGCCATAATTCTGCGGCGACCAGCCGCGCCAGGTGATCGGCGCGTCGACGACCACCGTCTCCGGCGTCATGTCTTTTTCCATAGCGGCCGCATAGGTGAAGACCTTGAACGACGAGCCCGGCTGCCGAAGGGCGCGGGTGGCGCGGTTGAACTGGCTTTCGCCATAGTCGCGGCCGCCGACCATGGCGCGCACGGGGCCGCCGTCTTCGATCATCACCAGGGCGCCCTGCTTCACCTTATAGGTTTCGCCATATTGTCTGAGGCCGGCTTCGACCGCTTCCTCAGCGGCTGCCTGCAGGCCCATGTCGATCGTTGTCCTCACGATCAGGGAATGCTGCGCGAAGGGAGCCGCAATGCGCCGCACTTCGTCGAAGGCCCAGTCGAGGAAGAAGTCCGGTGCCTTGACCTGGGCGCGATCGATGACCGTGGCCGGGTTCAGACGCGCGGCGAGCACTTGCCCCTCAGTCGTCAGACCGCCCTGGACCATGTTGGTCAGGACCTCGTTGGCGCGTGCGCGCGCAGCCGGCAGGTTGACGTGCGGCGCGTAGCGCGCGGGCGCCTTGAAGAGGCCCGCGATCATGGCGGACTCGGCGAGATTGATGTCCGTGATCGTCTTGCCGAAATAGAATTGCGCCGCCGCCGCCGCGCCGAAGGTGCCGCCGCCCATATAGGCGCGGTCCAGATAGAGGCGCAGTATTTCCTTCTTCGAGAGATTGCATTCCAGCCAGACGGCAAGGAAAGCTTCCTTGATCTTCCGTTCGATCGTCCGCTCATTCGTCAGGAACAGGTTCTTGGCAAGCTGCTGGGTCAAGGTAGAGCCGCCTTGGACGACGCTGCCGGCGCGAGCATTTTCCGTCATGGCGCGCGCGAGGCCGAGAAAATCGATGCCCCAGTGCTCGAAGAACCGGCGGTCCTCGGTCGCCAGCACCGCTTTGATGAGATGGTCCGGGAGTTCGTCGACCGGGACGGAATCCTCATGGATGATGCCGCGATGGCCAATCTCGTTGCCGTAGCGGTCAAGGAAGGTGACGGCGAAATCGCCTTGGGCGCGCCAATTTCCCTTGGTTTCCTCGAAGGCAGGAAGGGCGAGCGCGAGCATCAGCACCGCCCCCGCGGTCCCCCACGTCATACCCTCGCCAAGAACTTCGAAAAACGCGCGTTTCCAGCCGCGTACGCGGAAACGGCGGGAAAAGATCGTGATGTCTTCCCACCACTCGGCAAGGCGGAACCCGGCGTTCCACACCGTCGAGTCGATCCAGGAATCGATTCGGAGGAAGATGTGTCGCGCCTTTGGCCGGTTGTCCTCTTTCCTCGGTTCCTGCACGGTCTTCATGTCCCGACGCTATCCTGCCCCACGACGATATTTGCATGGCGCCAAATTCCAATCTACTTGCATATCGCGCTGCCGGCCTTAAAAAACCGGCAATTTTCTGCAAATTGTCCATGTCGGCGTGGAATGATGGAAGTGTGACCCATGGGCGAAATGCCTTTCTGGAAGACGAAGAGCCTCGAAGAGATGTCACAGGCGGAGTGGGAAAGCCTTTGCGACGGCTGCGGACTCTGTTGTCTCAACAAGCTGGAGGATTGGGATACCGGCGAGATCGCCTGGACGTCGATCCGCTGCACGCTTCTCGACGGCGAGAGCTGCCGGTGCAAGGACTACGACAACCGGCAGGCGACCGTTCCCGATTGCATTCAGCTGACCGCGGAGCGCGTGCGCGAAATCAGTTGGCTGCCGCCGACGTGCGGCTACCGGCTGATTGCCGAGGGGCGGGAGCTCTATTGGTGGCATCCGCTCGTTTCCGGCGATCCGGAAACCGTGCACGCCGCCGGCATTTCCGTGCGCGGACGCACCATTGCCGAGGACGGAGTCGATATAGACGACTATGAGGATTACCTGGTTACATGGCCGCTGGAAGTGGGGCTCGAGCCGGCCGAATAGCCGGCTACAGCGCTGCGTCCTTCAGGACGCGCTAAGGACACTGTAGTTTCGGCGCCTCGCGCTTTCCAAAAAGGGGGTCCGATTTTCGCGCAGATGCGCTGGCAGTCAGTGGCGGCCGTTCTTGCGAACGAGGTTTTTCGGGGCGACATTGCGCCACGCGGTTTCCATGGACTGGCGAATGAGTTCCTCGTCGGCACCGACAAAATAGAGCGAGGTCCAGCCGCGATCACCCCACCCGCCCGGAACGGCGGCGCAAACGCCCGGTTCCATTTCGAGGAGCATGCGCTGCTGGTCCCGGGTGAATTTGAACACCACGCGTCCTGCCTCCGGCAGGCTCATGAATATCCGCTTACCCACACGGAAATCCCGCGTTCCGAAATGGGCATTTTCCTGGGTTCCGGGCAGGCTCAGCGCCAGCTTTTCCAACTCCTCTGTCAGCATGCGCGAAGAGTAGCACGAAATCGTCGATTGACAAAAAGCATCCGCCCGCCAAACGGCGGGCGGATGCTTAAATGGATGGGTAACAATCTTCCGGCGTCGGATCCGGATGCCGGAGTCATTCGCGTGGCGGGACGGGCTTTTCTGCCGCTTCGTTCGCCGTGCGCATCGCGCGCCATTCATTCTCGAATCGGTCGAGCAATATTTGCGGAATTCTGGATTGCGTGGATACGGGCGGCTTGTTCGCAACTGACTGCATCCGGTCCTCCTGAATGACATGAGTGGAATGAACGGACCATTTCATATCGCAAAAACTTTGTAAATCAGGGACTTAAGTCGTTTAAACGATTTAAAAAGATTTAAATCGATTAATTGCAGAGCGATCCACAGGTGCTTGCGCGCCTGATAGCGAGCACGTTTTTTACAAGGCGGAGTGGCGATCGCGCGGCCTTGGCCGACCGCTCGTCCGATAAGATCGATGATGTTCAGAGCGTTGTGCCGGGAAGCGGAATCCGTCGCCGCTTACTTCCGAAGTGATGCGGTCTTTGAGGATTGACTGCCTGACGATTCGAAAGAATCGCCTTTCGGGAGCTGTGAGGCGTGGACTCCGTAGCGTAACCGCTGCGCCGATCCAATGTGAGCTGATGATCTTAACGAAGGGCAGACATGCGCCGCTGTTTCGCGATTGCGGTCGGTCTCCGCGCCGACCGTCACCGCAACCGGGGATCGTGCATGCAGCGGCGGGCGCCGCGTCGATTAGAAACGCCGAGACGGACATTCATTTGCCATTCAGCCTCTATCGGTTAAAAAAACCACCATGTTGCTTCCCAAGTCGAAAGTGCATTCATGTCTTCACCAGTAATCATAGCCGCGCTTGCCGCAGGCCTCGCAGGTTTCCCGCCGCCTGCTGTGACCGTGCCTGCGGTTGTCGTCAGCGCGGCTGGCGATTGCAGCGGCGCAGCCTCGCAAGTGGTGGCTGAGACGGGCGGCGAATTGCTTTCCGCCCAACCCACATCCGATGGCAAGTGCGTCGTGACCGTGCTAATCCCTGGCAATGGCGGGCGGCCGAAGAAGGTGACCGTAAGGGTCCCCATGTAGGCCTCGGCGCTCCGCACCATGAGCGAGGGGTTTGAGACGAGAGATGCGCATCCTGATAGTCGAGGACGACGTCAACCTGAACAGGCAATTGGCAGAGGCGTTGAAGGAATCCGGTTACGTCGTCGACCAGGCCTTCGATGGCGAGGAGGGGCACTACCTCGGCGACGCCGAACCCTATGATGCGGTGATCCTCGATATCGGACTTCCGGAAATGGACGGGATCACCGTGCTCGAAAAGTGGCGCGGTGACGGCAAGCTCATGCCCGTGCTGATTTTGACGGCGCGCGACCGCTGGAGCGACAAGGTGGCAGGCATCGACGCCGGCGCCGACGACTACGTTGCCAAACCCTTTCACGTCGAGGAAGTGCTTGCCCGTATCCGGGCGCTGATCCGCCGGGCCGCGGGGCATGCGAGCTCCGAGATCATTTGCGGGCCAGTGCGCCTGGACACCAAGGGATCGAAGGCGACGGTAGACGGCGTAGCGCTGAAGCTGACCTCGCACGAGTTCCGCCTGCTGTCCTATCTCATGCATCACATGGGACAGGTGGTCTCTCGCACGGAACTGGTCGAGCACATGTACGATCAGGATTTCGACCGCGACTCCAACACGATCGAGGTTTTCATAGGCCGGCTTCGCAAGAAGATCGGCAATGATCTGATCGAGACGGTGCGCGGGCTCGGTTATCGTATGCAAGCCCCTGGCAATGGCAATTAGATCGCTCACGGCCCGCGTCCTGGCGGTATCGACCGTTTGGGCGGTCGTTGCCCTGGTGGTGATCGGGGTCGTTATCTCCGCGCTTTACCGGCAGGGATCGGAGCGCGGCTTTCAGGACCTTTTGCGGGCGCAACTTTATAACGTGATCAACTCGATCTCGGTCGGGGAGAACGGCTCCCTGTCCGGCAGTCCGCAGCTCGGCGACCTCCGCTTTTCCCAGCCGCAGACCGGCTGGTACTGGATCGTCGAACCGATCGGCGAGTTCGATACGCCACCCCTGCTGTCGACCTCGCTGGGCACGGCGAAATTGCCCATCGTCAGCGTCGAAGAGGTGCCCTTCGACATCCGCTACGAGCGCTTCTATACCACCGAGGACCCTTTCGGAAACCAGGTCGAAGTAGCGGAGACCGAGGTGGTTCTAGACATTGAAGGTCATGCGGCGCGCTTCCGCGTCGCCGGCAACCGCAATGTGCTCGAGGCGGATATAGACCGCTTTACCCGCAACCTGACGATCGCGCTCTCCATCTTCGGCCTCGGCGGTCTCGGCATGAATGCCCTGACGATCCTTTTCGGGCTGAAGCCGCTCGACCAGGTGCGCCGCTCGCTCGAGAAGATACGCACCGGCGAGAGCGAACGGCTGGACGGCGCCTTCCCACGCGAGATCCAGCCACTTGCCAACGAGGTGAACGCGCTGATCGACAGCAACCGCCGCATCGTCGAGCGCGCGCGCATGCAGGTCGGCAATCTTGCCCATTCGCTGAAGACGCCGATCGCCGTCCTGCTCAACGAGGCACGGGTGCTGGAGGTCCCCCATGGCGAGTTGATCAGGATGCAGGCGGATGCGATGCAGACGCAGGTGCAATCCTATTTGAGCCGCGCCCGCATTGCGGCGCAGCGCGGCTCTGTTCTGGCGCGGACCGACGCTCAGCCGGCGCTCGAAAGGATTGTCCGCGTGATGCGGCGTCTCAATCCGGAGAAGCAATTCAGCCTGTCGGTCCACCCGCCGGGACTGGTGCTGGCCATGGAGCAGCAGGATGTCGAAGAGACGGTCGGCAATCTGCTGGAAAACGCGGCACGATACGCGCGCGACCGTGTCTGGTTGAGCGTCAAGCCGGCCCCTGAGGAAGAACGCAGCAAGGAACCGGGTCGCGAATGGATCGTGCTGCAAATCGACGACGACGGTCCCGGACTCGATTCGGACCAGATCGCTCTGGCCATGAAGCGCGGCAAGAGGCTCGACGAAAGCAAACCCGGAACCGGGCTCGGGCTTTCGATCGTGAGCGAGATCGTGGGTGAATATCAGGGCAGCCTGGAGCTTTGCCGTCGCGACGACGGGGGCTTGCGCGCCAGGCTTCTTTTGCCGGCTGCGGTCTAAGCAAAAAGGGCTCCCGACGGCGAAGCGGGTGCGGTTCTCGGCCATCATGCAAGAGCGGCATCGTGATCCGGCAGTCACACCGGCGACCGAAAATACCGAAGCCGGCACCGGGCGCGGTTGCCTCGGGCGTCGGAGGGTGCAAAAAGAAAAACATATTCGTGCCGCTCCTTCCTCGGGCGGCGACCGGTAAATTCCAGAACGAGTTGTGGCAAATCATGAGGATTGGCGCAGAATTTGGGCAGGCCCTTGCTTCAGGCGGCAGGATTGCGATCGTCGCATCGGCTGTGGCGCTTGCCGGCTGCGCTACCTCGAGCGGGTCGCGCGGGACCGCCGCTGCCGCTCTCGGCTCGACCACGACCGGTGGCGCGTCGTCATCGACCTATATCGAGGCGCTGCAGGGCGGGGTCATCGCACGCCTTTCCGGCGTCGACCTCAGCAAGTCGGATCGGCAAAGGGCGCTCGAGGCGGAATATCGCGCGCTTGAAGCAGCGCCCGGCGGCCAGCCGGTCCTCTGGGAAGGGCAGGGCGTCAGCGGCTCCGTGGTTGCCGCCGCTCCCTACCAGGTGGGCTCCCAGAACTGCCGCCAGTACAGCCATACGGTCACCATCACGGGTCAGTCGACGACGGCGCGCGGTGCGGCATGCCGCAACAGCGACGGAAGCTGGACGCCATTGACCTGAAGCTGTCGCGCTGGCTCTGCACACTTTGCGACCTTTCGGTCTCGCGGCGGCGCGCCTCCGGATATGCCCTTGCGGCGAAACGCCTCAAATCTCCGTCATTTCCGGATTTCGAGTTGGAATGACGGGGCCCTCATAGTATTTCCCCATCATGTTGTTCTGGATTCTTGTCGCCGTTCTGACGGCGGCTGTCGCTATCGTGCT